>JAQCEA010000013.1 GCA_027620495.1 Pseudomonadota bacterium | reverse complement strand
AGCTTTGCAAGCTATGACCCGTCGATGGCCTTTCCAAAAATCAGATAAAACAAAAACGCCAACTGGTGCTTGATCACACCATACGCCGCATCAAACAGATGCGCCGGACAGTGAAACCAGTTCACCCGATGCGGTTTGCAATTCATAAATCAAATTTGCGGGGCCCGGCCTTACCTCAACCGGCCCATCAATGCCAAGCTGATCGATGATCTGCCCGATCGCATCTGGCTGAGGGTGCTGTAGAATCAGCCGGTGAAGTCTGGTGTCACTTTCTGGCAATTTATTTGCTGGATTCCGGCCACCGGGCCATTGAATCAACCCCGGCAATAGCCCGTCTTCAACAAGCGTGCCATCTTCAGCGATGGTCAACATCCATTCCAAATCGCCTCGTGTCATTGTGGTAATCGTTCCAGCCGCATACCCACATTTTGATGCCGCATCATAAATATCATCAACAGCAACAACCCAGGTCAATGGTTGTGGTGATTGGGCAAGCCTTTGCTTTGTGCGATCTTCATCAAGTGAAAACCACCGTTTGCGATCAATTCCCCCATGTATTTGTTCGGCCTCATGATCAATGGCGATGGCTTCGAAATAGATGGAGTCTTGCAATTTCAAAAGCCGATTATGCGTTGCCATAAGGGTGTGTTTCCCCCCAGCAGAAAAACCAACACCAAGCATCTGTTCAATATAGGACGTCCCGTTTTGCAAATGATCGCACCCGAAAACAAGATGATCAATCACCGCGCGGCTATGGGCGTTACTCATTATTTTTACCTCTCCTCGCCATAAACAAACTAATCACCATTAATGATGGGCCTAATGACGGGCCGGGGGATTTTGCCTGTTACCCTGCATGGGGGCATATCAAAAAACCCCATCGCCCTGATCTCATCAGTCGATAAATACGGCAAAATCTTCCACCGCCGCGCGCGAAGACCGCACTTTATTGATCGGGGCATCTTGATCCTCAAATCCGATGGCCATACCGCAAGCCAGCATCAGATCATCAGGCGCACCAGTCGCCTGACGCACAGTTGCATGAAAAAATGTCCAATATCCTTGCGCGCATGTGGCCAGCCCATGCCCCTGACATAACAGCATAACGCTTTGCAAATACATCCCAAGATCCATCCATTGTCCGTAACTTAAAGACCGGTCAATATAAGCAAACATCCCTACCGGGGCGTTAAACATCAGCGCATTTTTGGCAAATTGACCGCGCCGTTTTTGTTTGTCTTCACGCGGGATACCTAACACCCGGTATAAATCTTCACCAATCTCTTGTCGGCGTTGGTCATACACATCCTTCAATGGCTTTGGATAAACCTGATATTCCGGGGTTTGCAATGGCACCTTATCATCCACCAATTGTTTGGTTGTTTGTTTCAAAGATGCGAGCGCTGTACCTGTTACAATATAAATCTGCCATGGCTGTAAATTGCCATTTGATGGGGCGCGGGCGGCCTTTGTAATGATTGAGCGCAATAATTGCGGGTCTACCGGGCGGTCTAAAAACGCCCGGCATGATTTTCGTTTATCTAAAATTTGCGCAAGCTGCATACCCATTCCCATTCATTCTATATGTAACAATCTGATGCCATGTCATTGATCTGGTAACGCCGCTAACTATGTCCGCGGGGTATTTAACCGATCAAGAAAGGCTTTTGCGGCGGGGCTGAAATCTTCGAGACCTTCACCTGATTGCAATTGATTTGCCATCTGCTTGCCAAGTTCAACACCCCATTGATCAAAACTGTTCACATCCCACAAAAATCCGGAAATCACGGTGATATGTTCATAGAGCGCCAACAGGCGGCCAAGCGCATAGGGTGTCGTTTGATCCCAGCTGATCAACACCGATGGCCGGTTGCCCGAAAAATGCCGATGTGGCTCGGCCAGATTCGGCGCGCCTAACGCCAATGCCTCGGCCTGTGCCACCGCGTTGATGGCAAGCAATTTGTGATGATTGCCCCAGATTTGGCCATCCAACCCGGCGGCTGGCTGTATCGCCACCAAAATATCAATCGGGGTGATATCAACCGACTGATGCAGCCATTGAAAAAAACTATGCTGCGCACTGGTTCCCGCCACGCCCCATATCAACGGGCCAGCAGGCCGTTGCAAAGGATGGCCTTGCCGGTCAACAGATTTGCCATTGCTTTCCATTTCCAGCTGTTGCGCCCAGGCTGGCAAGGCGGCCAAACGCTGGTCATAGGGGATCAACCCATAAGCTGGCAGTTGCAGATAACGGCGGCACCAGACCCGCAGCAACCCCATGATCACGCCAATATTTTGCGACAGTTCAGCGTGCCGGACATGGCGGTCGATCGCATAGGCCCCGGCCAACATGCGGGAGAAATTTTCACTGCCGATGGCGATCATGACGGACAAACCAACAGATGACCATAATGAATAGCGCCCGCCAATACCGTCGGCAAAAGCAAAAATATGATCTGGGTCAATGCCCCATGCTTGCGCCCGCGCACCAGCGGCAGTGACCGCCACCATGGCGGTGCCCGCATCAACCCCATGCTGATCAAGCCAGTGTTTGGCCATCATCGCATTGGCAAGTGTTTCTGCCGTGGTAAAGGTTTTAGATGTGACAATGAATAATGTTTTTTCGGGGTCGCATGTGACCAGCACATCATGCAAATCTGTTGGGCAAATATTGCCAACAAAATGACAAACCGGCCCGTCATGATATCCAGCCAGCGCCTGTGTGACCATTTTCGGGCCTAAATCCGACCCGCCAATGCCCAAATTTACCACCGCGGTGATATCCGGGTTGCGCCGCACCGTTTCGGCAAAAGCGGATAATTTTTGATAGGCGACAGATGCCAGATAATCCGGCGTGCGCACGGACATATGCTGTACCGGCCTATGTTCGGTAATATTCACTGGCGCCCCAGAAAACATCTCGTCAATGCGGGTCTGTAGCTGACAGTTTTCAGCAAGATGAAACAGCGCCGACAATCCGTCATCATCCAGCAACTGACGGGTGCAATCGACGGTTAAATCCTCAAATTGATAAATGAAACGGTCTCTATTCGGCATTTGCATCAAACTAGACAGGCTGGTGGCCAAGACGCGAGACGCCGCCTTGTTCAGCGCGTCATCAATTTGACTGAATGGTTTGTCTTGCATCTGCTTTTGTCCTTGAGCTGGCTATGACCACCCAATTTTATAGTTTTGGGCCTTACTTATGCTGAATACCGCCTCGGTGACTTAATGCCTGTCTTTGTTTGTTTTAACAGCACCGAAAAATGGTGCAACCCCGAAGCATGAGACCCGTCACACCTGCCTGCATTACATCACCATTGGCCCTTGAGATCACGAACCATGCAAAAAGTCGCAGAACGCCATCATTTATGTCATTACGGCCACAAGAATTTGCCCTGTTATTTGGTTGAGCATACCCTGTTTATTGTTCGTTAAGTATGTCTTTAAGCGTTTCTTTGCTGGCAAAATCAACCAACAAACCGAACCACGGCTATCAAACTATCTTGGCGGGGGCCGTCGCTGTGGTTAATCTAAAAATACGCCATCTTTCAGGAGGTCTTTATAAATGACGCATCACCGTATTCGTAAATTCAATACCAAAGACACATACCCCGAACAAAATCTTGATAATGATTTATGTCAGGCTGTTGTGACACGCGGTAGGCGCACTGTCTGGATGCGCGGCCAATGCCCACAAAATCTTGATGATGCCAAAAATATTGACAGCCACGACCCAGCAGAACAAACCCATAAGGTGATGCAGAATATCCGTCAGTTGATCGAGGAAGCTGGCGGCAATATGGCCCATCTTGTCAAAGTGGTGGTCTATATCACAGATGTTCGTCACCGCGAGGCAGTCTATCGAACCATGGGTGAATATATCAAAGGCGTCCACCCGGTTTCGACCGGTTTGGTTGTCCAGGCACTTGCCCGTCCTGACTGGCTTGTCGAAATTGATGCCACCGCGGTGATCCCTGACGAGGAATAATCATGACATTTTCAATCCTTGGCAGATGTGCGGCAACCGGGCAGTTTGGGATGGCTGTGTCATCATCATCACCAGCCGTTGCCGCACGATGCGCGCATGCCCGTGCTGGCATTGGCGCGGTTGCCAGCCAGAATGTGACCGATCCGCGGCTTGGCCCCCATGTCCTTAATGCGATGGCAAATGGTATGGATGCCGATGCCGCGATCGCCAGCGTCATTGCCGCCGCCAGCCATACCGCCTTTCGCCAGTTGCTGGCGATTGATCAGGCTGGCCGGACCGCTATCTTTTCAGGCACAAACACGCTTGGCATCAATGCAGAATATCAAAGTCAGGATGCCGCGGCAGCCGGCAATCTGTTGGCAAATACAACCATTCCCAAATCAATGGTCACCGCATTTCATGACACCAAAGGTCATCTCGGTGACCGGCTGATTGCCGCAATGCAAGCAGGGCTTGATGCTGGCGGCGAAGCTGGGGAGGTGCATTCAGCCGGATTATTGATTGTCGATAATCAGGACTGGCCGTTGGCCGAATTGCGTTGCGACTGGACCGAAGACTGCCCGATTGCCGCCATAGCGGCCGCGTGGGATGTCTATAAGCCGCAAATGAATGACTATGTTACGCGCGCGCTTCATCCAGAATCAGCGCCAAGCTATGGTGTCCCCGGGGATCTGTAAATCTGATCACCCAACACCATGTTCCAGCCGGTCAACCAGCGCCGCAAGCATCGCATCACAGGCATCAAGCTGTGCCAAAGTGACAAATTCATCAGCTTTGTGTCCTTGTGCCATTGACCCCGGCCCACACACAACAGCGGGGATGCTAAGCTTTTGCAAAAACAGCCCCCCCTCGGTGCCAAAGGCAACCTTAATGCGCTGGTCACTGCCAGTCAGCCCGGCCAGCATCTCTACCAACGCATCATCAAGCGGTGTGTCCAATCCCGGATAGGCATTAATCACGTTAAACGCAATATCTGCGTGCGGTACACGTTGGCGCGCGGCAGCGATCACCGGGGCAATGGCACTGCGCAGCCTGTCGAGAATCTTGTCTGGGTTATCTGTTGTCAGGTTACGTATCTCAAATGTAACAACAGCATGATCGGGTACAATATTCAGCGCAACTCCCCCGGTGACTAGCCCCGCATGTAAAGTGGTGTAGGGAATATCATAGGCCGTATCCTGTGTGCCATTAACCGCAATGTCATCTTGCAGATGTCTGATTTGTGAAATCAAGTCGCAGGCCAGATGAATCGCGTTGACAGCCTGTGGGGCAAGGGCTGAATGGGCGGCGCTGCCAATGCACATCGCTTCGATCGCAGTTTTGCCTTTATGCCCAGTTGCAATGGCCATAGATGTCGGTTCACCAACAATACACATGGCTGGCTTGACTGGCGCATCTGCCAGCATATCAATCAATGAATGAACGCCAACACAACCGATTTCTTCATCATGTGACAAGGCAAGATGCAACGGCGTTGTTAGCTGTCGATCTGCCGCTTTGCTGGCACAAAATAATGCCGATGCGACGAACCCCTTCATATCGGCTGTTCCCCGCCCATAGACCCGCCCGTCTTCGACCACCGCTTCAAATGGTGGTTTTGACCAGGCTTGACCATCAACCGGCACAACATCTGTATGGCCAGACAGCATCACGCCCGGCACATCCTGGGGGCCAATCGTTGCATATAGGTTGGCCTTGCGCCCCGCTTCGGCTGTTATGATGTCAACTGACGCGCCGATTGATTTTAAATAGCTGGCACAATAATCAATCAGGTCCCGGTTGGGGTCGCGGCTGACCGTCGGAAACCCGATGAGGTCACGCAGAATTGACAAGGTTGTGGGGTGATCTGTCATGGCGTCAAACAATCATATTATTTTGCTTGCCAGCTTAAATGGCGCAAATAAAACCAGTATTTGCGCGCATGCCTGTATTGCTTAATTACTTATCATTAATTTTGCCATTTGGCGCGTAAAATCCCAAATCGTACCTTCAAACGCTTCAGGTGCAAGATGCGCTATGGGGCGGAAACTCGTTTTGGCGTTTTTCTGTATGGCCTCAAGCGTGGCTTTATCTTCTGCATTAAACGCGTGAGCAAGATCGATATAAGCTTTGGTTTCCGCCAGATCATCTGCACCATCTTGAACGAGCACGCCCATTTTGATCACCACACTTTCAACGCGAACTGGCAATAAAATCAAAAAAACCGCGCAATTTGGCCCAACTGTAATGACAAAATTTGGATAAATATTCACCAGCACTGAAGACCGCTGCTCTTTCGGTATCAGATCAGCTGGAAATGGCAGGCGTTGCGGTGATGATGGACGATAGTTAGATCGATACGCGGTAAACCCGTCTCCAGAGGCTAATTTTTCGCATAATTCTGTGGGCGTTATGTAATCAAGCGTTGTCGCATGGGTTACCGAGAGGTGATAGCCTTCCATAAAATTTTCGACAAGCGCTTTCCAATTGGTTTGCCATTCTTCATGCCAGGTCTGCGTACTATGGCGGTCTTCAGGATGATAGTTTTTCAAAAATGGCTCAAGATCAGCCAATTGTGGGGCCAGCGGCGCTGCCACACCGCTAATGTTAACAAACATAAATCCCAACCATTCTTCCAGTTTAAATTCTGGCAGGGCGCAAAGCGTGGGATCAAATCCTTCGACCGAGTCCATGTATGGCGCTTTATAAAGCTGGCCATCAAGCTGGTAACTCCAAGCATGATACGGGCAGGTTAACAGACTAACCTTTCCTTTGCCGTCGACAAGTGTCATGCCGCGATGTCGGCAAATATTGGAAAAGGCGCGTATTTGCTTTTGTCGATCACGCAATATGACGATCGGCTCATCACCAATGGTGGCTGTTATATATTGACCTGTTTTGGAAATTTCGCTCTGGTGGCCGACGCAAACCCACCCATCAGCAAAAACCTTGGTTTTTTCTAATTCAAACAGCTGCTGATCTGAATAATACCAACCGGGCATAGAATGCGGTGTTCGATTTTCATTATTGGCAATGGCACAAAAAAGATCTTCTTGCGCTTGGTCTAATGTCATGTGTTTTCTCAGCCTCTTTGCTGCTGGTCAAAGAAAGAGGCGCCATCTGGCAATTTTGGCATGGGTATATGAAAATCCACTGACCGCACAAGGCCTTTATCTTCTCCGCGAACGATCATCCCTTGATACGTGGTGGGGACAGGTGACGGTGAAATAGGCATGGCATCAGCGGCACTATAAACGCAGATGAAAAGTGTCCGTGATGCGTCGGACCGATTAGGTGCAGACCCATGTAAAAGGCGCGTATGCATCAAACAAACACTGCCGGCCTTACCCGTGCAAATGGTACGTTTTTGTAACGCTTGTTCGGTAATTTCGTCACTCACCGCACCTGTAAACTGGCCATCATGCCATAATGTGTGGATGGTTCCGTTGTGGGTATCCGCCCAAACTTCCAGGGGGCCATTTTCAGTATTTACTTCATCTACCATTAAAAGTGCCGTAATCAGATCATCATTGGTATGCGGTGTGAATGGAAAATCTTGATGCCATTTGACCGCTGTTGCCGATCCGGGCAATTTTGAGTTGATTTTTGTGTGATGCAATTTCACATCAGGGCCAATTAGATCAGCGACCATATCGGTCATCTTGCTATCCGCCATGACATTAAAATAAGCATCTGAGACCTCATGGGGTGCATTGACCCGGCGCAAGGCGGGTGTGGCAGCAGAATGCCCTTTTTCCACATCAAATCTGGGCTTGCCATTGATGATCTCGCCCCATGCCTCATCATGGTCGCGGCTTTCTTCCACCCAATTGGCAAAATCTTGACGCAAAGCATCTAATTGATCGGGCGTGACCGCATCTTCGACCACTAAATAACCGTTAGCGTTGAAAAATTCGACCTGTTCTTTTGAAAGCATGGCGGCACCTCCAAGGTGATAAATATGGCGTTTGTGTCATAAGGTTAGGCTGATCATATGAAGCTGCAATATATTTTTGCAAAATTATGTTTTGATGCAACAATGAATCAGCGTTTCTAGATGGTGTTTAAAACTATGACTGGCACAAAAGCACGTAAAAAAGGTGACATGCCTTTTGTCAAAAAATGCACGCATGCTGGAATCAGAATGACCAGCCAGCGTCATTTGCTGGCAACGGTGCTTGAAGAAGCGGCCGATCACCCCGATGTCGAAACGATCTATTTGCGGTGCAAGGAAAAAGACAGCTCTATATCAATTGCATCAATTTACCGGTCTTTGGGTATTTTTGAAGATTATCAACTCATCCAAAAACTTGATGTTGGCGATGGCAAGGCGCGGTTTGAAATCAAACGTGTGGAACATGACCATTTGATGGATGTCGAAACTGGTCAAATCCATGAATTTAAAAGCCAGCAACTGCAACGGCTGATCGAGGAAATAGCCAGCGAAATGGGATTTGAGCTTACCGAACACCGGCTGGAAATCTATGGGCGCAAACATGGCCGCACGGCCTGTCGGTGCTATGAAATCAAAGTGTATTAATACCCGTCTTGTGCGGGTTTGGCTGGCCCGGCAATGGCGCTATTCCCGCGTGCCTGATTGCGGCAGTGTCAGGGTAAAACAGGCCCACCCGCCAACCTCGCTATAGCTGGCCTCACCCCCATGCAAGAGACAAATTTCCTTTACAATGGCAAGGCCAAGGCCGCTTCCCTCTGCCTCTTGCCCCTGTTCGAATCTTTCAAAAATACGATCATGAAGATGGCGCGCGATTATGGCACCACCCATTTCACACTGACAAACAATAAAAAAATCACTATTGCCTGACGGTGGCAATATGATGTCAAAACCTCTCTCGTCAGATCTAAATACATTTTCTTCAATAGAAGCTCCATCTAACTCAAAGCGGCTTACTAGAGTTTCAAACACAAAATTCTCAAAAGCCAGTCCCCGTGACTTGCCGTTGTCAATACTCTGACCATTAGCTTCGCACCAATTCCGAACATATGTTTGCAGATAAGTTTTGAATTGAGAGATACTCATCAACCAACGCCCCAAAAATAAGACATTGACAGGGATTAGGCATATTAGATTTTAAAGATCACAAAAACCTGACAGTGTTTTTCAACTATACATAACGCCAAACACAGAAAACCTCTGCAAGAAAAAAATCTATGAGAAGTATAAAGTATTGATATAATTAATTTTTTTGTTGCTAAAATAGGTTTTGAAACGGCGAACAACAGTTAATGCGTATGACCAGTTCATAAGGTTTCTGAAGAATGGTGACGTCATGTACTATTTTAATGCTATGACTTTAATGACTATTGATGAACTAAAACAAAATATCTTACTTCAGAAGAAACAAGAATTTTTGTGAAGTTAATTGAATTTAGTTTTTGTTTTGAATGGCTATCGAAATAGATGGCGTGCCGCACTGTCCCCTAGCAGGCCTCCAGAATCAATGCCACGCCTTGGCCAGCACCAATACACATGATTAGACAAATATTACGCTTGGCGAAAAGCCCGGACAAAACTTAAACTATGTTTTACCGAAACAAGATAGATTCCCCTCGGTTTTACGATGTTTTAAAAATATGCAACTAAGTCAATGCGATATCCTGATTATTGGTGGGGGCATAAACGGCTGTGGGATTGCACGCGAATTGGCGGGCAGAGGGTACCAAGTCATCTTATGTGAAAAAAATGACATTGCATCGGCGACATCTTCATGGTCCACAAAACTTATCCATGGCGGACTGCGTTACCTAGAACATTATAAATTCAGGCTCGTGAGAGAGGCGCTAAAAGAACGGGATATTCTTATGAATATGGCACCGCATCTGATACACCCCATGCGATTTGTTCTGCCACACCAAGCGGGGATGCGGCCGAAATGGTTGCTGCAAATGGGTCTGTTTATCTATGCAAATTTAGGCGGGCGGTCAGAACTGGCGCGCCCAACTGGTGTTGATCTCACCACAGATGCCGCCGGACACGCGCTTCGGTCGGACATAACGCACGGCTTTGAATATACAGATTGTTTTGTTGATGACAGCCGTCTAACCCTTGCCAATGCAAGGGCCGCGTCTCAACGGGGCGCAAAGATTTACCGTGATAGCGAAATAGTGCAAATCAGCAGATCATCAAAAGGATGGGTAGCCAAAACCAGCACGCGTGAGATTCATGCAGAAATGATTATCAATGCTGGGGGGCCATTTGTTGACCAGATTATGGCCTTGCAACAAGACCGTCAGCCAGAGAAAAACATCAGATTAGTGCGTGGCTCACATTTGATTACCAAGCGACTTTTTGATCATAACAAAGCTTATATCTTTCAAAATTCAGATGGCCGGATTCTATTTGCCCTTCCCTATCTGGATGATTTCACTCTGCTTGGCACAACCGATATGGATCACCAAGGTTCTGCAGATCACCCACAAATCAGCAATGATGAACTAGACTATATCTGCAACGAGCTAGGCCACTATCTGGCCACGCCGCTTAATCGAGAGACGATTATTGCCAGCTATTCAGGTGTACGTCCGCTGTTTGATGATGGCAAAAAAGCGCTGCAATCAATAACCCGTGATTATGTGTTGTCTTGGCAAGATGAAGCCGCAAAGAATTGGTTAAATGTTTTTGGCGGTAAATTAACCACCTACCGCCAGCTGGCCGTAAAGGTGGCCCGATTAGTTAATCAAAAATGGCCTGCCCCAAAAGTTGGCCTAGCTTCTTCTGCCCATCTTCCGGGCGGCGACATCCCTTGTGCTAATTTTCAACATTTTTTGGATCGTGTTAAGCGAGATTTCCCGGCGTTTCCAGAACAGATGATCACCCGCATGGCGCGCGCCTATGGGTCAGAAATTTATGCCATTCTTGGTACAGCAGACCGCCCAAAGCGGCTAGGGCAAGCATTTGGATATGGCCTCTATCAGGCAGAAATTGAATGGCTGATAGCGCAGGAATGGGTACGCACCGCAGAGGATATCCTCGATCGCCGCACCAAATTGGGCCTCTATTTTGATGCGTCAATGAAAACGCACCTCGCAAATTATCTAAACCTTGCAGAAAACTAATCAACCCGCATATACGCTGATTGCTGATTATGTCTGAGAGTATCTAGACATAACGCGGTTACAAAGATGAATTGAAAGCATAAAGAATCATGCAAACCGCGCATGTGAGAACATAACGGGGGCTAATATTTTATCCATGTTGTTTTCAGCGCGGTATATTTGTCAAAGGAATGAAGCGACAAATCACGACCAATTCCGGACTGCTTAAAACCACCAAATGGCGTCATAGGACTCAGCGCATCGACCGTGTTGACCGAAACTGTTCCGGCGCGCAATTTACTGGCAACGCGATGCGCGCGCGACAGCCCATCGGTCCATACCGAAGCCGCCAAACCATAGACTGAATCATTCGCAATCCGCACCGCTTCTTCTTCAGTGTCAAATGGCACGACCGCCAACACCGGGCCAAAAATCTCATCGCGTGCAATCGTTGCATCTGATGTTACATTATTGAAAATCGTCGGGGTGATAAAACACCCTTTTCCATCAATTTTGACTTCCTCGCCGCCGACAACCAACTCACTCTCTTTTTTGCCTATGTCGATATATTCCATCACACGGTCGGTTTGTTCGCGGCTGACCATGGCACCCATCTTGGAAGCTGGATCAAGCGGATTTCCCGGTTGGGTATTTTTCGCACGCGCCACCAATCGGTCGACAAATTCCTGTTGAATGCTGCGTTCAACTAACAAACGTGAATTGGCTGAACAGACCTCGCCCTGATTGAAAAAAATGCCAAACGCCGCCATGTCAGCGGCCGCGTCCAAATCGGCGCAATCGGCAAATACCAAATTAGGGCTTTTGCCACCCGTCTCCAGCCAGACTTGTTTCATGTTTGATTGCCCAGCATATTGCTGAAACAATTTCCCAACTGCAGTCGATCCGGTAAAGGCCAAACAATCAACATCTGGGTGCAACCCCAAAGCACGACCCGCTGTTTCACCAAATCCAGGAACAACATTCAACACACCATCCGGCAACCCGGCTTCACTTGCAAGTTCCGCAAGCCGCAGTGCCGATAGCGGTGACTGCTCAGCCGGCTTTAAAACAACCGAATTACCAGCGGCCAGTGCTGCGGCACATTTCCATGTTGCCATATCCAGCGGAAAGTTCCAGGGCACAACAGCCCCGACAACACCCAAGGGTTCACGTGTTATCAACGCCAAATCACCCGGGCCGGTCGGTGCAATCTCATCATAAACCTTGTCAATCGCCTCGGCATACCATTGGAAAAACAGCGCTGATCCGGGAACGTCAATAGTCGCGGCATCGGTAACAAGCTTACCCATATCCAGACTATCCAACAGCGCCAATTCGACCAGATTTTGGCGGATTAATTCGGCAAGCCGCAATAACACCGCTTTGCGATCCATTGGCGCCATCGCAGACCACACGCCAGCCTCAAAGGCCCGCCTTGCTGCCGCAACCGCCCGGTCTATGTCCGCGGCATCACATTCAGCTACCATGGCCAGCGTGCTATCTGTTGCAGGATTGATGCTGGCAAAAGTCTTGCCTGATATCGCATCAACAAATTTGCCATCAATATAGGCTTTCGCACTTGGTGTGATTTTGCTGGCGGCACGATCCCAATCTGCCTTTTGCCAGCTCCCCGTATCTAATGGACTCATGGTAATTCCGTCCCAAACATATGGTTGTGATTTATGGTCTAGCCGTTTTGCAAGACCAGATAAAACAATGCCAGACTAGGCCGGCATTAGGCAAGCGCACTCTTAAAACCAAATTAAGTCCGCAAAAAAACAATAGAACAGTTGCAACTTGTCGCATTTTTCTTGTTAACTAAACCGTCGATTTGGGTGTTTTGGGGAGGGTAAACACGCATATGCGAAAGAATGTTGCGGTAGACATCCAACAGGTCACCAAAATATATGGTACTGGAAATGCGGCGGTGACAGCGGTCAATAATGTCACCTTGCAAATCTATGATAATGAATTCCTTACATTGCTGGGTCCATCAGGCTGTGGGAAAACCACGCTTCTGCGCATGATTGCCGGATTTGAGGATATGACAAAAGGTCATATCAATCTGTTTGGCGAAGAGATAGAGGATCTGCCGCCCAACCAGCGACCAGTAAACACGGTCTTTCAGCATTACGCCCTGTTTCCGCATCTCAGCGTCTATGAAAATGTTGCGTTCGGTCTGCGCCGCCTGAAAAAGAGCGAGGCCGAGATTGATCACCGTTGTAAAGAGGTGCTAGCCCTGACCCAAATGGAAGCGTTGGCTGAACGGCGTCCATCACAAATGTCGGGCGGACAGCAACAGCGCGTGGCACTGGCACGGGCATTGGCGCCCAACCCAAAGGTTTTGTTACTGGATGAACCGCTGTCTGCGCTTGACCTCAAATTGCGTCAGGCCATGCGCGATGAACTAAAGCAGCTCCAGCAAAAGACCGGCATTACATTTATCTTTGTAACGCATGATCAGGAAGAAGCGCTGGCCATGTCCGACCGGATCGTGGTGATCAGTGAAGGCAAGGTCCAGCAAGTCGGCACGCCGCAAGCGGTTTATGAAGCACCCGCGAACCGGTTTGTTGCCAATTTTATTGGCGAAGCGAATATGCTCGAAGCCAGTTGCAAAACGACAGGAAAAAACATGACCTTCACATTGGTCGGTGGCGGCACCTTAAAAATAAGCACGCCTGATGTTGCCGCTGGTGACGCGGTTACGATTATGATCCGGCCTGAAAAGGTCAAAGTCCTTGCCAAAACGGGCAAAAAAACAACGCCGTCTTCTCTCCAGATGGAGGCCAAGGTGATCGAGCAAACTTATCTCGGTAGTGTAACACATCTTGATCTTGCCTGTGATGGGCAGACGCTGAAAGCCTGCATCAATCAAGGCGCGCATGCCAGTTTTGCCACCGGTGATGAGGTGCTGATTGAAATCCCCGCTGACAATTGTAGGGTTCTTCGGTCATGAACAACGCGACTGGAAAATCCATGAGCATAAAACGGCTTCGTCTTCTCGGGCTGTTGCCGACATGGGTTACCATTGGCGTTCTAATGATTGGCCCATTATTGATTATGGCCGCGGTTTCTCTCATGGAGGCGAATGTTTATGGCGGTGTGCATCTTCGCTTTGATGTGTCGAGCTATGTTCAAATCCTGTTTGACAAAAATTTGTTTGACGAAACCGAATTCAACCCCGCCTATTTGATCATCATCATGCGTTCATTCATGCTGGCGCTTGGTGCGACAGGCCTGGCACTTCTTATCGGATTTCCTGCTGCCTATTATATTGCCCGTCAGCCGGATCATCGCAAAAACCTGCTGGTATTCCTGATCACTATTCCGTTTTGGACCAACCTTCTTGTTCGCACCTTTGCCTGGGTCATCATTTTAGGGCGGGGCGGTTTTATGGATCAGGTTGGGTCATTTTTAAACATTATCGGCCCGGATGAGTCGATAAATTTGATGTATACCAACACCGCAATTCTGATTGGTTTGGTCTATTCATACCTGCCCTTGATGGTGTTGCCGCTCTATGCCTCGATGGAGAAGATGGATGTACGCCTGCTGGAAGCTGGTGCCGATCTCTATGCCAATCGTTATGAGCTGATACGGCGCATTATTGTGCCACTGACCATGCCCGGCATTATTGGGGGCAGCATCCTCGTTTTTGTACCATGTCTTGGCGCCTTCATTGCCCCAGATTTGTTGGGCGGAGGCAAGAAACTCATGCTGGGTTCGCTGGTTCAATTGCAATTTGCCACCTCGCGCAACTGGCCCTTTGGTGCTGCAATCGCAATGATGTTGCTGGCAATTGTGGTTATTGCTCTGATGGTCAATGCGCGGGCGGCCCGCCGTCATGCCGTCTACGAACAAACCGGTGCGGAGGCAACACATGGCTAGCCCGCATCGCAAATCAAAATTTCGTCCAATCTGGGATTTTCCCGGCTTTGGCGGTTTATCTGTTGGCTTTTTCGCCTTTCTGTATGTGCCAATTCTGGTGTTGGTGGCCTATAGTTTCAACGGCAGCAAATTCGCCATGGTCTGGTCTGAATTTTCATGGCGATGGTACCTGAAACTACTGGAAAATGATGATATTCATAGCGCCGCCATCAATTCGCTGATCGTGGCCTTCTTTGCCGCACCTGCAGCCACCATCATGGCAACATTGGCAGCACTTGTCATGGTTCGCGGCGGCCCGTTCCGCTCGCGCGCCTTTACTGCGGGCCTGATTACCCTGCCATTGATGGTGCCAGAAATCGTCACCGCGGTGGCAACATTGATCTTTTTTGCGCTTCTCAACATTAATTTGGGACTGATTAATATCATTCTGGCTCATACCGTGTTCTGTATTCCCTTTGCCTATATGCCCATTCGTGCCGCGCTAGAAGCCATGGATCCGGGGCTAGAGGTCGCCGCCCAAGATCTATATGCCGACCGCTGGGATGCGTTCCGCTATGTCACATTGCCATTGCTGACCCCGGGCATCATGTCTGGCTTTATGCTGGCCTTCGTTATTTCTATTGATGATTTTATCATCACATTGATGGTGGCCGGTGCTGGATCAACGACCCTGCCGGTCTATATCTACAGCATGATCAGAACCGGCGTGACCCCCGAGGTCAACGCTGTCTCAACCCTATTGTTGGCAGTATCGGTCATTTTGGTGAGCGTGTACTGGCTACTTTCCTCGGCCAACCGCAAAGGTGAAGCCATCGGATAACCCCCTCACTCTGAGGCACAAAAGAAGGAGACCAAAAGAATGAAGAAATTTGCAAAAACCATGATGCTGGCTATCGGCTCGGTTGCCGTTGCTGCATCTGCTCAGGCATCAGGAAAGCTGAACCTGTATAATTGGACCGACTACACGCCGACCGAGCTGATCGAGAAATTCGAGAAGGAAACTGGTATCGAGGTAACGCTTGACACCTATGATTCGAACGAAACGCTGCTTGCCAAGCTGCAATCAGGTGCAACCGGTTATGACCTTGTTGTCCCGTCACAGCATTTCGTTGACATCATGGTCAAAGAAGGTCTGCTGATGAAGGTCGATGGCATTGCTGATATGCCAAACTACAAATATGTCGACGAACGCTTTCGCAACCCATCATGGGATCCAGAGCAGGCTTATTCGACCCCTTATCAAATGGGTTCAGCCTCATTTGCCTATCGGGCGAACAGCTATGATGGCAATGGTTCATCTCTGAAGGAATTTTTTGAACCAAATGCCGCAACCTGTAATAAGCTCGCTGTATTCAAATCACCTGATGAGGTCATCAACATGGCACATCTCTATTTGGGTTCAGATTTCTGCTCTGAAGATCCAAAAGAGATGCAGGCTGTTCTTGATGTGATGATGAAGCAAAAGGAATGCGTAAAAGTCTATTCATCTGAAGGTATCAATGACCGGCTTAAGAGCGGTGATGTGGTGATGCACGCACATTGGGACGGATTCAGCCAGGTTGGCGTTTGGGAAGGCGTTGACGATCTGACTTATGCCTATCCAAAAGAAGGTGTTGTTGGCTGGTTTGACTCGCTTGTAGTGCCGAATGGCGCCCAGAATGTTGAAAGCGCCAAGGCGTTTATGAACTTTCTGATGCATCCTGAAAATATGGCGCTTCTGTCAAATTTTGCGGCTTATGCCAATGCCATTCCCGAGTCAGTTAAATATCTCTCAGATGATATGAAAAATGCCAAGAACATTCAGGTTCCAGCTGACGTGCCGGTAAAATTTGGTCAGGCTTGTAATGCCAAGGCACAAGGTTTGATCGATAAGGTGTGGACACGCGTAATGCAATAGGCGGACAGCCTGAAACACCACCCTAAAAAACCATAAGGAGAGGCAGCAATGAGTGATGACGATTTTTTGTTTTCAAACGCGTCTGAGCTTGTTGCCGCCTTTGCCAGCAAAAGCTTGTCACCCGTTGAAGTAATAACTGCCAGTCTTGCCCGTGCTGAGACCGTACAGACACATTGTAACCCAATCACTGAATTTTTTGCTGAAACGGCACTGGAGGCAGCCCATAAAGCTGAAGTCCGCTATAGCGGTAAAGGTGCGGCGCCCAGACCGCTCGAAGGGGTGGCAATCGCCATCAAGGAAGAATTTGCACTATGTGGAAGCACGCGATCCAGCGGTTCGCTTCTCTATGCCGATCGGGTAGACGAACACACCGATGTCTATATTCAGCGCCTTCTTGATGGTGGCGCGATCCCGCTTGTCAAAACAACAACACCTGAATTCTGCCTGCTGGGGTCTACCTGGTCACGTCGTTATGGTGTTACCACAAATCCATGGCATGATAAGATGACCTGTGGTGGTTCATCTGGCGGGTCTGCTGTTGCACTGGCGACAGGCATAGCGCCCATTGCCACTGGCACAGATATCGGCGGCTCAATCCGCATTCCGGCATCTGCCTGCGGTGTATTTGGCTACAAGCCGCCCTATGGTCGTAATCCAGAAGTGCCGATTTTCAATCTAGATTATTACAGCCATTCTGGCCCAATGGCGCGCAGCACCTCCGACATCGTGATCATGCAAGCACTCACCGCCGGTCAACATGCAAGTGACATTGCCAGCCTGCCAGCGCCACCAACACATGTGGCTGACCCAAATTGCTTAAAAGGGCTGCGTGTGGCCATGACGACAACACTTTGCGGTTATGAAATTGATCATGATGTCGCCGCAAATTTTGCCGCCGCGTGCAAGCATCTATCTGACGCAGGTGCAAAAGTCGAAGAGGTCGATTTGGGATGGCCCCATAGCCTGCCAGCGATGGCCGAAACCTATCTGAACACCCTGTGGGGCGCGACTTTGCAGGATGCAGCAAAATCTCATGGCGAGGACATGTGTCCATACAGCCTCGCCTATGCCAAAGCCAGCCTGACCCGGACGCCGCGTGAAATTATCGATGCCAATACGCTGGCTTGGCAGGCGCATTCCAGCTTTGCCCGGGTGATGGAAAATTTTGATATTCTTGTCTGTCCAACCAATGCGACAACAGATGTTCCAGCAGATTACGGCTACCCAAAGCAATCCTATAAAATTGATGGGCAACCACGCACCGGCGGCGAGGACAAGCTATGGCTCACTTCGCCATTTAATATGCTGTCACGCTTGCCAGTCATGTCCTGCCCAACCGGCTTTGCGGCAAATGGGGTGCCAACCGGCATGCAGATTGTTGGCCATGCCTATGATGATTCAACGGTGCTCAATGCATCGCTTGCCTATGAAGGGCTGTTGGATTGGCTCTATGACGCCGAACATCGCCCTAGTCTGATCACTGGCAAAGGCCATTTAAGGTAAAATGCCGGAACCACAATCAACCAAGGCTCGCCTCATGACATCGCGTTACGACATTCTTTTCGAACCTATGAAAATTGGCCCGGTCACGGCAAAGAATCGCTTTTATCAAGTGCCACATTGCAATGGTGGTGGCTATCGTGATCCATCCGCTGTGGCGGCAATGCGCCGAACAAAGAGCGAAGGAGGATGGGGGGTAATTTTTACCGAGCAGGTTGAAATTCATCATTCGAGCGAAATTGCGCCTTTCATTGAATTACATTTGTGGGATGACGACGACATCCCGATGCTGGCAAAGATGGCAGATGCCATGCACAGCCACGGCGCTTTGGCTGGAATTGAACTTGCCTATTCGGGCATAAATGGTCCTAATCTCTACACCAAGGAAGTGCCTTTGGCGGTCAGCCCGGGGCCCATACTGACCTTCACTTCCGATCCGGTGAATGCCCGCGCCCTCGACAAATCAGAAATCGCCGATGTGCGGCGCTGGTATGTGAATGCCGCAAAGCGCGCAAAGACAGCTGGCTATGATCTGATCTGTCTTTATGGGGCGCATGGTTTTGGTATTATTCAGCATTTTCTTTCACGGGCAACAAACCAACGCACCGATGAATATGGCGGCAGTCTGGAAAACCGAAGCCGCTTCATGCGTGAGCTGGTCGAAGACATCAAAAACGCGGTTGGTGACAGCATGGGCATCACGCTTCGTCTCTCGTTAGAAGAAGCCATAGATGAACACAGCTTCACCAATACCGAATTGCGCGAAGTGATCGAGATGCATCGCGACCTGCCGGATTTATGGGATCTGGCACATGGTAGTTGGGAAGATTGTTCTGGCACATCACGATTTAAAGAAGAAGCGGCACAACAGAACCTTGTCAGTGGCATCAAAGCGCTGACCGACAAGCCGATCGTTGGCGTCGGGCGATTCACCTCGCCTGATGCTATGGTTAAGCAGATCACCTCTGGTACGCTAGATTTCATTGGTGCCGCCCGCCCGTCTATTGCCGACCCGTTCCTGCCGAACAAAATCAAGGAAGGCCGATTCGATGACATCCGCGAATGCATCGGCTGTAATATCTGCGTTACTGGTGACATGACCATGTCCATTTCCCGCTGTACGCAAAATCCATCTTTTATGGAAGAATGGCGCAAAGGCTGGCACCCTGAAAAAATGAAACCAAATCGGTCCGACAGCAAAGTTCTTATCGTCGGAGCGGGGCCAGCTGGACTTGAGAGTGCCAGAGCCTTGGGATTGCGCGGATATCAGGTCACGCTGGCCGAGGCCACAGATCATCTTGGCGGGCGGGTGCATTTGGAACGCGCTCTGCCAAACCTATCTGCATGGGGGCGCGTTGCCGATTACCGTGTAGGGCAAATCCAAAAAATGGCAAATCTAGAGGTGTATCTGCAAAGTAGTCTGGACGCTGATCAGGTGCTCGATTTTGGCTTTGCACATGTTTGCCTCGCCACCGGATCAAGCTGGCGGCGCGACGGCGTTGGTCGCGCTCATCTTCGCCCAATCCCCATAGATGCTGCAATGCCGCTATTCACGCCGGATGATATCATGGCCGGCAAACTACCACAGGGGCATGTCGTGCTGTTTGATGATGACCATTATTATATGGGAGGGGTTATTGCCGAACGTCTGGTTGCCGCCGGATGCAGCGTGACCCTTGTCACGCCCGCCGCCTATGTTTCGGACTGGACAAGAAACACCCTTGAACAAGGCTTTATTCATCAAAGGCTGGCAGCACTTGGCATTAATATAGAACTCAACCGGCTTGTAACCCGCATTGACCGTAACCGCTTGACAACGGCCTGTAGCTATACTGGCGATACCAAAGAAATCACAGCCAACGCCGCTGTCCTCGTTACTAGTCGACTGGGCCATGATGAACTTTGGCACGCGCTCAAAGCCCGAGAGGGCGAATGGGCGGCGCATGGTGTGCAATCGGTCAAATTGATTGGTGATGCCGCCGCGCCCGCGCCGATTGCATGGGCAACTTATGCCGGTCACCGATATGCCAATGAACTAGATGAAGACGATATTGGCGATGCACTTCCATTCAGGCGGGAAATCGCGCAGCTTTCGGGGGACGTGCATTGACCGCAGCCGTGCGTCCGGCTTTGCCACAGCTGCACCTGCTGATTCTGCTGCCTGTGATTTGGGCGCTGCATTTTGCCTTTATCAAGAAGATTGGCGCTGATACCGATGCACTTGCTGCACTGACCGCACTTCTGGCGGCTCTATGCGCGCTTTATTTCGGGGTTTTGACGCTGAAAAGACAGCTGTTTGTTTTTACCCGAAGCCGGTTGATTTTCTTTCTGGTCGCCGGGGTGCTGGCTTATGTTGTGCCGCTGGGCGTCGAAATGCTGGCGGCGCCAAAGATCGATGCTACAGTGCTGACGATGATTGTTTCGCTGACACCAGTCTTTACCGTCGCGGTGGCCATGGGCCTGCGTTTGATCCGTCCAGCAATGCGGTTAATTCTGTCTGTGGTCGTCGGCACAACCGGTATCTTGTTATTATTGTTAGAGAGCAATACATCTGTTGAGTCACCCACAATATGGATCATTATTGCTTGTCTGGTTCCGATGGCCTATGCCGTAGATGCCCTGTATGTAGAGCATTTCTGGCCACCGGGGCTTAACGCGCTGCAAGTGGCATTTGGCGAATCATTTGTATCCTTGCTTATCCTGCTCACCTTGACGCTTTTGACCGGCGTATCCGGCGCGGCAATCGGCGGCTGGTTCTTGCAGACTGATTTTCTAATCCTGTGTGTGGTCACCGCTATTGAGGTGGTGTTATTCTTTTATCTAGTCAGTACCGTTGGCGCGGTAACGGTCAATGTCGCCTCATTTCTTGTGCTACCTGCCGGGTTCTTCTGGGGGTGGTTGATTTTTGATGAGGTCATCACCGCAGCTGGTTTTGGGTGCGTGATTTGTGCTGTTACCGCGTTACATTTGGCAAAGAGGAATGCCGAGGAATAATGCCACGCTCAATTGCCCGATCGACGAATGAACACGACAGGAACAAAATCAATAATGGGAGGACAGTTACATGAAAATTATCTATTCAGAAGCACACCGGCAAAGAGCCTCAAAGACTGAACTTTATGGCGGTGAATTGGTGCCTCCTTTCGAATGCCCAGAACGCGTGGACTTCATCTTAAAACGACTGTCCGACAAAAATTTTGGCACCATCCTCGACCCGCATCCGGTTGTGTCCAGCGCAGTCCATAAAATTCACGATGCCGGGTATCTTGCCTTTCTTAACACAGCCTGGGACGAATGGCAGGCAGCCGGGTTTAAGGGTGAAGCGATGGTAACGGTCTGGCAATCAAGGTCCATGCCCGCAACGCATATACCTGATTTCATTGAAGGAAAACTTGGCTATTATTGTTTGGCTGCCGAAACATCAATCAGCGCAGGCACCGCTGAGGCCGCATGGGCATCACTTGGCGTTGCGCTTGCTGGTACTGATCATGTCCTAAAGGGAGACCGCGCCGCTTTTGCATTGTGCCGCCCACCAGGACACCACGCCTCGCGCGACCAATATGGTGGCTATTGTTTTATCAATAACGCCGCGGCCGCGGCCCAACACATGCGTGATCAGGGTTTGGAAAGGGTCGCGATCCTCGATGTTGACTTTCACCACGGCAACGGCACGCAAGCCATTTTCTATGATAGGGCGGATGTATTATTTCTCTCACTTCACGGTGATCCAATGGCCGCGTTTCCACATTTTCTTGGACATGCAGATGAAACCGGCACGGGTGCTGGCACCAATTATAATGTGAATTACCCCATGCCGGCCGGTACCCCGTATTCAGAATGGCGCCAGGCCCTTGATAACGCTTTGCAACGGATCCGTGATTTTGCACCGCAAGGGGTCGTTGTCTCTTTGGGTGTTGATACCTTTGAGCGTGATCCGATCAGCTTTTTTAAGCTCACAAGCGATGATTTTACCGATATGGGTGGTCGCATCTCTGGCCTTGGTTTGCCAACGGTTTTTGTGATGGAAGGCGGTTACGCCGTTGAGGAAATTGGCGTCAATACAGTCAATGTATTGATGGGATTTGAGGCGCAAGTATCATGAGCCAGTTGACGCGTGTTGCGATAACACAAATGAGATGCGATTGGGATGTTGAGAGCAATCTAGCAAAGGCAGAAACGTTGATTCGTGCCGCAGCGGCGAAGGGTGCCCAAATTGTGTTATTGCAGGAATTGTTTGCAACGCCCTATTTCTGTCCAAAGCAAAAGGCGGCTTATTTTGACTATGCCGCACCGGCTAGCGCCCACCCATTCATTCCGCGCTTTGCAGCCGTGGCCAAAGAGCTGAATATTGTCTGTCCAATCAGTTTTTTTGAGAGGGTTGAAAACGCCTATTTTAATTCAATGATGATGATAGATGCAGACGGCAGTCTTTTGGGTCTCTATCGCAAATCCCACCTGCCGCAAGGCCCTGGTTATGAAGAAAAATTCTATTTTAGTCCGGGTGATACCGGATTTAAGGTATGGGATACCGCTGCTGGCCGAATTGGCGTCGGCATATGCTGGGATCAATGGTTTCCAGAGTGTGCGCGGGCGATGGCATTAATGGGGGCAGACCTTCTTTTGTACCCAACTGCAATTGGCAGTGAGCCAGAAAGCCCTCAGATCAATTCAAAAGACCATTGGCAGCGGACGATGCAGGGGCATGCAGCGGCGAATATGGTGGCCCTTGCTGCAAGCAACCGTATTGGTCAAGAAGTGATTGATGATATTACCATGCATTTTTACGGCCACTCCTTTATCGCCGATGCAACTGGTGGTAAACTGGCTGAACTTAATGCAGACGAAGGTCTAGCTGTCGCCGATTTTGATTTTGCGGCAATGCGAACCGAGCGGGCAAGCTGGGGGTTGTTTCGAGACCGGCGGGTTGACCTCTATGACGGCTTAACACGGCTATATGGCTAGCAACGGCTGACAGAAACGCAGGTACGCCTCTATAATTAGTGCCATACGTTAGCCAAGGCCAATACACATGGCACCAGCCACAACGCAAGACCCGGCACCTGATAAAATGACCCGTTCAAGCCTTTTCCTTTTTGCCCTGTCAACAACATCTAGCAAGCCCTGCTGAATGTTGTGGTTAATAGCTTTCACCGTTGGGTTGAGGCATCGCTTCGCAAGAAACAAGTTCAAACCGCTCTTTTTTGTTTGGGGCCTTGCTGACGCTGATATCTGATCGCTTTGCAATTTCAATTTCGATGATATACTCAACGAACATACAATTGTGAGTGACGTTCATGATTATCCAAGCGGTTTCCATCGCAGATAATGGCGGCAGCCTGAATTGTCATCTGTCAGATGGACAGATCACCCGTTTCCATTCGATTTGGCTTCGGGACAATGCCAATGATGATGCCACCAAATCATCTGGTAATGGCCAGCGTTTGATTACCATTCAGGACATTCCTGAAACTGTGGTGATCTGCAGTGCACGATTTGCAGATAACAGGATCATCATTCGATTTAATGACCGTGATCTTGATGTGGCCTATGACCCAGCATGGCTGATGTCGCATTGTTATGATAAGGACCGGTCAAAAAGAAGTTGCTGGTTTGCTGATTGGGTCGAAACTTGGGATGGTCGCCTTGGCAAATCTTTGCCGTCGGCAGAATTTGACATGGTCAATACAGACAGCCGTTCCTTATATGGCTGGCTTTTCAACCTACGGAAATATGGATTTGCAAAACTCGAAAATGGCCCGGTCAAAAGTGGTGCATTGATGGATGTTGCCGGCCTTTTTGGGTTTGTTCGTGAAACAAATTACGGAAAATGGTTTGAAGTCAGAACCGAAGTTAACCCGGTCAATCTTGCCTATACTGGTCTTGGGCTTCAAGCGCATACTGATAATCCATACCGTGACCCGGTGCCATCGATGCAAATTCTCTACTGTCTTGAAAACTCTGCACAAGGCGGTGCCAGTATCGTTGTTGATGGTTTTCGTGCCGCCGAAGTTTTGGCAGATCAAGATGCCGATGCATTTGCGCTCCTTGCGGGTCATTGCGCGCGGTTTTCCTATGAGGGCAGTGCCGGTGTTTCCCTCCACGCTCGGCGACCAATGATCGAAACCACCCCAGATGGTGAAGTGATTACCATCCGGTTCAATAATCGGTCGGCTGCCGCACTGACGGATATTCCCTATGAATATATGCAGCCCTTTTACAGGGCATGGCGTTTGTTTGCTGAGATTATAGACGATGTTTCAATGCAGGTGAGTTTCAAATTGGCACCCGGGGATTGTTTTGTTGTCGATAACACCAGAGTATTGCATGCGCGCAATGGGTATAGCGGTAAAGGCTCGCGTTGGCTTCAGGGATGTTATCCCGACAAGGACGGGCTTTATTCAACACTTGCCGCCATGGAAAAGGAGACCATAGCGGTATGACTGAAGACGAACGGCGCCAAGTGATAGACCGGATCATCACTATTTTTCATACCAATGGTGCGGAAGAATATCTTGGTGAGTCGGTAAGCATTGGCGAGCATATGCTTCAATCCGCCTATTTTGCTTCTCAAGCAGGTGGAGATGATGACGCAGTGATTGGCGCGCTTATTCATGATGTGGGGCATTTTACCTCTGAACTGGGGGCCTTTGCCATGGACGATGTCGCTGATCGTTTGCATGAAGATGCCGGCGCGATATTGATTGAGGGGGTTTTGCCTGAAACCGTTGTGGATTGTGTTCGCCATCATGTCGCGGCGAAACGATATCTTTGTGCTGTTGACCAAGCCTATTATGACAGCCTTTCAGAGGCATCAAAACATTCGTTAACATTACAAGGTGGGCCGATGCGCGGTGATGAATGCAAATCCTTTGAGAGCATTCCCGGCTTTGACAGAATTGTTCTTGTCCGGCGCTGTGATGATCAGGGCAAGGTGAGCGGTTTGGCGGTGCCCCCGTTAGAGCATTATTTGCCAATGTTATATCGTGTTGCCGGACTGCAAACGCATTGAAAATTTGCGAATGCGTTAGGGCCAAGGTCGCCGGGCCAAGCCCCATTGCCTAGCTAACCATCTATTTGATAGCCACATCTAAATTTCACCCATCAGCAGCACCCCCAATCGCTGGTCCATGGTGGTCGGCGCTTCATCCTCGGGCCATTATTAGGGCAAGATGCCAAGCAAATTTTTGATAGTTGACCATAAATGATGATCTGCTAGCCTATTGATATAGATGAATTAAGTCACAAATTGACGCGGCGCCGGGGCATCAATCCTACGCCTAGATCCATCGGTCGCTGGTTTAGTGGGGCCTTGTTGAGGGTGGTTTGTGGGTTTATTCGTCTTTGTGGCCATTTCCATTTGAGAGGAACATACCAATGACAATCAGCGCTTTTCAACTTGGTTCTGATTCAATGCAAATCAAATGGCATAGTGGTCAAGCGTCTATTTTTTCGTATTTTTGGCTACGAGATAACGCCCGGGATCCGGTCAGCTTTGACAGCCAAAGTCACCAACGTGAATTATTCACCGCGATGGTGCCTGCCGATATCTCCCCAGAACAGGTAAAACTAAAAGAGGACGGCCAATGTATTTGCATCAAATGGCCTGACCTTGAAAATTTCGTGGACTATGATAGCGGATTTCTTGCAGCTTACCTGAAGCCGATAGATGAAATTGATGTACCGGCCCCCACGCTCTGGGATGCGCATAACATAACCAGTGATCTTGTCTCGATTGAGTTTGATCAGGCGTTAACCCGGTCAGGCACGTCTGAGGCTTTAAAAAAGCTTGCCGATTATGGATTTGTGCTTGTGAAACACTGTCCATGCGAACAGGCGTCTGTGGCCAAGTTTGCAAATAATATTGGCTATATTCGCGAGACTATTTTTGGTGGGTTGTGGGAGTTTGAAGCGAATGAAACAATGGCAGATAGCGCGTATACGCCAAAGGAATTGCGACCACATACCGACTCGACATACAGTTTAGACGCACCGGGGCTGCAAATACTTCTTTGTATGGAGTATGACGCAACTGGTGGTGAGTCGGTCATGGTTGACGGTTTTAGAGTGGCTCACCAGCTTCAACAGGATGATCCGGTTTTATATGCCGCACTTGGCCAGATTGAGGTTACTGGCATTTACAAAGGGGATGGTTCAAATTTGCAGGCACGCCGACCCATCCTGCGACATGATCATGAGGGACGACTCATTCAGGTAACCTTTAACAATTATGACCGGGCAACGATACGGCTTGCCGAACCACAAATGACCCAGCTCTATTCCGGGATCCGTTATCTCGATAGCCGATTTAACAGCGCAAACTATCAATGGCGATATCAACTAAAGCCTGGCGAAATGATAGTTTTTGATAATTGGCGGGTCCTACATGGCCGCGGCGCTTTTCAGGGCAAACGAAAAATGGCAGGCGCCTACATAAATCGTGAGGACTATCTGAGTAGTTTGAAAACGCATAATATAGTTAAATATCATGCATAGAATTAACGATAAATATATCTCAGTGATTGAGCTGTTATCATCGATTTTTTGGGACGCAGCAAAAAATTCTCATAAGATCAGAGTAAATATGATTTGCCGCATAAAAGAACCGTCAATTGGCTATTAAATCTGCAACTTTGATGAACGTCAAAATACTTGTCAAAGGTCCAATTTTCTGAATAGGCTATTATAAACATAAGATGGGATGGCACCGGTAAGACTTTGGAAGTCGAAGCGCAGTCAGTCGGTTGCCACTTCTTAAATCTTTTTTGTTGGAGGAAAAAATGAATAATCGGTTTTCGAGAAGAACATTGTTGCAAACGTCAGCTGCGGCTGGCCTGCTTTCAACAATGGGAATGCCAGCCTTGGCGGCACCAAAGCATGGTGGCCGTTTGCGGTTGGGGCTTGCTGGTGCCAATACATCAGACACGTGGGACAGCCGCACCCATTCTGATAACTATATGATTAACATGGGCGCTGGTTGTGTATTTGAAACCCTGACCGAAGTGGCGTCTGATGGCAGTCTGAAAGGCGAACTAGCAGAAAGCTGGGAAGCCACGCCAGATGCGAAAGTTTGGACATTCAATTTGCGTAAAGGCGTAAAATTCCACAACGGCAAGAGCTTTGGTGCCGATGACGTTATAGAGTCAATGAAAATGCATGTGGAAGAAGGCGCTAAATCAGCCGCCAAGCCAATCGTATCATCAGTTGAAGAGATGAAAAAGCTTAGCGACAACCAGGTACAGTTTACCCTGAAATCTGGCAGTGCCGATTTCCCTTATCTGGTATCTGATTACCACATCTGTATCTTCCCAGCAGGCATGATTGCCGAAGCTATCAGCAAAGGTATCGGCACCGGACCATATCAGGTGGTTTCTTTTGAGCCAGGCGTTCGTACATTGGTGAAGAAATATGAAGACCATTATCGCGCTGACACGGTTGGCTATTTTGCCGAGGTTGAAGCCATTGCAATTGCAGATGCCTCTGCACGGATGAACGCAATGATGACCGGCCAGGTTGACGCTGTTAACCGTGTTGATTTCAAAACGGTTCCTTTAATGAAGGCAAACCCAAATGTTGAAATAATTGAAGTCACCGGGAATATGCACAATGTCTTCCCAATGCTTTGCAAGATGGAGCCTTTCAACAATGTGCATGTCAGACAGGCTTTGAAACATGCTGTAAACCGTCAGGAAATGGTTGACAAAATTTTGCTTGGTCACGGAGCGATCGGCAACGACCATCCTATCGGTCCAGCTAATCAGTATTATGCCGGTAACCTGCCGCAAATACAGTATGATCCTGACAAGGCAAAATTCCATATGAACAAGGCCGGAATGGGCAATCTAAAGCTCGACCTACATGTATCAGAGGGAGCATTCGCAGGTGCGACAGATGCAGGACAACTCTATTCTAACTCAGCCGCAAAATGTGGCATAACCATCAATGTTATCCAGGAACCAGCCGATGGCTATTGGTCGAACGTTTGGATGAAAAAGCCATGGTGTGCGTCGTATTGGTCAGGACGAGCTACTGAAGACTGGATGTTCCAGACCGCCTATGAGAGTGGCCAACCGTGGAACGAAGCCGGTTGGGAAAATGAGAGGTTCCAATCACTTTTGAAACAAGGCAGGTCAGAACTTGATAGCGCCAAGCGCCGTGACATTTACACTGAAATGCAGTCACTATGTTCTCAAGAGGGCGGCACAATAATTCCAATGTACCAGAACTATCTGGACGCGGCGTCAACAAAGCTGGCGCATGGGCCTAAAGTTGGCAATTTGTGGATGCTGGATAACTCACGAATTTCCAAGCGCTGGTGGTTCGCCTAATAGATAAACAAAAATAACAAACAGTTTCACGCAGATTTTCTGATTTGCGTGAAACTGCCTCATACTGCGTTGGTTGAATTCAACCTGACCTCGACTAGGTGATATCGCAGTCTAATCAAACAAACTGGGTCGCATGGGCATTCTATCGATTATAATTAAGCGTCTTGGATTAGGTGTTCTGACACTCTTCCTTGTGTCGATAATTATTTTTCTGGCAGTAAACATGTTGCCAGGTGATTTCGCGCAAGCGTTGCTTGGCCAAGCCGCCACACCCGAAGCGGTTGCAGCAATTCGCGCAGATCTTGGCCTTGATCGACCAATTGCCAACCGTTATTTTGACTGGCTTGTCGGGGCGGCTAGAGGTGACTTCGGCACTAGCTTTGCGCAAGCAAATTTCAGTGCTTATGTTGGTGAAAATAGTAGCTCTAACTACGGCAGTGTTGCGACACAGCTGGCACCACGTTTTGCCAACACCGTATTCCTGGCCAGCGTCACCGCAGTGATTGCAATCCCTATATCTTTGGCCATTGGTATCCTAGCCGCGTTGTATCGCTATTCAATTTTTGATCGGGTTGCAAATGTCAGCACGCTGACATCAATTTCGAGTCCAGAATTTTTTGTTGCCTATATTCTCATTCTCGTTCTTGCTGTCTTAAACCCATTGTTGCCATCACTGTCTAATATTTTTGATGGTATGAGCTTTGCTGAGAGACTTGAAAAAACTTTATTGCCTGCGCTAACACTCACACTTGTTGTTACAGCCCATATGATGCGCATGACCCGCGCCGCCATCATTAATTTGCTCGCATCTCCCTATATCGAAATGGCAAGATTAAAAGGGCTTAGCCCATTTAGGGTCATTGTTGTGCATGCGTTACCCAACGCGTTGGCGCCAATCATCAATGTGGTCGCTTTGAACTTGGCCTATTTAATCACAGGCGTTGTGGTGGTTGAGGTGGTATTTGTCTATCCCGGCATTGGTCAACTTTTTGTTGATAGTGTTAAGATTAGGGATATTCCAGTAGTACAGGCCTGTTGCATGGTCTTTGCCTCAGCCTACATTCTGCTAAATTTGCTCGCCGATATCATGGCGATTTTATCAAATCCCCGCTTGAGAATTCCGAAGTAGGAGATGGCAGAATGACAGGCACAAGTGGATTGATATGGCTGGCATGTGTGATCGCAATGAGCCTTTTATTGCGGCCGATTGGTCGCCGCGTCCCGATTGCGCAGATCCAACATGCCTGTACCGGCATGAGTCTCGGTGGCGCTTTTGGATATTCAATTGCCATAGCCACAATTTATTTGATGTGGTGGCTGTATTTCGTCAAAGAGCTGATATTTTTTCAATGGTTTGTTCAAGGCGTTATCGGCCTTGGCATTGCCGGTTATCTATTCCGCTTGGCCGGACAGCATTTTGGCACTGATAGCAGTCGCAAAATGTTTCGACAGATGCCGGTAACCGCCGCACTCGGCATAATAATTATCATCGGCTATGCGATCATGTCTATTTTTGCCGACTGGTTAGCGCCCTATGGGCAAGCTGAAATTTTTGCAAAGGTAAATGTTCTGCCCGGGGGCAACCCAGATCTAGGCGGCGATCCTGCACATCTTTTAGGCACTGACCAAATTGGACGCGATTTGCTGTCTCGTCTCATATATGGTGGACAAAATACCGTAGGTATCGCCTTTATAACCACATGCCTTGCCTTTTTAATTGGTACATTTTTTGGATTTTTGGCAGCGGCATTAGGCGGCTGGTTTGATCAAGCATTATCGCGGATAGTTGATATGCTGATGTCAATCCCTCAATTAATTTTTGCACTTTTATTGATGACCATTGCCTCTGCATGGGCTGGCTCGGAAAAATGGCTTTTAACGATCTATATGGTTCTAATTATAGCCGTGCTAGATGCCACGCGCGTGTTTCGACTCTCGCGCGCTGTCGGTATGAATATTGTGGTTATGGATTTTTTTGAAGCCGCCAAATTACGCGGCGAAAACATGTCCTACCTTATTTTTAAAGAGATTTTGCCAAACGCATTTGCCCCACTCCTCGCTGAATTTGGATTACGATTTTGTTTTGTCTTTTTGACAATCGCCTCGCTATCCTTTCTTGGCGTTGGCATTCAACCACCTTTGGCTGATTGGGGCACCATGGTGAAAGATCTTGCACAATTCATCAATTTCGCGGTCTTCAGCCCACTGACCGCGGCCTTGCCATTGATGGCGGCAGGGGCCATTGCTTTGCTTACAGTCGCAGTCAATTTTGTTGTCGACTGGATGTTGCACCGCGCGTCAGGGCTGAGGGAGTGAGCATGACAAATACCAAGCCGTTGCTCAAAATTCGTGACCTGCAAATTGATGGTATCAGTGACGAAACCCGTAGCCGTATTATCAATAAAGTGAGCCTTGATCTATACCCTGGTGAGGTGCTGGGCCTGATTGGCGAATCTGGTGCGGGCAAATCTACGCTGGGACTTGCCGGGATGGGCTTTACGCGTGATGGCTGTGAAATTGTTGGGGGCAGCATCGAGTTTGATGGCATTGATCTTGTCAATTCACCTCTTGAAAAACGGCGCCGTTTGCTAGGGAGCCGCATTGCCTATGTTGCACAATCTGCAGCCGCGAGTTTTAATCCATCACATAAAATAATGTATCAGCATACCGAGGCACCGGTTTTTCACAGAAAATTTAGCCGCATTGATGCCGAGACCGATGCAATCAATCTCTATAGACGGTTACGGTTACCGCAACCCGAAATGATCGGGTTTCGCTATCCGCATCAACTTTCTGGCGGCCAGTTGCAACGTGCCATGACTGCCATGGCAATGTCCTGTCGGCCAGATCTCATTATTTTTGATGAGCCGACAACCGCACTTGATGTGACAACACAGATCGAGGTGTTGTCCGCCATCCGCGACATTGTTGAACAATTTTCAACCGCCGCTATTTACATTACCCATGATTTAGCCGTTGTCGCGCAAATGGCCGACCGTATTAAAGTTTTACTTCGCGGTGATGAGGTTGAAGAAAACACCACCCGTTCCATGCTGAAATCACCGCGCGAAAGCTACACAAAATCGCTCTGGGCGGTGCGTAGCTTTGAACGCAAGCAAAAGCCACCCGCCAAAACCGGTGCTACCCCTGTCATCAGCTTAAAGAATGTGACAGCCGCCTATGCCAAGAATGATCCCGTTGTCCGTGACGTGAGTTTTGACATTCATGCCGGGCGCACCGTCGCTGTCGTGGGCGAGTCCGGGTCTGGAAAATCTACTACGGCACGCTGTATAACCGGTTTGTTGCCACCGCTGACCGGCAGCATCAGTTTTGATGGCACGGCCTTGCCACCTGATTACCGGCAACGTTCAAATGAACAATTGCGGCAGATGCAGATGATTTACCAAATGGCAGATACAGCGCTTAACCCGCGTAAGAAAATTGGCGAAATTATTGGGCGTCCTGTCGAATTTTATCTGGGATTAACCGGCCGTGAAAAGCGTCAGCGCGTTGAAGAATTGTTGGCGCAGATTGAACTTGAACCAACTGAATTTATTGACCGATATCCAGCAGAAATTTCCGGTGGCCAGAAACAGCGTATCGGCATTGCCCGGGCCCTAGCGGCGGAGCCAAAATTTATCATTTGTGATGAGGTAACCTCTGCCCTTGACCAACTTGTAGCCGAGGGCATTTTGCGGCTTCTGACTGACCTTCAAGACAAGATGCAACTGTCATTTATGTTGATTACACATGATCTATCAACCGTACGTGCCATTGCCGATGAAGTGGTGGTGATGAAAGATGGCATCGTTGTCGAGTCGGGGCCGAAAAATGATATGTTCACACCGCCCCATCATGCCTATACCGATTTGTTGTTGAGTTCGGTGCCTAACATGGATCCAGACTGGCTGGATAATCTGTTGGCTAGCCGCGGTGCTGACAATATCGGGGATGCGGCTATTGAAAAAATGAATAAGAACTGACACTCTTTAGAACATAGGATCAGATTTTTTTTCGAATTTGGTAAAGGGGTAGCCCATGGAAGAGTCATTTTCCACACGAAAGCTTTTGCAACCAAGTGAACTGAAAAAACTGAATACAAAATCCGATGCTTTTGGCTTTCTGCAAATCGGTAGCCATCTTGGCACGATTTTGGCGCTTGGCTATGCCCATTATCTGGTGCTTGGCAGCTGGTGGGTGCTTCTTACCGGTGCAATGCTCGGCATTGCCATCAATTTCCTTTATGCCGGACAGCACGAGTTATCTCACTGGACAGTTTTCAAAACAAAATATCTGAATGAGTTTTTTGGTCGGGTAATTGGCTTTATCATGCTGTTTCCCCGCGACTATGATCAGGTCATGCATTTTGCCCACCACCGCTGGACCCAAGATTGGGAACGCGATGGCGAATTGACCCGTGCGCCCTACACTCTCGGCAGTTATTTACTGTGGATGAGTGGCATTACTTATTGGCGCAATCGTTTCGTCGGCATCATTCGCAGGGCGCGCGGCATTATTATCGAACCCTATATCGGGGCAACGCATGAGGGTAAAATTATTAGAGAATCGCGATGGCATCTTGCCGGTTATGGGCTGATTTTTTTGATTTCTCTGTATCTGGAAAGCTGGGCTGCGGTCACATTTTGGCTGCTGCCGATGCTTTTGACCAAACCTGTGCATCAGTTACAAAACACCATAGAGCATCTTGGGCTGTCGCATGAAGCTGATATTTTGAATAATACCCGATCTACGCGTACCAACGCGTTGATGCGCTGGTTATGCTGGCAGATGCCCTACCACACCGCGCATCATAGCTACCCATCTGTACCATTTTGGCAATTACGCAAACTAAATGACAAAATTGAGGCGATTGCGGGACCGGTACATCGAATGGGATGGATCGAATTTCAAATTGAAGTCATCCGCAAGCTTGCCCAAAAAGATGAAAGCCAATGGCCAACCAACGAAGTCTGGGTGGTGCCGACCGGCAATGGCAAACATATTCAGTTGGAAGCGTAACAGGTGAGCGGCGCAACGCGGCACTTAAAGTTTTATACCTCGCTTTGGGCGATGATGCCGCATGATCAAAGCGGCGTTATTTTGCCGTTTGATCAGATATGCGAGATGGTAGCGTCAGCCGGTTATGATGGCATGGCGATTGACCTTGGCGCAGGCGATGTGGAACAGGCGCACGCGGTTCGGCCCCACATGGAACGTTGCGGACTCACCCCCCTAATCGTTGCTTTTCCCAAAACCATCGACTCGTTGCATGACACCTTGTTAATGGCAAAAGATTTTGGCGCGCCCTTTGTTGATGTGATCGGTCAAGTGATGCCGCTGTCTGTTGATGGAATGATACCGGTGATCCGCAAATGGATGGAGATGTCTGAAAAGCTGGGCATGCCAATCCAGTTTGAAACGCACCGAAATTGCATAACCAACGACCTATACGCCACTTTATGTTTGCTGGATGCGGTACCGGAAATGCGGCTTTGTGCGGATCTGTCGCATTTTGTCGTTGACCGCGAATTCAAGCTGCCGCTTGCCGAGCGTGATGCTGGGCTGATCCAGCGCATTATTGAAAGGTCAGACAGTTTTCAAGGGCGCGTCGCCAGCCGCCAACAAATCCAGCTTCAGTTGGATTTCCCTCAACATCAAAAATGGGTCGAATTATTTAAACAATGGTGGCGTGACGGTCTGGTTAGCTGGCGTCAGCGCAATGCGGATGGCGATTGCATTTTCTTATGTGAACTTGGGCCGCCAGAATATGCGATGACTGATTCACATGGCCGCGAACTGTCCAACCGTTGGCAAGAGGCTTTGCAAATAAAAAGCTGGGTGACAGACATCTGGTCTGATCTAGAACGCCGTTAGCGGTGTTTGTAAATTGCCTTGGTCAAGACACCGATCAATGCAAACAGCAAAGACACAGCCAGCCGCGCAGTAACGCGATATGCACCAATGCGAAGAGAGGATAATTGTTGAATTCTGAATTTTCTCTGCTCATCAAAGGATTGCTTAACGGTCCCCTGCAGCACGCACCGCAGCAGCAGATCATAAGCGATGGGCTTTCTTCTTATAGCTATGTTGAATTCATCGAACGCCTCAATCGCTTTGGCCAGCTATTGGAACGTTTTGGTGTTGGGCAAGGTGATGTCGTTGCGATCATGGATTGGGATACGCATCGTTATCTTGAAAGTTTTTTTGCGGTACCAATGTTGGGCGCAACATTACATACAGTGAATATCCGCCTCTCGCCATCGCAAATCGCCTACACAATCGATCATGCGGAAGATGACGTTATTCTTTTTCATGTCGATTTTCTGCCATTGCTTGAAGATGTGATGCCGCAAGTCAAACGTTATGTTCGTTTGATCATAATGCGCGATTCACCAGATATTGAATTGCCGCCGACAATGCTTCAAATTGAAGCGATATTTGACGAGCTGTTTTTAAACACCGATCCAAATTTTTCATTCCCCGACTTTGACGAAAACATACGGGCAACAACCTTTTACACGACAGGCACAACCGGTGATCCAAAAGCGGTTGCATATTCCCACCGCCAACTTGTGCTTCACACCATGGGCATTTTGGCAACCTTAGGGCCGATGTCGGCAAATAACCGTTTTCATAATCGTGATGTTTATATGCCGATTACGCCAATGTTCCATGTGCATGCTTGGGGCTTTCCCTATGCCGCGACCATGCTAGGCTTAAAACAAATTTACCCGGGCCGCTATGTCCCGAACAGGCTCATGGAACTTGTCAGCGAACATAAGGTGACGTTTTCGCATTGCGTGCCAACCATTTTGCATATGTTACTAGATTGTGATGCGGCAGCTTCGGCTGATCTATCAAATTGGAAAGTGATTATTGGTGGTTCCGCGTTGCCGCGCGGGCTGGCAGAGCGGGCATTAGCAAAAGGCATCAATTTGTTCTCTGCTTATGGTCTTTCTGAGACTTGCCCCTTTCTTACGGTGGCGCATCTAGACCCAAATGACGAGGGCCGTATTGATGCAAGGCTTAAAACCGGTCGGCCCGCAGCAATGGTAGAGATCCGCGTTGTCGATGAAGTGATGAATGATGTGCCGCGTGACGGCAAAACAGTTGGTGAAATTGTTGCCCGGGCCCCATGGTTGACCAAGGCCTATCTAAAAGATCAAGCCGCGACAGCAGCGCTTTGGCATGGGGGGTATATGCATACCGGAGATGTGGGAAGATTTGATGAAGAAGGCAGCCTTATAATTACCGATCGGGTCAAAGATGTTATAAAATCAGGGGGCGAATGGGTTTCATCGCTGACTCTAGAAAACATTGCCTCAACCATACCCGGTGTCGCCGAAGTTGCGGCAATTGGTATTCCTGATCCATTATGGGGGGAACGTCCCATGTTACTGGTGGTTCAAGACAATCCAAACAAACCCGCGGCATCTGATCAAAAAAACGCCATTCAGAAAATGATTAAGATGGCGTTTAAAGAGGCTAGCGATGCCGGAGTCATTTCAAAATGGGCCGCGCCTGACCGCATCGATATGGTTGATGAAATCGCCAAAACAAGTGTCGGAAAAATCGATAAGAAAAGGCTTCGCGCTCAGATCATAGAGGCTGAAACCTAGCATCAAGACAAAGATATAATGTCGCAAAATTTGCCTTGCGGCAGATGAAGTGAAGGTCGGGCCTGTTTTCTTTGACAAAAGAGACCTTGTCTGGAGCGGTTATTAAGCCTTGCAATAACATTAGTCTTTGTTTCTTTTATCCTCGGCATTACGCGCACGGATGATGTTTGCGATAAACATTGTTGTTCGGGGGTAATAGACATATGGCTTATCATCTGCAGAAACTGGCCGCGCAATGGCGCGTATAACGGTAAATGCCATCAAAACGATATGCGCCAGTGATATATGAATGAAAAGATATGATGTGCCAAATATACCGATAAAATAGCCTGCAATAATTGGCGAAATAATAGCGCCAAGCGCGTAAAAGAAAATTAAAGATGCGCTGAGATCCAGCACATCATCAGGTATAGCAAAATCATTTGCGTGTGCCGCCGATAAGGAATAAATCGGAAAGGTGCTAAGCCCAAATAGCAAGGCAAATAGCAACGGGCTGGTTATGCTATGCGCCACAGGTTCAACGATACCACTGCCAATCGCCAAACACACAATCGTTGATAGAATGCTAAACACCATCAGAACTGACCGGCGATCAAATTGGTCGGCAAGAAACCCTGCTGGCGGGTGGATGATGATCCCACCAATAACGGCAGTGGTCAAAAAATATGAAATTTCTAACGGAGACATGCCCAGATCGGTTGCATAGAGCGGTGCGATCGAGCCAAAAGCCGCAGTTGAGACGCCAGCGACCACCACGCCTAGAGTGGCAAGCGGTGATATTTTATAGGCTATAAATGGCTGAAACCCATTGGTTTTTGGAAGGCCTGGCTCCTTGCTTACTGTGACGGCTAGCGGGATCAGCGCAAGACACATGATCATCGCGAGTATATTATATGAGATATAGCTTGCTGGTGTCAGAACACCGATCAGGCTGTTTGCAAAAATCTGACCAGCAAAATCAGCAATCCGGTAAATGGAGAAGACTCGCGCCCGGATTTTGTTTGTGGCTTTGGCTTGAAGCCAGCTCTCAATAACCGTGTAGCACCCGGCAACCGCAAGCCCGCCAAATATGCGCGCAAAGGTCCAAAAATATGGATCAGCATGGATCGTGTGGGCAATAATCGATATCACGCCAACGGCAGCAAAGATAGCAAACGCCCGCGAATGCCCGGCACGATATACCAGTTTGGGGCCAATTAAACACCCGCCCAGAAAGCCAATAAAATGCCCAGATGCAACAAGCCCAACATCAAAACTACTAAAGCCGAGGGCTACACCGGAAATGCTGTCAAATGGTCGAAGCGCACCTATGCCCATCTGCACAAGCATTACTGATAACAGTAACGCTGAAAGAGAAATTAATACCCGCATTTTGGCTTTCAACTTGCTGAATATGTAGTGGTCACTCTGCCATCAAAATGAATTTCAACAAAGTAAATTTGATGCAATAGACAGCCTCTGCCAAAACCGACTTGCTGTTGCGCCAACGAACGTACTAGGCGTTGGCCTCATTATGCATGATGCCAAGCGGTGCTAGGCAGGTGGTGCCAGTTTGATTGGCAGTGCCGCACGAAGGATGACGTCACTTTCCGGATCAATATAATAGGGGCGCTGTGATGATAGTAAATCTGTGACCCGATCGGCAGCCCGCGCACGGATATCGCGACTGCCGGCGGCTTGCCAAACATCAATGGTGCGTCTGTCAGCAAGCTCTGGATAAAGAAAATCCGAATGCATCCGGGCGTAGGTTTCTGCCTCTCCCAGAAAATGCCCGATACCTGTAGCCACCTTGCCAATCGCCGCCGCAGATACAGTTTCCGCCGAAACATCAACCTTCGCGGTAGAGCGAAGAATGGCCCCAAGCATATCATTGTCTATGACCATGGCTTGCAACGAGATTCCCATCAAACCGGCCTGTGCGCCACATGCCTGTGTCACAATATTGGCACCGGCATATACCGCTTGAGCCACCGTGAGACATTTTTCGTACCCGCTTTGTGCATCGGGAATCTTGCTGTCAGTAGCGCCCGCAATGGTGGATGATGCAAAGCCATAATGCCGCGCCATCTGCATAGACGCAGCCGTTAAAGCGGCTTGTTCTCCGCCGCCGCCCGCCATGGCGCCGGTGCGCAGATCAGTGATCATCGGGCGCGGACCAAAAACCGCTTTGGCAGCAGGATCAACCAGCCAAGCGATCACCATTCCGGCAAGCGTTTCTGCGGTTGTTTGCGCGACACAGCCAGCGATTGTAACCGGACTTGACGCGCCAAGCTGACCAAAGGTGTTGACCATAACCGGTATACCGCAACGCACCGCTTCCATCATCACATCGAGCGCGCCTGGGTCAAACCGCATTGGTGGGACCACATGATTCACGTTGATTGACAGGAATGGGCGTTGGCAAAAAGCGTCTTTTGATCCAGCAAGCTGGTAACATATTTGGGCAATATCACGTACGCTTGCTGGTGTGCTTGCACTGATGAAAGCATGTTTGCGTGTACCTGCAAGACAGGCATAGGCCGTGTTCACGTCGAGATGACGCATGTCAGGCATGTCCCGCGCCACCAGCGGCCGGCTGAAAAAATGAATATGGTTCAGCTGATCGACAAGGCACGCCGCATCATACAGATCGGACAAACCAGATTCGCGATATTTTCCAAGCGCCGAATCATAGACCAGTGGTGATGCGCCACCGGTGCCAACAAACACATGGCCGGGTGCCAGATCAAGGTCTGTGTCACCACCGCGTCCCCATAGTTTGATATCACGGCGCAATCCGGCGATTGCCGCAGATACCAAGGTTTCTGGGAACCGCAAACGATGCTGGTCATCCAAAAAGCCACCCGCAGCAGTGACCATATCCACGACAGTTTTCGATGGTTCACTGAGGCCAGTTTCAGCCAGCAGCGTTATCGCGGTGTCATGGATAATTGCAACCTCTGCATCATCCAATGGTGAATGTGTGCCGCCCAGGCCGATGATACGCTTGTGCGAGAGTGCCTCGGCAATCTGCGATGCGCCAGTGTCGGCCCTTTGGCGGCGCCCGCCTCGCCCAGCATGACGTCTTTTGGCCTCAATATTCTCGTTCATATTGTCCTCGCACCCGATAATGTCATGCCCATATAAACCCCGGGAACGAGAGAATAAGTCTCACCCGCCTTTTGATAATTTATAAGGGCATAGGCGTTCGTCACCCCGTTACCATAAACGCTAAATTTCATATTATCTTACAATAACTTAAATTTACGTCCCCTAGTTTATCATCTGAAGATTGCGTGGCTTGATCCTATGCCAATGTATTTTAGTCAAAGCTTCCGTGACGCTCTGATCCGTTTCATTGCGTTTTGACTGCCGTCATGAAAGGTGCCAAACCATTTGTCCCACGGCATATCTACAGACCCATAATTGCAATCAAAATATCGGTGATGAAGCTGATGGTGGAAATGGCCAATAGCTAGACGTTTTTTATTCTTCACCAAAAGGGCGTCGAACCCGGTATGGCCAAACACCGCCCCCAAAGAGAGCGCGAAGAGATGAAAAATAATATGCACGGGATGCGTTGGCACAACCAGATGGATCAGAACCGATGAAAAGTAAAATAGATGCTCAACGGGATGCATAGAAACACCAGAAAACGGGCCAGTGGCAATATTTCTATGGTGTAACGAATGGATCGGACCATACAGAAATTTGACATGAAGCAACCGATGCACACAGTAAAAATGAAACGCAATCCAGATGAATATCAACGGCAGGGCAAGAATAAACCAAATCGGGTGATCTTGAAAGGTGATCATCTGAACATAACCATTGGCCATGGCCCAGAACATCAACACTTCATAACAAGACCAGATCAACACCCCACTCACCAGCGCATAAAACATATTGTCCCAGAGCTGATTGTTAAACAAAAACCGGTTACCTTTTGACATGAAGGATGGAACATATTTCAGCTCTGTTCCCTGTTGTTTTCGGGCAAAAAAGTAATAATGCAACACACCAGCAACGCCCAACAAGACCATGAAATTCCGAAGCCAGATGCCGCCAACCCATGACCAGTCAAGGTTTTGGGCAGACTCTATTTCCGGGCTAAAAAACCGCCAAGACAGGACAGCCAGAAGGACAAAAATTGTTCCCTCTGACACCACAAGCCAACTGTCGCGGTAATAGATCAGCGTGTCTTTCCAACGTATCGGCCATGAAAATAGTGGATTGTTATCAATCGGAATGGGCGGATGATAATGCCATTCTGAATTTGGACTCGGCTTGATATTATCAGCGGTGCTGGTGGGTGGTGAGGAAGGCCTAGCCATGTTGCACCTCATGCGATTGTGATATTTCAGCCTCTAAATTTCATGAGATTTTAGGTAATGACAAATGGATTCCAATTGCAAATTAATTCATATGACGGATGTTTGATTGCGGGGGCAGAATTTGTTCAAGACCCTATGATTAGCGCTTGGGTATGACAAGAAACCTTGGCAATCTTTAGGTTATTGACTGACAAATGCCCGGTAATTTCTTTGAAGGAGCAAAGACATTGATTGTTCGTGAATTGAGTGACGTAATCGGGTCTTGGCGGCACGCAAAAGGTGACGGCTGGGAAAGCCGTCGTATCGTTCTCGCCGATGATCAAATGGGATGTTCTCTCCATGACACGCTGGTGAAAGAGGGTGCTGAATTACATCTTGAATATAAAAACCACCTTGAGTCGAACTACTGTATTGAGGGTGAAGGCGAGGTGGTTAATGTCGCAACTGGTGAAGCGTGGCCCATTCGCCCCGGTGTCATGTATGCGCTGAACCAGCACGACCGCCACATCCTTCGCGCGCTCAAGGGTGACCTGCGATTAATTTGCACTTTCACGCCTGCACTGTCAGGCCACGAAACACATGACGCCGATGGCGGCTATTAAGCCAAACATGTTGATTTACTGAAGGCCATGGCGTGGGTAGGTTGTGTGGGACTATCAAAGTAAGCGGCGCAAATCACCGTCCGCTAGCAGGCCTCAATAATCAATGCCATGCCCTGGCCCACACCTATACACATGGTGCAGAGCGCATAGCGGCCACCACGGCGTTTGAGTTCATAGGCCGCTGTTAGCACCAATCGCGCCCCAGACATGCCAAGCGGATGACCAAGCGCAATCGCCCCACCATTTGGGTTTACATGCGGCGCGTCATCGGCAATGCCAAGCCCGCGGAGGCAAGCAAGGCCCTGTGCCGCAAACGCCTCGTTGATTTCAATCACATCAATATCATCAATGGTGAGGCCAGCTTTTTTTAATGCCTTTTGGCTGGCTGGTACCGGGCCCATCCCCATAATGCGCGGCGGCACACCAGCTGTTGCGCTTGCCACAATACGGGCAAGCGGCGTCAATCCGTGGGTGTTTATGCCCTGTTCAGATGCCAGCAAAAGTGCTGCCGCGCCATCATTGACACCTGACGCATTACCAGCGGTCACGGTAGAGTCCGGCCCATTCACCCCATCAAGATTTTTCAGCTGTTCGATTGTCGTTTGCGGGCGCGGATGCTCATCTGTATCGAAGATGACCGGTTCTCCGCGGCGCTTTGGCACCGCCACAGGGGCAATCTCATCAGCAAAAACGCCAGCTTTATGTGCCACTGCCCAGCGTTGCTGTGACCGCAAGGCAAAAGCGTCTTGATCCTGCCGGCTGATGGCATAATCAACCGCCACATTATCGGCGGTTTCCGGCATTGAATCGATGCCATAGATCGCCTGCATGGCCGGGTTTACAAACCGCCAGCCAATGGTTGTGTCAAATATCTGGTAACTGCGAACAAAGGCGGTTTCAGCCTTTGGCATGACAAACGGGGCGCGGCTCATGCTTTCAACGCCGCCAGCTATAGCAAGCTGAAAATCGCCTGCAATAATGCCGCGCGCCGCACTTGCCACGGCGTCCATGCCAGATGCACACAGCCGGTTGATGGTGCTGGCTGGCACCTCGACCGGCAAACCAGCAAGCAACAACGCCATGCGGGCCACATTGCGATTGTCTTCACCAGCCTGATTGGCACAGCCGAAAACAACTTCGTCAACCGCATATGGATCAAGTGACGGATTGCGTTGCATCAGGGTGCAGATGACATGTGCCGCCAGATCATCAGGCCGCATAGTGGCCAGCCCACCACCATAACGGCCGATGGGGGTGCGTATCGCGTCACAAATAAAAGCATCCAACATTTTGCCTGTCCCCATCATGTCTCAGCCAGAACCGATAATGACGCTATATTACACACCAAGATAACGCGATTTCAAATCAGGCGTCGCCAAAAGTGCGTCTGAATCGCCATGCCACACAACCCGGCCTTTATCGAGAATGTAAATATGATCAGCAAGTTTGGCGATGGCATCGACATTTTTGTCGATAATCAGGATGGATTGTCCATCTTGCTTTAACTGGTTCAAACAATCCCAAATCTGTTGGCGGATGATCGGTGCCAGCCCTTGGGTGGCTTCATCAAGTATGAGCAATTTCGGGTTGGTCATCAACGCCCGTCCAATCGCCAGCATCTGTTGCTCGCCACCTGACAGATGATTGCCCGCATGTTCCAGACGTTCGGACAAACGCGGAAACAGCGCCAGCACCCGGTCAAGATGCCACGCGGCACCAGTCTGGCCAGCAGGCATCCGGTAAAATGTTTGCAAATTTTCCCGTACAGTGAGGTTAGAAAAAATCTGTCGGCCCTCTGGCACCAGCCCGATACCGGCACGGGCAATTTCAAATGATGACCGATCGTCCTGATCATCGCCAAAACGGCTAATGCGTCCGCTGGTCAGCGGCAATTGCCCCATAATGGCACGCACCGTTGTGGTTTTCCCCATGCCATTGCGCCCCATTAATGACACGCAGGCCCCAGCAGTGACTGACAACGACACACCAAACAGAACTTTACCGGCGCCATATCCAGTTTCAATGTTATGAAGGTCCAGCATGGTCATTCACTTCCCAAATAGGCGGTTTGCACAGCCGCACTATTACTAATCTCATCAGCCGTACCACTGGCAATCACCGCACCTTCAACCAGCACGGTGATCCGGTCTGCAAGGCGAAACACCGCATCCATATCATGTTCAATCAACAAGATCGCCAATTTGCCGCGAAGCGTCTCTATGATCTGGCTCATGCGCTGACTTTCTTCTGGGCCAGCCCCTGCCATTGGTTCATCAAGAAGCAATAATTGCGGTGCGGTTGCCAACGCCAGTGCCAGTTCCAACATTCGGCGTTCCCCATGCGCCAGATCGCCAACCCGTTGGTCGGCGCGGTCATTCAGTCCGACACGAGCCAGAATTTTCCGCGCACCCGCGATCAAGTCTGGGTCGTCAAAGGCTGGACGTAGGAACCGAAAGCTCTGCCCAAGACGGGCTTGTTCGGCAATGATGCCATTTTCCAAAACGGTAAAATCCATCAGCACATTGCTAATTTGGAATGACCGGCCAATGCCAGCGCGCACCCGGCCAGGCACCGGCAAGCTGGTGATATCTTTGCCATTTAACAAAACATGCCCGGTATCAGGCTTCAACGCGCCATATATTTGCTGGATCAAGGTTGTCTTGCCGGCCCCGTTGGGTCCAATCAATGCGTGAATTTCACCGGCATTCACACAAAAAGATAAATCCCGGGTGGCGTGCAACGCGCCAAAGGATTTATTAAGACCCTGCAATTCTAATACAGCACGGCTCATCGCGGGCCTGCCTTGTGATCTGCATTGCCCCGCGTCCCAGACAAACGGTCAATAATGCCGGTCAACCCACCCCGACCAAACAGCACGACCATAATCAATAGGGGGCCAAAAATAATCATCCAGTTTTCTGCATAGGCCGGAGCCACCGCGCCAAGCAACATCGGCAGGCTTTCTTCAAGAAGCAGAAAGACAATCGCGCCAAGCAAGGGGCCAGCCAGCGTGGCAAGCCCGCCAAGAATGATAATGATCATTAATTCGCCTGACCGCGTCCAATGCATGATGTCTGGCGAGACATATTCCTGCCAGCTGGCAAATAATGTACCGGCGATCCCACAAATCACCGCCGAAATCACATAGCCGACCATTTTAAACCGCAAAGGAGACAGCCCCATCGCCTCGATCCGCGATTCATTGCTTTTGATGGCCCGCAAAGTTACCCCAAAACGCGACCGCACGATAAACATGAGTGCCAAACTGACAAGTGCCAGCGCGCACCAAATCAGAAAATACAGGCGCAACGGATCATAAAGATCAATAAAGCCAAATTCGCCGCGGTCGACACTCATGCCGTCATCACCGCCATAGGCCTCTAGCGACACAAATAAAAAGAACAGCATCTGCGCGAATGCCAGCGTGATCATAATGAAATAAATACCGCTGGTACGCAGTGCTAGATAGCCGATCACCAACCCTGCCAGCCCGCAGGTAACAATACTAAAACCAAGATGCGCCCAGCCATTACTGATGCCATAAAATTGGCTGATGCCAACACAATAGGCACCAATGCCAATGAAAGCCGCATGGCCAAATGACACCATACCGCCATAGCCGAGGACCAAATTCAGCCCCATTGCCGCCATCCCCAACAGCATGATCCGCATTGCCACATCATTCCAGAATGGCAAATCGGCAAAATAGCTGAAGATCGGGAACAGCGCAAAGCCGAAAACCAACAGCCACAAAGTCTGGTTGGCTTTCACCCCGTCACCTACCAGTCCAATAAAATCGCGAATGGCTGACACCGGATCACCCCTTTGCCGGAAACAGGCCTGTTGGCCGGAAAATAAGCACCACCGCCATTAAGATATAGACCAGCATAGACGCCACTGCCGGGCCAGCCCCATCAGCGGTTGCCTGATCAACAACCAGACGCAGCATTGCTGGCAAAAAGACCCGCCCCAATGTATCAACAAGCCCGACAATAATGGCCGCGATAAAGGCCCCGCGCACCGACCCAATGCCGCCAATAATGATCACCACCAATGACAGGATCAAATGCGGTTCCCCCATCCCCGGCTGTACCGCGGTGATCGGCCCCAGCATCATGCCAGCCACACCGGCAAAACAGGCCCCGGTGGCAAAAATAAACCGAAATAAAATCTTGATATTAATGCCGAGCGCGGCGGTCATTTCCGGGTTATTGGCCCCCGCCCGCACCATCGCCCCAATACGGGTGCGCGAGACAAACATATGGATCGCAATAGCACAGGCAAGGCCAACCAGAATCACCCCAAGACGATAAACCGGATAGGGTGTACCCGGCAGAATTTCAACAAAGCCAGATAATGATGGCGGCAAATCAGAATAGAGCGCCGCTGGCCCAAACCCAATCCGGATCAGCTCGTTAAAAAACAGGATCAAACCAAAAGTTGCTAACACCTGATCCATATGGTCGCGCCGATAGAGGTGCCGGATCAACAAAAATTCTAAGAGATAGCCGCTGGCAAAGGTCACTGGGACCGCCAGCAATAGCCCTATATAGAAATTGCCAGTTGCCGCGGCAATGGCCGCCGCCGCATAGGCACCAATCATCACCTGTGCGCCATGCGCCAGAAAGACAACATCCATAATGCCTAAAATTAAGGTGAGGCCAGCCGCAACAAGAAACAATGTCACGCCCGCCTGTAGCCCGTTAAAAGCCTGTTCAAGGATAAGGGTTAATGTCATCCACAAGACCTTGTCACAATGGCGTTTCGGGCATGGTGGGTGCGGCTGGCGGCAGTTCACCGCCAGCCAATCGCGGTCTATCTAGAATTTACAGCTTGCCGCATATGAATCGGCATGATCAGTAAACACTGTCGACAAAACCTTTGAGGTGACAACACCATCAGCGTCCAGAACGGTATCACGAAGATAGAAATTCTGGATCGGAAAATGATTGCTGTTCATTTTCAACACCCCACGCGTTGTCGGGATATTGCCCTTGGCCAGCGCCGCCCGCATTTTGTCGGTATCTTTGCTACCTGATGTGGTAATCGCATGGTCAACCGCCATGATGGTGTCATAAGCCTGTGCCGCATAGAATGATGGGTAGCCGCCAAATTTTGCCTTGTAATCGGCGACAAATTTCTTGTTGATGTCGTTATCAAGATCAGGCGACCAAGATTGGGTTCCCAAAATACCAAGGGCTGTTTCCTTTAGCGCTGGCAAAGACACACCATCAACGGTAAAGACCTGATAAAGCTTGCTCACCCCATCCATGCCGGCTTGTTTCCATTGTTTGACAAAATTAATGCCCATACCGCCAGGCTGGAACACCATGGTTGTTTCCGGTGCGACAGCGCGCAAGGCTGACAATTCTGCCTGAAAGTCACTTTGTCCCAATTTGGTGTAAACTTCACCAGCAATTTCGCCGGTATAATAGCGTTTGAAGCCAGACAGCATATCTTTGCCAGCTTGATAATTTGGTGCCATCAGATAGACCGATTTGATACCGGCATCCTGCATATATTTGCCCATGGCTTCGGGGGTCTGGTCATTTTGCCAAGACATAGAAAAAAAGTTTTCATGGCATTCTTCACCGGCAATTGGTGATGGCCCAGCATTAGAGCTGATCAACAATGTATCAGCGCGTGTCACGGGTTTATGAATCGCCATCAGAAGATTTGACCAGATGACACCAGCAACCACATCAACACGGTCACTTTTCACCAACCGATTGGCCAGCTGTTTTGCCACATCTGGTTTGCGCTGATCATCAACAAAAATGACTTCGGCGTCCATGCCGCCAAGCTTGCCGCCTTTATGCTCTAGTGCCAGCTCTACAGCATTTTGCATTTGCTTGCCAATAATGCCAGCCCCCCCTGACAATGTGGTCATATAACCAATTTTAACAGTTTCTGCGTTGGCTGGGGCCATCGCAACGGCTGTCGCCATTGCGGCGATCATAAAAACTTTCTTCATGGTAATCTCTCCCTATATCTCGGCGCGCTATGTTTACTATACCGCTTGTCAAATATCAATCGAAGCGCAGGCATTGATAGGATGAATATGACGTTCATCGTTTGAAAAAATCAGAAACATAGACCCGCCATGGTCTAATGATTTTCTGCTTGCCAGTCGGCCAAACTGATTTTGGCTTCAGCGCAATCGATAAGCACCGGGCTTGGGTGCCAGACAAGCGGGTCTTCTGCCGCGTACATTCCGAGCATTGCCAGCAATCGGTCAACGCCAATCTGGTCGGCATAATGCAAAAGCCCACCACGCCAACGCGGAAAGCCATAGCCATGAACCAGCACAAGATCGATATCAGCCGTTGTTGCCGCAATGCCATCAAAACGAATATTTGCCGCTTCATTAATCATCGCCAGCACAAGCCGGTTTTGAATGTCAGATGGGGTAAAGGCGCGGCGATCAATGCCAGCTGATGCCGCCGCTTGTAAAATGATTTTCTCAATGGCCGGGTCTATGTCTCTGCCGCCATTTGCCGGGTATTGATACCACCCAGCACCGGATTTACGCCCCAGTCTCCCAGCCGCTACCAACTGATCAGCAATGGGGATATAGCGCCGCGCCGGATCACGTGTAGCATCTTGCCGGCGGCGGTTTGCATGGGCAATATCAAGACCCGATAAATCCTGTGCCGCATACGGCCCCATCGCATAGCCAAAATCGACCATCGCCTCGTCAATGTCCCATGGTGTACAGCCATCCATGAGCAAGGTATCAGCCGCTTCCCGGTAGCGGGCCAAAATACGATTGCCGATAAAGCCGTCACATACACCAGCAACGACTGGAATTTTGCCAAGGCGTTTTGCAACCGCATACCCCACAGCTAGTGCTTTTGGAGACGCCATCTCGGCTTTGACGATTTCTAATAGCTTCATGATATGGGCTGGGGCAAAAAAATGCAGACCAATCAAACGTGACGGATCAGCCAGTGCAGCTGCCAGCATATTGACGTCCAGATAAGATGTATTTGTCGCAATCACAGCATCCGGTCGCAACGCCGCCTCAAGGGATCGCAAAACCTTTTGCTTGACAGAACCATCCTCAAAAACCGCTTCGATTGCAAGATCAACGCCCGCAAGGTCTTGGTAATTTGTTGTTCGCGTCATTTGATTACGCCGCGCATTGGCCGCGGTTTCATCAATCCGGCCCGATGATAGGCTGTTACTGATCAGCGCCTCAATGTTGGTGGACGCACGCGCCAAACCATCGGCGTCAGTCTCCAAAACCACAACTTTTGCACCAGTATTTAAAAAAGCATAAGCAATCGCCGCGCCCATTGTGCCGCCACCCACAACGGCAACGTGATCCGGTATCTTCATCTCTGGCTTTAAATCAGATGGGATTTTAGCGCCACGTTCTGCGAAAAAAATATGGCGAAGCGCTCGGGCTTGATCAGACTGCCGCAAATCCAGAAAAACTTCACGCTCACGCTTCATGCCTGCTTCTAGCGTCTGGGTCTGGGCGACACGCAATAAATCAATTGCTTTGAGAGGTGCGACTTGTCCGCGCATCCGCTTTTTGGCAAGCACGCTCGCCGACTCATAATGCGCTTCATCAACCTCACCAGCGTTTAACGCGCCAACTGGAACCGACATACCCAGCAACTCCCCATTGGTTATTTCCGCAAAACCCAGCGGATCATCATCAATTTCATCGACAAGGCCAATCTCCTTGGCCTGCCTGCCATTGATGGCTTTGCCGGTTGGCACAAGATTCAACGCTTCACCAAGGCCGACAAGGCGGGGCAGTCTTTGCGTGCCGCCAGCCCCCGGCACAAGGCCCAAAATGACCTCTGGAAACCCAATACTGGCGTCACTGCGGGCCACACGGTAACGGCACGCCAACGCCAATTCCGCACCGCCGCCAAGAACCGCACCATGCAAGGCCGCAATCCATGGCACCGTGCTTGACTCAATACGATTTAAAACATCTGGAAGATGCGGTGCCTCTGGCGCGCGATCAAATTCCTTGGCGTCAGCACCAGCCGCAAAGGCAGGCCCGGCACCTGATAAAATGACCCGTTCAAGCCCTTCTCTTTCGGCCCAGTCAACAGCTTCTAACAAGCCCTGCCGAATTTCGCGGTTAATGGCATTCACCGGCGGGTTGTCCAGCACGACAAACCCATAAATCCCATCTTTTCGCCACGAAACAGCCATTTCTCGTTCCAGCATTGACGTTTATATTATGCGTCTAAATTGATTAATCATGACCTACCTCGGGGTCATTCTTCACCAGTGCAAAACACTGACGATCATTTTACCACTATCCATATACTGGACATAACCGACCCGATGATTTTTGTCGATACTAACACTGCCATCCGCCAGTTGATCGAACGGGTGCAGTTTGTTCCAGAAAATGGGAAATTGAAAATCAAACGCTACGGTGAGCTTGGGGCCTTGCTAAAGCTTGGCATAGAGCCAAAAAACGAACACCCCCGGGCCAAAAGCGAGGGGGTGCAAATAACAATGGTTGCGGGGGCAGGATTTGTTCAAGACCCTACGATCAGCGCTTGGGTATGAATTTTTTTGGCAACTGTTGCAAAGCTTTTCTGAAAAAGAAACGCTTGACGCGCCCATAAATAGAGGCTGTATCGCAAATAAATCATCAGGCAGACTATTTCATAAGAAGGTCTATATTGCCGCCAGATGCGGTGACATCGCGGCAGATATGTTTTTCTGACCGAAGCCAGCTATAGCCGCCTTCATCTGTAATCAGCGGTATTACTCTCTGACTGGCCTTGCATAGTGCCTTGCGCAACGCACCAGCGTCAGGGCTGTTTTTCACTTTCGTCATCACCACATCAATATCTGCAAGTTCTTCTGTAAGCGTTGCCGCCATCTTGAATTTATTACCAAAGCTTTTTGCAATACGGGCAAGCTCTTTGCGTGTTTCGGCATCTTTATGAAGCACCAGCACTTTGCCTTTCTTTGATGTGAGACTGTATTTATTATGCTCACCAGATGGCCCGGGGCAGTCAAATGTGATGGCCTTTCGGCTATATTCCCAATCGGTTTTTTTCAAAAATGTATTGAGATATAGCGGCCCGCCCGCCTTTGGGCCAGTGCCTGATAGACCATGACCACCAAAGGGCTGTGAGCCTACAACAGCACCAATTTGATTGCGATTAATGTAGACATTGCCAACGTTGATAGCCGCGCTCACTGCCTCGATACTGGTGTCGATCCGGCTATGCATACCAAAGGTGAGGCCGTAACCAGACCCATTGATGGCATTTACAACCGTTGCTTCATCTCCAGCTCTATAGGTGGCGATATGAAGCACAGGACCGAAAACTTCACCCTGAAGATCGGCGATACCGTCAACGCTTAAAATTGACGGTGGGCAGAAACATACCGTTTCAGGCGCAATACCCTGCCAGATCAGCCTTCCCTCGATGCGGGCCTTTTCTACATAAATATCAATTGTGGATTTTGCTTCTTTATCAATGACCGGGCCAATATCGGTATCAGGTTGAGACGGATCACCAAGCTTTAGCATAGCAGCGGCCTCTGCCAACATACGCATCAGGTCAGCGGCTATATTTTCTTGCACATATAAAATTCGTAAAGCTGAACATCGCTGGCCTGCAGACTTAAAAGCAGAATTTATAATGTCATCCACAGCCCGTTCAAGAAGCGCTGAACTGTCAACAATCATCGCATTAAGACCACCAGTTTCTGCAATGAGCGGTGCATCGGGCTTGGCTGAATCTGCAATGGCACTTTCAATCAGTTTGGCCGTATGAGTTGACCCGGTAAAGACCACCATATCAGCCTGTCCTGCGATAGTGAGGGCGGCCCCAACGTCAGTTCCGCTACCGCATAAAAGTTGAATCGCATCTTTTGGCACACCCGCCCTATGCATAAGCGACACTGCAAACGCGGCAATCAGTGGTGTCTGCTCAGCGGGCTTTGCCAGAACCATGTTACCTGCTCCAAGTGCTGAAACAATCTGGCCAGTAAAAATTGCCAGCGGAAAATTCCATGGTGAGATCGCCACAACAGTCCCGCGTGCCAGCGACGCAGAATTAATCTTTTGCGCCTGCGCCGCATAATATCGACAAAAATCTACAGCCTCTCTTAATTCACCGGCGGCATCGTCTATGGTTTTGCCTGCCTCTTGAACAAGCAGACGAAAAATTTCACTGGCAGCGTTTTCGTATTGATCGGCAATATGATTAAGAATATTGCCCCGTTCGGCCGGGCTAACACAGCGCCATGATGATTGGCGCGCCTTCTCAAAGGCTCTGGCAACATCTTGCCGACTAGAATCGCGCGGTGGGGTGGGCAATTGCTCGTTTGAAACATCAGTAGCAAACGCACACAATGTAGCGATATTCGCCTCGTCAAAGCCGCGACTGTTCTTGCGCTCAGGCCAAAATATCTGCGCCCCTGTTGGTACATGGGTCTTCAGGCGCACGCTCTCGTAAGGATCACGAACCAGCGTTTCAATGTCCACCATTTCATCAGCAAATTGATTCATAAAGGAGGAACTTGCCCCGTTTTCCAGAATTCGGCGGACAAGATAGGCTAACAAATCATGGTGTCGGCCAACCGGCGCATAAACACGCAAAGGTGCTGTCGTGATGTTTCTAAGTTGCCGGTGAACATCATCGCCCATGCCATGAAGCTTCTGAAGCTCAAATGATTTCGGTTTTACCATATCTGCGAGATGGGCCACAGCAACAAGCGTATAAGCATTATGACTTGCAAATTGTGGATGGATATAGGCCGACGCCCTCATCAGGCGTTTTGCATGAGTAATATATGCTAAATCAGTATGTTTTTTTGACGTGTAAACCGGAAAATCTGCAAGGCCCTTTTCCTGTGCGATCTTGATTTCACTGTCCCAATAGGCCCCTTTCACCAGCCGCACTGATATTCGGGTCTGATAGGTGCGCGCTTTTGCCTCCAGCCAATTCATCACCTGACCGGCATGACGTGCGTAGGCCTGAACAACCATCCCAAACCCCTGCCACCCCTTTAGATCGGGATGTGCCAGCAGAGATTCAAAGACGTAAAGGCTTGGCTCTAATCTGCTAAATTCCTCGGCATCAATCGTCAACGGGATATTGTGCCGCCGTGCTTCTATCGCAAGCTTGACCATGCGCCGCGTTAACGCCTCGTGGCTTTTCGGCCAATAGCGTGGCTGTAACCGGCAAGATAGCGCAGAGAGTTTGACAGAGACGCCAGAATTCTGATTCACATCGTCATTTGTGGCCTGTGTACCAACAACATCGATCGCTTTAGCATAGGCATTGAAATACCGCACGCAATCTTCTTCAGAACGCGCCGCTTCCCCCAGCATATCGAATGAGAACAGTTGTTTTTGCTGAGCGGCGTTCTTTGCCGCGCGTTCAATGGTTTCAGCAAAGACAAATTGTCCGCCCATCTGGCGCATCGCTGTTTCAATGGCACGACGAACCGTCGGCACACCAAGTCTGTAGACGACCGCCGTCAAAGCATCATCATGCCCGTGTCGAACAATAGCCCCAGCAAGTGCAAGCGCAGATTCCATCCCCCTTAAAAACCCTTTGGCGTCACCATCTAGCCAGTGACCGGGGGCAAGTTTGTCAAAAATCAGAAAATCGCGTGTCGTCGCATCTGGTACGCGCAACAAAGCTTCGGCAAGCTCCATGATCATGCGCCCCTCTGATGTCGATAATTTATAGACCGCCATGATCTTTTCCGCCGAAATGATGGCGCTGGTTTGGCGTGCCAAAGCTGTTATTTTTCTGGCTTTTTGTAAGATGTTTGTCCGGTCTTGCAAGCTAAGGGCAGGCAAATGGTGAAATGCTTCGACAAGCGCCAATTCATCCGCAACAGGTCCAATTTGAGGGAAAAGCCCTTGCCCCCATGACATCTTTTTCAACGGGCTTTGCATAGCGTTCATCGCCAACTCTCCGGCATTAGATTGATGCGGCTATGTTATCAAATTTTTATTTTGTATTTTTCCTTTATTTTTCTTATTTAAATATTTAATTTACTGATTTTTGACTATTTTTGTATTATATTTATTATAAAACGAATTAATTTAGGATTTTTTACTTTGGACGCCATCGATTTTAAAATACTTGATCAGCTGTCTCATGATAGTAAAACAACACTCAAAAAACTATCTGAACAAGTCGGTCTGTCACCCTCACCATTGCAAGCGCGGATAAAGAAACTTGAAAAAGAAGGGTATATTCGTGGATATGCAGCACAGCTTAATTATACAAAACTGGGACAGGATCATATCGCCTTTGTCCAAGTAACCTTGTCAGATACCCGCGCTAATGCGCTGACGGCGTTCAATTCGGCTGTGAGAGCGCTGAAATCTGTTGAACAATGCCACATGATTGCAGGCAGTTTTGACTATCTGCTCAAAGTCCGAACAAACAATATTCGTAATTACCGAACAGAGCTTGCAGAGAATATCTCATCTCTGCCACATGTGGCATCAACGTCAACCTTTGTCTCGATGGAAACGGTTCAAGAATAGAGTGAGAAAAATGGTTGCGGGGGCAGGATTTGTTCAAGACCCTACGATTAGCGCTTGGGTATGATTTCCAACACCAATTTACTGTTACTCAAAAATTTTCAACTTAGCTTGACAATCGAAAAGTGCAGTTTTCATATTGAAACATGATCATTTGTAGAATTCCTCTAACATGCCGATTTTGGAAAAAAATCTCATTGTCAGTTGTAGGAATTACTACGCCAACCAAAGCATTCTCACACGCGACTGGGCAAAGTTTCATTGCCCTCTTGCCAACAGGTCCATACATAGCTCTGGGCGTTTTAATTGTAGCACTCAGCCTGATGCTAGTGTGGTTCTTGCCTTCCCAAGTTCCATATAAATTATTCAAAAAAATTAACTTAATTGAATTCAGGATTAATTCATCAACTCAGGAAATTAGTAGTTTTATTTCATTTCTTTTTGTCGTTTGGGGCATTCAAACAGGCCTAAATGGAACGCGTGATCCACTTGAAAACCCGCTTACACTTGGATTTTGGGTCGCATTTTGGATGGCGGCCCCAATGATTCAAGGCTATTTGTTTAACTTGTGGGGCTGGATTTCACCATGGCAATGGGCTGTAAAACCACTAACTATTTTGTTATCTCGACCTTGGTTAAAGCTACCTGATCAAGCGGGCATTTTGCCAGCCGTGGCAATTCTATTGATGTTTTCCGCCTTTACTCTTGCTGATCCAGCGCCTGACGATCCAGCGCGCTTGGCAAGCGTGCTCACAGTCTACATGACAATGACATTTTCAGGCATGGTAGTTTTTGGCCCTGAACGCTGGCTAGAGCGGGTTGAATTTTTCTCTGTGATGATGGTTCAACTTAAACGCCTGGCCGTATTCGCACAGCGTGGCGACAAGCTTTGCGCTGGTTGGCTAGGTTGGCAATTCAAAGATAACATTAAAATATTCCGAGGAATTTCAATTTTCATTTTAGTATTGTTGGGCACAGGCTCATTCGATGGATTAAATGAAACATTTTTTTGGTTTGATCAGATTGGAGTGAATCCGCTTGATTTTCCTGGAAGATCCGCCGTTGTTATTCCAGTGGTAATAGGTCTATTGAGTGCTAATTTGATACTTATCGGACTATTTATCATTATGATCACAATTGGTAACAGGCTTGCATCAGGACATTTAAACACAACAACATTGCTAAATGCGTTTGCGCCCACCGTTTTACCTATCGCACTTGCATATCATACTGCGCACTACCTGCCCTCACTCCTTGTTGAAGGTCAATATGTGCTTTTGGCACTTAATGACCCATTGGGTAATGGTTTCAATTTACTGGGATTAGATGGTTTTTATGTTACTACTGGTTTTTTTAATCATCGTGAAACTGTCAGGTTAATTTGGCTATCACAGGCCTTTGTGATCACGCTTGGTCATGTTATTTCTGTTATTTTAGCGCATCTGGAATCTGTTCGAATTTACGGTGATTCTGTCAGAGCCGTATATGCTGGATTGCCCGTCGCAATTTTTATGGTTCTTTATACATGGCTTGGCTTATGGCTTCTTGCGGCGCCAAAGATAAGCTAATGACAAATAAAATTTTACTGGACTTGTTTTTTGAGTGGTCACACACTTTTAGCGGATTCAATTATACAACTTGGATAAACATTCAGGGGAGGCAGATATGAGGAAACCTACAAACAATGTGTCAATTAAAAGAAACCATCAAGTTGATATGGGCCAAGTTCAAAATATGACCAAACAATCGAGCCGCCGCAAGGCAATTAAGACACTTGCCGCAACAACAGCACTAGTGGCGACCGCAAGCAGTTTGCCATTATTTGGTCGCTATAGTCAGGCTGAGGCATCAGAGCCGATAAAAATTGGTTTCCAGGTCCATCGTACGGGTATTGGAGCGGCGTATGGCAGATGGTATGATCGTGCAACCAAAGCTGCTGTCAAAAAGATCAACGATGAAGGCGGTATTAATGGCCGGAAAGTGGAAATTATAGCCGAAGACGATGGCACCGACCCAAAACGTGGTGCTGAAGTTGTTGAAAAGATGGCCACGCAGCATGGATGCGACATAGCTTTTGGCACATTATTTAGCCACGTTGTTATCGGTTCTGCACCGCGTGCTGGTGAACTAAAAATTCCGTATTTTGTCGTGTCTGAAGGTCATCATGTCGCAAGTGGCATGCTAAACCGCTACACCTTGCAACCAGGCATTACGGATGTGAAAAGCCAGGTACAGGCCATGGCGCCATTTGTCAGTAGCTCATTGGGTAAAAAGGTAACAATGATCTATCCAGACTTCGCTTTTGGTCATGATCACCGAGATTATTTTTCAGCGGCGATAGAAGCACAAGGTGGGCAAGTGGTTGCAAAAATAGCCATCCCTCCAACTGAGTCATCATTTACAAAATACTTTCCTAAAATCCCCCGCAATACCGACGTGATTTATCATGTCATGGTTGGCCCAGCGGTTCTGACCTTCGTAAAAGAAATGGGTGAGTTTTTTGGCAATTCGCGCCCAGAAATCTTTGGCTTTATCGATTCTTTAGAGGCAGTTGATTTGGCGAGTCCAGGCCTTGAGTTTTTGGAAGGGACATATTTCTGGGAAGGCAATCCACGCTACGCTCAGGCAAACCAATCCGTGTATGATAAGGATTATCGCACTGCCGTTGGTGTCGATGCAAATGGCGCTTCATTGTCCGACTCTAAAGATGTGTCTACCTACGCCCATATGTTTGGATGTTGGGAAACGCTCCACATTGTTAAAGCCGGCATGGAAGCGAGTGGTTATAGCGGTCCAAAAGACCGTGCCAAACTGATCGAAGCTGTTGAAGCAATGACTTTAATGCCGCATTCCCATGCACACCCTCAAGGTGCGAAAGAATTTAACGGCAGGACACATCAGGTGTTTGGCCATCAATACATTACCAAAGTAACCAACAGTAAACTTGTTTTAGCGCACACTACCTCCATATCGGATACCTATTATCCAGATGAAGTAGACTATACAAAACAGCCTTTCTGAGGCCATGGTGCGGTCTGTCACGGCGGGCCGCACCTGATAATTTTATCAACTAATTTATTTCATTTTTAAGACATTCCGCCTGACACTTGTCAAAGGAAGTGGTTTTACCCTGGTTTTATGGAACTTGGACCCTATATCATTCTTGGCCTTCTGGAGGGCCTTGTCACCGCGGCGGTGCTATCACTGATGGCCGTAGGCTTGTCATTAGTTTTTGGGGTGATGCGCGTGGTAAATGTCGCACATGGCGAGTTTTTCATGGTTGGAGCTGTTTTGGCTTGGTGGATAGCTGGGAGCATAGAAGGAAACCCTGCGCTTGGCTTTGTTGCTGCAATGCTTTTGGCACCGCCGCTGACGGCTGGATTGGCTGTAATTGCCGATCAGTTGATTCTCAAACGGATTGGATATGATCCTGAGCGCACCATCGTGGCAACAATCGGTCTGCTTTACGTCATTCAGCAACTTACTTTAATGACATTTGGACCAGACGCACGCCCAGTCGAAGCGCCCTTTAACAATCGGTTATCGATTCCTCTCCTTGAGTGGACGAATGATGGGCTGGCCTTATACTGGCCTTGGGGACTCGGAACCACCAGTTATAAAATTGCGGTAATCCTCGCAGCGTTGACTCTTTTAGTTGCTATTTGGCTGCTGATGACCCGCACCCGTTACGGGCTGATAATGCGTGCAACGCAACTTGATCGTGAAACCGCACTTGCCTTTGCTATTCCTGTCAACAGGGTCTATGCGTCAGTTTTTGGACTTGGTGCGGGGCTGGCTGCCCTTGGGGGCGTTCTAATTGTGCCGATCCAACAAGCGCACTACCTGATGGGGCATGATCCACTTTTATTATCTTTTATTGTAGTCATTATAGGTGGTCTCGGCAGCCTGCCAGGAACAATTGTCGCAGCGCTATTAATTGGTTTGAGTGACGGCATTATCTCTATTTTCTTTTCCCCAACATTGGCAAAAATCATTGCAACATTGGCGGTCGCCTTTTTTCTAGTTTTCCGCCCACAAGGCTTTTTTGGAAAACGCGCGCTATGAGTGAATTAAAAAAATCATGGTTGCTTCACCTTGGCATTGTCGCGCTATTGTTTGTTTTGCAATTTGTCCTGCCGTCCTATCATCATGCCAGCATGGCAAGAATTATGGTGCTGACCTGCTATGCCATGGGTTACAATATTCTTTTTGGCTATACAGGGCTTCTTAGTCTTGGCCATGCGCTGTTCTTTGCTGCTGGCATGTATGGGCTTTCACTCAGCATGCAACATCTTGAATGGTTGGCCGGCCCAGCGCTTATTATTGGTTTGCTCAGCGGCGTTGTTGTCTCGCTTACGATCGGACTTCTACTGCTTCGCACAACCGGCGTTGCATTTATGATCGTCACACTGATGTTTTCGCAAGCTGGCTACTTAACTGTTCTTTATTTTGGAGAATTTACCCGAGGTGATGAAGGCTTGGTCATTCAGCAGGAATTGCGTTCAATTGCCGGCATAGACTTGTCTGATCCGACAAGCCGCTATTTTGCGGCACTGCTTCTCATGACAATTTGCATTATTGTTAGTCTTCGCGTGGTTCAAGCTGGATTTGGGCGCGTTCTCGTTGCCATCCGCGAGAATAATGAGCGCACGCGAATGCTCGGGTATGATATTCAGCGCCATAAACTTTCAGCAATAGTCCTGTCGGGGACCATGTCAGCGGCAGCTGGCGCTTGTTATTGTCTGCTATTTGGCTATGCAGGGGCGACCTTTGCCTCGGTTCAATATTCTATTTTTCCACTTTTATGGGTTCTCCTTGGCGGCGCAGGCACCGTTCTTGGTCCTTTTGTAGGCACCTTATTCATGTTTTATCTGATCGATTTATCAAGTGGCTTGACGACTGCATATATGCTCATTGCAGGTTTCTCATTGGTGATGTTGACATTGTTTGCGCCACAAGGCCTTGTTGGTGAGATCCGCAGACGCGGGTTACGGTGGTTGCCATGAATTTACTTTCGACCCACAATCTCAGTCGAAAATTTGGTGGGATAACAGCTGTTGATAACATCAGTTTCGTCATACCAACTGGCCAGGTTCGTGCGTTAATAGGCCCTAATGGTGCTGGTAAAACCACTTTCGTTAGCATGTTGTCGGGACGTATTGCGGCTACTGAAGGACAGGTGTTTTTTGACGGCATAGATGTAACGAAAGAACCCGCACATCTGCGCATTAGGGCCGGTATGGCTTACACTTTCCAGATTACATCTATCTATGGTCGCCTCTCTGTTTTTGAAAATGTTGCGCTTGCGGTGCGCTGGCAAACCATTGGCGATGAAAACGAAACCAAGCGTCGGGTTGAAGATGCGCTTGCAGAAGTTGGTATATCTGATCGTGCCACCCAGCTTGCAGGTGACCTCAGCTATGGGCATCAGCGCCTTCTCGAAATTGCGATGGGATTGTGTCAAAGACCAAAATTGCTGATCCTTGACGAGCCAACACAAGGCCTTGCTGACAGCGAAATTAACCAATTCATAAGACTAATTAGTAATCTTAGAGGCGTAATGACCATACTTCTGATTGAACATAATATCGATGTTGTCATGCGATCTGCAGATGCAATTACTGTATTAAATAATGGCAAAGTGCTAGCTGAAGGCTCACCAAAAGAAATTCATGAAAATGCGGCGGTACAAGCAGCCTATCTGGGGACCAGCTAATGTTGGTAGTCAAGGAAATATCATCTGGCTATCAGGGCGCACAGGTTCTTCATAACGTTTCATTTGATGTTCAAGCTGGAGAAATTGTCTGTTTGTTTGGCCGAAACGGTGCCGGCAAAAGCACCTGTTTGAAAACGATCATGGGCTTGATAAGCACCGACGTGGGGCGGATTGCATGTAATGGTATAGAAATTTCCCAGCTTCCCGCCAATGAAGTGCCGCGACATGGTATTGGTTATATTCCACAAGGCCGCCGATTATTTTCCGAGCTAACAGTAGAAGAAAATTTGGAAATTGGTTTGATGGTGAATGGCAAAGACCATGGTTTCAGGGAAGAGGTGTTAGACATGTTTCCGCGGCTTCGTGAGAGACTTCACCAACGCGCAGACACCCTGTCTGGTGGCGAACAACAGATGCTGGCAACCGGACGAGCACTATGCATCAGCCCTAAAATACTACTACTAGATGAACCAACTGAAGGGCTTCAACCCTCTATGATTGATCAAATCCGTTATGCAGTTAAAACACTTCGAGATCGTGGGGTTGCCATACTTCTTGTCGAGCAGCGGGTTGACGCCGTGCTTTCTATCGCCGACCGTGTGGTATTTTTGGAAAATGGCCGAAGCCACGACCCAGTAAGGGCGTCTGAAATTCAAGATAAACCAGACCTTTTTCAACGATTTATTGGTGTATGATGTAACCTTAATTTCGGCACAATAAATAAGCTCTGCAAGCTGGTCATGACAAAGGAGTGTATCGGAAATTCATAAAAGTGCGTCATGTATTTCGTTATCACAAGATTGCATATAAACCAGCGGTCCTGTAGCATTTTAATTGTTAAATATCAGAATGGGAGGTGGGTTATGAGAGCTCTCGTCGTGATTGATCCACAAAATGATTTTTGCCCAGGTGGAGCCTTAGCTGTTGCTGGTGGTGATGAAATCATGCCGAAAATCAATGCCATGATGGAAAGTTTTGATCTTGTGGTATTAACCCAGGACTGGCATCCAAATGGACACTCCAGTTTTGCCTCATCGCATGATGGCGCTGAGCCTTTTACGACATTTGACATGAATTATGGCTCACAAGTTCTTTGGCCTGACCATTGCATTCAAGGTAGCATTGGCGCAGCATTTCACCCTGATCTGAATACTGACCTTGCAAATGCTGTCATCCGCAAAGGCATGAATCCTGAGGTGGACTCCTATTCAGCCTTTCTTGAAAATGACAGAACAACCCCGACTGGCTTGGATGGGTTCTTAAAGGAACGCGGATGTGCCAACTTGACATTGGTCGGCCTTGCGACAGATTATTGTGTGGCTTGGTCAGCAATTGATGCTAGAAACCACGGCTATCATGTTAATTTGTTGTTGTCTGCTTGCCGCGCCATCAACCTCAATGGATCGCTCGACATTTCACTTAAAGAAATGAAGGATGCAGGAGTACACATTGCCGAACAGTAAAAGTCCAAATTGGGGCGCATCCCGACTTCAGGCAGATAAAAGAACCACTGCATCAAGAGCCAAAACAAGTGATTTATTGGTAGCATTCCTCAGTGGTGCACTATTAGGTGGCGCCGTTTGTTGGAGTTGGATTGCTCTGTGGTCATCTGATGGTGGCGGACCAAATCTTGAGATTGTTAGCAGGCAAATGTCCCATGGTGAAAAACTAATGTCGGTCGATGACTGGGTTGCCAAACCTGATTTGAATATAGAGATACTTGCAGATCCAGTTGGGGGTTGGAACCTGAATATAATTACCAAGAACTTCACCTTTGATGCCGCTGCTGCCGGATATGAAAACATGCAAGGACATGGCCATGCACATATCTACGTTAATGGCAACAAACTCAGTCGTGCCTATAGCGACTGGCAACATATTCCCAAACTGCCACTGGGGCGAAATGAGGTATCCGTGTCGCTTTATGCCAATGATCATAGTGGCCTCAGCCTTGCTGGCAAAAAGATAACCAGCAGCGTTTTTGTGGTTTCTAAATAAATCTAAACATTGTTTGGCTAGTGGCCACGCACAAAAATCATCATCCAAAAGAATAGTGATTTTAGTAGGGTCTTGATGGTTGCGGGGGCAGGATTTGTTCAAGGCCCTTCGATCAGCTCTTGGGTATGAAGTAGCCTCGGAATACGCAATCAACTTGGCTTACACCTTGAACTTTTGAATTGAAAGGATTGTCATAGCTAAATTCAGAGATTTGAGTCTTCATCATCCTTTGTCATGTAGCCTCTTTAAGTCTCTTACAGTGGAAAGCGTATAAGCCCGATGCAACAATAATGACCGCGCCAATTATCGTGTTCTGAGCCGGAATATCATTAAAGACAAAATAGCCGAAAAGAACAGCCCAGATCATCGCTGTATATCTGAATTGAGATACAAAGCTAATCTCACCAATACGCATGGACTTGATGCTAAAAAAATAACCTACAAAAATCGCCATGCCAGCCGACCAGACCAGCATGAACGCAGTTGCATCAAGGGCTTTCAGTGTGATGAACGGCAAACAGATAGTTGCCGTGATGCCAACACTTAACGCGGTTATGAAAGTTATCATTATTGCAGGAACCTCAGCTGGAATCTTGCGGGTAACAATCTCTCTCATGGTCACGAAAATGACCGAAAGAACCGCATAATATGAATAGCTTGAGAACCCCTCTGTTCCAGGCTTTATAACTATCAGCACGCCGATAAAACCAATGACGATGGCTGTCCATCTTTTCAAGCCCACCCGTTCATTCAGAAACAATGCGGCCGCCATGGTCACAGTTAAGGGCAGTATCTGAATGATTGCCGTTACATTCGGTAACGGAAGATGTTTCAATGCATTTAGAAATGTTAGTGTTGCCATAACTTCAGCAAACCCTCTTAGCAGCATCAAACTCCAGCTGGTACGGGAATAATTGACGATGGCAACACGCTGAATTTTTATTGCGATAAAAAGAGGCAGTAGGCAGAACAGTGCCCGCAGAAAAATAATCTCAACAAGCGGAAAAGTTATGAAAAGTGATTTCATCAAGGTGTCATTAACGACAAAACCAAACATACTCACTAAAATAAAGATGACGCCTTTGGTATTATAGGTCATGTTCATTAAACACCATTACTCGCAAAAACGCCCAGCAAGACATTGAACCTATTTTAAACGCATTGGAACAATCATTTTCATGCTATGATGGCATTGCTACAATAATAGAACTGCCTCAAGACATGACAACAAACAAAAAGTAGAGCAGGCCCTTAATGAGAAAATTTCTTCCACTAGTTAGCTTTCTCAAAAACTGACTTTGAATTGAAATGAAGAAACACTAGCGAATAGGTCGTGCGAATTCAGAAAACATCATTGCTCGAATGGAGCTTAACGATTGTTAATTGCATTTTGGTTTTGCAGCAATAAGGGGCCTATGGTTACTGCGCCCTAGAAACATCACTCCCTGCACCTAAAGTATGCAAGTTTCCAAAACCTTAAAACGAAAATATAAATTCCCAAATCGGTAAATTAATGCGTCTATGTCATTTGGCTTAAGACTAATTGGTTATAACTTAAATGCAAAACGGTACTCTTTCTCAAAGAAGTGGTATGACACTAGTCTTCGTAGCGGGTGTTTTATGGTCCACTGTTGGGCTTGGTGTGCGTTTCATTGAAAATGCCGAAGCCTGGCAAATATTGTTTTTACGGTCTATCAGCTTGTCACTTTTTCTTGCTCTTGTCATTTATATGATGAGGCGCAAAAACCCTCTTGTTCTTGCTAGCCAGATGGGACTTAACGGGATCATTGGCGCGCTCTCACTCGTAGCAGCATATGCAGGCGGAATATACTCCATTCAGGCAACATCCGTTGGCAATGCCATGTTGCTGTTTGCTTGTGCACCGTTCATGGCAGCTATTTTAGGCCAATTAGTACTTGGTGAGGCAGTTAGGAAAGAAACCTGGATCGCCATTGCTGTCGCAATTATTGGTGTTTTGGTAATGGTTGCGGATAAATTTGGTGGTACAGCAATTTATGGCAATTTATCGGCAATCGGCTCAGCCCTTAGTTTTGCAATTTTTACCATCACCCTCCGTCGTGGCAAAAGCCATGATATGATGCCAGTGGTGTTTCTATCCGGGTTATTTGGCTTGTTGATCATGGCGGGGATTTGTTTTGCGGTTTCACTTCCCTTAGTCATTTCGCCAAAAGACATGGGAATATCGCTCAGTATGGGTGTGTTTCAGGTTGGAGCTGGTCTTGTTCTTTACACACTTGGCTCACGGACAGTGCCAGCAGCTGAATTAACACTACTCTCTCTTGCAGAAGTGGTTCTTGGCCCTTTTTGGGTATGGTTGTTTCTAGGCGAGGTGTTGACCACGAACACCATTCTAGGCGGCATTTTGCTGTTGATTGCCATTTCAGGGAATGCCCTATCCGGACAGCGCCGAAAACCACCAATCCGCTTAGTTTGAAAAAACTATATTAGCTTCTGTCAAAACACGAGCACCCAATACGCAGATTATAAATCAGCGCGAAATGCAACAGGTGAGTGGCTGCCCTCAAGGTTGGCCTCGTAGAGGATAAAGTCACCAAGTTCGGCAACTCCGTCATTCTTGCGCATTGACCCAAAAATATAAGGACGACCATTGCGCGCGGTCGCCGTGTCTGTCTTCATTTTCTCTATATCCACACCTACATATGGTGCAAGCTCAACCTTATTGACAACCAGCATATCAGATTTTGTCAGAGCTGGGCCTTTCTTACGAGGTATATCACCGCCCATGCAAACATCAATCACATAGATCGTCAGGTCAGCTAATTCAGGACTGAAAGTTGCAGCCAAATTATCTCCCCCAGACTCAATTAGGATGATATCTAGATCAGGAATTGCAGCCCGAAGATCCGAAACCGCGGCAAGGTTCACTGATGCATCCTCACGGATTGCTGTATGCGGACAGCCACCAGTTTCAACTCCCCTAATTCGCTCAGCAGGCAATGCTTGCACCTGCATCAAATAGTCAGCGTCTTCTCGCGTGTAAATATCGTTAGTAATTACCGCCAAAGAAATTTGCGGTGCCAAATAGCGGCAAAGTGCTTCAGTCATACTCGTTTTGCCAGCCCCAACTGGCCCACCGATGCCAACACGTAAAGGGCCATTGCGGCTAGAAGCCCTTACCCCTTTCCCAACAGTTTTTTGATTTTGACCAGTCACGTCCGATAAATCCTCGGTTCAAGAGTTTCATGAAGAATAGAAGCATGATCGGCAAGAATGGCATAGCCACCGACGTCATCAAGTGTTGCTGTTTCTGCCTCTTCAGCAAGTTTTGCCATCGCAGGCATCAGTCGAGCAAGCATGATTTGCCCATCAGATTGCCCAATAGGAACTGATCGCACCACCACTGAAATTAAATTGCTGACAAATCCTTGAAGGAAAAAGGTCAAACCAAGCTTAAGGCCGCAACCGAGATAGCGGACTGTGAGACCGGCCGCAACTGGATAGGCGAGTGGTGAAGATTGCTCAAGTCCCAATTGGTAAATTTGATCGACGGTGCGAACAAAATTGTCTCCTAATTCGCGACTCTCTTGAGCACGTTCGGCACCAGAACATAATGCGAAAGACAGCTCGTTTATCGCTCTAATCTCATCAGTTATGCCATGGTCAGACGATCCATTTTTAGCTGTATTATATGTATTAGCCATCAAAATCGCATCATTGTGACCGCTGCCGCCGATAAGACATGTTTCGATCCAGTCATGTGCAGTATTGCAATCACAAATCTTGCCAGTGGCAATGGCAGCCTCAAGACCGTGTGAATACGAAAATGCGCCAATTGGGAATGTTTGCGAAAACAACGCAGCGAGGGTCTGCATCTGATGAATGGGGTCAGTTAATGTTGCCATGGTCAATGTTCATGGCTATGCGTACGGCCAACACCATAAGCGCCTCCTTCAGGATTAAATGGTGCTTCAGCATTTTTGAGGGTGGCGCCCAACCGTATCAAAAGATCTTCTAAGACATGATCTTGACGGATTATTAAACAGTCCTCGCTGATTTCGCATGGTGTGTGACGATTACCTATGTGCCAGGCAATCTTCGCAAGAGCCGGATGGCGGATTTCTATAATTGGTTCAGCAGCAGCTTTAATTATAATCTGACGACCATCTTCCAAAACAAATGCATCATTCGAATTGAGTGAGACCGTCTCAGCAAGATCAACAGTAAATGCTATACCGCAATCAGTTACCATCCTCTTACGCCTTAAAAACCGCGCTTCAAAATCTAATGTAACTCGCAGATCAAAATCGTGGTGAATTGCATCTTGGCGGATATGGTTGGCATATAATACGGCTGATGGTCTTTCATTATCCGCCATCTAACACCTCCTAATACAGAAAATAACGTTGTGCCAATGGCAATTCGCTCGCCGGCTCACAGGTTAGCAATATGCCATCGGCGTGCACCTCATAAGTTTCCGGGTCCACATCAATTACTGGGCAATGGTTGTTATAAATCATATCAGCCTTTGAAATATCACGTGTATGGGAAACAGGTAGCGTTGTCTTTGCAAGACCCAGCTGAGACCTGATATCGTTAGCTTGCGCTGCGCTACTAACAAATGTGACAGCTGAATGCTCAACAGATCGTCCAAAAGCAGCAAACATCGGTCGGGTATAAACTGGCTGTGGCGTCGGAATAGACGCATTTGGATCCCCCATTTGTGCAACTGCAATGCTGCCGCCTAACAGAACCATTTCGGGCTTTACGCCGAAAAAGGCTGGTTTCCACATAACCAAATCAGCCCGTTTCCCGACTGCAATTGAGCCAATATAGCCCGAAATGCCATGAGCAATCGCTGGATTGATCGTATATTTAGCGATGTAGCGTTTCACACGCTCATTATCATTTTCGCCGTTTTCTTCTGACAATCTTCCCCGCTGAATCTTCATCTTGTGTGCAGTCTGCCATGTACGAATAATAACCTCTCCAACACGCCCCATTGCCTGACTATCCGATGCGATTATAGAAAATGCACCTATGTCATGTAGTATATCTTCGGCAGCAATAGTTTCACGGCGGATCCGGCTTTCAGCAAACGCCACATCTTCTGGGATAGATTTATCGAGATGGTGGCACACCATCAGCATATCAAGATGCTCTTCTAATGTGTTGACCGTATAAGGACGGGTCGGGTTTGTTGAAGAGGGGATTACAAATGGCTCGCCACAAATCTTAATAATATCGGGTGCATGGCCACCGCCTGCCCCTTCAGTATGAAACGCATGAATTACCCGACGCTTCATCGCGTTTACAGTATGCTCAACAAAGCCACTTTCGTTTAAAGTGTCGGTATGGATCATGACCTGAACATCCATGGCGTCGGCAACAGACAGGCATGTATCGATTGCAGCTGGCGTTGTCCCCCAATCTTCATGCAATTTCAGGGCGCAAGCACCAGCCATGACTTGCTCTTCCAAAGCCGCAGGCATTGAAGCGTTTCCCTTGCCAGCAAATGCAAGGTTCATCGGCAGGCCATCGGCTGCTTGCAACATTCGACTAATGTGCCAACCTCCTGGTGTACAGGTTGTGGCCAAAGTGCCGTGTGCAGGGCCTGTTCCACCACCAAGCATCGTGGTCAGCCCCGAATGCAAGGCATCATCAATTTGCTGAGGACAAATAAAATGAATATGGCTGTCAAATCCCCCAGCAGTCAGAATATGTCCCTCACCCGCAATCACCTCAGTTCCTGGCCCAATTACAATATCAACGCCCGCTTGAGTGTCCGGGTTGCCAGCCTTGCCAATGGCGCAAATCAAGCCGTCCTTTAATCCCACATCAGCTTTGTAAATGCCTGAAACATCGATAATAAGTGCGTTGGTGATTACAGTATCGACCGCACCACCCAACCGCGTCACTTGGGATTGACCCATGCCATCACGTATGACTTTGCCCCCTCCAAACTTTACCTCTTCACCGTAATGTGTAAGATCGTGTTCAACTTCAATAATCAAATCTGTATCCGCCAAGCGAAGCCTGTCGCCAGTGGTTGGCCCATACATGTCAGCGTAGGCGCTCCGGGAAATTTTTGTCGGCATTTATAAATCCCCCATTATTTGACCATTGAATCCAAAAATGCGTCTCGCACCTGCCATTGGTACAAGTCGCACTTCGCGTGTCTGCCCAGGTTCGAACCTCACTGCTGTTCCGGCAGCAATATCAAGCCGCATTCCACGCGCATCTCCCCGGTTAAATTTCAGGGCTATATTTGCTTCAGCGAAGTGGTAGTGACTACCGATTTGCACTGGTCTATCACCAGTGTTTGAAACTTTCATATTAATAGTATCACGATCTGCATTTAGGATAATCTCGCCATCAGCAACAATAATTTCTCCAGGGATCATGGGGTGACCTCTCACTTAATCTATTTTCGGCGGATTGGATGGTGAACAGTAACTAATTTAGTCCCATCGGGGAAAGTTGCCTCGACCTGTACATCATGGATCATTTTAGCAACGCCCGGCATGCAGTCCGCTTCACCAACAACGTGCGCCCCAGCCTCCATCAAATCAGCAACAGTGCGACCGTCGCGCGCACCCTCAACAACAAAATCCGTAATAAGAGCTATTGCTTCTGGATAGTTCAACTTAACTCCCCGCTGCAAGCGGCCTCGCGCCACCATTGCAGCAACACTCACCAACAACTTGTCTTTTTCTCGTGGTGTTAACTTCATTCACTAAATCTCCTTGCCGATAGCGAGGGCATATGATCACGTTCAGTGTAGCATGAATACTTTAATCACCCCAAACACGTGGACTAGCAATAGCGCGACATTGTTCAATATATTGTGCCATTAGTTTTTTTAATCGAGCTGTGTCCTCACATAGAGTTCGAATTACAAGCTTCCCGTCCCAAGCAGAAATTGCACTTCTTACTTCACCGGTTTTTTTAAAAAATTTGCGTGCAGCATCAACTTTGCTCTCTGCATCAGTACCAATATATAAAGTGGTTGCAAGGCATATGTTTCCAGCAGCACTCGCCATAGTCTCCAACTTTTGGCTAATTTGATCCTCTAAGCGCAATGCCTCCGCATGAATTAATTTACCATCGCGTGATATTCGCCAATGATCCAAGACTCTGCCGTGATTGACAGTTTCTGACATTGCCGTGCGCCCAAATACCATTATTTCACTTGCAAGAAAGCTAGAGTCGCCTTCCATCTCAACATTCAAGTGGCGCAAAAAATTGGCGCCATCAAAAAAGATTGTCTCTTGCGGCAACCAGTGCAAGCTGGCATTGCCAGTGAGCTTCATGTCAATTCGCATTTTTGCAGTCTGCTGGCCTAATGAACGATAAACCCGCTCCGCTGTTTGTGTGGAAACAGTTAAATGCGTGGTACCGTAAGCACCAAGACGCCAAACGAACTCATCGCCGCTAGCCAATCCACCAGCAGTATTGACCAAAACAGCCTCAATTGTCTTGGCATACGTTTTGGGCAGAAAGACCTTGGACGATCCAGATTGATAGAATCGATCCAACTTGCCTCCCACAATATCGAGTTCGATTACGCCGCGTGCGCGCTGTAAATCAACTTGTGAAGTAGTTGGACTTGGTTGGAAACTCTTACACATACCGAATCAGTCTGGGTTATTTTACCTGAGATAATATATGCAACATTCAACACAATGTTTACCAATTTGCAAATTAATTGGCACATTTGGCATTGTGTTCATTTTTCATATTTTGATAAATTAACTCAATTGCCGCCAATGGGTTGCAATCTGAGCGCGAGTGGCAAACCAAACGCGTTTGTGACCTGCGGCATATTCAACAAAGCGTCTAATTGCCGCCGTCCGGCCTGGCCGCCCTGCAAGACGACAATGAAGGCCGATATTCATCATTTTCGGCGCACCTGAGCAGCCTTCTTCATAAAGCACATCGAAACTATCTTTCAAATAATTGAAAAACTGGTTGTCTAGCCCCAATTTTCTGTGCCACTAATTTTCGATTACTCTATTAGTGTTTCAGGTACGGGCGGTCGCATATTTAGTCCATGATGTGGTCTG
>JAQCEA010000002.1 GCA_027620495.1 Pseudomonadota bacterium | reverse complement strand
CCAAAAAACACCCCCTATTTGAGGCGTTTTTACCTCCCGCCCATACATCAAGCGCCCCCATCTTGACGGCATAAGCGCCGACCAGTGGGCCGGTTATTGGCCCCCTAATTTGCCACAAGATTTGGCATAAGCATCAATTTGCATAAATAAGAACAAAAATAGAACAATAATATAAATAATACGATTATTCAGTGGGTTATATATCATTGTTTATTTCTAATATTAACTAATTGAAAAGATTACATTTTCCCATGAAGAAATGGGCAAAACCCATTGACGTCCATAAAATCCCATGATATCCCATAATATCCCATTTTAGGATTTGCTGGGGATTGCGGCTACCTCCCAAGTCAAATCTCGGCAAATCAGTTCAAAATTGGGATCTCTTCACCAGGCGCCGCTGGCGTGTTGAAGAGTACCGGGCGGTTTTGGCAACCAAGGCTCGGATTGGTCGGTACGGATGAAACGCAGGAGCTCGAGGTTAAGTGGAATTATTTTTATCCACATTTGAGAATCGCATTGATAAAAAAGGGCGCCTATCCGTACCGGCCCCTTTCCGCGCGGTGCTGGAACGCCGCCGCGACCCCCTATTTCTATTCAAATCGCTGACCGAGCCATGCCTTGAGGGGTGTGGCGCTGAACGGATTGAACAGATTGTTGACGCCATTGACAGCATGGACAGCTTGTCTAGCGAAGTTGCCACCTTGCAGACCATGTTATCGAGCGCACAGGAAATGAAGCTTGATGCCGAAGGTCGTATCATGCTGAGCGCTGACTTTATCGAATTTGCCGAACTGAATGAGACCGCACTTTATGCTGGCATCGGCCGTTCTTTCCAGATTTGGCTACCAGAACGTTATCGCAGTCGCGAGGCAAATGCGCGGGCGCGGGCCAAAACCGATGGCCTGCCCAGCCTTCGCCTTGGCCGGGGCGCGTCTCGGTCAACCACCGACAGCGGGGATCGATAATGGCACCTGACATGCTCCATCATTCCGTTCTATTGCAAGAGGTGGTGGATGCACTTGGGCCAACTGACGGTCATTATTATCTAGATGCCACCTTTGGTAATGGTGGGTATAGCCGCGCGCTTCTCGAACGGGCTGATTGCTGTGTTGTGGCGATCGACCGTGACCCGGATGCGATCCAGCGGGGCGCCGCCATGCAAGAAGAATTTGCCGGTCGGTTTGCTCTGGTCGAGGGCTGTTTTTCCGATATGTCGACATTGATCAAAAACCTGCCGCCAAAGCCACATGGCTTGCGGAATGGCGCACCGGAAAAACTTGACGGTGCGGCATTTGATCTTGGCGTTTGTTCCACCCAGCTTGATCAAGCTGACCGCGGTTTTTCTTTCCGCAGTGATGGGCCGCTTGATATGCGTATGTCAAAATCTGGTACCAGCGCGGCGGATATTGTGATGCAGAGTGATGCCCGCGATCTAGCGCAAATTTTGTGGGAATATGGCGAGGAAAAAGCCTCGCGCCGGATTGCCCGTGCCATTGTGACAGCCCGCGAAACAACACCCATTACATCTACCGCGCAACTTGCCGAGATTATTTATTCGGTCATGCCATCAAAAAAACCGGGGCAGATTGATCCGGCAACGCGCAGTTTTCAGGCTTTGCGGATTTATGTGAACCGCGAACTTGACGAACTTGCCAGCGGGCTTGCCGCTGTTGAGTCACTGCTGAAACCAGATGGTATTTTGGCCGTTGTATCTTTTCATTCACTTGAAGACCGTATTGTAAAACGGTTTTTGACAACCCGAAGCCAGCATGCCGCGCGGCCGTCACGCCATCTGCCAATTGCCGATGGCGCGGTCCCCAGCTTTGACCTTGTTGCACGTAAAGCTGTGCTGCCAAGCAAAGAAGAATGCCGCGTCAATAGCCGTGCGCGTTCAGCCAAACTGCGCATCGCACGGCGCACCAACGCCCCGGTCTATATGTCAGCCAATCAGGAGACTGTTGCATGCGGATAATCATTTTGACAGCCGTTGTTCTGGCAAGCCTTGGCACCACATTATATCAGGTCAAAACCGGCATAGATGAACGACAGGCCGAACTGCGCCGCTTGCAAGCAGAGATTGCAACAACCCAGCGCGATATTGCGGTGCTAGAGGCCGAGTGGGCGTTTCTATCACGCCCCGACCGGGTGATGAATTTATCTGCCAGCCTGTTGGATATGAAGCCGATTAGCCGGGATCGTATTCTGCCATTGGACGCCATTCCCATGCGTCTTCAGGCTGATACAGATTCTGCAGACAGGGTATCATGCGTCAATTGCTAGCAAAATTGCGGAACCTGGTTTGGCCAGCCCGCCCCGACCCCGCCAAATCACGGCGTATTGCTGAAGTGCGTCTGGTATTTTGCGGGTTCATTGCTGTTGCCATTATTGGCACAATTGGCACGCGCATTGTGGGGCTGGCAGAGGCGCATACCAATCTGCGTCTTGCGGTCCACGGCCAAGCCGCATCAGCCATGCGCGGCCGCATTTTAGATCGCGAGGGCCGGTTGCTTGCTGGCAATCTGCCGATCACTGTTCTTCATGCAAACCCCAGCGAAATAATGAATGTGAATGCGGCCGCAACCAGCCTTGCGGCGATTTTGCCGCATCACAACAGCGCTGATTTACGCGCCTTGCTCAGCAAAAAAACAAAATATGTTGAACTTGACCGCCAGCTATCGCCAAAACAGCATGCGGCAATCTTAGAGCTAGGCATCCCCGGCGTTTATTTTGCCAAAGGCATGACACGTATTTATCCACGCGGCCAGACCGCGGCGCATATTCTAGGGGCTGTTGATACAGATCATATCGGCATCGCTGGCATCGAAAAATCTTTTAACGCCATTTTGTCAGCTGGTGAAGATATCATGCTCAGCCTTGATATTGGCCTGCAAACCATTATCAGCCATGAAATTCATAAACAAATTGACCGGTTTGAGGCCATTGGCGGTGCTGGCGTTATTCTGGACATGCATTCAGGCGAGATTCTCGCCGCGGCATCTCTGCCCGATTTCAACCCTAATCAATTTGGCCTGGCCAATGCCGATGCCAGATTCAACCGTGCCACAAAAGGCCTGTATGAAATGGGGTCGACATTCAAGGTGCTGAATACCGCCATTGCGCTGGAAACCGGTGCCGCCGAAATCAATCAAAGGTTTGATGTGGGCAAACCAATGCGGATTTCGCGCTTTACCATCACCGATTACAAACCGCGCAACAGACCGCTCAATGTGCCTGAAATCATGGTTTATTCGTCAAATATTGGGTCAGCCCGTATCGCCGAGGAAATCGGCGCTGAGACCCAGCGCGCCTATATGGACAAGCTTGGCCTGTTGGATCGGCTGCCGCTGGAAATCCCGGAAACATCTAAACCATTATCACCAACAACATGGCGCAAAAGCACCACTGTCACTGTGTCCTATGGTCATGGCATTTCAATTTCAATGGTGCATCTGGCGAGCGCCATCGCCGCCGCTAGTGGCACTGGTTACTGGATAGCCCCAACATTAATCAAATCCAAAACTGGTGATACACCGCTGAAATTACGTGTTTTTTCTGAAAACACCACGCGCGCTGTGCGCTCTATGATGCGGCTTGTGGTGTCGCATGTAGATGGCAGTGGCAATCTTGCCGAAGCCCCCGGCTATATGGTTGGCGGCAAAACAGGTACAGCCGAAAAGATCAAGATTGGCGGTTATGACAAAAAGGCGAATGTTACAACTTTTGCCGCTGTATTTCCGGTTCATGACCCACGTTATGTCATCATCACCATGATTGACGAGCCAAAGGGCCAGAAACATTCACATGGTTATGCCACCGCTGGTTGGGTGGCGGCACCGCCAATTCGGCCGATTGTTGAACAAATCGCCCCCCTGCTTGGCATTCTTCCTGTTGACGAAAATTCGCCGTCAATTCGCCAAAAACTCATGCTTGATTTCAAGATTGGTAACGAGGAGGCCACCCTTGCGTCTTACTGATCTGCTTGACAATCTAGCCCCGCTTTCCGCCGATGCCGCCGCCACAGACATCAGCGGTCTAGCGGTCAATTCAGCACAGGTCAAAAAAGGCGATCTGTTTTTTGCGTTGCCAGGTTCAACCCGTGATGGGCGTGATTTTATTGACGACGCCATGACCCGCGGCGCTGTTGCCATTGTCACTGACGACCGGCCGTTGACCCCCAAGCAAGCGATTTCTGTTCCGGTTGTGCAAACTGACAACCCACGCCGGGTTATGGCCAAAGCCGCCGCCAGATTCTGGCCACAACAACCCGGCCTGATCGGCGCGGTAACCGGCACCAATGGCAAAACCTCTACCGTTGATTTTATGCGTCAAATCTGGGCGCGGGTGACCTGGTCATCGATTTCGATTGGCACCATTGGTATGCGCGGCGACAGCATTAACAAGCCCGATACGCCAGTGGCTGATATCGCGCAACTGACCACACCAGACAGCTTAAACCTGCATGCCAGCATTGCCGCCGCCGCCAAACAGGAGGTGACACATCTGGCACTAGAAGCCAGCAGTCATGGGCTGCAACAACATCGGCTTGACGGATTAAACATCCATGTTGCCGGCTTTACCAACCTAAGCCGCGACCATCTGGATCATCACCAAAATATGGATGAATATTTTGCCGCAAAGCTGCGGTTATTTGAAGATTTGCTGATTGAGGGCGGCGGCGCCGTCATTAATATTGACGATGCCTATGGCAGAAAGATTGTCGAGCGCATAAAAGACCGGCCCATCGTGGTGAAAACTTATGGCACCAGTGACGCCGCCGATTTTTATATCAAAGACATCACCACCACCGATTTTGGTCTTGATCTCAATCTGGTCTATCAGGGCCAAACTTGGCATATCCCACTGGCGTTAGCTGGCACATTTCAGGCCATGAACGCCGTTGCGGCGGCCATTATGTGCCATCTAAGCGGCTTACCTCTTCATGACTCGCTGGGGTCTTTGGCCTATTTAAAATCAGTGCCGGGGCGCATGCAGATTGTGCATGGTCATCCAGACAACGCCCAGATCATTGTTGATTATGCCCATACCCCTGATGCGCTAGCCGCCGCCTTGGCCGCACTGCGTCCGGCCGCCACCGGCATGCTGGCTGTGTTGTTTGGATGTGGCGGCGACCGTGACAAGGGCAAGCGCGCCGAAATGGGGCAGATTGCCAGCACCGGTGCCGACAAGATTTTCGTCACTGACGATAACCCTCGCACCGAAGATGCCGCCAGCATCCGGGCATCGATTATCTCTGCCTGTCCAAACGCCATTGAAATAGCCAGCCGCGACAAAGCCATCGCCGCGGCGCTGTCAAGCGTTGGGTCTGGCGACGTTTTGCTGATTGCTGGAAAAGGACATGAAACCGTCCAGCTTGTTGGCAATGAAAGCCTGCCATTTGATGACGCCGCCATCGCCAGCCATCTGATGATGCAAATGCAAAAAGAGGCTGTGCAATGACCGATACACAGCAGCTTTGGACTATAGAAGATATTTGCGCCGCCACGAATGGCCAGACAAACGATCAGGCAGCGGCAACCAAGACCGATGGCTATATTACTGGCATCAGCATTGACAGCCGCGAGATGAAAGCTGGCGATTTATTTGTCGCGCTGCCAGGCACTGTCGCTGATGGGTATAAATTTTTAGCCGCCGCGCAGTCAGCCGGGGCCAGCGCCGCACTTGTAAGCAAAATTGATCACCATCTAGATTTGCCGCAAATTTGTGTTGCAGATTGTTTAGGGGCGCTTCGTCAACTTGGTGTGGCGGGCCGCGCTCGCTTTGGCGGGATACAATTTGGCATCACTGGATCTGTTGGCAAAACTGGCAGTAAAGAGATGTTGCGGCACGCCTTGTCTCAATTTGGCAGTTGTCACGCCAGCCAGCGCAGCTTTAACAATCATATTGGCGTCCCCATCAGCCTTGCCAGCTTGCCGCAACATGCTGATTTTGCGGTACAGGAAATGGGCATGAGCGCGGCTGGCGAAATTGCTGATCTGACCCGATTGACGCGGCCAAATATTGCGCTGATTACCCGCATCGCTGATAGCCATAGCGCATTTTTTTCCTCAACAGCCGATATCGCCGCGGCAAAAGCAGAAATTTTTCAAGCCATTGAGGGGCTGTCTATCGCCATTCTCAATCGTGATGATGCGTTTTATGCAACGTTGCGCGCCGCCGCGATTGCGGCTGGTGCCAAACAGGTGATCAGCTTTGGCCATCACCCCGAAGCCGCCTATCGGCTGGTTTCGATTACAGATCATGACGCGGGCATGACCATAAAAGCCTGCCTTGCCGGTACCGATTATGTGTTTGACTTGCGCATGTATGGTCGTCACCTTGCCGAAAACGCCATGGGCGTGCTGGCCTGTGTTGCGGCGGCCGGTCTGCCAGCAGATATAGCCGCGGCGGCATTGGTTGACTGTCAGCCACCAAGCGGACGTGGACAGCGCCATAGTGGCATCTATAACAACTGCAAAATCAGCATTATTGACGATAGCTATAATGCCAGCCCGGCCTCTATGGCCGCCGCTTTTTCCAGCCTTGCCGCCACCCCGCCGCATATCATGGTGCTCAGCGAAATGCGCGAATTAGGTGGGGCAACCAACGCCGCACATACCGCACTGGCCCCACAAATCAACAAATTGGCCCCGCGCATTGTGATTGCCATTGGCACTGCCATGCATGCGATGTTGGACAGCTTGGATCAATCGATCATTACTGTTGCCGCCAGCGATATTGACGCGGCTATTGCAGAACTTAATCACGCCATAACCAATGGCGACCGCATCTTTATCAAAGGGTCGAACGGGTCTGGTGCATGGCGGGTTCGTGATGCGCTATGTGCCGCGATGACATCTGATGCACCGAAACGCAGATTGAAAGGGGCCAGTCATGCTGCCTGACCTGCTTGTACCATTGGCCGATCAATTTCAGGCGCTTAACCTGTTCCGCTACATCACTTTTCGGACTGGCGGAGCGACCATCACCGCACTCATCATCAGTTTGCTGTTTGGCCAGGCATTTATTCGCTGGCTTAAAACGCATCAGGCTGAAGGCCAGCCTATTCGTGACGATGGCCCAGAATCACATCTTTTAACCAAAATCGGCACGCCGACAATGGGCGGTTTGCTGATCTTGATTGCCTTTGTGGTGTCCACATTGCTGTGGATGCCGCTATCAAACCCCTATCTTTGGCCAGTGTTGCTTGTGGTCATTGCGTTTGGTGGGATTGGCAGTGTCGATGACTGGATGAAATTGCGGCGGCGGTCGCATAATGGCATGTCGGCCCGGATGAAAATGGGCATGCAGTTGGCTGTTGGTTTTCTGGCCACCCTAGCCTTTGTGCAACTCTCTCCAGAAGCGCTACGCTATGGCGTTGCTGTGCCATTTTTAAAAGACACTTTGATCAGCATGGGCATTTTATATGTGCCATTTGCGGTGATGGTAATTGTTGGTGCCTCAAATGCCGTCAACCTGACTGATGGGCTTGATGGGTTGGCGATTGTTCCGGTGATGATCGTTGCTGGCTGTTTTGCGCTGATTGCCTATCTGGCTGGCAATTATAATTTTGCCACCTATCTGCAAATCAATTACGTCCCCGGCACCGGCGATCTGGCGGTGATGTGTGGGGCCTTAATCGGGGCCGGTCTTGGGTTCTTGTGGTTTAACGCACCGCCAGCCCGCGTATTTATGGGCGATACCGGGTCGCTGGCATTGGGCGGCGGTTTAGGTGCCATTTCGGTCGCCACACGCCATGAGCTGGTGCTGGCGATTACTGGCGGCCTATTTGTTGTCGAGACCGTTTCGGTCATTTTGCAAGTCGCCTCATTCAAGCTGACAGGCAAGCGGATTTTTCTGATGGCGCCGCTCCATCATCACTTTGAGAAAAAAGGCTGGGCTGAACCAACGATTGTGATCCGCTTCTGGATCATTTCGGTGGTGCTTGCCGTGGCTGGCCTGTCGTCATTGAAACTGCGCTAGGAAGGGCAATTAAATGTTGGTTCCACACATTATGTCAGGTCAAACAGTCGGGGTCCTCGGCCTCGGCAGTTCCGGCATGGCGGCGGCGGCGTCACTATATGCCGCTGGTGTGACCATATTTGCGCATGATGACAACAAGCCGGATACCCCCCTTGCAAACGGCACCGTCATGGCGTGGCAGGATTGGCCATGGCAAGATTTGGACGCACTGGTGATTAGCCCCGGTATCCCGCATTTGCACCCTGCCCCACACCCGGCCGCCGCCCATGCCGCCGCGAAAAATATCGAAATCATAAGCGAGGTTGAAGTCGCCTTGCGCGCCGCGCCACAAGCCCGCATCGTGGTGATTACCGGCACCAACGGCAAATCGACAACAACCGCGCTTGTTGGCCACTGTTTGCAACAAGCTGGAATGGCGGTGGCGGTTGGCGGCAATATTGGCCGGGCGGCCTGTTCGCTTGACGATCCCGGGCCTGAAGGTGTGATTGTTCTTGAACTGTCATCCTATCAATTAGAAACAACACCGGCGCTTTCACCAACCATCGCCGTGGTATTAAACATCACCCCTGACCATCTTGATCGGCATGCTGGTATGGCCGGTTATGTGGCCGCAAAGACCCGCGCCTTGTCCGCATTGCGCGCCGATGGCACGGCTATTCTTGGGCAATCAGATGACCATGTGAAACAGCTTGCCAATGCGTGCCAAGATCGGGGTATCAGGACATTGCTGGCAACACTGGACAAGGCCCCGGCTGGCCGCGAAAATTGTCTGGCGTTGCGCGGCGATCACAATGCCGAAAATGCCGCGGCGGCCGGATTGGTGCTGCATTGCCTGGGGCTTGATGTTGATCAGATTGATCACGGCATGGCCAGTTTTGCTGGGTTGCCGCACCGTCTGCAAACCGTCGCGACAATCGGCCCGATCAGCTTTGTGAATGATTCAAAAGCCACCAATGGCACCGCCGCGGCCAAGGCAGTCGCCGCATTTTCACATATTTACTGGGTGGCTGGCGGTCTGGCCAAAGAAGATGGGCTTGACGCTGTTATGCCGCATATCCGCAATGTTGAAAAAGCCTATCTGATTGGCAGTTCAGCCGCCGCCTTTGCCGAGACGTTGCACGGCCATTGCCCAGCAGACATTTACAACAATCTTCATGACGCCACGCATGCGGCATTTGATGATGCCAAAGACAATGTTAATGGCGGCACAATCTTGCTGGCACCGGCGGCGGCGTCTTTTGATCAATTCGACAATTTTGGCGCGCGCGGCGATGCATTTTGCCAGCTTGCCAGACAGCTATGCAGCCAAAAAGGAGAGGCCTATGCTTGACCGCACAGATCGATCACTTGTTGGTGTATGGTGGTGGACTGTTGATAAATGGCTGTTGGCAAGCGCCATGATGCTGATCGTCATTGGCACGCTCTTGGTGATGGCCGCCGGGCCAGCCGTGGCCAATTTGATCCAGCTTTCATCACAACATTTTATCATTCGGCAGCTAATTTATCTGGTGCCGACGCTGGGTTTGATGATTGCTGTGTCAATGCTAGAACCGCGCACCATTCGGGCATGCGCGCTGGTTGGCTTGGCTGTCATCATTGGCTTGATGATCATGGCAATCGTCATGGGAAGCGAGGTCAAGGGCGCAACACGCTGGGTGTCAATCGCCGGATTCTCGCTGCAACCGTCTGAATTGGCCAAGCCCCTATTCGCCATTGTATCGGCTTGGTTGCTGAAATTATGGCGCGAAGGTCAGGATTTTCCGGGCTGGGCCTATGCGACAGCTTTACTGGGCATCATTGTCGCCATTCTGGTCGCACAGCCAGATATTGGCATGACTTTGATGATGCTTTTGACATGGGGCTTTCAGATGTTTCTGGCTGGCATGCCCATGTTATTTGTAATCGGCGGCGTGCTTGTCGCACCAGCGCTGTTCTATCTAGCCTATCTATATTTGCCGCATGTGACCTTGCGCGTTGATAAATTTTTTGAAGGCGGGTCATGGCAGGTTGAACGGGCCATGGAAAGCTTTGCCACAGGTGGCTATTTGGGCGTTGGCCCGGGTGATGGGCGCGTAAAGCTTCATCTGCCTGATGCGCATTCCGATTTTATCTTTGCGGTGGCAGCCGAAGAATATGGCGCGCTGGCCTGTCTTGCCTTGCTGGGTCTTTATGGCTTTATCATTCTTCGTGGGTTTGTCCGTTCACTTGGTGGGGACGGTTTATTCTGCCTGATTGCCAGTGCCAGTCTGGTCATGCAGTTTGGCGTACAGGCCTGTATCCATATGGCCTCGTCGGTCAACCTGATCCCGACCAAAGGCATGACCCTGCCATTTATCAGCTATGGCGGTTCATCGCTTCTTGCCAGTGGGTTGACAATTGGTCTGATTTTGGCCCTGACGCGTAAACGTGTTGGGCATAAATACATACCGCGCGGCCCTGCTCATACAGGAGGTGCCGCATGACCAACCGATATGTCTATCTTGCGGCTGGCGGCACTGGCGGCCATATTTTCCCAGCATTGGCGGTTGCAGAAACACTGCAAACCCGCGGTTATTCACCGCATCTGTTTACAGATCGGCGTGGGGCTAAATTGCTGGGTGGTGCATCATCTCTGCCAGCAACACTTCATGTCATCGCCGCGGCATCCCCCTTTCAACATGGTGTGATCAAACGCACCCTCGCCGTTACAAAACTGGCCGCTGGCGCGGTTGCCAGCCTGTATCATTTGCTGGTCAGACGCCCCGCTTTGATCATTGGCTTTGGCGGCTATCCATCCTTTGCCCCGCTGGTGGCCGGGCGTCTTCTTGGCATTCCCATTTTGCTTCATGAACAAAACGCCTTTTTGGGCCGGGCAAATCATATGCTGGCAAAATTCGCCAATGCGCTGGCGTTAAGCTGGCCGCAAACCAAAAACCTGCCAGCCATGCGCATCACCGAAGTAACCGGCATACCCGTCCGCCAAGCATTTTTTGACGCCGCACAAACACCATACAGGCTGTCGACAACAGCCTCGGTCAATTTGGCGGTGCTTGGTGGCTCGCAGGGGGCATCAATATTGGCATCGCTGGTACCAGACGCCATTGCCATGCTTGAACCTCCGATGCGCCAGCGCTTGCGCGTTCACCAACAGGCACGGCCAGAACAAATTGATACCCTGCAGCACCGCTATACCGATCTTGGCGTGATCGCAGATATCCAGTCATTTTATACCGATATGCCATCATTGCTTGGCCAAAGCCATTTGGTGATTTGCCGGGCCGGGGCGTCATCGGTGGCTGAACTTGCGGCAATTGGCCGACCATCTTTGCTATTGCCATTGCCGAGCGCAATGGATGACCACCAGCGCATGAACGCCTTGCAGATGCAGGATGCTGGCGGCGGCATTTGCCTAGACGAGACAAATTTAAGCGCGGCAGTTCTTGCCACCCGGCTCATGCAGCTGCTCGAAACCCCAAAAACCTTGTCAAAAATGGCGAAATCTGCCCGCAGCCTTGCCAGCCCCGATGCCGCCGGTCTGATCGCCGCCATGGCCGAAAATTTGATGGCGGCTATGCCAGCCAAATCTACAGGAGCCACAGCATGAGTAAATTACCACTTTCAATCGGCACCATGCATTTTACCGGTATTGGCGGCATTGGCATGAGCGGTATTGCCGAAATCCTGTTTGAACTTGGCTATGATGTCCAAGGCAGTGATATGTCCGAAAACGCCAATGTGCGCCGGTTGCGGGCAAAAGGCATTACGGTGATCACCGGCCAATCTGCAGAAAATGTTGAAAATGCAGCACTGGTGGTGATTTCAACCGCCATCAAAGCTGACAACCCCGAAGTGGTTGCCGCTAGAGAGCGTTTTATACCAATTGTTCACCGTGCCGAAATGCTTGGCGAATTGATGCGGTTGCGCTGGTCAATCGCGGTGGCCGGAACACATGGCAAAACCACAACAACAAGCCTGATCGCTACCTTGCTCAGCAGTGCTGACATTGACCCGACCGTGATCAATGGCGGCATTATCACCGGCTGGGGAAGCAATGCCCGGCTTGGCAAAGGAAGCTGGATGGTGGTAGAGGCAGACGAGAGTGATGGTTCATTTGCCAAATTAAAACCAACGGTCGCCGTCGTCACAAATATTGACCCGGAACATCTTGATCATCATGGCAGTTTTGAAGCGCTTGAAACCGCATTTTTGAATTTTGTGGCCTCGATCCCATTTTATGGATTTGCCACCTTATGTATTGACCACCCAGCGGTAAAGCGGCTGATGGCTGGCATCAAAGATCGCCGCATCATCACATATGGCATGGTCGCCACCGCCGATGTTCGCGCCATCAATATGCGGGTTGATGGGGCCAGCATGGTATTTGATGTGCAATTGTCCGATCGTGCCGCTGGCGATGCGACTATCATCACCGATATTCGCTTTCCGATGCTTGGCGAGCATAATGTGCAAAATTGCCTTGCCGCGATTGCTGTCGCGCTTGAAATGAATATTCAGGCTGAAGCCATCCGCAATGCCTTGGCCGAGTTTGGCGGTGTTGGCCGCCGGTTTGAAACCAAGGGTGTCAGCCAGGGTGTGACCATCATTGATGATTACGGGCATCACCCGGTGGAAATCAGCGCCGCGTTAAAGGCGGGCCGTATGATGTGCGGCAAGCATAAATTAATCGCTGTTGTACAGCCGCACCGATATAGCCGCCTCGCCGATCTATTCGTTGATTTTTGCGGCTGTTTCCATGATGCGGATGAAGTGCTGGTTGCCGATGTCTATGCCGCCGGCGAAACACCGATTGAGGGCATTAACCGCGATGCGTTGGTCAGCGGGTTGCGTGACCATGGTCATAAAGCCGCCAGCGCATTGTTGCACCGGGATGATCTGGCCAGCGAAATTAAAGCCCGCACATCTGGCGGTGATCTGGTTATGTGCCTTGGTGCCGGTGATATCACCAATTGGGCGGCGAATCTGCCGGATGAACTGGAAAAGCTGGGAGGGACAGAATGACCGACCTGTTATCCCGGTTACCACAAGTGCGCGGTACCTACCAGCCAGCCGCCAAGCTGGCACAACATACATGGTTTGGCGTGGGCGGACCAGCAGACATCTTATTTTGCCCGCTCGATGAGAACGACCTTGCCACATTTCTGGCAGGCTGCCCGGCCGATATTCCGGTGACCGTCATGGGCGCCGGGTCGAATCTTTTGGTTCGTGACGGCGGTGTATCTGGCGTTGTTATAAAAATGAACGCGCATCTCACAGACATCCATCATGATGGCACGCAAATCATTGCAAAGACCGGTGCCACTGATGCCGATGTCGCCCGCTATGCCCAAAAGGCCGGTATTTCTGGTCTGGAATTTTTAATTGGCATCCCCGGCACCATTGGTGGTGGGTTGCGGATGAATGCTGGTGCCTATGGCAGTGAATTTAAAGACGTGACGTTGCATGCAACAGGCTTTGACCGGCAGGGCAATCCAATTTCGGCAACACCAGCTGAAATGGGCATGGCGTACCGGCATAGTGATGCCCCCGCCGACTGGATTTTTACAACCGCCATTTTAGAGGGCCAAACCGATGACCCCGCGGCAATTAAATCGCGGATGAAAGAAATCGTAGCCAACCGAGGCGACGCACAGCCACGCGGCGTGCGCACCGGCGGCAGCACTTTTGCCAACCCGGATGGTGGCAAAGCATGGCAGGAAATTGACAAGGCTGGATGTCGGGGCCTGCAAATCGGTGCCGCGCGCGTATCTGACAAACATTGCAATTTTCTGATTAATACCGGCGGGGCGAGCGCATTTGATATCGAAACGCTGGGGGAAACAGTGCGGCAGCGGGTGCAGGAAAATGGTGGCCCGAATTTGCGCTGGGAAATTCGGCGTATTGGCAAGTATACCCCGCAATCCCTGAAACAGGAGCGCGCAGAATGAGCCAGCATCATGAACGTGTAGCCGTCCTGATGGGCGGATGGACAGCCGAAGCATCGGTAAGCCGGGTCAGCGCCAGCTTTTGTGGACAGGCCGCGCGAAATGCGGGTTGGGATGCTGTCGAGATTGAGGTCGACCGCGATATTGCTGCCACCCTCGCCGAATTTAAGCCAAGCCGCGTGTTTAATGCCCTGCATGGCCAAATTGGTGAAGATGGCAATATTCAAGGCCTGCTGAATATCATGAATATTCCATATACGCATAGCGGCCTTACCGCCTCTGCCATTGCGATGGACAAGATTTTGGCCAAAACCATGCTGGCTGGATGCGGTATAATGGTACCGCCCACCCTGCCGCTGGTTGAAGATACCCATGTCTATCCAGAAAATTACCGCGGCGCGCATGTGATTAAACCACAAAATGACGGCTCTAGCCTCGGCGTTGTCATTATCAAGGATACGCAGAACGCCCCACCATCGCGCAGCCACTGGACCGCTGATACGCATTTGATGTGTGAACCTTTTATCCCGGGTCGCGAACTGACCGTTGCGGTTTTGGATGGCACCGCCCTTTGTGTGACCGAAATCACCTCGGACCGGGGGTTTTATGATTTTGACGCAAAATATGCCCCCGGCGGTTCGCATCATATTGTACCGGCCGATATTCCAGAAGATGTCAGTCTCAAAGCCTGTGTCTGGGCCGAACAAGCCTATCGTCATTTAGGGTGCCGCGGCATTATCCGCGCCGATTACCGGTGGGATGATAAAGCCAACCAGCTGTTCATGCTGGAAGTGAACACCCAGCCCGGCATGACCGCCACATCATTGGTGCCCGAACAAGCCAGATATCTGGGCATGTCGGGCGAGGAATTGGTCAATCATCTTTTGGAGATAGCACAATGCGACGATTGATTGGCTGGATCACACCAAAAACCGCGGCGCACGCCTCACCGGCAAATTGGTGGCGACGGGCAAAAATGCTGATGCTGGCTAGCGCCGGGCTTGGGCTTATCACCACAGCTGGGATGGCCTATGCAGAACGTGATCGGGTGATTGCCGAACTGCATCAGCTTGGCGCTGAGGCTGGCCTGAAATTGCGCCATATTCAAGTACGTGGCCGGTCGCATATTTCAAAAGACACCTTGCTTGCCGCGCTTGATCTCCAGCTTGATGCGCCTATTTTCAGCATCAATCTGCAAGATCTCCACAATCGCGTAAGTCAAATTGGCTGGGTTAAAAATGTCATCATAGAACGCCGTCTTCCCGGCACCATCCATATTGTTCTTGATGAGCGCGTGCCTGTTGCCTTGCTACAAAATGATACCGACCATCAGCTGATCGATGCGACTGGTGCCATTATTGAGGGGGCTGACCCGCGTGATTTCACCCATCTTAAAGTTGTCGCTGGCGACAATGCCGCGGCAAATGCAGCGCCTATTCTCGCGGCACTGAAAACAGAACCGGAATTATTCAGCGAAGTATGGGCGATCAGCTTCCGGTCTGAACGGCGCTGGGATGTCTATTTGAAAAATGGCATGGAGATTCGTTTGCCAGAAAGTGATCCGATTTCAGCTTGGTCACGTCTAGCCGTTATCGACCGCGAAAAAGCCATTACAAACCGCGATTTAGCTGTGATTGATCTGCGCACACCAAAACAGCTGATTGTTGAGCCAAATATTCCGGTTCGCGGAAAGGGGAGCAAGACATGATTTTGCGAAAGACCAAAGCCATCACGCGGCGGCCATTTGCTGTACTCGACATCGGATCATCAAAAATCTGCTGTATGATAGGCGAGGCAGATGGCAGTGGCGGGGTGCGTCTTCTGGGGCATGGTACACATGCTTCAGCAGGCATCCGAACTGGCGAAGTGAGCGACCTTGACGCGCTGAGCGGTGCGATTGGCAAAACTGTGCAAAGTGCAGAACGTGAAGCGGGTCTGTCGGTTCAATCGGCCAGCGTTGTGGTGCCGGGCGGCAAGCCAGTCTCTGGCATTCACAAACAAAGCCTGACATTAAGTGATGCCATTGTCCGCCGCCGCGATATTGATCGGTTGATGGCGCGCGATGATCCCGCGGCAGTGCCAGCCGGTTATCAGCCGATGCATATCCAGACATTGCAATATGGGCTTGATGAAGTGCGCGGCATTTCCGACCCAAAAGGCATGCGCGGCTCGAATTTATCTGTCGATTACACGATGGTGTGTGGGCTACGTATTTCGCTGGCCAATTTCCGCGAGGCACTCGCGCTGAACCATCTCGAAACCGAACGGTTTTTGCATGCAGGCTATACCGCCGGGGTTGCCTGTCTGACAGCTGAAGAACGCGATCTTGGCAGCGTTATCATCGATATGGGCGGCGGCACCACATCGATTGCCATTTTTATGGAAGGCAAGCTTGTCTATGTCGACACCATCACCGTTGGTGGCCACCATGTGACCACCGATATTGCGCGGATTTTATCGACACCAGTCAATGATGCAGAACGGCTAAAAGCCATTGATGGATCGGTGATGCCAACCGAACTTGCCGGCGAGGCCCCGGACACATTGCGCGAAGTTATGCGGATGGGCCGCAGTGACAATATCACCATTCCCTCGCTTGGTAGCGCCACCACCGAAATTGGCGGCAAAACAATTGAACGCAATTTGCTGAGCGCCATTATCCGGCCGCGGGTCGAAGAAATTCTCGAATTACTGCAAAACCGTATGGCGAAAGCCCGTATGGAACATACCGCTGGTAGCCGTTTTGTTCTGACCGGCGGTGCCAGTCAACTGACTGGTCTTGCCGATCTATTTGCAAAAAAGAGCAAAAAATCAATCGGCATTGGCAAACCAATCGGCGTGACCGGGCTTGATGAAAATAACAGCGGCCCCGGATATGCCGCCTGCATTGGCGGGCTCATTCATGTGAGCCTTCTTGAAGATAATGACCCAGACGACCGGCAGACCCGCACCCTGCCCCATGGGCCATTCGAACGTATTGGTGCGTGGCTTCGTGACAATCTGTAACAGGAGATAAAAATGACGCCAATATGTTCACCCCCCATCAGCGGCAATTCAATTTTCCGTGTCCCACAACCCAATCGGCAGATGACCCCTGCCATTTTAGCAAGCATGTCATCTGATATGTCACTATGCGCAACCCAAAGAAAAGGGAGTTAGTCATGACCATTAACCTTACAGTACCGCAAAATATGCAAGAACTGCGCCCCCGTATCACCGTTGTTGGTGTTGGCGGTGCCGGATGCAACGCTGTCAACAATATGATCAATGCTGATCTTGAAGGCGTTGATTTTCTGGTTGCCAATACCGATGGTCAGGCTTTGGCACATTCAAAAGCAAGCCGCAAAATTCAGCTTGGCAGCGCCATAACCCAAGGCCTTGGTGCCGGATCAAAGCCTGAAATTGGCCGTGCCGCCGCCGAAGAAAGCCTGGCAGAAGTGATGGCAGAATTGGCCGATTGCAATATGGTCTTTATCACCGCTGGCATGGGGGGTGGCACCGGCACAGGCGCCGCCCCAGTCATTGCCCGGGCCGCCCGTGAACGTGGCATTCTGACCGTTGGCGTGATTACCAAACCTTTTGAATTTGAAGGTCAGCGCCGGATGAAACAGGCCGAAGATGGCATCGAAGAGCTGCAAGCTTATGTCGATACGCTGATCATCATTCCTAACCAGAATCTATTCCGGCTTGCCAATGAGCGCACAACATTTGCCGATGCCTTTCATATGGCAGACACGGTATTGCACCAAGGCGTCTGCGGGGTGACTGACCTGATGATCAAGCCGGGTCTTATTAACCTTGATTTTGCTGATATTCGCGCGGTGATGGGCGAAATGGGCAAAGCCATGATGGGTACTGGCGAGGCCAGCGGTGAAAGCCGGGCCACACAGGCCGCCGAAGCCGCCATTAACAACCCACTTCTTGACGACACAACAATGAAAGGTGCCCATGCGGTTCTGATTAATATCACCGGTGGCATGGATATGACGTTATTTGAAGTGGATGAAGCCGCTAATCGGATCCGTAAAGAAGTCGATACCGATGCCACCATCATCTTTGGATCGGCCTTTGATGAAAAGCTAGAGGGCGTCATGCGGGTGTCTGTTGTGGCCACCGGCATTAACGCGGCGATGCAATCGCTTGGCAAGCCAAGCACCGCAACCCTGCGGCCAAGCGCGGCCAATGTCCGGCCAAGCACAATTGTGCCAAATCCAGTTGCCAGCTTTATCCCGGCCAGCCCAACAGTTGCCGAGGCAGCAACCGCAGATATCGCATCACCGGTAGCAGAGATGCCATCTCCAGTTGAAGCCATCACTGCCGACAGTAAAGCGGCTGAGCTGGCACCCGCATTCGCCATGGCCGAGACCGATGACACAGATAACAAGACACCAGATAACGGTGACCAACTTGATATCGCTGATGCCATTGCCAACGCCAAAACCGAGGCAGAGCCTGAGACAGATACAAAGGAAACTATCGGTCTAGAGGGTGATAGAATTATCTCGGCTGAACCGGAACTGGCATCACCCGCCACCGCCGAAACCGAGGCTGAAGCCGCGCCAGTCGGTGACAGCACCGATGCAATCGATGCCGAAGCAGGTGCAAATGCCGGGCCGCGGCTTGGGTTTATCCCAGCGCAAACCACAAGCCTGCCAGATGCTGATAGCGTACCAGAGGCCATCGAGACACCGGCAAAGCGGCCAGCAAGCCTGATCAATAAGATTTCGGGTCTTTGGTCAAGCAAGCCCAGTGCAGCAGAGCCAGCATCGCGCAAGGAACCAGCCATAGGCGAGTCACAACCAACGGCGTCAATCCTTGATCTGTCGCGGTCTGATGTTGTTAAATCTGAGACAACTGAACCGGCAAAGGCCAATCTTGAAATGTCTGATGATGAGTTGGATATTCCGGCCTTTTTGCGTCGTCAGGCCAATTAAATTGGTGGCAATGGCGGATCACCGTCATTGCTACAATCTGTAACCAAAAGTGATTTGGAATGACCCGGTGAAACGCGTAATGTTTCATCGGGTATTTTTTGTCTAGTGTTTTGCATGATCCCATGCAGGGGCGAGAAATCTACCCGATATGAATGAAACCAGCCAATCACCAGCCAACCATAAGTGTATGTGTTGTTGGCAAAGACAAGAAATGACACAAGTCTCAATGCCAGACACGCTTGCTTTCAATCAGTTTGTTGACCAGCCGTTTCAAACAACGGTGCGCGGCCAGGTGACGTTTGACGGTATCGGGCTTCATTCTGGCCGGTTTGTTGAATTGTCAATTTGCCCAGCACCGGCAAATACAGGCATTAAGTTTCGCCGGGTCGATATTGATGCCAAGCTGCAGACTGTTGAAGCACATGCAAAATATGCCGAACAAGCGCGCCTATGTACACGCATTGTCAATGGTGACGGCATCGGCCTTGAAACAATCGAACATATGATGGCGGCTTTTGCCGGGGTTGGTCTGGACAATTCTGTTGTCGAAATCAATGCCCCCGAAGCGCCTATTCTAGATGGCAGTAGCCAGCCTGTTCTTGATGCGATCAATGCAGTTGGTCTCGAATTGTTGCCAGCACGCCGCAAACATATCATCGTAACCAAACCCGTTATGGTCAGCCTTGATGATGGGGCTTGGGCGCGTCTGGACCCATGTGAACATTTAGAAATTAACATTGAAATTGCGTTTGATGATGCCGCGATTGGCAATCAGACACTGACCTATCGTCACAGCGATGGCAGTTTTGCCGCTGAATTGGCAAGCGCCCGTACATTTTGCCAATTGCGTGATGTTGAGCGGATGAAAAATGCCGGGCTGGCACTTGGTGGGTCACTTGATAATGCGGTTGTCGTCAATGATGGCAAAATATTAAATGATGGCGGTTTGCGTATGGAGCGTGAATTTGTTCGTCATAAAGCGCTAGATTGTCTTGGTGATCTGTTGCTTCTTGGCATGCCGGTCAAAGCCAAAATGACAGCCCATCGCCCCGGTCACGCGCTCAGCACAAAATTGGTGCAAACGCTGTTGAATGACCCGAGCGCGTTTAAAGTTGTCGAGGCAGGCACCACACAAAGCCGTTCAGACAGCTTTGTTTTGCCTGAACTTGCCGCCGCCGCCACCGCATAAATCGGCCAAAATATCACCGCCCTAGCTTATATTCATGACACAGCCATAACGCGCCCTTTTCAGGGGTGATTTATCGGGCTATTGTGTTGTCCGGTATAGCCGTTTATGACGTGAAGATTGGCCATGATATGCGGGGTCCCCAGTGACAGATTTATATAAATCCATGATGCTCATATGCTGTGTTCTGATCGCGGCCTGTTCATCAACACCAGAGGTGCTAGAACAAGTCGAGCAACCAGTTGATGTTTTATATAATGACGCGCTGGCCACGGCGCTGAATGACGACCCCAAAAAAGCCGCGCCAAAATTTGAAGAAGTGGAACGTCAACACCCCTATTCTGCGCTGGCGGTTCGGGCCCAAATTATGGCGGCATGGTCATTTTACGAAGGCAATGATTATGCCCGCGCTGTTGCCGCACTTGACCGTTTTGTCGAACTCAACCCAGCCAGTGAATTTGTTGAATATGCCTATTATCTCAAGGCGTTGAGTTATTATGAACAAATTGTTGATGTGGAACGCGATGCGGCCATGACACAATTGGCGATGCAGGCATTTGAAGAATTGGTTCGGCGTTTTCCGCAAGGCACCTATGCACGTGATGCCCAGCTTAAAATTGACCTGACACGATCGCATCTTGCGGGCAAGGAGATGGCGGTTGGCAGATATTATCTGAATAATCAGTTTTACAGCGCCGCTTTGCGCCGGTTCCACATTGTCATTGAAACCTATGACACCACCAATCAGGTGCCTGAAGCATTGCACCGGAGCGCCGAGACATATTTGGCACTTGGTCTGATCGAGGAAGCCAGTCGGATGCAGCAGGTCGCCGTTTATAATTATCCTGATTCCATCTGGACACAGCGCCTTAACGAATTGATTGCCGACCCAGAAAAACCCGCGCCAAAAGGCCTGTTTGAACGATCGGTTAATGCTGTTACCTCTATTTTTGATTAACCAATGCTGGCTAGCCTAAGCGTCTCAAACATTGTTTTGATCGAACAGCTCACCCTTGATTTTGAGCCGGGATTGACCGTGCTTACGGGTGAAACTGGGGCTGGCAAATCAATCTTGCTAGATGCGCTGGGGTTGGCGCTTGGCAGCCGCGCAGATTTTGGCTTGATCCGCCAAGGCAGTGAACAGGCACAGGTATCAGCGATTTTTAATATGAACCGGACAAGCCCGATTTGGGGGCTTCTTGATGAAGCTGGCATTTCCCCGGAAGATCAATTGATTCTAAGAAGACGTTTAAAATCTGATGGCAAATCAAGTGCCAGCATTAATGATATAGCTGTATCGGTTGGTTTGCTGCGTCAGGTCGGTGATATGCTGGTTGAAATTCAGGGCCAGTTTGAAGGACGCGGCCTGCTCGACACCAGCACACATGTAACGCTATTGGACCGGGCCGCTGGCCACCAGAAAAGCGTATCGGAATTGAGGCAAAGCTGGCAACGTTGGGCCGATGCCCGCGCGGCACTAGAACAGGCCCGACAAGCGCTGAACAATGCTAAAGCAGAAGAAGACTGGTTGCGTGACGCGGTAGAGGTGTTAGACCAACTCGCCCCGCAAACCGGCGAAGAAGACCGCCTGTTAACCGAACGGACGCGGCTTGCCAATGTCAGCAAAATTGGCGAACGCATTGCTCAGGCCGAAGATGCGCTGTTTGGCGATGCTGGGGCGCAAAATGCACTGGGCACGGCGATCAATGCCATTGAAAAGGCGGCCGAGCTTGCTGGTGGCCCCCTAGATGAAACCTTGGCCGCATTGCAACGCGCCGAAGCAGAATTTGCCGAAGCCAGCAGCTTGATCCATGCCGCAACCGATAGCCTAGAGGCCAACCCACAGCAATTAGAACAGCTTGACGACCGGTTACATGCGTTGCGTCAACAAGCCAGAAAACATAATTGTGCGATTGATGATTTGCCGCAGACACACCAAAAGCTTGCCGCTCGTCTTGCCGGTATCGAAGACCAATCTGGCCAGATTGGCGCACTGCAGGACGCCGCCGCACAATGGCAAGACCGGTACCAGACATTGGCTGCCACTATCGATGTTGGACGACAAAACGCCGCACAGAAACTTGACGCGGCGGTGGCGGCTGAACTGCCCCCGCTTAAGCTGGATGGGGCCAGTTTTCAAACCGTGATTACCCAGCTAGATCAATCGCAATGGGGACCAAATGGCACAAGCACAGTCAGATTTGAGGCCAGCACAAACAAAGGCATGGCGCCCGGCCCAATTGATAAGATTGCATCCGGCGGCGAACTTGCCCGGTTTTTGCTGGCATTGAAGGTAGTTCTGGAATCATCAAATGACCCGCGCAGTCTAATTTTTGACGAGGTTGACTCAGGCGTTGGCGGTGCTGTTGCCGCGGCTGTTGGTGAACGGCTGGCACGGCTCGGACAGGCTGTCCAGACACTCGTCATCACGCATTCACCACAAGTCGCCGCCAAGGGCGCGCATCATTTACGTATTTATAAAATCGCTTCTGATGATACGGTGATCAGTGGTACCGAAATATTAAGCCCGACCCAACGCACCGAAGAAATTGCCCGGATGCTGGCTGGTGAAACCATTACCGCCGAGGCCCGCGCCGCCGCCACCGCATTGTTAGGGACATGAAACATGGCCCCCGCACCAGAAAAATTTACCCTAGAAACCACCAACCCCGCTGATATGACTGAGGCCGAAGCGGCCACAGAACTTGCCAATCTTGCGGCTGAAATTGTACGGCATGACGCGCTTTATCATGGCGAGGACAGCCCGGAATTAACCGATGCAGATTATGACCGGCTAGTTGCGCGCAACCGCCAGTTAGAGGCGGCATATCCGGCATTAATCCGCGCCGACAGCCCAACGATGCGTGTTGGCACCCCCCTGTCTGGCACGACCAACACTGGCCATTTTGGCAAGATCAAACATGCCCGGCCCATGCTATCGCTAAACAACGGCTTTGATGACGAGGATATTGTTGATTTTGTCACGCGGGTACGCAAATTTCTGTCCTTGTCTGATGAAACTGTTGCCGAATTTGTTGCCGAGCCAAAAATTGATGGGTTGTCTTTGAGCTTGCGGTATGAGCAAGGCCAACTGGTTCAGGCAGCGACCAGAGGCGATGGCACCGAGGGCGAAGACGTCACCGCCAATATCAAACGGGTGGATGCTATCCCGAAAACATTAACCGGCACGCCACCAGATATTTTGGAAGTGCGCGGTGAATTATATATGAACCGGGATGATTTTCTGGCGCTGAACAGCCAACAACAAGACCAAGGTGGGCGGATATTTGCCAACCCACGCAATGCCGCCGCTGGCTCTCTCCGCCAAAAAAATGCAGATATCACTGCCAACCGTAATTTGCAGTTTTTTGCCTATTCACTTGGTGAGACAAGCACAACGATTGCGCCAACACATTGGGAATTGCTGGCTGCCCTGCGCAGCTTTGGATTTGCTGTTAACGATCTGTCCGCAAAAAGCCAGACGGTCGATGGATTGCTGGCAAGTTATCGCATGGTTGGCCGCACGCGGTCTGACCTGCCCTATGACATTGATGGCGTTGTCTATAAAATTGACCGGCATGATTTTCAGGCCCGGCTTGGCCAAATGGCGCGCGCACCACGCTGGGCGCTGGCGCATAAATTCCCAGCTGAACAAGCCGAAACAACGATCAGCGCCATCGATATTCAAGTTGGCCGGACAGGTGCGCTGACACCCGTTGCACGATTGCATCCCATATCGGTTAGCGGCGTCATCGTATCCAACGCCACCTTGCATAATGAAGATGAAATAGCGCGCAAAGACATTCGCATTGGTGATCGTGTGGTTATTCAGCGTGCCGGTGATGTCATTCCGCAAATTGTGCGCGTGATCCCTGAGTCGCGCACCGGTGCCGAGAGTAAATTTTCATTCCCCGACCGTTGCCCGATTTGCGGTGCTGACGCCACCCGCATCGAGGGCGAAGCGGTACGGCGCTGTCGTGGCGGTCTTAAATGTGCGGCACAGTTATTTGAGGGGCTGAGACATTTTGTGTCACGCGATGCGTTTGATATCGAGGGGCTTGGTGCCAGACAAATTGAACAATTTATTGAGCTAGGCTGGATCACCAGCCCGGCTGATATTTTTGCACTCGGCGCATATAAAGAACCCATGGCAGCGCTTGATGGCTATGGGACTGTATCCATTACAAAGCTGCTTGCCGCCATTGATAGCCGCCGCCAAATTGGTATGGCACGTTTCATCTATAGTCTGGGTATCAGACAAGTCGGTCAAGCCACCGCCCGCCTGTTGGCGTTGCATTATGGCCAGATGGATCAAATGATGGCGGCATTGAACCCACAAGCCGACCTGTCTGCCGCGCATGCAGCGCTGGTTGAAATTGATCAAATCGGCGCGGCAATGGCAGATGATATCATTAGTTTTTTTGGCAACGCTGATTTATATCAGATCGTGCAAAAGCTGCTTGATGTGGTGACTGTTCTGCCGCCAGAACGCCCCGCCAATAATAGCCCGATATCTGGAAAAATAGTCGTGTTCACCGGCACCCTTGAAAACATGTCACGCGCCGAAGCCAAAGCCAAAGCAGAATCGCTTGGTGCCAAAGTGTCCGGATCGGTATCGGCCAAGACTGATTTTTTGGTAGCCGGGGCGGATGCTGGGTCAAAAGCCAAAAAAGCCGCAACACTTGGGGTAAATGTTCTAGATGAAGCCGCTTGGCTGGCATTGATCAGCGCGACTTAACCGCCACCTATAGCGGCGCACAGGCCGCGGCCAACCATGTCTGGCATGTTTTGGGCAGAAACGGCGTCAATTCTGCCAGCACTTTTTGATGATAATCATCCACCCATTGCCGTTCGATAGCCGATAATAATTCAGGCCGAATTAAGCGGCGGTCAAACGGGCAAAGTGTCAGCGTTTCAAAACACAGAAAATCAGGATCAGATGCGCGGCGCGCCACAACCAGATTCTCCAGCCTTATGCCATAGTAATCGGGCAGGTAATATCCCGGCTCATTCGACAACACCATACCCGCTTCAATCGCCACACCACCACGTTTTGAAATGCTGGCTGGGCCTTCATGCACCGATAGCACATGCCCGACACCATGACCGGTACCATGGGCAAACTGCAACCCAGCCGCCCACAATGGAGACCGCGCTATACCATCTAGTTGCTGGCCAGTGGCACCGCATTCAAAATGCGCCATTGCCAGCGCGATATGCCCCCGCAATACATGGGTAAACGCATCAACAACATCGCCCTGATTGGGGACATCGCCAACTAACAGGGTGCGGGTGATATCTGTTGTCCCTGTCTGGTAATGCCCACCAGAATCCAACAGCAAAATATCACCATCAGACAAGGTACGGTCTTGCCCGGCCAGAGCGCGGTAATGCACGATCGCACCATTTGGCCCAGCACCGGCAATGGTCGCAAAACTTGGCAGTAAAAATTCTGGTTGTTCCGATCGAAATTGTTCAAGGCGCGTTGCAATCTGGCTTTCGGTATAGCTGGCAGGTTTTATACCAGACAACCATTGTAAAAATTTCACCATGGCCACACCATCATGATGATGCGCCCGTTGGAACCCGCTAATTTCTGCTTGGTTTTTACGCGCCTTCATTGGCGTGACCGGACAGTCCCGTTGAACCATCTCGACGTCACTGGCGGCGATCACAACTGACAAGGCTTGCGGCAGGCTGGCCGGTTCTATCAGCACGGCATCCCCGGCACATAATGCCAATAATTGCGGCAAATCATCCAGCCGCTTCACCGCGATATCCTGATTTATAACCGGGGCCAACCGGTCGCCATCGCCAAGCAAAGTCAGGCCGTGATCACAATCAAAAAAGGCAAAACATAAATTAACTGGGGTGCATGGCAAATCTCCACCACGCATATTGACCAGCCAATTGACTGAGTCCACCCGGCTCAACACTGCCGCCCGCAGATTTTTCTGGCGCAAATCATCAGCCAGCGCTTGCAACTTATCAGCAACGCTCTGGCCAGCCACATCGTCATCCATGCGCCATGCAGACGGTGCTGGCATGCCCGGCTGGTTATGCCATATGGCATCAACCGGGTTGGCACCAAGGGCCGATAGCTGTCCGCCAGCTTTGTTGATGCTATCGCCATAGCGCTCATACCCGGTCATGGTGACAAGCCGTGGGTCAATGCCAATCGTCAACCCGTCGATTGGATGCTGGTCAAGATAGTCATTTAAACTTTGCTGCGGCAGCGTATAACATTGCCAATCTGAGGGATCAGTTTGCGCCACCATTTGCAAACTATATCGCCCATCGCTGAACAGCGCCGCGGTGTTTGCTGTAACAAGGGCAAAACCAGCCGACCCGGTAAAGCCGGATATATAGGCAAGCCGTTCATCACCCGGCGGCACCTCTTCACCCTGAAACATATCTTCACGACCGATAATTAGCCCATCAAGCCGCTGTTTGGCCAATTCTATGCGTAGCCGTGCAAGGCGCGTTGCTAGCTGTTCTGGCATCGGCCACTCCACAAATAGGGAATCGACCCCGCACTGGCCGGGCGCATCACCAAAGTTGTCCATTCACCAATGCGGATCTGGTGCCAACTGCGTAATTTTTGCGCCTGATAGGCATTGCGAACGGCGACCGCCTGTTCGTTCAGGATGCCAGATAAAATAAGCCAACCGCGGCGGGCCAGATGCGGGCATAAATCAGGTGCCATCCGCATTAATGGCCGCGCCAAAATATTGGCAACCATGACATCATAAGGGGCCGACTGGCGAACATACCGGCTGGCAAACCCATGCGATACCGCCAGATGCATGGTTGTCGGCGCGATATGATTCAATCGGCGATTGGCTGCCGTAACGCGAATTGCCACCGGGTCATTATCTGCGGCGGTAATTGTGGCGGCGGGCCATATCCGGTGCGCCGCCATCGCCAAAATAGCCGAACCGCACCCCATATCGAGAACCCGCCGCGGCGGCGTACCGGGGATCATTTGCAAGGCGCGCAGGCACCCCTCGGTCGTTGGATGCGTACCAGACCCAAATGCCAGCGCCGCATCAACCAATAAAGGCAAGCTGGCAGCTGGCGGGGCTTGTTTGATATGGCTGCCATACACCCAAAACCGGCCAATTTTCCGAGGCGGAAATGCGGCGCGGTTTTCCGCCAGCCAATCGCGTTCCGGCAAGTCAGTAACGATTAACGGCAAGGGGGCAAGCCCCTGCTTTTCAAATAATGGGGCCAATAGAACATTGGCAACAGACAGGTCAGGCTGGTCATGGAATAGCGCCTCTATCATCCATTCCCCTGCCCCATTTCGTTGGTATGATACCGCGGCACTATCCAGCAATTCGCTGAACACCATTTCAAATTCAGCAATATCAGGTTCAGTGATCCGGGCTGGCAAATCTAATGACAGGCATAACAGCTGGTTCATGGCTTGCTCACAAATCCCGCCACGACTTTTTTCTGCCCGGCCTTATCAAAGGCAATTTCCAACTTGTCGCCATCAATTGACCTGATGTTGCCCATGCCAAATTTTTGATGAAACACCCGGTCGCCGGTGGAAAAATCTGTGGTGTTGTTGACCGGTTGCCAGCTGTTTTCAGACTTGTTTTGCTGTTGTGCCGCCATGCGCCGCCATCCCGGGCCATACCCATTTGTCGCGGCAACATCTAATCTGGCTGACGTTGATCGGCCAAACCCTAATCCAGATGACATCCCTTGGGCCATATCCTCGACAATATTTTCTGGCGGTAATTCCTGAACAAAGCGTGACGGGATGGCTGATTGCCACTGCCCATGGATTCGCCGACTGCTGGCAAAGCTGATAAATAGCTTGTGGCGCGCCCGGGTGATGCCAACATAGGCCAAGCGGCGTTCTTCTTCTAAACCAACAGCACCGCTTTCATCAATCGTGCGCTGGCTTGGAAACACACCTTCTTCCCATCCGGGCAAAAAGACCGTGTCAAATTCCAACCCCTTGGCCGCATGCAATGTCATCAAAGTCACTTCGCCTTGCTGGTTTTCAGTATCACCATCCATCACCAAGGCGATATGTTCCAAAAACCCCTGAAGCGAGTCAAAATCCTGCATGGCGTTTACCAGTTCGGTCAGATTTTCAAGCCGCCCCGGGGCATCTGGCGATTTATCCAACTGCCACATCTGGGTATAGCCAGACTCATCCAACACCATTCGCGCAAGATCGGTATGATGGATTTGCCCGGCATGGTCGCGCCAACGTTTTATATCTTTGATAAAGTCGGCAAGCGCGTGGCGTGCCGCTGGGCGCAATTCATCTGTATCAACCAAATCTATCGCCGCCGCCAACAATGGTTTATCCGAGGCGCGCGCCTGCATATGAATAGCTTGCAAGCTGGCGGTACCCAATCCCCGTTTTGGCAAATTAATGATGCGTTCAAACGCCAAATCATCTGCTGGCTGGGCAATTAACCGCATATAGGCAATGGCATCACGAATTTCTGATCTTTCATAAAACCGCGCACCGACAACCCGGTACGGCAGCCCAATGGCAATAAACCGTTCTTCAAATTCGCGTGTTTGAAATCCGGCACGCACCAGCACCGCAAACTGTGATAAATCTGCCCCTTCAGACAGCATCGATTCGATTTGGCTGGAAATGCTACGGGCCTCATCCGCCCCATCCCAATAGCCATTGACCTTTACCTTGTCGCCATCACCAGCCGCGGTATAGAGGGTCTTGCCCAACCGTGCCTCGTTTCGGGCAATTACCTGCGAAGCCGCCGCCAGAATATGACCGGTTGATCTGTAATTTTCCTCTAGCCTGACTGTTTTGGCACCGGCAAAATCGCTTTCAAAACGCAAAATATTACCAACCTCTGCCCCACGCCAGCCATAGATAGATTGGTCATCATCGCCGACACAGCACAAATTATTGCGCGTTCCTGTTAACAAACGCAGCCACAGATATTGCGCCACATTGGTATCTTGATATTCATCAACCATAATATGCGTGATTCGTGACTGATATTCCGCCAGTACATCCGCATGTTTGGTAAAAATGGTCAGCATATGTAGTAACAAATCGCCAAAATCAGCGGCATTCAGCGCGATAAGCCGGTTTTGATACGTCTCATAGAGCTGTCGCATACGACCATTTGCAATGTCGCCTGCCTCGGCAAGATCAACTTTGTCAGCGGTCAGCCCGCGATCTTTCCAACGCGAAATCACACCGCCCAGCATGCGCGGCGGCCAGCGTTTCGGGTCAATATCATCTGCCGCCATCAATTGTTTTAACAAGCGGGTCTGATCATCAGCATCAAGAATCGTGAAATCAGATTTCAGCCCGACCAAATCTGCATGGCGCCGTAACATCCGCGCGGCCAATGCGTGAAAGGTGCCAAGCCAAACCTGTTCTGCCATCGGGCCAACAAGCTGGCTCACCCGCATTTTCATTTCACGCGCGGCTTTGTTGGTAAATGTAACCGCAAGAATATTCCATGGTTTTGCTGTACCGGTGGCTACAAGTTCAGCAAGCCGTGATGTCAAAACACGCGTCTTACCGGTGCCAGCACCAGATAACACAAGCAATGGGCCATCAAGCGTTGTAACGGCCTCTGATTGCGCCGCATTCAATCCATCAAGCCATACCGGGATCGGTTTTTGTACGATATCATTCATCATCGCATCAAACTCGCAAATGCAGCCATGGCGGTCAATCACCATGCGCGGTCTTTTTCGCTTTGTAGATTATTTTTCACCGCAAGGAAAAGCGTGAATCATTTTGATAATTTCATGTCTTCCTATATTGTCGCGGTATGGCACATAAAGAAATGACAATGTCATCCATACCTATCGTCGGGCGCTGGCCTTTATGGCGCGGCGGTTTTGCTGTGTTGCTGTTCGGTATGCTAGCCGCCTGTAGCAGTACCCCCGAGGCCAAGCGCAGTGATTTTCGTGACTCTTATGAAAACACCAACCGCAAAATTTTTGCGTTTAACATGGGGGTCGATAGCTATGTTCTGGAACCAGTTGCAGATGGCTATCGGTCAAATGTGCCAGATGCCGGGCGGCGTGCGATTGACAACCATCTAGACTGGGCTGGGTTACCGTCAACCGCGCTTAATTCGACCATTCAAGGTGATTTGGAAAATGCGGCGCTCGCAACCATCCATTTTGCGATCAATGGGCTAACGCTCGGTTTTGCTGACCTCACCGAAAATCCCGGCGCTGTCGAAAAACGCGATTTTGGGCAAACATTGGCACGCGCCAACGTTCCCGAGGGCGATTATCTGATGGTGCCATTGCTAGGTGCGCATAGCGGACGCAATTTGGCAGGCCGGGTTGTTGATAGCCTTACAAACCCGCTTTCATTTTTCCAAGCTGGCAATGTGGGCAGCACAATGCGTACCGCCCAAATACCAGCACGGGCCGTCGCCTTTCGTGCCAACAATTTTGACACCATCAATGACATAAAATATAATTCGATAGATAGCTATGCACGCACAAGGTCACTCTATTACCAGATGCGGGCAGGAGCGCTTCGTGACCGGCAAAATAATGATCAGGCACCAAGCGCCACTGATGACCAATTTGACGCGTTTTTTGATGAGCCAGCAAAATGATCTGTCATGAAAAACTGACATCCAAACAATTATTTGCCTTTGCCCTAAGTTTCAAAAGCGCGCGCATTTTTTTGGCCTCTGTCATGTTGATTTGGCTTGGCAGCCAAACCAGTTTTGCTGGCACCAGCCAGATTGATGATGCCAACAAGCTTGTTACACAAATGATGGTCGATGTTGAATCAATACTCGCGCAAGATATCAATGATGATTTGGCGCGCCGGGAAAATGTATCTGCATTATTTGACCGCTATTTTGATTTGCCGACCATTGCGAAATTTTCAGCTGGCCCCTATTGGCGGGCGGCAGATGCAGACCAAAAAACAGCCTATGAAACAGCCATTCGTGACGTGATTATCGGAACTGTGGTGCGCAATTTTGATCAATTATCAGGGTTGAAATTCACCGCCACTGACAGCCAAGCAAAAGGCACACAGCTTGTCTTGGTCAATGGCACATTTACCGATAACAAGCAGCAGCAACCGCCTATTGTGGTGGGATGGCGTGTGATCACAGCAGATAACGCATCACCGCGTATTCTGGATGTCGAGATTGAAAATATTTCAATGCTGGTCACCCAAAAACAGGAAAACATTGCCATCATTCGGAAAAATGAAGGCAAATTTTCGGCGCTGATTGACGCGATGAACCAGCGTAGCCAATCAAATAATTAGCCGCACTAGGTAACCAATCAAGATAAAATCGTCAGCGGCTTAATGGCTTGTATTTGATGCGGGTTGGGCGATCAGCCTCGGCACCCAAACGGCGTTTCTTATCCGCTTCATAGGCTTCATAATTCCCTTCAAACCACTCAACATGGCTATCACCTTCAAATGCCAGAATATGCGTGGCGATACGATCGAGGAACCAACGGTCGTGGCTGACCACCACCGCGCATCCGGCAAATTCTTCCAGCGCTTCTTCAAGCGCGCGCAAAGTATCAACGTCAAGGTCGTTGGTTGGTTCGTCAAGCAACAGCAAATTTGCCCCACTTTTCAACATGCGGGCCAAATGCACCCGGTTGCGTTCACCGCCAGATAGCTGGCCAACCTGTTTTTGCTGGTCTGCACCGCGAAAATTGAACTGACCAACATAGGCCCGTGACGCCATGGTGCGCTTTCCAAGCTCTATTTCATCCAGTCCGTCAGAAATCACCTCCCAAACGGTTTTTTTGCCATCAAGCGCATCGCGTGACTGGTCGACATAGCCAAGCTTGACCGTGTCCCCGACAACAAAATCACCTTTATCAACGGACTCCTCGCCGGTAATCATGCGGAACAAGGTGGTTTTACCGGCACCGTTCGGGCCAATCACCCCGACAATGCCGCCGGGCGGCAAGCGGAATGACAAATCATCAATCAACAGCCGGTCACCAAACGCCTTGGAGATGGCATTGGCATTGATCACAATGTCCCCCAGCCGCGGCCCAGCCGGAATGCTGATGCGCGCTGTATCAACTTGCTTTTGCTGGCCTTCAGCCAAGAGCTTTTCATAGGCATTAATACGCGCCTTTGATTTGGCTTGCCGCGCCTTTGGTGCGGCCCGCACCCAATCAAGTTCGCGCGACAATGACTTAACGCGCGCATCATCAGCCCGGCCTTCTTGTTCTAGCCGCTTTTGCTTTTGTTCAAGCCAACCAGAATAATTGCCTTCATATGGAATACCGGCACCCCGATCCAGTTCAAGAATCCAGCCTGCTACCTCATCAAGGAAATAACGGTCGTGGGTAATGGTGACCACCGTACCCGGGAAATCATGCAGAAATTTTTGCAACCACGCCACAGATTCGGCATCTAAATGGTTTGTTGGTTCGTCAAGTAGCAGCATGTCAGGCGCGCTAAGAAGAAGCTGGCAAAGCGCCACGCGGCGCTTTTCACCACCCGACAATTTGGTCACATCAGCATCACCAGCTGGCACCCGCAACGCATCCATCGCTATTTCAGCTTTGCGTTCTAGATCCCATCCATCAATGGCATCAATCTCTTCTTGCAATTCGGCCTGTTCGGCAATCACCGCATTCATTTCATCATCGGTCATTTCTTCGGCAAATTTGGCGCTCACCTCATTAAACCGGTCGACAAGCTCTTTCGCCCGGCCCATGCCGGCCAAGACATTGCCAGTAACATCAAGCGAGGGGTCCAGTTCTGGTTCTTGCGGCAAATAGCCAACTTTGATGCCATCTGCGGCCCATGCCTCGCCCTGAAAATCAGTTTCAATGCCAGCCATAATCCGAAGCAAAGTTGATTTACCAGCCCCGTTCAGCCCCAATACGCCAATTTTGGCACCAGGCAGAAATGATAGGCTGATGTTTTTCAACACTTCCTTGCCACCTGGCCAGGTTTTGCTGAGACGGCTCATTACATAAACATATTGATGGCTGGCCATGATCTTGTGCGGTATCCCTTTTGCATATGACGTCTTTCACAGCGTCTTATGTATCTGTTTTTCGGCGTTAAGGCTAGTCACCATTGCCGTATTTGCTGGTGCGCGCGCCATCGGCCATTTTGCAAGTTAAGCTTGCTTTCGCTTTCCAGCGTGGATTAGGCTGAAGTCCGGTCAATCGGCGGGTGCTGCAGGGCGTATACAATGATTACACTTATCCCCCCAATGGGTATCTTGATTGATATCCCGCTTGGTATCCTTATGTGGACTATGGTGGGGCAATTTGTGTTGGGTATTTTTCTGCGTGATGACAGTCGTTTGGCACTTTTGCGGATTATACGCGGTTTAAATACGCCTGTATTGTTTTTAACAGGTTTGATTCAACCTGCCTTTATCAATGACCGGCTCGCGCCACTATTTGCGGCACTGGTGCTTTTTATCGCGCGTTATTATCTGTTTCCGCTAATTATCGGCTTTGACGTTGAAAGTTTTTCGCAAATGCCACTAGAAAAACTGTTGTTGTCGGCAAAATCTGATCTGGGGCTGTAATACATGCCCGATCTTTTACGGTGTCGATGTGCGGATTTCAATTTGCCGTTGCAACCGCCCAGATCGGTCAAACTGCCAAATTTGTTGACGGTTATCTTGTTCGATCAACAATAGCATCTGCCCCTTTTCACCTATACTGGCACTGCTGACCCGCGCCCCGGCTGGCAGGCTGATTTCAGATTGCCGCGGTTCTGCATTTTGTTCCATGGCGGTCAACCGGCTGTAAATCGTCACCACAATCACCACCAGTGCCGCGACAATCAGAATCGCCATAATCACACTCATCGCCTTAATCAGGCCCAAATGCCGTACGATTGGTGATTGAGGGGCTGTTGCGCCCTCGTCTTTTGCGCTACTGTCGCGTGTCATGACCGAGTCCTTCACCCAAGATAAAACACAGCTCACGCTACAGGCTGACGCCGATTGTGGCAATGACCGTATCGATCGGTTTCTGGCAAACGCGTTTCGTGATGACCAAGAGCCATTATCGCGAAGCCGAATCAAATCCCTGATTCTCGATCACCAGCTCAGCGAGAATGGCAGCACCCTAGCCGATCCATCTGCACTGGTCAAACCTGGCGCGACTTATATATTGACCTTGCCACCGCCTGTTGATGCCACGCCCAAGGGCGAGGATTTGCCACTCGATATCTTATTTGAAGATGACCATATCATCGTCATAAACAAGCCTGTTGGGCTGGTTGTTCATCCCGCCCCCGGGTCACTTACCGGTACGCTTGTTAATGCGCTGATTGCCCATTGCGGCGAGAGTCTAACCGGCATTGGCGGGGTGCTGCGCCCCGGCATTGTACACCGGCTAGATAAAGACACATCAGGCGTTATGATCGCCGCCAAAACCTCGGTGGCGCACGCAAATTTAACCAGTATGTTTGCTGCACATGATCTTGACCGGCGGTATCAGGCCTTGGTTTGGGGTACTGAAATAGACCGCGATGGCACCGTTGATGCACCGCTTGGCCGGTCTAATTTTGACCGCAAAAAACAGGCGGTAACATCAAAAGGCCGTCATGCCATTACCCATTGGCAGACATTGCGCAGTTTTCCACCTTTTGCGACATTGGTGGAATGTCGGCTGGAGACTGGCCGCACCCACCAAATCCGCGTTCATATGGCGCATATTGGGCGATCCATCATTGGCGATCCGTTATATGGCCGGGCGCCGCGTGCCGTACAAATGCCCGATGTTACCGCCCGCACCTGTCTTGCCCAATTACGCAGCTTCGAACGGCAAGCCTTGCATGCCGCGCATCTGGGCTTTGCCCATCCGGTGACTGGCGAGGCGCTCGGTTTCAGCAGCCAATTACCCGATGACATGCAAGCGCTCATCCAAATCATGGATCGCGCCATCGCCGCGCGGGCGCGCGGCAAGATTTAATTTATTTCATTGAAAATTATATGTTTTTTATAATTGAACAGTCAAAGAAACCTGATTATTATTGCGCATTACTGCATAAATAGGTTGGCATTCTAGCAAGAAGCCACTGATCTTTTGCATAATTCAGAAATATTGAAAAAGAGTTTTGCTGAATTGAGCCTTATTCCTGCCCCGATTTCGTGGTTGTGTATAAGAGGCAGATATGAAACTTAGGTTACAAACCGCAAGGAGTGCCCAGTAATGGCCGCTAAATCGATGCTCCCAGCGATTAGTCCAGACGGTAATTTATCGCGCTATCTGGACCAGATTCGTGCTTTTCCTATGTTGGAACCGGGCGAGGAATATATGCTGGCCAAAGCATGGAGAGACAAAGGCGATGTCGCCGCCGCGCACAAGCTGGTTACCAGCCATTTGCGCCTTGTTGCGAAAATTGCCATGGGGTATCGCGGTTACGGCTTGCCAGTTGCCGACCTGATTTCCGAGGGCAATCTTGGCATGATGCATGCGGTGAAAAAATTCGAACCCGAAAAAGGGTTCCGTCTGGCCACCTATGCCATGTGGTGGATCAAAGCCGCGATTCAGGAATATATTTTGCGGTCTTGGTCGCTTGTCAAAATCGGCACCACAGCTGGTCAGAAAAAGCTATTTTTCAATTTGCGCCGGATCAAGGGCCAGATCCAAGCCATTGATGATGGCGATCTAAAGCCAGAACAAATCACACAAATTGCCACCCAGCTCGATGTCAGCGAAGACGAAGTCATTTCAATGAACCAACGGATGTCAGGCAATGACCGGTCATTGAATGTGCCGCTTAGCCGTGACACGGAAGGCGGTGGCGAATGGCAGGATTGGCTAGAAGATAACAGCCCAGATCAAGAAACCAGTTTTGCCGAAAATGAAGAATATGATGCGCGCAAAAATCTGATGGTTGATGCGATGCAGGGGTTGAACCCGCGTGAACAACGTATCCTGACCGCCCGGCGTCTGTCGGAACCACCGCTGACACTCGAAGACCTCGCCGCTGAATTCAACATCAGCCGCGAACGCATTCGGCAAATTGAAGTCCGCGCTTTTGAAAAATTGCAAAAAGCTGTTCGCGACAAAGCGGTGACGCTGAAATTACTGCCGCATATCGATGCAGACGAGACAGCGTAACGCCGTTTTAACCTGTTGAAAACGGGCTAGCGCCTAGAAACCATATTGCTAGCCGCCAAACGGGTCTTTTACCAGAATAGTGTCTTCGCGTTCCGGGCTTGTTGACAGCAATGTTACTGGCATTTTTGTCAATTCTTCTACACGCCGAATATATTTTACCGCATTCGCTGGCAATTCTGCCCAGCTCCGCGCGCGAAAGGTGCTATCTTGCCAGCCCGGCATTTCCTCATAAACTGGTTTACATGCAGCTTGTGCGCCCATACCAGATGGGAAATAGTCAAGAATTTTGTCACTGCCGTCAATTTGATAGCCAATACAGATTTTCAACATGTCAAACCCGTCAAGCACATCAAGCTTGGTCAACGCCATGCCGCTAATCCCGGCAACATGTCCAGCTTGCCTGACCATTACCGCGTCAAACCAGCCACACCGGCGTTTACGGCCAGTCACCGTGCCAAACTCGCGGCCACGCTCACCCATACGGTCGCCATCAGCACCAAAATCTTCAGTTGGGAACGGGCCACTACCAACACGCGTTGTATAGGCCTTGGTAATTCCAAGAACAAATCCAATATCGGTGGGGCCGATCCCCGCACCCGTTGCCGCCTGCCCGGCTACGGTATTGCTTGAAGTGACAAATGGATAGGTGCCATGGTCAATATCAAGCATTACGCCTTGAGCGCCCTCAAACAAAATACGCTTATTATCGGATCTAGCCGCCGCCAAAAAGCGCCAGCTTTGCCCGGAAAAGGCCAAAAGCTGGTCACGCATGGCCAGAAGATCGCCATAGATTGCCTTGGCATTGGCCTCTGGTTGACCAGCCGCCGCCAACCAAACATTATGATGCGCCACCAGCGCATCAAGCTTTTCAGCAAGCGTTGATTCAGATGCCAGATCGCCAAGCCTGACCGCCCGGCGCGCCACTTTATCTTCATAGGCTGGGCCAATACCGCGACCAGTAGTGCCGATTTTCTGTTCGCCGCGTAACGCTTCGCGCGCCGCGTCAACCGCCTGATGCACCGGCAAGATCAGCGCCGCTGATTCAGACACCAACAATGTCTGCGGCGTAATCTCTGCCCCTTGCGAGCGTAATAAATCTATTTCTTTCAGCAAATGTGACGGGTCAATCACAACCCCATTGCCAATGACCGACATTTTTCCCGGGCGCACAATCCCTGATGGCAGCAACGATAATTTATATTCAACACCATCAATGACCAAGGTATGCCCGGCATTATGACCACCTTGAAACCGCACCACCACATCGGCACGGCTAGATAACCAGTCAACAATTTTGCCTTTGCCCTCATCACCCCATTGGGCGCCAATAACCGCTACATTCGCCATTCATGCTACCTTTATCATATGGGGATTAACGCTGTCTTTTTGAGTTGCATTGCGCACGCAGCGTTTGATTAGCCGCAGCCTCATCACATGCCTTGTGCGCGGCGCAGTTATACCAGAAGCCTATGATAAAAAGCAATGCAGGAGCGCTGTCTAATCTTGGGCTGAAAACCTTAAATTATCGGCGCGTACCACTTGGGGAAGTGATTTGATTTCATCCAGCACCCCAGCTGGCAAAACATCATCAATCTCGACAAGTGCAACCGCCTCGCCGCCAACATCACGGCGTCCCAGATGAAAGGTTGCGATATTCAAACCATGCCGCCCGCATAGCGTACCCAGATCCCCGATAAATCCCGGTTTATCATAATTGCGAAGATAGAGCAGGTTTTCTGGAAAATCAGACTCCACCGCGATCGATTGCACTTCGACAATCCGCGGCTTATTGCCCCCCACCAATGTGCCAGCAATGGTGCGTTCACCCCCATCATGCTTGATTGTCACGCGTAACAAGGTTTCATAATCACATTGCCGGTCATGGCGAATGGTCGATACCGCGATGCCATTGCTTGACGCCACCGCGGCGGCATTGACCATATTGACAGATTCCATGGCCGGCCCCAGCAACCCAGCCAATGTTGATGCAACGATCGGATCTGCATTGAGTTTTGCGACCCGGCCATCAAGCTCAATCACCACTGATTTCAATCCGGTTGATTCAACCTGCCCTAAAAAGCTGCCAAGACGCGCACCAAGCCCCATATATGGCCGCAAAATAGGCGCATCCTCGGCCGATACAGATGCCATATTCAGCGCATTTGTCACCGCGCCTTTGGTCAGATAATCGGCCATCTGTTCGGCAACTTGTAGCGCCACTTTTTCTTGTGCCTCTAGCGTACTGGCACCAAGATGCGGCGTGGCAACAACATTATCAAAGCCAAACAAAACATTGTCTGTCGCTGGTTCATTGACAAATACATCAAGTGCCGCACCGGCCACATGGCCCGTATCGAGCGCCGCGGCCAAGGCCAGTTCATCTACCAAACCACCGCGAGCGCAATTAATAATCCGCACGCCTTTTTTGGTTTTGTTTAAAGCGTCAGCGCTGATGATGTTCCGTGTGGCGTCGGTCAGCGGTGTATGAATGGTGATAAAATCAGCCCGGCGAAGCAATTCGTCAAGATCGACCTTTTCAATACCCAATCGTTTGGCGTTTTCATCAGACAGATACGGGTCATAACCCAACACCCGCATTTTCATTCCTTGCGCCCGATCAGCCACGATAGACCCAATATTGCCGCATCCAACAAGACCAAGCCATTTGCCTGTCAATTCAGTACCCATAAAGCGGGATTTTTCCCATTTTCCGGCTTTCGTCGATTGTGAAGCTTCGGGAATTTGACGGGCCAGCGCCATAATCATCGCCATCGCATGTTCAGCCGTAGTCACCGCGTTGCCATGCGGCGTATTCATCACCACCACGCCGCGCTTTGTTGCCGCCGCGATATCGACATTATCAACACCGATTCCAGCCCGGCCCACAACTTTCAAATTGGTGGCCGCCGCAAGTACCGCCGCGGTCACTTTTGTTGCAGACCGGATGGCCAGCCCGTCATATTCACCAATAATGGCTTGCAATTCTTCTGGTGTCAGACCGGTTTTTACTTCTGTATCAACGCCATGTGCGGCAAAAATATCCACGGCATTTTGGCTTAATTTATCGCTGATCAGAACTTTTGGCATAATATCCCCATTCTTTCTTAAAAATATCGTTGGTCTTTGTTGGCGCTATGGTCAAAGACAAGCGGCGCGCTCTGTCGCATAGGCCCAATCTATCCATGGCAATAGCGTTTCAATGTCTTTCACATCAACCATTGGCCCGGCCCAAATCCGCAGACCTGCCGGGGCGTCACGATAAGATGCCAGATCATAGCCAACATCTTCGGCCGCCAAACGGGCCGCGAGCGCCGCCGCAAACGCCGCCTTTTGATCGTCATCAAGTGCTGCAAACCATGGGTCAATAATCGAAATGGTCACGCTTGTGTTTGAAATGGTCGCTGGGTCTTTCGCCAGAAATCCAAAGACAGATGACGCCTCAACCCATCGTTTAATGGCGGATAAACAGGATTCTGACCGGTCAATTAAGGCGGGCAATCCGCCAATTGATTGCGCCCACAATAGCGCATCAAGCGCATCCTCAATCACCAGCAAAGATGGCGTATTGATGGTGTTGCTATCGAAAATGCCCGCGTTGAATGTACCTTTTGACGTCAGACGGAATAATTTTGGTATCGGCCAGGACGGGGTATAGCTGTTTAGCCGTTCTACCGCGCGCGGTGACAAGATCATCACCCCATGCGCGCCCTCACCGCCAATGGCTTTTTGAAAACTGAATGTCACAACATCCAGCTTTGACCATGGCAATTCCATCGCAAAACAGGCCGAGGTCGCATCAGCAATCACCAACCCCTTGCGGTGATCATCAATCCAGTCGCCGTCAGGCAGTTTGACCCCGGATGTCGTGCCGTTCCATGTCAGCACCACATCATTGTCAAAATTCACCGCGGCAAGATCGGGCAGCGCGCCATAGGCGGCCTGATGCACCGTAACGTCCGCAATCTGCAATTGATTGACAATGTCATTGACCCAGTCTTTGCCAAAAGATTCCCATGCCAGCACATCAACACCGCGCGCGCCAAGCAGTGACCACAACGCAATTTCAACTGCGCCAGTGTCCGACCCCGGCACGATGCCGATCAAATAATTATCAGGCAGCCCTAGAATTTGGCGGGCCAAATCCATGGTGCGGGTGATTTTTGCTTTTGCGGGTTTGGAGCGGTGCGACCTGCCGAGAATGGCGTCTTCAAGGACTGCAGGAGACCAGCCCGGCCGTTTTGTTGTTGGCCCGGACGAAAAGAAAGGCATTGCCGGGCGCATAGCCGGCTTGGGGTGCGTTGTCATAGCATCCTCGCGATCACATGTTGCCACTCGTTGGGGAGTGACGGCCCAACTTATGGATTGCAAAAACGCCAAAAGATGTCAACAGGCCATAAAAACCCCGAGTGAAATATATTACTACATATTAACAATCTGTTTTTGTTTAATTATTTTCTGCTTCTTGTTGAATGCGCAAAATTAATGCGTCCATTGTGCGGGTCAAAAGCATATTGGTATCCGCCTCTGCCATCACCCGGATCAAGGCCTCGGTTCCTGATGGCCGCACCAGAATCCGGCCACCCCCCTTCATATCCGCTTCAATCGCGGCAAGATCAGCTTGCAATTTTTGGTTGTGCAGAATTTTCGGATCAATATCACGCAGATTTTCCAGACGTTGCGGACAGAGCGTAAAAGAATTGAAAAACACACTGGCTGGCTGTTCTGCCTGTTGCATTAATGCCAGCATTTGCAAGGCGGCCAACAACCCGTCACCAGAGCGGGCCAAATGTGTCATCAAAATATGTCCAGATGGTTCGCCGCCAAGGTTAAACCCGCCAGATCGCATCATTTCCAAAATATACCGGTCGCCAACATTGGCACGGTGCAAGGTCAGACCAGCGTCACGCAAACATAGCTCTAACCCGCGGTTGGTCATCACCGTACCAACCACGCCGCCACCGTTCAGTTCATCCTTTTGATGAAGCGCCAATGCTAGACGACCAAGAATCTGGTCACCATTAATGATCTTACCGGTATCATCGGCCATAATCAGACGGTCGGCGTCACCATCCAAACAAATGCCCGCATCGGCGCCATGTGCCACCACCGCATCAGCCATCATTTGCGGATGCACCGCCCCGCATGACGCATTTATATTGAGGCCATCCGGGTCCACGGCCAGCGGGATCACTTCGGCGCCTAGTTCATAAAGCGTGTCCGGGGCTGTGCGATAGGCGGCCCCATTGGCGCAATCGACAACCAATTTTAGCCCATCCAGACGCATCCGGCCCGGCAATGTCGATTTGGCAAATTCAACATACCGGCCAACCGAATCAAGCATACGCCGCGCCCGGCCTAGTTCTGTTGGTTCGGCAAGCGCAATTGACCCAGCAGCCAGCGCCGAAATTTCAGCTTCAATCGAATCATCTAGCTTATAGCCATCTGGGCCAAACAGTTTTATGCCATTGTCATGGTGCGGATTATGACTGGCTGAAATCATCACACCAAGTTCGGCGCGCAAAGATCGGGTCAAATGCGCCACCGCTGGGGTTGGAATTGGCCCAAGCAACCGACAATCCATGCCGATAGAGGTAAACCCAGCCACCATGGCCGCCTCAATCATATAGCCAGACAACCTTGTGTCTTTGCCAATCACCACCTTTGGACGGGCATGTTGTGACCGTGGGTTATGGTCGGCAAACCAACGGCCAGCGGCCAAGGCCAGCCGGACAACCGCTTCTGCCGTCATTGACCCGGTGTTAATACGGGCACGCACCCCATCGGTACCAAACAACCCTGCCATAGATGCCCCTTTTTCATAAATGTCATCGCGCAATTTGGCGCATGTGACGACCGCTTGTTAATCTAGAATAGCTTGCCCCCAAATCACAAGCGCAGAAACGATGATTGCCCAGCTTGAAGCAGTGCCTGTTCCACCGCTAGCGCCTGTACGGTTTCGGCAACATCATGAACCCGCAATAGTTGCGCGCCTTGCCGATAGGCCGCCATCGCCAGCGCCAATGAACCGGCAAGGCGTTGATCTGCTGGCTCACCTTTGGATAATTTGGCAATGGTCGATTTGCGACTAGCGCCAAACAAGATAGGCACACCCAAGCCATGAAAGAGTGATAGCCAGTTCAAAATTTGTAAATTATGCGCAACCGTCTTGCCAAAGCCAAAGCCGGGGTCAACGGCAATATGCGATTTTGCAATACCAGCGGCCATTGCCGCTTCAATCCGTTCTTCTAAAAACTGGTAAATATCAACCGGCGCAAAATCATAGTAAGGTTCGTCCTGCATGGTCTCGGGCTGGCCCTGCATATGCATGATGATCACCGGTGCGCTGCTTGCCGCCGCCGCATCAACAGCACCCTCACGCCGCAACGCCTCAACATCATTAATCATCGCCGCACCAGCCGCACAGGCACGCGTCATTACCTCGGCATGGCGGGTATCGATAGATATGCGAATATTTTGCCGAGACAGCCCGGTAATTGGCGGCAATACCCGTGCTAATTCCTGATTGCGAGTGATCGCTTCAGCGCCGGGTCGTGTGGATTCGCCGCCAATATCAATGATTGACGCCCCGGCCCGCCACATCGCCATGCCGCTTGCAATCGCGGTGGCTGGTGCCATATGTGCGCCACCATCAAAAAAGCTATCAGGCGTTGTGTTGATCACGCCCATCACATGCGGCTTTGACATCTCCAACCCGGCAAAATCAGCCCGCGGCTTGTAGAGGTTTTCAAGAACAGCCGCGGCTTTATTGCGGTCATCAGCCTGTGTAATAATCGCATCTTCTGACATGCGGGTAATCAAATGCTGGCCGTCCGCCGTGCGCGTAACCACATCAAATTGCTGGGCGTTTGTCCAGCCGCCCGCAAGCACCGTGCCATCATCCCCCGCCCCGATAAGCGGGCGGATCCAAGTCGGCATGGCAAAAGGCGGCACCGTTGGTACCGCCTGATTTGTCCGTGTAACCATTATTCCGTCCTGCATTTAACGGGATTTAGGCAGGTTCGCCACCGGGCTTTTTCGGCCGTCCGGTGCCGGGCAGACCTGTGCGTGATTTGCGTACTGGGCCGGGCTTGACCGGCGTGTCATCGACATCTTTGCGCACCAAGGTGCCACCCTCGACAATGATTTTGATTTCTTCACCATCAAGCGTTTCATATTCAAGCAGACCTTGTGCCAGCCGTTCCAATTCCACATTATGTTTTTTCAAGATTTTGGTCGCAGCAGCATAGGCTTCATCCACAATGCGGCGGACTTCTGAATCAATGATTGACGCGGTGGCATCAGCCATATTTTTTTGCTGCGACACCGACCGGCCCAAAAACACTTCCTGTTCATCGGCGCTATAGGCCAAAAACCCCAGTTTTTCGGACATGCCCCATTCGGTCACCATGCGGCGCGCCATATCAGTCGCCATCCGAATATCAGACGACGCCCCAGTGGTGACCTTATCATCCCCAAAGATCAATTCTTCGGCAATACGACCACCACAGGCCACCCGCAAATCGGCATAAATTTTATCACGTGCAAGCGAAATGCGATCACCCTCTGGCAATCGCATCACCATACCAAGCGCACGGCCACGCGGAATGATCGTTGCTTTGTGAATCGGGTCTGATGCTGGGCAATGCAAGGCAACAACAGCATGACCAGCCTCGTGATAGGCGGTTAAGCGCTTTTCCTCGTCAGTCATCACCATAGACCGCCGTTCTGACCCCAGCATCACTTTATCTTTGGCTTCTTCAAATTCCGCCATAGACACTGTCCGCCGCCCCTTGCGCGCGGCAAGCAACGCCGCTTCATTCACCAGATTGGCCAAATCAGCACCGGAAAAGCCGGGGGTACCGCGTGCAATGACGCGCGGTTCGACACCATCGGCAAGCGGGGTTTTGCGCATATGCACTTTTAAGATTTTTTCACGGCCCATTACATCCGGATTTGGCACAACAACCTGTCGGTCAAACCGGCCGGGGCGTAACAACGCTGGGTCCAATACATCAGGGCGGTTGGTGGCGGCGATCAAAATCACCCCTTCATTTGCCTCAAACCCGTCCATTTCAACAAGCATCTGGTTCAAGGTTTGTTCGCGTTCGTCATTACCGCCGCCTAGACCGGCACCACGATGCCGTCCGACCGCGTCAATTTCGTCAATGAAAATGATGCAAGGGGCGTTTTTCTTGCCCTGTTCAAACATATCACGAACACGGCTGGCACCCACACCAACGAACATCTCGACAAAATCAGACCCCGAAATGGTGAAAAATGGGACATTGGCCTCGCCCGCAATGGCGCGGGCCAACAATGTTTTACCGGTTCCCGGCGGGCCAACAAGCAAGACGCCTTTTGGAATTTTACCACCAAGGCGCTGGAATTTTCCAGGGTCTTTTAGAAATTCGACAACTTCTTCAAGTTCGGTTTTTGCTTCATCAATACCCGCAACATCTTCAAATGTAACCCGGCCTTGATGTTCGGTTAATAATTTTGCCCGCGATTTGCCAAACCCCATGGCACCGCGCGATCCGCCCTGCATCTGACGCATAAAGAAAATCCAAATGCCGATAAACAGCAACATCGGGAACCATGATAACAGGATCGAAAAGAAGCTAGGCATGCCGCTATTATCGGGGCTGGCGACAATGCGCACATCGTTTTTGTCCAATACGGCAACAATATCGGTACCTTCCGGCATCACGCTGGTGATCACACGGCCATTTTTGCTCTCGCCGCGCAATGTCCGGCCATCGATCAACACTTCGTCAATCTGCTGGGCTTCGACTTCGGCAACGAAATCAGAATAAGCAAGCTCATTCGCTGGTTGGCCGGAAGACGGGCTTTGGAAAAGGTTAAACAGCCCAATAAGCGCAGCGCCAAAAATGAGCCAGATAATTACGTTGCGTGCCAGATTATTCACATCACTGTCCTGTCAATTTATCCAATTTGTCGTAAAAACAATTTACCGCCCCAAAAACTGCGCCGACAAAGCTGTGTCCATGGACGTGACCGCTGGATTTACCCCTATTAATTGGGGATAAAAAACCCTGCCGTCAAGGGTGATGATGACAGGAATTGCACGCCTGACAACATAAGGCAAGCTGGCAATATCTGCTGGCCATACTGTTGATGCCGTCCCATCGTCTGAATTAGCAAGCGCCCCCGCATGCACCAGCTTTCCAGCTTGCTTTGTCCGCACCCGCCAGCAGCCAGCAAAAATAACATCATCATCAGCCGCCACATTCACGGACTCTGGCGTACGGCCTAATTCGCGCACAACATAAAAACTGGCCGCTTTGCCGCGGCGCACGGATTTTACAAACTGGCATCCGCCAAGGGTGCTATTCTGGCCAGCCAGCAACCGTTCATGTAGCCCGGTCAACGCCACATCCGATACACCGTAAGCACGCCCACCAATCTGGCGAATTAACAGGCGCATACGATACAACCACGCGAACCGGGGCAGATCAGACAATTTATCCACATCGATCACGGCATGGCCCGTCGAAAACCGGGACATTGCCGCCTGCCATGTTGTTAAACTGGCTCTATCCATATAATCGGACAGGGCTTGCATGGCACGGCCCAACCGCAATGCATGATCATTCAGCAAAGCCCCAGATGCCGCCGCGTCACGCAAAAATTTACGCATTTGCACCCGTTCAAATTGGCTGTTCTGATTGCTAGGGTCATCTTCATAGGCACAATCAAGCAAGCCTAACACATCAACCAGACTGTCGGCGTGCCAATCCAGCAATGGCCGTGCCACCAGCACCGCGTCACGCCTAGTCAAGCCGCGCATGCCAGCAAGCCCGACAACACCAGACCCATGGGCAAGACGCATCAACACTGTTTCCGCCTGATCTGCCTGATGATGGGCAACCAGCAATACCGCGCCTTGTTGTCGTGCCAGTTTGGTCAATGCAGCATACCGCTGATGCCGCGCCCATTCCTGGACGGCTGTTTCTGGGGCTTTACCCTCTATGGTCAGAATTTGACTGGCAATGTCGCGGTTTTTCATACGCTGGCTGACACGAACAGCCTCGCTGGTGGCGTTTGGACGAATATTGTGATTAACGATAACAGCTTGATGGTCTTTGCCATGTGATCGGGCATAAAGATCGGCAAGACAGGTAAGCGCTGTGCTGTCAGGCCCGCCAGATAGGGCCGTTATGAACCGGGTCGCGCTTTCAAGATGAAGCGCCCGCATGCTAGAGGCAAAGGCCGCCTCATAAGCGGCTAACTGGCTAGTTGGGGCAATTTGCGTCATCGCTCAATTTAGACAATTGTGCCAGAAATGTGTCTGGCGGTGTGTCAATGAGCTGGGGCAAGGATGCATATATTTCACAAGCTTGTGCCGGTGGGGCAAAATGCGACACTGATTCAGCAATCCACATCGTCGTATCCACTAGACGGGCATCCCCCGGAAACGCGCTATTGAATTCAGAGAAGGTCATTGCCGCCTTTTCATATTCGCCGCGCATGAAATACACCCGACCAAGCCAGAATATGGAATCAGCCTCGCGCTCATGGCCTTTGTTGAATTTGCGAAATTCACTAAATGCCAATTGTGCCGTCTCCAGATCATTTTGCAGCGCCCGCCCCAGGGCAAAACGATATTGTTCTTCTGGGCTCACCGCTGGCAAAACTTCTGGTTGTGCTGGCACATCTGGTGCTTCAACTGTGTTTGCTGACGCCGGTGCCGCGGCGTTACTAGCCGCACTATTCTGTTCACCCGCCAGCCCCGTAGATGCCATATTTTTATCAACAGGGTTTGATGCATCTTTTGTTGCATTATCAGATTCAACAACGGCTAGGGCATCATTCAACGCGCCCTCTTCAACAGACCAGCTGGAAATACCGGTATCGGCATCGCGTGACATCTGAACCGCCGCCGCCGCGCCAGCACCTATGGTATCTTGCTGTACCAGCGCCGCCGCCGCATCCTCTCCACCAAGTGCAAGCAATGTTTGCATACGCTTTTCAAGGCGAAGCAGACGAAATTCAGTATCTGAGGCAATCTCCAAGGTTCGTTCCATCCGACGATTTGTCATCGCCAGCATATCACTTAGCTTTTCCATCTGGTCGCGCAACGCGTTGAGGTCTGCCGTCTGCGAGCTACCTGCCTCGGAACTGCTGCTCTGCATCTGTTCGACCTTCATTTTGATTTCACGCAGGTCATTTTCCAAAATACCGCGCACTTCCTTTAAGCCAGCTTCAAGAATATCCATGCGTTGTTGTTGCCGGGTCAAAAGCGCGCTTGCATTTTCAAGCACGGCGTTATCACTGCCAGATGTTTGGGCCTGTACCACTCCGGGAAGTGCGACAATCAAGGCCAAAGCAATAGCGACAAATTTATGCATAATCTCAACATCCTAAAAATGACACGGCAGTTTGTTTCTTATAACGCCTATTTTAGGCATAAATTAGGCAAAAAAAAGAGGAGCCTTCCGCTCCTCTTTCTAGATTCTTTAATAATTTAGTTCAGCACTGTAGCAGCGCGCCGGTTCTTTGCCCATGCCGCTTCGTTTGAACCTGATACAGCTGGGCGCTCTTTGCCGTAAGATACGGTGCGAACACGGGCTGAATTAATGCCTTTGGCCACCAGATAATCTCTAACGGCAGTTGCCCGGCGCTCACCCAAAGCCAAGTTATATTCACGGGTTCCGCGCTCATCGGCATGGCCCTCAATCACAATCATCAGATCTGGGTTCACGCTCAAAAATGCGGCTTGACGGTTGAGCGTTGATCTCGCGCTCACAGTTAATTCTGCACTGTCAAAGTCAAAATTTACTGTATCACCAACCTGTGCAAGCTTTTCAGCTGGTGTTTTTTCTGCTGCCGCAGATGAAGAAGAAGACGAAGCGGCAGAAGACGAAGCTGTATTCGACGCACTTGTCGAAGCGCTATCACCACTGACCTGTGATGCCGTTTCACAAGCGGCGAGTAAAAAAGTTGCGGCGACGATCGCGAGTATGCGTTGAAACATCATGATGCTCCTAGTTTTAAAAGTGACCCTTGGTTCTGTTTTGCTGAAATAAAGCTCGAGAGTTTACTTACCAAACCCATAGCGAAACAGCTTAATTTCCGCGCGAATTCATTGGTGATCAATCATGCGATCATCCGACAGACCGACAAATATAGCAAAACTTACATTTTTGAAACCAAAAAATATACAATTTTTATGAAAAACAACGATTTTCTAGCTTTTTTTACCAATTTACCTATTTATCGCCATTTCAAGCCATGATCAGCGCATGCCGAACCCTGTAAAAAACTAGCGCAGCAAGGGGGACCAAGCTGGATCAGACGCGTCTGACGGGGTTACGATACGCCGCTCATTAAACCCGGTGATATCAATCCGGTACACATGAGTGTCACCGCCCGATCCATTGGCGTCAAATGGTTCCTGTTTAAAATACATCAATACCCGGCCATTCGGCGCCCAGGTTGGCCCTTCGACAAGAAACCCGTCTGCCAGCAATCGTTCGCCACTGCCATCAACATTCATCACGCCAATATAAAACCGTCCATTTACCATTTTTGTAAAGGCAATAATGTCACCACGTGGCGACCAGACCGGCGTTGCATAACGACCATCACCATAGCTGATGCGGCGGACATTGCCGCCATCGGCATCCATCACATAAAGCTGTTGGGCACCGCCGCGATCTGAATTAAACACAATGCGCTTGCCATCTGGGGAATAAGACGGCGAGGTATCAATCGATGCCGATTTTGTCAGCTGGTTTATCGATTGGGTGCGCATGTCCATTTCGTAAATATCGGTCAAGCCATCTTGCGCAAGACTCATAATTAACTTGTCCCCATCTGGCCCAAACCGCGGCGCAAATGTCATGCCGGGGAATGACCCAAGCCGTTCGGTTCGGCCGGTGGCAACTTCGAAAAGATACACATTCGGTTCATCATTAAAATAATTTAAATAAGCGATTTCATTGGCGGTCGGAGAAAAGCGCGGCGTTAAAACCAAATCAAGGCCAGAGGTTAGATAACGGTGATTGTGTCCATCTTGGTCCATAATGGCCAGCCGTTTTAAACGCCGACTTTGGGTGCCCGATTCGGCAACATAGACAACTTGCGTATCAAAATAACCGCTATCGCCGGTAAATTCCTCATAAACAAAATCGGCAATTTGGTGGGCCAAACGCCGCAACCCGGATTGATCAGCATTGCCGCCACCAGCGGTGATGTTGCGCTGGATCACCACATCCCACAGCACAAATTCAACCTGCAACATACCAGCATCATCAATATAGGCCGAACCAACCAACAACCCCTTGACCCCAAGCGGCGACCAATTGGCGAAATTAGGCTTTATTGAGGGGGCTTTGGGCGGGTCGATAAAGGCCGCGCTGTCCACCGGCCGAAACAGGCCCGAACTTTCCAAATCGTCAGAAATAATTTGCGTTAATTGGCGGCCAACCTCGGTTACATTGCCATCTGGGCCGGTAAATTCAGCGATGGCAATCGGGGTTGGCGCGACTTGACCTTCGGTGATTTCAATGCGCAATTGTGCGGCGGCATCATCCGCATTCGTGAGGGCCAAGCCAGCCACCAAAAACATAACAATAACAAGGCACCGGGAAAAAATTGGCTGTAAAACTGTTGGCATTTTCATCACTTACCTTCTATCTGCATCCTATTTTTGCGTCATTACCTTGTCTGTTGATCTTGCCACCCAAAAAATGATTTGTCACCGCGACAAAAACCGGGGGTCAAACACAAACACAAAGCTTTTCCACTGTTCGTATTTTTCTGGCGGCAATGGCAAAGGAGAACATTCCCGTGTTGCCCGAATGGCCTCTTCGGCCGCAACCTTAAAAATACGATCGGTGTTAAACCGAAGTTTGTTATCAACCTTAGCGCTTAACACGCGCCCATCGCGATCTAACGACACAATTATGTCAACAATGAGGGTGTCACTGCCAGCCGCGCCAATCGGCGGGTCCCAACATTTGGACAAATGCGCCCGTAACCGATCGATATCTGAAAGCCCAAGCGGCCCAATAACAGGTTTTTCCGGAGCCTTTAGAACATCGCCAGCAACGGCGCTCAAGCTGTCGTTCAGCTTATCTGCTGCCATTTTACGTTCTTGTTCACGCTGTTTTTTTTCTGCATCTTCATTCACCGCCTTGGCCTTGGCCAAATTCTGCATGACCCCGGTCAGCGCGTCAGTCCGTTTTTTAGCCAATTCATTTTGCTGGGCCATTTTATTGGCACGTTTTGGCGGCGCTTTTGGCATCATAGTCGGCATTTTTTCAGCCGCTGACTGCTGTGGTTTTGATTTTGGCGGCGCGGGTGGCTGGGCCTCGGCAAGCTTTGGTTTCTTTTGTGGTTTTTCCGGAATGATTTCAGCAGTCGGATCGGGCGCCCGCGGCGTTGGTTTGGCCGGTGTATCGGGTGCTGATGGTGCTGGTTTTGGCGGTGGCGGCGGTGGGGCCGGCTGTTTCCGCTTGGCTGCTTGTTGTTCTTCTTTTGCGGTGTTGACCTCGCCGCCTTCATCTACATTGGTTGTCGGCACCGTTTGCACCATTTCCAGAGTCACCAGCGGCTGGTCTTCTGGAAGTGGCCGGTTCAAAGACGGCAATCCGACAATCGCCAACAAAACGACGCCAAGATGCAGCCCGATTGAAATGTAAAATGAACGTGGGTTCATCGACTTATGCCATTCGCATGTTTTGATCTATTGCATCTCGGGAAGTTTTGCCACCAGCGCCACTTTGCTAAAGCCAGCCGCTTGTATCCGTCCCATGACTTCCAATACATCGCCATAAGAAACAGATGCATCACCGCGCACAAAAATGCGGATGTCGGGATTTGCATTGGAAACCGCCTGCAACCGCGGGATCAACGCCTCGCTATCAATTTCAGCCTCTTGCAAATAGAGCGCCCCATCAGCCTTGATCGAGACCACAAGCGGAGCGGCATCTGCGTTAATTTGGCCTGCCTCGGTTTTTGGCAAATCCACCTCGACACCCACCGTCAATAATGGCGCGGTGACCATGAATACGATCAGCAAAACCAACATCACATCGACAAACGGCGTGACATTGATCTCCCCCATGGGGCGATGCCGTGCACCGCGCACCGGGCGGTTAACATTGACTCCCATCACTGGCCGCCTTCGTCAAGCTGACGTGCCAGTAATGTGCTGAATTCTTGTGCAAATGTTTCAAGCTGGGCACCGAATCGTTCCAGATCGCCAGCAAATTTATTATAGGCAACAACCGCCGGAATCGCCGCCGCCAGCCCCAAGGCTGTGGCAAAAAGCGCCTCGGCAATGCCCGGCGCAACCACCGCAAGGCTGGTATTTTTTGATTCGGCAATTGACTGAAACGAACTCATAATACCCCAGACCGTGCCAAGCAGTCCGACAAACGGCGAAACTGATCCGATTGAGGCCAGAAAATTCATACCCCGCTCCATCCGTTCCATCTCGCGCGTGATGGTAAATGTCATTGAACGGTCAATACGGCTGACAAGCGAGGCCCGTAGATCCGCACGTTCAGTATCGGCAAGTCCGCGTGAATTGGCCCGGCGCCATTCCCGCATCGCCGCCACAAACACCACCGACAGCGCATCTTTCGGATCGGCACCGGTATCATCATAAAGTTTGTCAAGCGAACCACCCGACCAAAAAGCATCTTCAAACTGTTGCGCAAGCTTGCGTTCGCGCCGGATTAAGGTGACTTTTTCAACCACAATCGCCCAACACCAAATAGACGCCAAAACCAGCAACAGCATCACTAATTTGACAAATGGGTCTGCCGCCAAAAAAAGTCCCCAGATCGTCAAATCTGAACTGGTATGTGTAACCGTCATTTCTAATGAATTCATTTACTCGTCCTTCTGTTCTCACCCAAACAGTCATGTCATAACGACGAAACACGCCGCGCAGATTTACTTCAAATTTAACCCCTACCCGCTAACCAGCAAGCTTCTTGCGGATATCTAGCGGCAGACGACTTGCACGCGCCGCACCCGCCCTTTGCAAGTTTACGAACCCTATGTCAACGACAAGTCGGGCAACAATATGGCAAAATTGCATATTTGTGATGGTTTGCCGCAATGTGACCCGGGCGCCGCCGATTTTCACAACCTCGCTGGTCACGCCAAGCACATCGCCAAGTGACGCCGCCTGAAGAAAATCAATGTCGATATGCCGGACAACAAAAGCCAATTTTTCTTGCGACAACAACCCTGGCTGATCAATATCCAAACAGCGCAACCAGGCAGAACGCGCACGCTCAGCAAACGCCAAATATTGCGCATGATAGACGATGCCGCCAGCATCCGTGTCTTCATATTGCACGCGCAGATGATAATCATGTTTGCCGTCGTCAAGCACACCATCAAGCTGAGAATTGATTTGGTTTTTTTGCGTTGGTCCGGTCACGCATCACCTTTGTTTTGATCGGGCTGGTCTGGCCCGGCCTGATCATCGATCGCCGAGAGCAAATCGAGCTGACGCATCGCGGCGGCTGGCGGCGTCAACCCCAGATACCCCCACCCCGCCGCAGACAGACAGCGCCCGCGCGGGGTGCGCATCAATAATCCGGTTTGCATCAAATAAGGTTCGATCACTTCTTCCAGAACATCACGCTGTTCAGATAGCACCGCCGCCAGCGTTTCCACCCCAACCGGCCCGCCAGAATAGGAATCTGCCATACAAGACAAATACCGGCGATCCATCGCGTCAAGCCCCTTTGCATCGACTTCCAGCCGGACCAATGCCGCATCAGCAACCGCCGCGGTGACGGTATCTGCCCCTTCAACCGCGGCGATATCACGAACCCGCCGCAGCAAACGACCGGCCACCCGCGGTGTCCCGCGTGCCCGGCTCGCAATTTCCATAGCACCATCCGCCGCAAGATTTAGCCCAAGCTTGTCAGCTTGACGGCGCAAAATATGGGCCAATTCATCCGCATCATAAAATTGCATCCGCATCTGGATGCCAAAACGATCACGCAAAGGCGTGGTCAACAGACCCGATCTTGTTGTTGCCCCAACCAGCGTAAATGGCGGCAGATCAATCCGCACCGAACGTGCCGACGGCCCTTCGCCAATCATCAGATCAAGCTGAAAATCCTCCATCGCTGGATACAGCACTTCTTCGACCGCTGGTGCAAGACGGTGAATTTCATCAATGAATAAAACATCACGTGGTTGCAAATTGGTAAGAAGCGCCGCCAAATCACCAGCCCGTGCCACCACCGGCCCGGATGTAGCCCGAAACCCGACACCAAGTTCCGCCGCGATAATCTGGGCAAGTGTCGTTTTCCCCAACCCAGGCGGGCCATGCAGCAGGGAGTGATCCATCGCATCTGCGCGATCACGCGCCGCATGAATAAATGTTTCAAGATTACGCCGCCCATTTCCCTGACCAATAAATTCAGCCAACAATGTGGGGCGCAATGCGTTGTCGCCGCGTTCCTGACTGGTACCAGCCACCAGACGATCGTCATCATGCATCGTCACGTACCCATCTCCCGCAAGGCCGCCGCAATCAGTGATGATACGCTCGCATCTGCACCGGCACGTTGGGCGCGTATCACGGCGCTATGCGCCTCTGACCGGCCATAGCCAAGATTAACCAATGCCGAAAGCGCATCTTGCTGTATGGCCGCATCGGCAGAATCAGGCGCGGCACCCGCAAGATTAGCGCCCATAGCCAGCCCACCGAGGCTGGGTATTTTTCCAATTTTTTCAGATAATTCATTAACAACGCGCTGGGCGATTTTTGGGCCAACACCATCTGCCCGCGCCACCATGGCCTTGTCCCCTGCCACAATCGCCTCGGTCAGCGCATTCGGGTCAAGCACCGATAAAATGGCCATCGCGGCTTTGGCACCGACACCCTGCACTGTGATCAATAACCGAAAGGCGTCACGCTCTGCCGCATCGATAAACCCGAATAAGGTCATGCTGTCTTCACGCACCTGCATTTCGGTCAAGAGCGTGATATCACCCGCCAAAGCAGACAGCTGGCCCTGGGTGCGGCCCGATACATGCACCGCATAGCCGACACCCTGAACGTCGATAATGATTAGCTGGGTGTCGGTGTGAACAATCGTTCCACGCAATTGCGCTATCATGTTTTGCCCCTATGCTTGGCATCATCGCGGGCCAACGCCAGACTGATGGCTTTTGACAGCGGGTCGTCAGGCGCGGACTGCGCCGACCTTAGCGCGATGCCCGCCGGTTTTCCAGCATCATTGCTGGCAGCAATCGCAATGGCCAGCGCATCTGCCGCGTCCGCATTAAGCGCGCGCACCTGTAACAATCGTGCGACCATGTCTTGTATTTGCTCTTTACTGGCTGTGCCGGTGCCAACAACAGCCTTTTTCACCGCGCGTGCAGCAATCTCGCTGACCTCAATTTGCGCCGCACCGCAAGCCAGAATACCAACCCCGCGCGCCATCCCTAGACGCAAGGCAGAGCGCGCCGATTTTGCCACAAATATGTCTTCAATTGCGGCACTATCAGGTTGCGTGTCGGCAATCACTGATACCAAGCCCTGATAAATCATGGTCAAACGATCGGCATCATTATGGCGGGGGTTGGGGCGGATTGTTCCATTCGCGATATGCTGCAAGCGGCCTTGACTGATCGATACAACACCCCAACCGGTGCTGCGCAATCCGGGGTCAATGCCAAGAACGCGCACCCCGCCCCTCACTCAGGTGAGCTTGGCGATGATGTCATCAGAAATGTCAAAATTTGATGACACATTCTGTACATCATCATTGTCATCAAGCACATCTAAAAGTTTGAGCAGTGTTGACGCTTGTGCTTCATCAACAGCGATCAGATTTTGCGGTTTCCATGTCAACCCAGATTCTTCAGGCGTGCCAAACCGGCCCTCTAACTCTTCGCGTACATTGTTAAAATTTTCCGGCGCACAGGTGATTTCGTGACCATTATCATCAGTCTCGACATTATCTGCACCAGCCTCTAGCACCGCTTCAAACATAGTGTCCGCATCCGCTACATCCAGCGCATAGACAATCTGCCCCACCTTATCAAACATGAAGCTGACCGATCCCGTTTCGCCAAGCGATCCACCATATTTGTTAAAGGCGGCCCGCACCTCTGATGCGGTGCGGTTGCGGTTGTCGGTCATCGCATCGACAATCAGTGCGGTGCCGCCGGGGCCATATCCTTCATAACGGATTTCGTCATAGGTCTCACCTTCACCGCCCTCGGCGCGTTTTAGCACACGCTCGATATTGTCTTTTGGCATATTCGCAGCCCGCGCCGCCGCCAGCGCCGTCCGCAAGCGCGGATTCGAATCTGGATCAGCGCTGGCGCGCGCCGCCACTGTTAATTCTTTGATCAATCGACCAAATATTTTGGCGCGTTTTTTGTCCTGCGCACCTTTGCGGTGCATGATATTTTTAAATTTGGAATGGCCTGCCATGATCTTTTGGATTTCGCTGGTTTGGTTGCTAGGTTTTCCCGAATAATTTTGGCACCTTCCCGTGCCATACTCACAAATCTATATCAGATGCCCTAGGCTTATGCCAGCCTAAGCAAGCGGATTTTCCGCTAGCATGTTCAGGCGGGGGCCAGTTCGCCGCCACGGCGCAATGGACGTACCGTTTGTGCCATGCCCGTATCATTAGATTCGACCAACAACCCACATATTGTCACCGCGCCAAGCGCCACCGATAAGCGGCTGTTGCTGCGGCCAGTGAACCTGTCGGTGGCCGCCTCTTTATTCATGCCAATCACGCTATCATAATCGCCACACATGCCAGAATCAGTCTGGTAGGCGGTGCCGCCGGGCAGAATACGATGATCAGCCGTTGGCACATGCGTATGCGTCCCCACCAGCATCGAGGCACGCCCATCAACCATATGCCCAAGTGCCATTTTTTCCGATGTCGCCTCGCCATGGGCATCAACCAGAATAAAATCGGCATCGCGGCCTAGTTTATGGCGCACCAACGCACCGTGGAGTGCCGCGAAAACTGGGTCATTCGGCGCCATAAACAAATTGGTCATCACATTAATTACGGTCAGACGTTTGCCAGCTTGATTGGTATGCGTCACCACGCCATTGCCGGGCGTTGCCTCAGGCATATTTAATGGCCGAAGCAGGCGCGGTTGGGTTTCGATGTACGGGATGATTTCCGGCTTGTCCCAGACATGATTGCCAGTCGTCAGCACATCAACCCCGGCGTCAAACAATGCCTCGCAAATTTTCGGGGTGACGCCAAATCCACCAGCCGCGTTTTCACAATTCACCACAAGAAAATCAAGCTTGTATTCTTCGCGCAAGGCAGGCACTTGATCGATCACCTCGTGACGGGCCGTGCGGCCAACAATATCACCTAGAAACAAAACACGGATCATCACTGGCTCCTCGGGGCGGGATCAGCCCCAAACATTCAACGCTGTGGACGGTGCAGGCCTGACGGGCTGAGCACCGCGTCCAAAGGCATGTCATAGGGGCCAACAGGAACCTTGTCCAGTTTTTGCCCGTCATAGGCCAGCCCAACCACACTGGCCTGATGGCCGCGGGCGGTAAAATCGGCGATGGTACGATCATAAAACCCGCCACCATAACCAAGACGCCAGCCACCTAAATCAAACGCCAAAAGTGGCGCTAAGATCACATCTGGCAGAACTGTTGTGCCGCCAACTGGTGGCTGGCGCGTGCCATAAGGCCCATCTTCAAGCACATCCCCAACCGCCCATAGCCGGAAACTTAGGGGCTGCCCTTCTGCTGGCGTCACCGGCATGGCTGTCGGTTGACCAGCATCATGCAAGGCCGCAATCAATGGCAATGGCGAAATTTCGCTTCGGATCGGCAAATAAGCCGCATAAACCCCGCGGCCAAAGCTGTCTAACAGCAAATGGCAGTACCCCGCCAACCTTTCCGCCGCATCTGGATGATTGTCGGCTTCTTGCTGGCGTATTTTAGCGGCTTGTTTGCGCATTTGCGCCTTGGCGCCGGCTGGGTCGTCGGCATGTGGCGGGGGGACGGATATGTCGGACACTCAATACAACCTGTTCGATCAAAGCAGACAGCCAGAACATAGGGCCCGGCAATGCAAAATGGACGGCGACGACCATGTAAACCGTCGGTATAGATATCCTCTGTGACCTGCTTTGCAGGTGGGCGCCGCAATAACCAGACCACGGCCCAGCCAGAGGCAGCTCCCGAGAGAAAAATTATGGCCCCAGGGATTAAAAAACCAAACGCGAAAACCCAGTCGTCGCCTAGTGCTTAATTTAAGGGTTTGTCAGGCGGGTTGCAAGTGTTGTAATGCGCGCCGCGGCCATTTCAAGCGCCTCGGCTGCGGCGTCTTGATCTGCGACTGTGGCGGCGATATCGCTGTCTTTTGGTGCGTCGGTTGTGTGGCTGGCGGCCCGATCAGCCAGAATAAGCGCAACCATTGCCAGCAATCGTGCCTCGCCAATCTGCCCGACCGACGCGACCAGCGATTGCATAATTGACTCAACTTCCTCGCCAAGCTTACTGACATGCGCCTCTTCACCGGCACCGCATCCAATCTGATAGGGGTTACCATTTAATCTGATGGTTACAACAGAATGGCTCATGCGGTGTCTCCTTATCCGGTCCGATCCCCGGCGCTACTCTCGGCCCTACCCTCGGCCTTATGCCTAGTCTTGTGCCTAGTCTTGTGCCCGGTTCACTATGCGGGTCTACAGGCTGTCTTTATTGTTCCCTGAAGACAGACCAGCCGTCGTTAAATCGGCGATCATCTTCATGGCTGTTTCCAAATCGGCCTCAATCGCCGTGAGGTCTTGTGATAACTGGTCTATATCAATGGCCGGTGCCGAATGAGCTGGCGCAACAGACCCATCGGCATGGGCGGCAGAATTTTGCGCCTGCTCAACCGCCGATTCCAATGCTGCCAGCGACTCGGCGAGCTGTTTCTGCGCATTTTGCAACCGGTTCATTCTATGTTTATTCCACTTTTAATGGCGACTAAAACCCGCGCTGTAACAAACATCTTACCATCAAATGCAAGACCGTTGGACGCAATTTTTTCTCTTGATCATAAAGCGTTACATAGCAAAGCTTGCCTCAAATCAGAATCGAAATAAACCCTAAAAAAAAATTGATCTAGGTGACCGGCCATGAAAACACATTGTAACACCCGGCTATGGTGCATTGACGAAACAGTCGAAACTAGGCAAATTGCGACACACCACATCCCAAGATTGTTAAGGCGCAACTGAGCGTGCCGCGCCCGCCGGAGACCCGCATGCCAAATCCACATGACAAACAACGCATGTCCAACGCCATTCGGGCGCTGACAATGGACGCGGTGCAAGCTGCAAATTCCGGACATCCAGGGATGCCCATGGGCATGGCTGACGCCACCACCGCATTGTTTTGCGACCATCTGAAATTTTCCGCCAGCGCGCCAAACTGGGCAGACCGTGACCGGTTTGTGTTGTCTGCCGGACATGGGTCGATGTTGCTGTATGCGTTGCTGTATCTGACCGGCTATGCCGATATGACGATTGATGAAATTCGTAATTTTAGACAGCTTGGCGCACGCACTGCTGGGCATCCTGAATTTGGACATGCAAGCGGCATTGAGACCACAACTGGCCCGCTTGGCCAAGGCATCGCCAACGCCGTTGGGATGGCCATGGCAGAACGCCATCTGGCCGCTAGATTTGGCGATGATCTTGTTGACCACCACACCTATGTGATCGCTGGTGACGGCTGTTTAATGGAAGGCATCAGCCATGAAGCGGCATCAATGGCTGGTCATATGCAACTGTCACGCCTGATTGTGTTGTTTGACGATAACGGCATCTCAATTGATGGCAGCACCGATTTAACAGTGTCTGACAATATCACCGGGCGGTTTGAATCATATGGATGGCAGGTATTGGCCTGTGATGGGCATGATATGGATGCGGTATCTGCGGCCATCACCGCCGCCAAGGCCGATAACCGGCCAAGCTTGATTCGCTGTAAAACAGTGATTGGATTTGGTTCGCCAGCCAAACAAGGCACATCTGGCGTTCATGGCGCCCCGCTTGGCGATGCAGAAATTGAAGCGGCACGTGCGGCGCTCGATTGGCCACATGCGGCATTTGAAATTCCAGCCGATATTTTGGCCCAATGGCGCGCGGTCGGCGCAAAAGGCGATAGCACCCGCACAGTGTGGCAAACACAGCATGACACGCATCCAAAGGCGGCATTGTTTGATGCGGCAATGCGCGGCGATGTGCCGGATCAATTGGCACCGGCGATCCTTGATTGGAAAACCACACTGGCGACTGATCCACAAAGCCTTGCCACCCGCGTTGCCAGCCAGAAAACACTTGATGCAATTTTACCGGCCTGCCCGACCTTGTTTGGTGGATCGGCTGATCTGACCGGTTCCAACAATACAAAGGTTGGCGGCCATAGCATTTTTGACCGCAATAATTATGGCGGCACCTATATCCATTATGGTGTGCGCGAACATGGTATGGCGGCCGCGATGAACGGCATTGCGCTGCATGGTGGGGCGATCCCTTATGGTGGCACATTTATGGTGTTTACCGATTATTGTCGGCCATCTATCCGCCTGTCTGCGCTGATGGGGCAGCGTGCGATCTATTTGATGACGCACGATTCAATCGGCTTGGGTGAAGACGGCCCCACGCACCAGCCTGTCGAACATCTGGCAGCTTTACGGGTGATCCCAAATTTATTGGTGTTCCGGCCGGGCGATGCGGTGGAAACAGCCGAGGCTTGGCAATGTGCCATAGAGGCCGCTAACACGCCGTCTATTCTGGCGCTCAGCCGGCAAGGCATGGCCCAGTTCAGACATGGCGATATGTCAGAAAACAAAACCGCGCTTGGCGGATATATCGTTGCTGGGGATGCCGCCGATAGACGGGTGACGTTCATTGCCTCTGGGTCAGAGGTTGGCATTGCGCTGGCCGCACGTGACAGCTTGGTAAAAGATGGCATTGCCGCGACCGTGGTATCAATGCCTTGTATGGAATTATTCCGGTCACAAGATACCGCGTATCAAAACGGTATTTTGGGGTCTGCACCGCGGATCGTCATTGAAGCCGCCATGCAGCAATCATGGGACTGGATGCTTGGCCCAACAGATGGCTTTATTGGCATGAATGGCTTTGGCGCCTCTGCCCCGATCAATGATCTTTATGCGCATTTTGGCATCACCAAAGACGCAGTTGTGGCGGCGGCACGCCAGCGGCTGGGCTAGACAGCCAGACGCGAATATCTAGATAAAAAGTAACAAACAGGAGCAATACTGGTGACTTTAAGATTGGCAATTAGCGGATTTGGCCGGATTGGACGCCTGACCATGCGGGCATTACAGGAAATGAAGCGTGATGATATGGAAATTGTTCTGATCAACACGCCCGGGTCTGCCGACATCGCCGCGCATCTTTATGAATTCGACTCCATTCATGGCCGCGCAACCAGCCCGGTAACAAGCGGCGAAGACTGGATTGATATTGGCTATGGCAAAATTCCGATCACCCACGAGCGCGACCCATCGCAAATTCCGCATGCCGCGCATAATGTTGATATTGTTCTTGAATGTTCAGGCAAATTTAACAGCCGCGCTGGATCGGCGGGGCATCTTGCCGCGGGCGCGAAAAAAGTGCTGGTGTCGGCACCTTGTAAACAGGCCGATATGACCGTTGTGTACGGCGTAAACCACAATGATTTACATGCCAAAGCCGATGTCGTTTCAAACGCATCTTGTACGACAAATTGTCTGGCCCCGGTGGCCAAGGTGCTGGCTGATACAGTTGGCATTGAGGCTGGCTACATGACCACAATCCATGCCTATACCGGCGATCAGCCAACCCTTGATTCAAGCCATAAAGACATGCGCCGGGCGCGCGCCGCGGCAATGTCGATGATACCGACATCAACTGGTGCGACATCTGCGGTTGGCGAAGTGTTGCCAGCGCTTGTCGGCAAAATGAATGGATCGGCCATACGGGTACCAACGGCAAATGTGTCGGTTGTTGACCTTGTGGTGACAACCAGCCGAGATACCAGCCTTGATGAGATCAATCAGGCATTCTGCGACGCCGCAAATGGGGCGTTAAAGGGCGTATTGGGAATCAATGAACGCCCGCTAGTTTCGATTGATTTTAACCATGATCCGCATTCTTCGGTTGTCGATTTGACGCAAACCAATGTTGCCAACAATCGGTTTGTCCGGGTGCTGTCATGGTATGATAATGAATGGGGCTTTTCGTGCCGCATGCTAGATACCGCCGCAGCGATGCGCAACTATCTATAGCACTATGTAGCGATTAGCGGTATGAAGTGCCGCGGTTGGTTAGTCATACAAGGAATGGTCAAATGAAACTCAATGGTAATGCTGTCAAACCCGGCAATGTGATTGAACATAACGGGCGGTTATGGACAGCGGTAAAAGTATCTCATGTGAAACCCGGCAAGGGTGGGGCGTTTGCCCAGATTGAGCTTCGTGATGTCCGCGATGGCACAAAATTGAATGAACGATTTCGGTCATCTGAAACGGTCGAGCGAGTCATTCTCGATGAAAATGAATGTACATTTTTATATGCGGATGGTGACCAGTTGGTCTTTATGCATGCCGAAACATTTGAACAAATTAGCATTACTGCTGACATGGTTGGTGACCGCGCCGCATTTTTGCAAGATGGTATGGTGATCACCATGTCAAGCTATGAAGGTGATCCTATTTCAATTGATTTGCCTGATACAGTGGTCATGAAAGTTGTTGAGGCTGATGCAGTTGTCAAAGGCCAGACAGCATCGTCATCCTACAAGCCAGCTATTTTGGAAAATGGTGTCCGTGTGTTGGTGCCGCCACATATTGAAACAGGTACGAGAATTGTTGTGCGGCCAGAAGACGCCAGCTATGTCGAGCGTGCAAAAAACTAATCTGATCCCAACCCTTTAGGATAGCTCCGCATGGCCACCCGTTCAGCCCTAATCAATGTGATGCATAAAGCAGCCACAGCCGCCAGCCGTGGTATGTTGCGCGATTTTGGCGAGGTTGAAAATCTGCAAGTCAGCCGCAAAGGCCCAGCAGATTTTGTCTCGCGCGCCGATACCAATGCCGAACGTGTGATCAAATCAGAATTACAAAAAGCCCGGCCAGATTGGGGGTTCGTCATGGAGGAAAGCGGCCATGTTGATGGCGCCGACCCAGACGCGCCAGTTTGGATTGTTGACCCGCTTGACGGCACCACAAATTTTCTGCACGGAATCCCACATTTTGCCATTTCAATCGCGGTAAAAGACAAAGGCAAAATCACCGCGGCCCTGGTGTTTGATCCGGTGCGTCATGAATATTTCTTTGCCGAGGCGGGTCAGGGTGCCTTTGTCAATGATCGGCGGTTGCGGGTTTCTGGACGGCGCCATATGGCGGATTCATTATTTGCCACTGGCATTCCCTTTCTGGGTCACGGCGATGCCGCCGGACACGCCCAATTTGGCAAAGAACTGCAAAAAATCATGGCTGTCAGCGCTGGTGTCCGGCGGTTTGGATCAGCCGCGCTTGATTTGGCCTATGTTGCCGCTGGCCGCTATGATGGGTTTTGGGAACGTGGTCTCAATTCATGGGATATTGCCGCAGGTATCTTGCTGGTGCGCGAAGCTGGCGGTTTTGTGTCTGATTTTGCCTCGCGTGACCGGGCACTTGATAGCGGCGATGTTGTTGCCGCCAATCCGTCTATCCACGCAGAATTGCTGAAATGCTTAAATGCGACCAGCGCTGATAAGGCCTAAATCCCAGCCGGTTTTTGCATCCTCGATCATTGCAAATGCGAAAAAATAGGCCCCGCAAGGGCTTGCCAATCTTCATAATCCTGCCATGCTTTAGCGCTAGACCTTAAACCAGCCATAGAGACGCGGCAGACAATCTGTTCATTATGTCCCCGTGATTTGGCAGAAATTTTGGTTAGCAAAGATTTTGGAGAGCCGATCATGCGCACTGACCCCAAACGTTTTTTATTCCGTATGATGTTATTTTTAGCGTTTGTTGGTACGATTTGCGCCCTGCTATTTGCCCCATTGAAAAGCGCGTTTATGGGCAACCCGGCATTAAATAGTGTGATTTTGGCAACGCTTGGGCTGGGCATTCTTTATGTGATCCGGCAAATCCTGCGCTTAACCCCTGAACGGAATTGGTTGCTGTCGATCCAGAAGACTGGCTCGCTGGACACGCCTGAAAAACGGCCGGTTTTGCTGGCCACTGTTTACGCCATGCTGGCCGATTCCCGTCATGATGCGCAATTATCGGCATTGTCATTGCGATCGGTCCTTGATGGTGTTGCCGCCAGGCTCGATGAAGGGCGCGAAATTTCGCGTTATATGATCGGGCTGTTGGTGTTTTTGGGGCTTCTTGGCACCTTTTGGGGGCTGTTACAAACGATTGGTGCTGTCAGTCTGGTGATCAACTCGCTTGATGCCGATAGCGCCAATTTTCAGGCGATGATGTCGCAATTACGATCTGGTTTAGACGCCCCGCTTTCCGGCATGGCGACGGCATTCTCCTCATCACTTTTTGGTCTTGCCGGGTCTCTTATCTTGGGGTTTCTTGATCTGCAGCTAGGCCAAGCTATGGGCCGGTTCTTTAACGAATTGGAAGACTGGCTATCCGCCTTTGCTAGATTTAATGACAGCAATACAGCTGGCGGTGCGCATGGGGCCCTCGCCCATGGCATGAGCGAAGAAGCCGCACGGGCATTATTGTCATTGTCGCAATCTATTGCCGAAGGGGAAACCAACCGGACAAAAGTTGTTGAACAAATGTCCAAACTAAACCGCACAATGGCCACGCTGAACGAGGCCAGCGCTGATGATCGCCGGATCCGCGAACAGCTGGCAGAACTCAACGCCAATTTGCAACAGCTTGCTGATGACATGCGCACCGACCGCGCGCATCAGACGGAAATTCTGACCGCTGAATTAAAGGGGCTGTCGCAATCAATCGCCGCTTTGATTGGCACATCTTCAATCGCCAAACGGGGCAAATAAGCATGGCACTTTCACGGCTTGGCAACACCCGCCGCAGTGAAAATTTTACCTGGCCCGGCTTTGTCGATGCGCTGGCAACCTTGCTTATGGTCATCATCTTTGTGTTGATGGTGTTTGTGCTTATTCAGGCTAATTTGGCGTACCGCGTATCTGGTCAGGACGCCACACTTGGTGAAATGCGCCAGCAATTAGCATCCTTGAGCGAATTACTGAATATCGAACGGCGCGCCAGTGCAGACCTAGCGGCGGATCTCGCGCAATTGCAAATCCAGCTCGAAACCAGCAAAACCGACAGAAGCACCCTTGCCGCACAGCTCGCGGCGGTTCAGGCAACACTTGGCACCAGAAACAGTGAATTAACCGCCCTTAGTGCCAAGCAAGCCGAGACCGAAGCCGCCCTGAAAGCCGCCAGAGACGCCCTTGATGAACGTTTGCGGGCCTTGCAAATGGTCGAAGGGCAACTCGCCCTCACCGAAGCGCGCAATCGCACACAGCAACAAACAATGCGCGATCTCGAGGCGGAAACCACCGCATCAAAGGCTGAAGTCACGCAAATGACCTTGGTATTGGCCGGGCTACGCCAGCGGATTGAAGAATTAACATCGTTATTGGCAGAAAAAGACCGGCAAGCCGAAGAAGATAAAGTGGCCATTGCCAGTCTCGGCAAATCGTTAAATAACGCGCTGGCCAGCCGTGTTCAGGAATTGCAGCAATTCCGGTCAGAATTTTTTGGAAGGTTGCGCGATGTTCTAAAAGGCCGGGACGATGTCCAGATTGTTGGGGATCGGTTTGTCTTTCAGTCAGAAGTTCTGTTTGCCCCCGGCCAGGCTGATATTGGTCCCACCGGGCAAGACCAACTTGCCCAGCTTGCCGTGGCACTGGCAGATATCGCCGCCAAAATCCCGGATGATATCAACTGGGTGCTGCAAGTTGACGGCCACACAGATAATCTGCCTGTACGCGCCGGGCGCTATACGGATAACTGGGATTTATCGACCGAACGTGCGTTATCCGTGGTAAGATTTCTGGTGATGCAGGGCGTGCCAGCCCAACGATTGGCCGCGACTGGATATGGTGAATTTCAGCCTTTGGCCAGTGGTGACACCGCCGCTGACCGGCGCCTCAATCGCCGTATTGAATTGAAAATCACCCAGCGCGTTGCGGCCAAATAAACCGGCCAAATCATCCTGCCTTATGACAACCGTCGGCGACCGGTTGCATGGTTTATGGCTTCGTCATAAAATTATGCGTGGTTGTATATCAATCGCATGAGGTAACAGGCTGTCACGTCATTTGGGTGGCGTGTCTTAAAGCTACTTCTCAACGGGGTGTTGGTGGCGGCATCATTGATGCTGGCGGCCTGTGTTCCGCTTCATGAAACCGTTGATTACCGCTATGGCGTGTTGCAAGCTGGATACAGATCGCTGATTGTCGGGGTACAAAACCAGCCATTATCTCTCGACCATCCATATATGGTACCAGATCCCGCCGCCGTTGCAAATCTGGCTGATCGCGATTTATCCAGCGACACCAATCAGCGAAATGAGCCAAACAAAAGTGATATGCTGACCAGCATGGAAATCGAAATGCTTGCCGATTATACATTCACAATCTGGCAATCTTCTTTGCCGTATAGAACGGTTGAACAGCGACCATCAGACAATAGTGGCTATGATGCTGACCTGCGGTTGAAAAGACATGTGTTTGCTGGTGATAAGCTGGTCACAATCATAGCCCCATGGACTCGCTTTTCTGGATGGACATTGGATCATTTATACAACCGGTTGCCATTCAACTGAATTATTTTTGCGGCACAGATTGTGCGCCAATACCCTATCAAGGTGACGGGTTGCTGCAGTTTGATTTTGATGCCAATGAAGCGCATATCCGCGCGATGGCACTTCGCAGCAATCTAGATCACCAGTTCATTGGCCAGCTCGATTTCGACCTTGAAAAAATGTCAAAAAACAGTTTTTCAGACCCAAACGCCCGGCTTGTTTTCAGCATTGATAACACCCAACAGCGCATCTGGAACGCGGTGGTCATTGGTACAGTTGATACAATCTCGGCACCGGCGGCAATTGGTGCCTTTGGGCGGCTGACGTAAACCAGGACAGTGCGCTTACCGGCCATTTCTATCCCAAATAACCAATCAGCTTTTCGGCAGGGAAAACTGCAATTCAGCTAAGGTTCGATATAATGCCGATTCGACCATCAGCGTTTCATGCGTGCCACTCGCCTGCATGCACCCTCGGTCCATCAGCAAAATGCGATCGGCCTGAACGACCGTTGCCAAACGATGCGCAATGACCAGACTGGTGCGGTTTTTCATCAGATTTTCAAGGGCATTCTGCACCGCGGCTTCAGATTGCGCATCTAGCGCGCTTGTCGCCTCATCAAGCAGTAACAAGCGGGGGTTACGTAAAATCGCCCGGGCAATTGCAATGCGCTGACGCTGACCACCAGAAAGACGGACCCCTTTTTCACCAACCAAGGCATCATACCCCCCATCAAGGGCGGAAATGAATTCGTCAGCTTGGGCCTTTCGTGCCGCATCGACAATCATGTCATGGCTGGCGTCAGGACGGCCAAAGGCAATATTCTCGCGCACCGTTGATGAAAACAAAGCCGCGTCTTGTGGCACCAGACCAATATGCCCGCGCAGTTCAGCAAGCGCCACATCGCGTATATCAACACCAGCCACCGATATGCGGCCAGCCACCGGATCATGAAACCGAAGCAAAAGATGAAATAATGTTGATTTCCCTGCACCACTTGGCCCAACAATCGCCACACGCTCGCCAGCCGCAATGGTAAAATCCAGATCAGCAACAGCCGGTCTGCCCTGTGCGGATGGATAGGCAAAATCAACATGATCAAACCGGCAGGCCACCGGGCTGGAAAGATCAAGCGGTTGCGGCGTCGCTGGTTGCGGCATCACCGCCTGTGTATCTAGAAGATGGGCAATACGTTCCGCCGCGCCAGCCGCACGTTGCAGATCGCCAGCAAGTTCCGATAGAAAGCCCGTCGAGCTTGCCACCAAAAAGGCATAAAAAATAAAAGAAGACAAATCGCCCGGGCTGATCCGGCCTGCCATCAAATCCTGACCGCCAATCCATAGAATGACGCTGATCCCGCTGAATACCAGAAAGATCAATATACCGCTTAACACCCCGCGAAGCTTGACCCGCGCCAGACCGGCATCAAGACTGTCCTGCACCGCATGGTCAAATTTATCCCGCATATGCCGTTCGCGCCCAAAAGCCTGAACTGTATGGATTGCGTTAACTGTCTCTTCAGCCTCAACCGCCACATCGGCAAGCCGGTCTTGTGCCAGACGCGAGGTAGCGCGCAAACGCCGACCCAAAATGATCAGCGGCAACACCACCAGCGGCACCACCACCAGCACCACCAGTGACATTTTAGGGCTTGATAGCACCACCATCACCACCCCGCCAATCAACAGCAATAGATTGCGCGCCGCCATCGATAGCGTTGATGTCATCACCGATTGCACAACGGTTGTATCGGTCGTTATGCGAGCCAGCACATCACCTATCCGATTGTTTTCAAACCAGTTTGCTGACAGGCTCATCACATGGCCAAACACCGCACGGCGGATATCAGCCAGCACCAATTCACCAATTTCATTGACCATTGTGGTGCGCAAAAAGCTGCCAAAGGCAAGTGCCACCGCAATCAGCGCTGTTGCCAGCACCGCGCGATCAAGCAAGGCCGGGTCCCCCTTGCCAAGACCTTCATCAACAAGATAGGCGAGGCCCCGCCCCATACATAAAAGCGCCGCAGCCACCAAGATCAGCGCCAGAACAGCCGCCAAAATTCGGCCTTTATGCGGGCGCAAATAGGGCCAAAATGCCCGCAACAAATCACCGCTGGAATAATCCCTTGCAGGCATCTTATCGGGCGTCATGGCGTTTGGCTGTTGGTGGTAATCGCGCATCAGATGTCTTTTACCTCAAAACCGCGCCGGATGACGCTGGTATATTTTCCTGACTGGGGGCTTGCTAATCATCGCTAGAGAGGATATACCACCAGCGCTGTTGTATGGCGAGACCGATTTCCGCCGCACAGCGCTTAAGATGACATCACGCATGGCCGTAACGCAGAAGCAGGCCAAATTCGGAGACGGGCATGAAAAAAGATACGCACCCAGATTATCATGAAATCACAGTTGTGATGACCGATGGTAGCGAGCGCAAAACACGGTCTACATGGGGCAAGCCCGGTGACGTGCTGAAGCTCGATATCGACCCAAAAACACATCCAGCGTGGACAGGCCAGCACCGTATTGTCGATTCAGGCGGTCAGGTCGCACGCTTTAACAAACGTTTTGCTGGTCTTGGCGTGAAATAACGCCCAGCTACAAATACACGCAATGACAAAGCCGGCATTTCGCCGGCTTTTTTATTTGGTATTTATTGTGTCATTTTAAATCAGCACGTCTGTTTCATCATCCGGCATTAGGCTGAATTTTTGATCGCTGCTTGCGCCGCCGCCAACCGCGCCGCTGGTACCCGGAATGGCGAACAAGACACATAATCAAGCCCAACTTCTTCGAAGAAACAAATCGAATCGGCGTCACCACCATGCTCGCCGCAAATCCCTAATTTTATGTCTGGCCGGGTTGTTCGGCCCCGCTTTACCCCCATATCGACGAGAAACCCAACGCCCTCACGGTCAATCGAGACAAAGGGGTCGACCGGGTAAATATCGGCATCCGCATAATGATGCAAAAATGATCCGGCATCATCGCGGCTTATTCCCAAAGCTGTCTGCGTCAGATCATTGGTGCCAAATGAGAAAAATTCCGCTTCTTCAGCCAGCTCTGCGGCACAAATGGACGAGCGTGGCAATTCAACCATGGTGCCAACAAGATAAGATACAGATACACCTGTTTCTGCCGTCACCGCCGCTGCCGCCGCATCTATTTCCTGTTTGCACAGGCTGATTTCACGGGCTGTTGCGGCCAATGGCACCATAATTTCTGGCGATGGCACGTCTCCTGTTGTTTGCGCAACCGCACAAGCCGCCTCAAAAATGGCCCGTGCCTGCATCCGGCAAATTTCTGGATAGGTAATGGCCAATCGGCACCCCCTATGCCCAAGCATTGGATTCGACTCGGATAATTTAACAGCCCGCTGGCGCGCGGTTTCGACCGTTACCCCAGATACCTCTGCCACTTCCGCCAGTTCATCCGCCGAATGCGGCAAAAATTCATGCAAAGGTGGATCAAGCAAGCGTATGGTGACGGGCCGTCCTGCCATGATGGTAAATAATGATTCAAAATCTTTACGCTGCATCGGCAATAATTTTGCCAACGCCGCTTCACGGCCTTCGGTGTTATTGGCCATGATCATCTGCCGCATGGCAATGATTCGATCCGCATCGAAAAACATATGTTCGGTGCGGCAAAGACCAATACCCTCTGCCCCAAAATCGAGTGCCACTTGCGCATCTGTTGTGGTTTCAGCGTTGGCGCGTACGCCAAGTCGTCGCCGTTCATCTGCCCATTTCATAATGGTGCCAAATGCCCCTGACATTTTTGGCTGAATGGTATCAACAGCACCGGCATAGACATCACCATTGGCGCCGTCAATGGTGATCAAATCACCCTCGCTCAGCACCTGATCCTGAATGAAAATCTTGCCGCTTACTTGATCAAATCGCACATCGCCCGCACCGCAGACACACGCCCGGCCCATACCACGTGCCACCACCGCGGCATGGCTCGTCATACCGCCGCGTGCGGTCAGAATGCCAGCGGCAGCATGCATGCCATGGATATCTTCCGGACTTGTTTCAAGCCGCACCAGAATGACCGTTTCGCCGGCCGCCGCCATTTCTTCGGCGCGGTCAGCGCTTAACACAATCTTGCCACAAGCCGCCCCAGGCGAGGCGGGTAGACCGCGCGTTAAACAGATTTTTTCAGCTTTTGGATCAAGCGTTGGGTGGAGTAACTGGTCAAGTGCATTCGCATCAATCCGGCACAGCGCTTCATCCCGGCTGATCAGATTTTCTTCAGCCATCTCAACAGCCATCCGCAAGGCCGCCTCGGCGGTGCGTTTCCCACTGCGCGTCTGCAGCATATATAGCGTGCCTTGCTGAACGGTGAATTCCAAATCCTGCATATCGCGGTAATGCGCTTCAAGCCGCGATCTGACATCATCTAACTGCGCAAACACCTCTGGCATGGCTTCTTGCAATGACGCGGCACTGCTGCCTGATTTTTCGCGTTCTTTTGCGGTCAACGGCAAGGGTGTTCGAATGCCTGCCACGACATCTTCCCCCTGCGCGTTGATCAGAAATTCGCCGTAAAAGCTATTTTCGCCCGTTGACGGGTCACGGGTAAAGGCAACACCGGTCGCACAATCATCACCCATATTGCCAAACACCATGGCCTGTACATTTACCGCGGTGCCCCACGCGGCCGGAATATTATTCAGCCGCCGATAGGTCGCCGCCCTTGTGTTGGTCCAGCTGGTGAATACGGCCCCTATCGCGCCCCATAATTGTTCCCATGGGTCTTGCGGAAATGGCGTGTCCATTTCTTCCATCACAATGTCTTTATAGATCGCGACAAGCGCCATCATATCATCGCCAGTCAAATCTGTGTCATTGATCAAGCCGCGCTCACGCTTCATATCTTCAAGCGCATCTTCAAACAGCCCATGATCAACATCCATCACAACATCACCATACATCTGAATAAAGCGGCGATAGCTGTCATAGGCAAACCGGCTGTCATTTGCATGTTTCGCCAAGCCAGCCGCGGTCTCGTCATTCAAGCCCAAATTCAAAACGGTATCCATCATGCCGGGCATAGATGCCCGCGCCCCAGACCGCACAGACACCAGCAATGGATTTTTTGGATCGGCAAACGCGCTGCCGGTTTCCGCCTCTATTTTGACAATGGCGGCGCGGACTTCGGCGTCAAGCGTATCGGGATAGGTATGATTATGATCATAAAAATAGGTGCATACGTCAGTGCTGATGGTAAAGCCAGGCGGCACCGGCAGGCCAATGCCACTCATTTCAGCTAAATTAGCGCCCTTGCCGCCCAACAGGTTGCGCATAGACGAATCACCATCGGTGCCTAACTTGCCGAAATTATACACCCATTTTGTCATGTCACTTCTAGCCTTCTATTTTTGAAAAATCCGCCACCATTAACATTTTTTCACGGATCACCGCCAACAAGCCAAGACGATTGAGTCGAATGGCGGCGTCATCATCATTCACCACAATGCCATCAAAAAACGCATCAATTGGCAACCGTAATTGACCAAGCGCCGTTAATTGCGAAGCAAAATCGACATTGCTGTCTGGCACCGCGACCAAGGCCTTGTGCAGGCGCTGTTCAATATCGTTAAATAGCGACGGATCAGTGGTTGCCGAAAACGCCTTTTTCGCCTTTTTTTCTTCGGCTGACAGCATACTGCTCACACGCCGCCACCCGGCCATCAGGCCAGCCCCGTCACCATCTGCCAAAAAGCCAGCCAGCGATCGGGCTTCATCTGCCATGCGGCATAAATCATCGCCAGATGAATCGGCAAGGGCCGCCGCCACCACATCATGTCGCATATTCTGGTCACGTAAATACACCCGCAGACGATCGCGGATAAATGGCAAGATATCTTCATCCACTGCGTCAAACTGGTAATTTTCTGCGGCCTTTTGCAAGAGTGTTGCCAGCGGCAATGACAGCTCAGCATCGAGGATAATGCGGATCACCCCAAGCGCGGCGCGGCGTAATGCAAAGGGGTCTTTAGACCCGGTTGGTTTTGCACCAATGCCAAAGAATCCAACAAGCGTATCAATCTTATCGGCCAGTGCCACCGCCTTGGCCGTTGGCGTTTCCGGCACATCATCTGTTGGGCCTTGCGGGCGGTAATGGGTGGCAATGGCGCTGGCAACGCTGTCTGCTTCGCCATCGTGACCGGCGTAATAGCCACCAATAATACCCTGAAGTTCTGGAAATTCACCCACCATGCCTGTTACCAGATCAGCCTTGGCAAGAAGCCCGGCGCGCCCGGCATGTTGGGCATCACATCCCGCAATATAGGGTGCCAAAACAGTGGCAAGCTTTTCAAGGCGCAGTGCCTTGGCATGAAGATCACCTAAACCTTCGTAAAAAGTGACCGCCTGTAACTCTGCCACATAGGACTCTAGCCGCTGCTTTTGATCCTGCTGCCAGAAAAATTCAGCATCGGCAAGCCGCGCCCGCAACACACGCTGGTTGCCTGCCATAATCACCTGATCCCGCTTGGGATCAGATTGGCGGTTAGACACCACAATAAAATAGGGCGAGAAATTGCCGGATTGATCCTGCAATGTGATATATTTCTGGTGGGTCGCGATGGTCGCCTGTAATAACTCTGGCGGCAATTTCATAAACCGGTCTTCAATTTGACCAAGCAGGGCTGTTGGGGATTCAACAAGCCCGGCAATATCCTGAATATAGCTGCCAAGCTGGGCTTCATTCACCGAACAATCAACGCTTTTGGCAAGTGATTTGGCCCCATCAATAATCGCGGCGCGCCGATCTGATTGATCAATAATCACATGCGCTAGCGCAAGGCGCTGTTTGAATTCATCAACCGAGGCAATAGCTTTAAGAGGGATATCACCGGGCGATTCAAAATAATGTCCGCAACTTGTCGCACCAAATGTCAGCACATCGCCGCCACCAAGATCAAAACTGCCAGCCAATGGATTGCCATCAAACAGGATATTAATGCGGTGCAATGGGCGCACCCAACGGAAACTGCTGCGCCCCCATCTCTGGCTTTTCGGCCATGGAAATTCTGTCAAAATAGAGGTGACAACATCGCCAAGCAGAGATTTTGTATCGGCACCAGTCACATGATTACGGGCAAAGAAAAACCGCCCCTTTGGCGTGTCCTCTTCGCTCAACGCCTCACGCGGCATCCCGGCAGATGCCACAAATCCGGCAATTGCCGCTTCTGGCGCGTCAACACGCGGGCCACGTTTCTCAATCACACGATCGGGCTGGGATACAGAAATTCCACGCGCATAAACCGCCAAATGGCGCGGCCCACACAGCCCATCTATGCTGGCCTCATTTGTCCATACACCCAAATCATTAAGCGCAGTTTGTACGGCACTGGCGAAATGCTGCGCCGCCATGGTTTGCATTCTTGCCGGGATCTCCTCGCCGACAAGTTCAATCAGCAAATCAGCCATGCGATACCGCCTCATCTGCCCCAATCCAGGCTTCACAACACCCACGTGCCAGCGCCCGCACCCGCCCGATATAAGCGGCGCGTTCGGTAACAGAAATCACCCCGCGCGCATCAAGCACATTAAAATAATGGCTGGCTTTCATACATTGGTCATAGGCGGGCAACGCCAATGGTTTATCCAAGTTCAACAAGCGACCACATTCGGCTTCGGCATCCCGGAAATGCTGCAACAGCATATCCGTGTCGGCATGTTCAAAATTCCAACCGGAAAATTCAACCTCGGCGCGTTTAAAAATATCGCCATAGACTTTGCCGCCTTCGCTTGCTGGCACGCCGTCCCAATCTAGGTCATAGACATTATCCACGCCCTGAATAAACATCGCTAGCCGTTCCAAGCCATAGGTCAATTCAAGTGGCACCGGCTGGCATTCAATGCCGCCAACTTGCTGAAAATAAGTAAATTGCGACACTTCCATGCCGTCGCACCACACTTCCCAGCCAAGCCCCCATGCACCAAGCGTTGGCGATTCCCAATCATCCTCGACAAACCGAATATCATGCGCATCCGGGTCCAAACCAATCGCCTTTAGCGACCCAAGATAGAGGGCCTGAGAATCTGCTGGCGAGGGTTTGAATATCACTTGAAACTGATAATAATGCTGCAACCGGTTTGGATTATCACCATAGCGCCCATCTGCTGGGCGGCGTGATGGCTGTACATAGGCGGCGCGCCATACCGCATCCGGCCCTAGTGCGCGCAATGTCGTTGCCGGATGAAAGGTACCGGCACCCACCTCCATATCATAGGGCTGCAGGATCACAGCCCCCTGCTGGGCCCAATAATTCTGTAAATTCAGGATGATAGATTGAAAATAAGTACGTGTCATCTTGGCCTGACCGGTGGCGGCAGCCCGTCACCTTATCTTGGGAAACTAGGATTCAAAACCATCGCCGCAACCTAGCCGCAAATGCCAGTGAAAAGCAAGTCGAACCCGCCTTAATAGGGGCAGTTTTCGCGCCCGCAATTCTCGCCGCTGACCCACGCCCCACAGATTTTACATTCGCGCAAGTCAACCGAATGATCCGCGTCAGACCGGTCACGTCCAGCCGCGCCATGCGGTGCATCATCGCCTGACCCGTCCACATCTTTGGCCTGTTGCGCACGGATCGCCGCCTGCCGCGTTTCGTAAATGCGAAAAACTGTCCACACCACCCAGATAATGGCGATCAACCCAAGCAATTTTGGAAGTGACGGGATCATAGGCCATATCGTGCAAAATATGCACGCTCGACAGCATGTGCGGCAACATCGCCAAGCACCGAACTGGCAAGATGGGCGGATACCCCCCCGCCACCAAGCGATAGCAATTTACGCTTTGGTTCAATCATCAGAAATTCGGTTTTTTCACCGAACCGCCCGGCAATGACCTGACGATAATCGCCAAGCCCATCCACCAGCCCAAGATCAAGCGCACGTTGCCCGGTCCAAAATGCGCCACTGAACAAATCTTTTCGATCGCCTTTCAGCCGCGACCCACGGCGCGATTCAATATGGGCAATAAACTGGTCATGAATATCAGTCTGCAGCGATTTGAGCCGTGCCACATCTTCATCGCGTTCGGGCTGAAACGGATCCAGCGTTAATTTGGCGTCACCTGCGGTATAAACCCGCCGGTCAACCCCGACCCGGTCAAGCAATTTGTCAAAGCCAAATCCAGCCCATAAAACGCCAATTGATCCCACAACAGATGCCGGATTAGCAAAGATTTCATCGGCCGCCGCCGCCAACCAATAGCCGCCACTTGCCGCGACATCCTCGCAAAAGGCAATCACCGGTATGTCACTTTGTGCCGCGAGCTGGCGGATACGATTGCCAATCTGCGCCGATTGCACTGGCGACCCGCCCGGTGAATTGATCAACAACACCACCGCTTTTGCCTGTTTGACAGAAAAGGCCCGTTTTAATTGCAGTTCGACCGCTTCAAGCGACAGGCCGCGCCGCCCCAGCGATTGGCGTGCGGCGATCACCCCGCTTAACCGCACCACTGGCACGATGGGGGATTTGCGACGCCAAAATAATAAAGACGACATAAGGCCCATTATTCACCTTTCCCTGTATGACTCGGCTGATGCGGCATCACTTTGCACGCGCCGGATGCACCATATATAGCCCGCCTCCCTGCATAATATGCTGGGCCGCTTCGGTAAAGCTACCATCATCATTATGCACAATCAGCCCGGGCAAAATAGCCCCCGGCCCGCGCACCGCTTTGCGCACCTGTATAATCACCCGGCTGGCCGGGCTCATCGGCCGCGACCACAACGGAAACAGCAAAGTTTCGCCAGCCCCGGCCCGATCAAACAGCCCGATTAATTCCGCCGCCCGGTCAGCCCGGCAAATAAAGCTGATTCGGCCGCGCGGTTTGGCGGCCCATACCGCGGCTTTGACCCAATCATGCAAATCTGTATCAGCGCCCATATGCGCCATCGCCCGCGCGGCATGACGCGGACGGGTGCCAGCTTTGTGATGATAGGGCGGGTTGCTGATCACATGGTCAAAACTGTCCGCCATCACCGCTGGCATGGCGGTGATATCGGCGTCAACTACCCGCAACTGCTGGTCCATGCCATTGACCGCGACATTATAGCGGGCCAATAAAGCGGCCACCGGATCAATCTCGACAGCGGTGATCTGCACCCCGCCAAGCCGCTTGGCGATACACAGGCTGATGCCGCCAACACCAGCGCCAAGATCCAGTACCCGGCCCCGCCCGGCTGTCAAACTGGCCGCCGCCAGCACCGCATCGCTTCCCACCCGATAGCCGGTTTTTGGCTGGGTGATTTGCACCTGTTCAGCAAGCAAATGATCATGCGTCACCGCCACCCCATCAGGAAGATCAGGCAAAACCGGCCAGGGCGGGTCAATCATCATATAATTCACCAGCATTGGCCAAAATGGTTTTTGCCGCCAGCAGACGCCCCTGATCCACCATCAAGCGGCGTGGAAACGCGCCGATCCCCGCCTCTAAGGCTGAAATATTGCTGTCAAACACCTGGGCCTCAATCCCTGAATCGCGCAATAGCGCCTGCACAAATGACAAGCGCACAAGATTTGTGGTTCGTAATACAGTCACCATAGGGTAAAATTATGCCGCAGACGGGATCATTCACCAAGCGTTTATCGTGCCTATTGCCAAAATACCGCAGGGCCAAAATGCCGATTTTTGCTTGCTGGATCTGCCGCTGAGCGGTATGTCTCGTCACGTAATCATGTCATGGGTCATGTCATGGGTCATGGATCATGGATCATGGGTCGGAGCATCATAACGCATAGCAAGAGACAGAATTTGATGAACGCCACATCGACAGACACCCCACAGGCCGCGCCATCGCTGGCGCCGTTGGTGGCGTTGTTGGCCACAGATATGGAACAGGTGAACGCGCGGATTATCGCGCGGATGGCCAGCGATGTGCCGCTGGTACCGGAATTGGCGGGTCATTTGATTGCGGCTGGCGGCAAAAGATTGCGGCCGTTATTAACGCTGGCCGGGGCCGGTTTGGCTGGCGGCAGCCCGCATGCCATTGGTCTGGCTACAGCGGTCGAATTTATCCATTCGGCCACCTTGTTGCATGATGATGTGATTGACGAATCTAAATTGCGCCGGGGCCGTGATACGGCCAACGCCCTATGGGGCAATGATGCGTCTGTATTGGTGGGAGATTTTTTATTTGCGCGGGCGTTTGAACTGATGGTCGAAACTGGCAATCTGTCGGTGTTAGGGCAGTTAAGCCGAGCCTCTGCCCAGATCACCGAAGGCGAGATTAAACAAATGACGATTGCCGGTGTGCCAGATACGCCAGCTGAAGATTATCTAGATGTGATCCGCAATAAAACCGCCATTTTATTTGCCGCCGCCGCCGCTTCTGGTGCCGAAGTCGCCAAGGCCAGCCGCCCCATCATAGAGGCGGCACATGCGTATGGGCTGCAACTTGGTATGGCATTTCAGATTATGGATGACGCGATGGATTACAGCCTGTCATCTGACGATATGGGCAAAAATAGCGGTGATGATTTTCTTGACCAAAAAATTACCCTGCCATTGATTATCGCCTATGGCGATGGCACCGATACCGAACGCCAATTCTGGCAAAGAACCGTGGGGGACGGGGCATTTGCCGATGGTGATTTTGAAACCGCTTGCGCTATTTTACAGCGCTATGACGCGATTGATCGCAGTGTCGCCAAAGCGGTGCATTACGCAGATGCAGCCGAAACCGCGCTCGCGCGTATTGCCGACCAGAACAGCGCCAACCCGGCGCTTCTTGACGCCCTGTCCGAAGCGGCAAAATTTGCTGCGCATCGCCAGATCTAGCCGCGCAATAACCGCGCAATTTCCGCCGCCCGCCGCGGCACTTGGCCTGCCCATTTGCTTGCCAGTGCCTCAGCCGCCGCCTGCCAATCATCCGCCGAAATCGCCGCACGCATTTTGTGAAATTTTGCCAGACGCGGCGCGCCTAAATTAAACGCCATTGATAGCAACGCCGCCTGCCGGTCTGGACCAAAGCTGGAAAAATCGGCATATAGGCGGTGGCAAATCTGCCGTGCCAGCCGCATATTATTGGCCGCGTGGTATGGTTTGCCCGCACTATGTAACATGAAATCATGGCGCGGCAATTGAATTCACCCAGCAGATGAACAGATCATCGCATAGATAAAGGAAAGATTATGGCCGCGCGTTCTCGTCGATCGTCTCAAAAAAGATCCCCCCGAAATGAGGGCCGTTTGCCCCGCAATGCCGCACCGATTGCTGTCACGATCACACATATTGGCGGGCGCGGTGACGGTGTTGGCACGGTGCGCTATACGCATAATTACCAAGAGGCGGAACATAGTGTTTTTGTGCCGGCCGCCCTGCCCGGTGAAAACATCATCGCCCAACCGCTATCCATCAGCAAACAAGGTATAAAGGCACGCATTCTTGAACTAAACAATACCGCGCCATCACGCCAAACCCCGCAATGCAATGCATTTCCAGCCTGTGGCGGTTGCAGCTTTCAACATTGGACACCGGCAGAAATTGAAGCTTGGAAATATCAGCTCCTTATCACCCATCTTGAACGCGTTCATGTAAAGGCCGCTTCCATCCGCCCGCCCCTGACATCGCCAGCAAAAAGCCGCCGCCGTGCTAGCTTTCATATCAAACGGCTTGCCGACACAGCTGTCGTAGGGTTCCACGAGCGCATGGGGACACATATCATAGACCCAGATGGATGCACCATTATCGACCCACGTCTTGCCAGTATAAAAACAGCTTTAGCCGAATTTGCTATGGCGCATCTGCCAATTGGCACCACGCTTGAGGCACAGGCAAATCTGCTGGCAAAAGAAGACGGCGCGCCCCATACTGGCCTTTGTCTGTATTTGCAGAATAAGGCCGCACAGCCACTATGGACCGCAGAACTACAGCGCGCATTATGTGCGTGGGCGCCCACCCAACAGCTTGCCAGATTATCAATTGATGACCATGGCAGCCCCTTGACCCTCTATGCACCGACCCAACCACGGATAAAATTTGGTACGATTGACGTGACCCCACCACCCGGTGCATTTTTGCAGGCCACCGAGCATGGCGAACACAGCCTGCAACAAGCAGTTGCCGAAATACTGGCTGGTCATCGCTATATTGCTGATTTATTTGCCGGGTGCGGCACCCTCAGCCTGCCGCTGATCGACCAGCTTTCAGGCCTGCTGGCGGTTGAATCAGACATCGCGGCATTGGCGGCGTTAAAAGCTGGCGTTGACGCATCTGGCCATGGCAGCCGATTGATAACGCAAGACCGCAATCTTTTTGATGTACCGTTACTGCCCGAAGAATTAGCCAAAACAACCGGCGTTATATTAGACCCACCGCGAAGTGGTGCCCTTGCCCAATGCCAACAGCTTGGCCATGCAGATATCGCCACCATTGCCATGGTGTCTTGCAATCCGGCCAGCTTTGCCAGAGATGCCGCTTGTTTGACCGCCGCGGGCTTTGCGCTGGACTGGGTTCAGCCGGTTGATCAATTCAGCTATAGTAATCATCTTGAACTGGTGGGGGCTTTTTCCCGCTAGGCCAAAGACGATAAAACAAGGTAGGCTGTCATGCAGAAAAGATCGCTGACAATACATGGACACCGCACCAGCATTTCGCTGGAAGAACCATTTTGGTTGGCGTTAAATGACATTGCCAAAGCCCGCCAACAATCAGTGGCCAGCCTTGTGCAAATGATTGATAAAGACCGCGTTGGCGGCCTGTCATCAGCAATCCGTGTGTTTATACTGGCCGAATTACGACATCAGCTTGCCGCCAGCACAACAATCAAGACCCGGCAGATCTTTTAAATAGGAACAGGATTAATTCTAAGGGTAATTCAAGGAACAGATTATGCATATCGCCATTTTGGAAGCTGGACGCACCAATCCGAACATGCCAGCAGAATTTCATCATTACCCAGATATGTTTGAGAAGCTGTTTGCAGATCAACCAAACAGCGCTGATTTCCGGTTTCCAGTCGTTCCGGTAATTGATGATGTGTTTCCGCAGGCGGTGGATGATTATGATGGCTATCTGGTCACTGGATCGGCCTATGGGGTTTATGATGACGCCCCTTTTATTCCAAAATTGATGGCGTTTATCCGCGATATTTACGCCGCTGGCAAACCACTTGTCGGGATTTGTTTTGGCCATCAGATTGTCGCGCATGCGCTGGGTGGGCATGCGGCAAAATTTGATGGCGGCTGGGGCATTGGCACCATGCCGATTAAGATGGTTGGCAAAGCTGACTGGATCCCCGCCGCTGTTCAAAACCTTGATCTGATCCATGTGCATCAGGATCAGGTGATCACATTACCGCCAGAAGCTGTCCGGCTTGCCCAGTCAGATTTTTGCCAAAATGCTGCCTTTGCCATTGGCAAGCAGGTGTTTGCGATACAGGGGCATCCAGAATTCACCCCCGCCTACACCAACGCGATTATTGACATCCGCGAAGATAAAATAGGCAAAGAGCGCGCCGCAACTGCCCGTATTTCACTGCAAAAGCCGCATGATGGCCACCAAGTTGGGGGCTGGATACTTAATTTTTTTGCCGCCCATGACGCGGCCGCTTAAACCAGTTTGCAGATTCTGCTGTCAGTAAAGATGGATAAAACAGCATGACACTTGTTATCGGCTTGGATACTGGTGGCACCTATACGGATGCGGCGCTTCTGGATGCGGCTAGTGGGCGCGTTCTGGCAACAGGCAAATCCCTGACCACTCGAGATGATTTATCCATCGGTCTTGGTGGGGCCATTGCCAAAATTCTGCAAGCCTATGATGGCCCGGCTTCGGATATTGGCATGGTGTCATTATCGACAACCTTGGCAACAAATGCGGTTGTTGAGGGGGTTGGTGGCCGCGTTGGCCTGTTTATGATTGGCTTTGATGGCAAGGCGTTGGAACGTGCCGATTTGGCCCGGGCAATTGGCCAAGACCCAGTAAAATTTATCACCGGCGGACATCGTGCTGATGGCGGCCAGCAAGACCCGTTTGACAGCGCCGCCCTGACCAACGCCGCCGCCGCAATGGCGGCTGATGTTTCGGCATTTGCCGTTGCCGCGCATTTTGCCACACGCAATCCAGCCCATGAAATTGCCGCACGTGATATTTTGCGCGATACAACAGGGCTGCCTGTGACCTGTAGCCATGAATTATCATCGGCACTTGGTGGCCCACGCCGCGCCTTGACCGCGGTCTTGAATGCCCGGCTTGTCAATCTTTTGGAACGGCTGATTGCCTCGACCGAAACCATTATGAAACAGCAGGGGCTTGCCTGCCCATTGATGGTGGTCAAAGGCGATGGGTCGCTACTTGAAGCCAGCTTTGCCCGTACCCGCCCGGTTGAAACGGTTTTATCAGGCCCGGCGGCGAGCCTTTCCGGTGCGGCGTTTTTGGCTGGTTCCGATAGCGCTTTGGTGGCTGATATTGGCGGCACAACAACAGATATTGCCTTTTTGCAAAATGGCGCCCCGCGGTTGAAAGCTGAAGGTGCTTATGTCGGTGGCTGGCAAACCATGGTTGAGGCGGCAGAAATCAGAACATGCGGGCTTGGCGGCGATAGCGAAGTCACACATGTTGCACGCGGGCGCATAAGCGGGCTGAATTTAGGGCCGCGCCGGGCCGTGCCGCTGTCGCTTATGGCGCTGACCCACCCACAGATCAAACAACAGATGCAGGCGCAGTTAGATTTGCCGGTGCCGACCATCACCGATGGACGATTTGTCTTTCCGATCATGCCAGATGGCGTGCCAAATTGGCTGACCCGGTCCGAAGCCAGACTGGCCGAAAGAGCCTTAGAAAGCGGGCCATCGGCCATTCCCGATCTGGCGGCGACCCAGCTGGCACTTGGTGCGGTGGATCGATTGATCAGCCGCGGCCTGTTGGGCCTTGCCGCCTTTACCCCCACAGATGCCACCCATGTGACCGGGGATTTTACCGAATTTGACAGTGATACGGCGTGGCTTGGTGCCAAGCTGATGGCACGGCAACGAAACGGGCTCGGCAACCCAACAGCAGTTGACGCAGAAACGGTGGCCCGCATGACCCTTGCTGAACTGCACCGCCGATCGGCAATCGCGCTGATGGATGCGGCCCTGGCCCATCAAGGCGCCGGGGAAAATATGGTCAGCCAGAACCCGTTGCTGATCAATAGCTTTGTCAAAAAGGCTGATGATGACAGCCTTGTTACAATCTCTATGCGGCTTGGCACCAAGCTGGCGGCACTTGGCGCGTCTGCCGCCACGCATTACCCGCATGTCGCGGCTTTGCTTGATATTGATCTGGCGGTGCCGACCCATGCCGAAGTCGCAGGTGCCGTTGGTGCCGCGGTTGGGTCTGTAAGCCAGCGGGTGATGATTACCGTTACCCAGCCAACCGAAGGCAAATTCCGCGTGCATCTGCCGCAAGGCCCAGCCGATTTCGGTATCATGGACGAGGCATTGGACAAAGCCCGCGAAGCGGCCAAACAGCTGGCCAAATCCCGCGCGTTAAGCGCTGGTGCCACCGCGGTCGAGGTCGAGATGACCGAACAGATCAAGCTGGTGCCACTGGCATCAAATAAAGATATGTTTATCGAAGCCACCATTCAGGCGGCGGCCACCGGCACCCCGCAATAATTTTGGCGGCGCATCAGCTAAAAAATGCGCTGTTTCATGGTGTTGCAATCGGCGGCAAAGGTTTTTGAATGGCTATAGCGCTTTTAGATGCTTCGTAAAGCGCCCTCTGGCTTGACCTCACGCACCTGATGATCATGCCATGGAATGGTGATAAAGCCGGAAAATCGATTCAGCCGCAAATTCATCACATGCAGTGATTCTGGGGTGAGCGCCAATGGGTCATCGCCAACCAACGCATTCACCATTTTGCCTCGCGATTCGGTTTGTTCGATCACCAGTTCATCTTCGGTAGAGGTAAACACCGTCACCCGGCCATCATCACTTGATCGTGGGTGCGGCATCAAATCAATGGCGGCCAAGCGGGTGCTGCGTTCAAATGGCAGTAATTTGACCCGCCGCACGGCAAAATCATCAGCCTCTACCGACAGATATAATGCCCCGTCAAATTGGTCGGTTTTGGTTGGCCCCTGCATGCTAGAGCTTGTCATAAACTCGCCATCGCAGACCAGAAATACGGTTTTGGCAAAGGCCGGGCCCGCCAAAAAAGACTGGCCGATCAAAGACAGGCCGATCATTGACAAGACACAAAGCGCGCAACGCATGCCGCCTGCCGCCAGTCTGTGGGGTCGCCATATCTGCATAGGAAATGCGCCTCTCTGATTAGATTAGAAACAGTTTAATTAGATTAATATTTTTGACCAAATCAATCTGGGTCATGCATGGCGCTTACCATAAATTTTTACGGCAATTTTGTGACCGCTCTTATCGGTTATAGATGCCGCAGATTTGCATTGCGCCGACCCGGCTGGTAGGATTTTAAAAAAAATTGTGGCTGTCATAGCCCGTCATTGTGTTCCGTTTCGTTTTCAGCCGCGCCCAAAACTGCCTTGCTGGGGGAACCGATGTCCACAATGACCAAACACAACACCCTCGCCCATCTCACATTTCCATTAAAAATTAGATCGTTGCTGATTGTGGCGGCGCTGTTGATGATGGCGGCTGTTTCGCCACCTGCCATGGCGGGTGATTTTGATAAAGGGATGACCGCCTATAACCGCGGTGATTATGCCGCCGCCCTTGCAGAATGGCGCCCACTTGCCGAACAAGGAGACGCCTTCGCGCAATACAGTCTTGGGCTGATGTATGACAAAGGCTGGGGCGTGCCGCAGGATTATACTCAGGCGGCCCGATGGTACCGTATGGCGGCCGAACAAGGAAACGCAAGCGCGCAGAACAATCTCGGTTTTATGTATGACAAAGGCGAGGGCGTGCCAATGGATTATACTGAGGCGGCACGATGGTACCGCATGGCCGCCGAACAAGGACAAGCAGACGCGCAGAACAATCTTGGGGTGATGTATGACGGAGGACACGGCGTGCCAATGGATGGCGCTGTGGCCTATATGTGGTTTAATATTGCCGCAACGGCTGGCGATCAAAATGCGCTGTACAACAGAAACAGGGTACAAAAACACCTGACCCCGGAACAAATCGCCGAAGTTCAGCGGCTCACCCGTCAATGCATCAATGACCTCAGCCTCTGTCCATAAAAGCCCGCCCCATCATTGCTGGGTGGTGCATGGTTTTTATCGTCAAATAAGGTGAAGGAGAAATGGTGGGCCCGGCAGGACTCGAACCTGCAACAACACGGTTATGAGCCGTGGGTTCTAACCAATTGAACTACAGGCCCCCATTACCCACATTGCCAGCCTCCCATTGCGCCTTTTGGGCGGTGCGGGGCGCGCTGATAATGCGGCAAAACTCAATTTTCGAGGAAGCTACGCAATTTACGCGACCGTGACGGATGTTTCAGCTTGCGCAACGCTTTGGCTTCGATCTGCCGAATACGTTCGCGGGTCACGCTAAATTGCTGGCCTACCTCTTCCAGCGTATGGTCAGTATTCATACCAATGCCAAATCGCATGCGCAACACCCGCTCTTCCCGCGCGGTCAGGCTGGCCAGAACACGTGTTGTGGTTTCACGCAGATTGGCATGGATCGCCGCATCCAGCGGCTGGACCGCATTTTTATCCTCGATGAAATCACCAAGATGGCTATCTTCCTCGTCACCGATAGGCGTCTCAAGGCTGATTGGCTCTTTCGCGATTTTCAATACTTTGCGCACTTTGTCGCTCGGCATGCTTAGCTTTTCGGCCAGTTCTTCCGGGGTCGGTTCACGGCCAATTTCATGCAGCATCTGGCGCGATGTCCGCACCAATTTATTGATCGTTTCGATCATATGAACCGGAATACGGATGGTGCGCGCCTGATCGGCAATCGATCTGGTAATGGCCTGACGGATCCACCAAGTGGCATAGGTGGAAAATTTATAGCCGCGCCGATATTCAAATTTATCAACCGCTTTCATCAGCCCAATATTGCCTTCTTGGATCAGGTCCAAAAACTGCAACCCGCGATTGGTGTATTTCTTGGCAATCGAAATCACCAGCCGCAAATTGGCCTCAACCATTTCTTTTTTGGCCCGTGCAGCTTCGCGTTGACCGCGCTGAATGGTTTGGATCACCTCGCGGAATTCCGGCACTGATAGCCCAACATCATCAACCACCAGCTTGATCTTGTCGCGCAATTCGGCCACTTCTTCGCCATGCGCGCTATCCAGCTTTTGCCATGCTTTGGATTTGAACCCACTGCCCGGCCAATCTTCATTCACCTCGCGGCCGGTCCATGCCTCGAGAATTTGCGCCCGCGGAATGCCGCTAGAGGTCGCAACCCGCATCAACCGCCCTTCAATGCCGGTCACATGGCGATTGAGGGTGAATAATTGTTCGCTCAGCGCTTCGATGCGGTTAGTGTTAAAAATCACCCCTTCCATCAATCTGCATAGCTTGATTTTGGTTTCGCGGTGCGTCAGTTCGCTTTTGGCAACCAGCGGCTGGTCTTTGGCCATGCGCGCTAGGCGGCGGTCTTGTAATTTTACATAGTCACCAAACACCGTGCCAATTTCATCAAACAACGCCATCATCTCGTCACGAACGGCATCTTCCAGCGCCGCAAGAGACAAGTTCAGATCATCATTTTCGTCATTGTCATTATGCGCATCACGGGTCGAGGTATCGGTGTCGCTATCGCCACTTTCATCATACTCCTCGTCCTCGTCTTCACCCTCTTCTTCTTCCTCTTCTTCATCATCTTCTAGATCATCATCCGGGATTTCATCATCCATCCCATCCAGATTATTATGATCAATCAGAGGGTTGCCCTTTAGCTTGGCAAAGGTGGCCTCTAGGTCAATGATATCACGAAGCGGCACAACACCATCGGCGATTTGGTCGCGCCAATGCATCAGCGCACGAATGGTCAGCGGCGATTCACAAATCCCGCCAATCATCATTTCACGGCCAGCTTCGATGCGTTTTGCAATAGAAATTTCGCCTTCACGCGACAACAGCTCGACACTGCCCATCTCGCGCAAATACATCCGCACCGGATCATCCGTGCCGGACACATCGCTATCAGATAAATTGCCAGAGGCGCGGCCATCTTCACTGCCCTCTTCGGCCTCGTCGGTATCGTCGTCGCTTTCGGCGCTATCAACAACCGATACGCCCATTTCGTTCAGCGTCGACATCACATCGTCGATTTGTTCGGATGTATATTCTTCGGCTGGCAAGGCGGCGTTCAGTTCATCATGTGTGACAAACCCGCGATCCTTGCCCAGTTTTAACAGCGCTTTGATCGTTTGCTGGGCCGCATCAAGGCTGGCGGCCTCGCTTGCATCCTGTGTGGTTTGATCGGTATCAGCCTGTTTTTTTACTTTGGTTGCCATCTGCTCGATTCTACCCCTGTTCATCTTCACCCGACATCGCATTGCCACTTTGTCTGGTGGCATCAGCCGCCGTGGCGCTGATTAAATTTTTTCTTTGATGTGTTATCGCAACATCAAAATCATTCGGTGTGGCACGGCCCCTATTTGTGGCTGGCATGCGCACCTGTTCGTTAAATTCTTGGTGTATGGGTTTTTGAAAACAGGCCAGATTTCCCGTCAACAAGCCCCAAAAGTTCCTCTAAATGCGCGCCCGCCCGTTCTGGCGCCAACGCGTAGGGATCAAATGGCAATCTGGATTTCATTTCATCCCCCGTCAAATCCTCTATTACACTGCCAAGATCCAGACCCTGTAAATGATAGTTTAACGCCGCTACGTCAAGATCTGGATCACGTATAACGGCATCAATCACCGCTTTTTTCACATGATCTAGCTTTTGATTGGCAATTTCCAGCATGGACAACGCCTCAAAATTGGCGGGAACCAAGGCTGGATGGGCTAAAATCAGCGCCAGAATGGCCCGATGTCGGTGCATCAAGCCGGTGGCAGGCCGGATTGTCCGCCGCGCCATAAATATGTTGGTTTGGCCCCGCGTTTGCGATCGCATTGCCGCGATTCGGCTCTCAATTTCATCACCATAGGCCCCGCGCACCTGATTATTGCCAATACTGCGCACAAGGCCGCGCACGGCTTGCCAGAACTGCGCCCTTGTCTCTGGTTGTTGGGTGTCAAATTGCGCGGCGGTTGTCGACCACACAACATCAACCAAGGCTTGCGCATTGACTAGAATTTTACGCAACCCCTCCGGCCCAGATTCGCCTAGTACATCATCTGGATCTTTGCCAGCTGGCAGCATCGCTAACCGCGCCGACCGGCCGGGTTCAAGCAATGGCAAAATACGTTCCAGTGCGCGCAACTGCGCCCGTTGCCCGGCCGCGTCCCCATCGAAACACAAAATCGGTTCGTCATGTAATTTCCATAACAAGGCGATTTGTTCGGGGGTTAGTGCCGTGCCAAGCGGTGCCACAGCCGCGGCAATACCGCTACGCTGGACAGCGATCACATCCATATACCCTTCGACAACGACCAGCGGTAATTTGCGCCGCACCGCTTCGCGTGCTTGTACCCACCCATAAAGCACGGCCTTTTTGGAAAAGGTCGAGCTGTCTGCTGAATTTAAATATTTTGGTTGGGCATCACCAAGCGCGCGCGCACCAAAGGCAATGACCTTGCCCTGTCTGTTTTCAATGGGAAACAACACCCGGTCACGAAAATAGTCATACAAACGACCATCACGATCAGATTTGCCCAGCACCCCGGCCAAAATCATATCATCATCTGAAAATCCTTTGCCAGCCAGTACCGCCTGCAAGCCCGACCTTGGCGCATAGCCAAGTCGAAAATTTTTGACTGTCGCCGCGTCCAATCCACGCTGTTTGATATATTGGGCGGCATCGCGGCCTTCATCAGCGCGCAATCTGTCTTCAAAAAACCTTGTGGTTTCTTCTAAAATATCAAACGCGGCTTTGCGTTGCCTGGTCACCGCCGGATCAATCTGTGTTGATTTTGGCATCACCAGCCCGGCCATATCAGCCAAACGCTCAACCGCTTCCATAAAATCAAGACCATCGATTTCACGCAAAAATGAAATGGCATCACCATGCGCACCGCATCCAAAACAATGGTAAAAACCATCATCATCAACAACTGAAAATGATGGCGTTTTTTCTGAATGAAAGGGGCATAAGCCGCTGAAGCGGCGGCCTTTGCGTATCAGCTTTACACGCCGCCCGATGATATCTGAAAGCGGCACGCGCTGGCGCAAATCTTCGATAAATTCTGGCGGCACCGCCATGGCCAAAACTCCGGTCGGGTTGCTATATTTGGCATCCGGCACCGCCGGGCACGCCGCGATTACCCTAGCATAATTGCGATGATCTGCGGAACCAGTTAGTACCAACCGCGCCCATAGATGCCTATTGCCAGGGCTATTTTGCCATCAACGCGGCTTTTACATCCTGACTGGCAGATGAAAAATCCATCTGTCCGGCATAATGGGCTTTTAGATATCCCATTACCTGCCCCATATCTTTGATTGACCCCGCGCCAGTTTCGGCAATGGCTGTGGTAATCGCTTGCTTCATTTCATCCGCGCTTAATTGTGCTGGCAGAAAATTTTTGATGATTTCAATTTCAGCTTCTTCTCTCGCGGCCAATTCTGGGCGATCACCATCGCGGTACATTTTCGCCGATTCGGTCCGCTGTTTGATCATGGTTTGCAACATGCCGAGGATTTCCTCGTCAGAGATGCCATCAGGATTGTCATTACCACGCGCCGCGATATCACGGTCTTTTAACGCCGCGGCAATCAAACGCATCGTCGACAACGCTGCTTGGTCTTTGGCCTTTAACGCTTCTTTCAGCGCATTCGCTATATTTTCGCGCATCTTAAGACACACCTTTTTAAAATGGCATGCACATTGATATGTGCAATTTGGCCGCGCCTTGTACGCTACTCTTGGCAATCCTGCAAGCCTTGGCTTGGAACGCTTGACCATTTGAAAGTGGTCGGCTATGTAAACAGCCGTTCGGCGGCCTTGCGCGGCGGCGCTTCTCTTATAACAGGATATGGGTTGAAATGGGGCAGAAAAATATCTCTGGCCACAATTTTGATGCGCTACGCGCTAATCGGGATAATCCGACCGCTGCTCTCGTTCTTGAAGATGGAACCATATATACCGGATTTGGATTCGGTGCCGCCACCACCAATGTTGGCGAAGTCTGCTTCAATACCTCAATGACTGGCTATCAAGAGATCATGACCGATCCCTCATATGCTGGGCAGATCATCACCTTTACCTTTCCTCATATTGGCAATGTTGGCACGAACAGCAAAGATCTTGAAACCATAACACCGGCCGCGCTTGGCATGATTGTGCGCCAACCAGTGACCAATCCAGCAAGCTGGCGCTCTGATTCAAGCCTTGACGATTGGCTAGTGGCTCATAATTTGCCCGGCATCAGCGGCATTGATACCCGCGCTTTGACCCGGCGCATTCGCGACCTTGGCGCCCCGCGTGGTGCCTTGTCCCACGCCCCTGATGGCAATATTGATACCGGCGCTTTGCATGAGTTAGCAAAAAGCTGGCCCGGTCTTAAAAACATGGATTTGGCCAAATCAGTAACCTTGCCAGATACCACGCCATGGGATGAAGGAAGCTGGAACTATGACAGCCAAGCCCATCAGGTAACACCGGCGAAATTCAATGTTGTTGCCATGGATTTTGGATGCAAACACAACATTTTACGGTGCCTACAAGATGCTGGTTGCGCGGTCACTGTGGTGCCAGCTGACACCTCGGCGGATGCGATTATGGCGCTGCAACCAGATGGCGTGTTCTTGTCCAATGGCCCGGGTGACCCAGCCGCCACCGCCAGCTATGCCGGTGCTGAAATCGCCAAATTAATTGCCGCAGATATGCCGGTTTTTGGCATTTGCATTGGGCATCAACTGATGGCGTTGGCGCTTGGTGCAAAGACCCATAAAATGGCGCGTGGCCATCGCGGTGCCAATCATCCTGTCAGAGATTTGCAGACCGGAAAAATCGAAATCACCAGCCAAAATCATGGGTTTGCCGTTGATCCCGATAGCCTGCCTGCCGATCTTGAGGTGACGCATATTTCGCTTTTTGACCAGTCAATTGAGGGTCTGCGGCACAAGACAAAGCCAGCTTTTTGCGTCCAATACCACCCCGAATCATCTCCCGGGCCACATGATTCACGATATCTTTTTGAACGCTTCACCCACCTGATGGAAACAACGAGATCCTGATATGCCACGCCGTGATGATATAAAATCCATTCTGATCATCGGTGCTGGCCCTATTATTATCGGTCAGGCATGTGAATTTGATTATTCAGGCGCACAGGCATGTAAAGCCCTCAAAGCGGATGGCTACCGGGTTATTCTGGTGAATTCAAATCCAGCCACCATCATGACCGACCCGGAAATGGCTGATGCCACCTATATCGAACCGATCACCCCGGCCACCGTTGCAAAAATCATTGCCGCCGAACGTCCAGATGCGCTGTTGCCAACGATGGGGGGGCAAACCGCGCTCAATACCGCGCTGTCGCTTTATAAAGATGGCACCTTGGAAACCTATGGCGTTGAAATGATCGGCGCCCGCACCGAGTCAATTGAAATGGCCGAAGACCGGGAATTATTCCGTAAAGCCATGGATCGGATTGGCCTTGAATGCGCCCGCGCCCGCACAGTTGGTAATTTTGACGATGCGCTGCAAGCCCTCGATTTTGTCGGGCTACCAGCGATTATTCGTCCCTCATTTACTCTTGGTGGTGAAGGTGGCGGCATTGCTTATAACAAAGCCGAATTTGAAACCATTGTCGCCAATGGATTGCGCTTGTCGCCCGTGTCTGAAGTGCTGATCGAAGAATCAGTTCTTGGCTGGAAAGAATTTGAAATGGAAGTTGTCCGTGACACTGCTGACAACTGCATTATTGTGTGTTCCATTGAAAATGTAGACCCGATGGGTGTGCATACGGGCGACTCGATGACTGTGGCCCCGGCGCTCACCCTGACTGACAAGGAATATCAAGCGTTGCGCGATGCGTCGCTGGCGGTGCTCCGGGAAATCGGCGTTGATACGGGCGGTTCGAACGTGCAGTTTGCAGTCTGTCCAAAAACCGGTCGTATTCTGGTTATTGAAATGAACCCACGCGTCAGCCGATCATCGGCCCTAGCGTCCAAGGCCACCGGCTTTCCCATTGCCAAAATCGCCGCCCAATTGGCTGTCGGCTATCGCTTGGACGAATTGGTGAATGATATCACCGGCGTCACCCCGGCAAGCTTTGAACCAACGATTGACTATGTGGTTACAAAAATACCGCGATTTACGTTTGAAAAATTTTCCGGTGCAGATGCCATTTTATCTACATCAATGAAATCAGTCGGCGAGGCCATGGCGGTCGGCAGGTCGTTTGAAGAAAGCCTGCAAAAAGCCCTACGGTCTATGGAAATCGGGCTGACCGGGCTGAACCCGGTGGCACCGCCTGTTGCTGACGCCACGTCAGGTCTAGACCAGCTTCGGGGCTGGCTTGGTGAATTGGTGCCAAACCGGGTCTTGCGTATTGCAAGCGCGCTCCGGCACGGCATTTCAATCGATGAAGTGCATGCAGTTACCGGCTGGGACCGCTGGTTTCTTGAACGCATTCAGGCGATCATTGATGCCGAAAATAAAGTGGCCGCCCATGGCCTGCCAGATGATGCAACGGTTTTACGATTCTTAAAATCAATGGGGTTTTCGGATGCGCGGTTGGCTGAACTTGCCCAGCTAGACGCCACAGAGGTGCGGTCACGCCGAAGCAAAGCTGGCGTACTGCCTGTCTATAAACGCATCGACACATGCGCGGCAGAGTTTAGTTCGGAAACCGCCTATATGTATTCGACCTATGAAATCGCCGCGGATGCCGAATGCGAAGCCGACCCCAGTGACCGAAAAAAAATTGTTATTCTTGGTGGCGGCCCAAACCGGATTGGTCAGGGCATTGAATTTGACTATTGCTGTGTTCATGCCTGCTATGCGTTGTCGGACGCCGGCTATGAAACAATTATGATCAATTGTAACCCGGAAACGGTATCGACTGATTATGACACATCTGACCGGCTGTATTTTGAACCATTGACCGATGAAGATGTCATTTCGATCATCAAACGCGAAGCTGAAAATGGTGATTTGCGCGGCGTTATTGTTCAGCTTGGTGGGCAAACCCCGCTGAAAATTGCCGCCGCACTCGAGGCCGAAGGCATTCCCATCCTTGGCACCAGCCCGGATGCGATTGATCTTGCCGAAGACCGTGAACGTTTCCAGCTTTTGTTGAAAAAGCTTGATCTGCTGCAACCTGAAAATGGCATTGCCCATTCGGCTGAAGAAGCGCGCGAAATTGCCCAGAGAATTGGCCTACCAGTCGTTATTCGCCCGTCTTATGTGCTGGGTGGGCGCGCGATGGAAGTTGTCCATCAGATGGATGATTTAGAACGCTATATGCGTGACGCGGTTGTTGTGTCTGGCAAAAACCCGGTGTTGATTGACCGGTTTTTGAACAATGCTGTCGAAGTAGATGTCGATGCCTTATGTGACGGCTCTGATGTCTATATTGGCGGCATCATGGAACATATCGAAGAAGCGGGCATTCATTCTGGCGATTCTGCCTGTTCATTACCGCCGCAGCATTTGTCTGACGAAATTTTGGCCGCCCTGAAACAGCAGACCAGAGATTTGGCCTTTGCCCTTAAAGTTGTTGGGCTGATGAACATTCAGTTCGCCATTCGCGAAAATAAAATCTATTTGCTGGAAGTGAACCCACGCGGCAGCCGCACCGTTCCGTTTGTGGCAAAAACCACCGGCGTGCCTTTGGCTAAAATAGCCTCGCGTATTTTGGCTGGTGAAAAGCTGGCAAGCTTTAACCTGACCGAACGCCATTTGCCGCATGTGGCGGTAAAAGAAGCGGTGTTTCCTTTTGCCCGCTTCCCCGGGGTTGATGTGTTTTTGGGGCCAGAGATGAAATCAACTGGCGAAGTGATGGGCATTGATACTGATTTTGGCCGGGCATTCGCCAAAAGTCAGCTTGGGGCAGGCACCGATCTTCCGCTGTCCGGCACGGTGTTTATTTCAATCAAAGATGAAGATAAACCAGCCTTTATTGAAATTTGCCAAAGCCTTGTCGAGGATGGGTTTTCAATCCTTGCCACTGGCGGTACCACCGCCGCGTTGCAAGCCGCCGGTGTACCAGCCACGCGCATCAACAAAGTGATGGAAGGGCGACCGCATGCCGTCGACGCGATGCTTTCTGGCGACATTCAGCTTGTGTTCAACACCGCCAAAGGCGCTGGTGCGATCAAGGATTCCTTTTCACTGCGCCATACGGCCCTGACCAACAAAGTGCCTTATTACACCACCGTGGCAGGCAGCCGCGCCGCCGCCGAAGCCATTCGTGCCTTGCGTGCAGGCCAGCTTGGTGTTCGCACGCTGCAGGATTATCTTGCAGATATTAGTTGACAGACGCTAGCTTCACATCTGTTAATCATGCCATGATTGTAGACGAATCCCGAACGGACGAAGAATTGCTATGGAAAAAATCCCATTCACCGCGGCTGGCCTTGAGGTCATTAAGAACGAATTGGCGCATCTCAAAGGCACCGAAAGACAGGCTGTGATTAACGCCATTGCCGCGGCGCGTGAACATGGCGACCTGTCAGAAAATGCGGAATATCATGCCGCACGTGAAAAACAATCATTCATCGAAGGCCGGATTTCCGAACTTGAAGATGTGACAAGCCGCGCCGAAGTGATCGATGCCAGCCAGCTTAGCGGTGACAAGGTGACATTTGGCACCAGCGTTGGTCTTGCCGATGAAGAAACCGACGAAGAAACCACCTATCATATCGTCGGCCCGTATGAGGCGGATATTTCCAAAGGCATGATTTCAACCTCATCACCCATTGCACGTGCCGTTATCGGCAAAGCCGTGGGTGACTCAGCCGAGGTGCAAAGCCCGGGCGGGGTCAAATCTTTCGAAATTATTTCTATCGATCTTTTTGATATGGAAAAGGTCAATCGCTAGTCGGCTCTGCATCGACTGGCACGCCGGCGAGGTTTTTGGCCGAACGGATCGATAATGCCGTTTTTACATGGCTGACATTTTTCGCCGGGGTCAGTTTACTGGTCAGAAATTTTTGAAAATCATCCCAGTCATGCGCGACGATTTTCAGCAGAAAATCAGTTTCGCCCATCAGCATGTGGCATTCACGAACCTGCGGCCACTTAGCCACCATTGCTTCAAATGCCTGCAAATCAACCTCGGCTTGGCTGGTCAGTCCGACAAAGGCAAATACATGCACATTATAGCCAAGCGCCTCGGCGTCCAAATCGGCATGATACCCCCGTACCACACCAGCCTCTTCAAGCACCCGCACCCGGCGCAGACAGGGCGGTGCAGAAATACCCGCACGTTTGGCCAGTTCGACATTGGTCATCCGCCCATCATCTTGCAAATCACGCAAAATTTGACGGTCAACATCATCTAATTTGAGCTTGCCAGCCATATATACCTGTTGCTTGTGATGAAACGAACCAACCGCCACCAATGCGCGGCTTTTGCATGCTTATATAGTTACCTGCCCGCCGCAGGCGAGGCAAGTTAATTGCGTAAACCAGACCAATTAATTCCAATTATTATCGACTTTTGCATCTATCTGGCGTAGCCATGTGCCACATGTTATGGGTGCAGGCCACCCATTGGCCGGACAGAAACCCGGCATCAACAAAAGGAGGCGCGTCTGCGTAAGGCGGCAACATCTGTTTGGTGCGTAACTGATGGCACGACTGGTATGCGCTATCAGACGCTGGCGCTTGCCGCGATCATGAAATGGGACCAGTCTGCCGCATTTCGTGATATCGTGGTGGCACCGCACCCGCTGTTGCGGCATCTGCCGCGCCTTGGCCGTTGGGTACCGGATTTACCCCTGGTCAAAGATCAAAACGGCCCCCTCACCACCATCAGCGATTACCCAAATATTATGGTGACATGTGGCCGGCGGATGGCTGGCATCTCGATTACGCTAAAAGCGCGCGCCAATCGGGCTGGCGCGGATATGAAAACCATTCATCTTCAAGACCCGCGCCTGGACCCAGCATATTTTGATATGTTGATTGTGCCGCAGCATGATCGGGTACGCGGCGATAATGTGATTGTAACAAAAGCGGCGCTGAACCGGATGAATAAATCGCATATTGCCGCCAGTGCCAATACCGTACCGCAACAATGGCAAACGGCCGCATCGCCGCGCGTGGCGGTGATAATTGGCGGCGACAACCGCCGCTATAAAATTTCCCATGACATGGCAACCCACATGGCCCAGCAGCTTGCCGCATTTGCCACCGCCAATGATGCCAATTTGTTTTTAGTGCCGTCGCGGCGCTGTCCAGATATTGTTCTTAGACATTTACAAACCGCACTTCCCCCAGATCATTGCGTGATTGCCACCAATGACCAGCCAAACCCATACCCCGGTATTTTGGCGATGGCTGACGCCGTGATCGTAACATCTGACTCGGTCAATATGGCCAGCGAGGCGGCCAGCACCGGCAAACCCGTGCTGATTGCTTATTGGCGGGCCGAAACCGGACGCATTGCCAAATTTCATCAAACCATGCAAGACAGCAACCATACCGCGCCACTGACCCCGCTTTTACCAGATGGGCCATTTGTGCCGTTGGATGAAAGCACCATGGTCAGACAGCAAATCAGCGCCCGCCTTATGCGCTAACCAGCCAGCCGCTGTTTAATGGAATAGCGCCCGCTTATCATTTGGAAACATGCCCGCATAGAGGCCCGCCACTTCAGCGCCATAACCGTTATAGATTTGTGTGGGGACACGATCGCCTGAACCAAGCAACCGCTCGCTTGCTTGTGACCAGCGGGGATGCGACACATCGGGGTTCACATTGGCCCAAAACCCATATTCTTTGGCATTCAGCTGTTCCCAAAACGATACCGGTCGTTGGTCGGTAAAGGTAAATCTTGCGATTGATTTGATTGATTTAAATCCATATTTCCACGGCACCACAAGCCGCAATGGGGCGCCATTTTGCGCTGGCATTGGCTTGCCATAAATGCCGGTTGCCAAAAACGCTAGCTCGTTGGTGGCCTCGGCAAGTGTTAGCCCCTCAACATAGGGCCATGGATACCAATCCTGCTTTTGTCCCGGTGCCACCGATGGGTCTAAAAATGTCTCCATCCGCAAATATTTCGCCGAAGCTGTCGGTCTTGCAAACGCAACAAGCCGCGCCAGCGCAACGCCGGTCCACGGCACCGTCATTGCCCATGCTTCAACACAGCGATGCCGGTAAATACGTTCTTCCAACCCACCAAGCTGTCGCAGTAAATCTTCGGCATCAAGTGTCACCGGCGTTTCAACAAGCCCATCAATAATTACTGACCATGGGTCAGTTGTTAATTTTTGTGCCCGGCGCCAAATATTTTTTGACGACCCGAATTCATAAAAATTTGTATAGGTTGTGGCTTCATCTTCTGGGGTTAAGGCGCGCCCGCCAACATAAGCCTCGTTACGCGGGGCCGGATATGGCCCGATTGCGGCGCGCGCTGGATTGATCATACCACCGGCAAACATAGCGGCAAGTCCAACCCCAGCAAACCCGGCCCCGGCAAAGCCAGCCGCCTGCAACCATTGACGACGGTTCATATAAATATTTTCTGGGGTGACGGCCGTTTCAGGCAAGGCCCAATTTTGTTGCAATTTAATTGGCATAATCGCAAGCCTCCATCTTGTGGGGGGTGACCCTGTTCTGGCCACCGACATTTCTGTGCCTTACTGGTCTTATCCAACCTATTTCAAAGCCTAGCGTGCCAATATGGCATTTATAGGGCAAGCCCCTAAATGTCGGTACAGCTATCGCTGGTTAGGTATATTGGGCCAGTGATGACGGGCCAGTGATGACGGGTCAGGTCAGGTTATCAACAATGCGGCCAATACGCGACATGGCCTCTTTCAAAACCGCATCTGATGCGGCATATGAAATCCTGAAATAGGGTGACAAGCCAAAGGCAATGCCGGGTACCACCGCCACTTCGCCAGCCTCCAGCAGGTACCGCACAAAATCAGCATCTGTTTCAATCACCTGTCCATCAGGCCGAGTTTTACCTATCAGGCCACTGATGGACGGATAGACGTAAAACGCCCCATCAGGTTCCGCACAACTGATGCCGGGCATCGCGTTCAGCGCGTCACACACAAGTCGGCGCCGCACGGCAAAAGCGCGGCAATGATCGGCGATAAAATCAATCGGGCCATCAAGCGCGGCAAGCGCGGCCCATTGCGCGATGCTGTTCGGGCTGGATGTTGATTGTGACTGCACTTTCGCCATCGCTTTGACCAGATCCGGCGGTGCCGCGCAATAACCAATACGCCACCCCGTCATACAATAAGATTTCGACACGCCATTTAATGTCACCACCCGGCCCTGCAAATCAGGGGCGACAGCAGCCAATGTGGCAAAGGTAAAATCACCATAGGTCAAATGTTCGTAAATATCATCACAGATGACATACACCTGCGGATGTTGGCGCAGCACCTTGGCAATGGCCATTAAATCAGCCGCCATATAGCCAACACCACCCGGATTTGATGGGCTGTTTAAAATCAGCCATTTGGTCTTGTCAGTAATGCATGCCGCCAGTTCATCTGGGGTGAATTTTAATGTTTTACTGGCTGGGCGCAAAAACACTGGCACCGCTTCTGCCAGCTGAACAATGCCAGCAAATGACACCCAATAGGGCACCGGGATCACCACTTCATCACCCGGGTTCAAACTTGCCATCAGCGCGTTAAACAATACCTGTTTGCCGCCTGTGCCAACGCTGATCATGTCCGGTGTGGACTGAATATTATTTTCACGGGCGAATTTTCGGCAAATTGCCTCTTTCAATTCCGGGATGCCATCAACTTGCGTATATTTGGTTTTCCCATCACGCATAGCGGCGATTGCGGCCTGTTTAATATGGTCTGGGGTATCAAAATCTGGTTCGCCAGCGCCAAGACCAATGACATCTCGGCCCGCACGGCGCATATTCATTGCCATATCGGTAATGGCAACTGTTGGTGATGGCGCCAGCCGCGCCAGGCGATCAGATATAAGCCCCATGCCGAAACACCCCGTTATGCTATCGCATCATGAACGGCCTGTTTATGCGATGCTTCCCCCCTCAGAGCAAGGGATTTGTGATTCCGGCCCTTTCCTCTGGGGCTGACAATGCCTATCTTGTACCGCATGGATACACAAGCAGCCGATAATCTGATCATCAGCCGTCCACGCGGCCCAGCCAATTTTGATTTACAATCAGAATTTGCCCCGGCAGGTGATCAACCAACCGCCATCAAAGAATTGATTGACGGCATCAAACAGGGTGAGCGCGATCAGGTGCTTTTAGGGGTCACCGGGTCCGGCAAAACCTTTACCGCGGCGCATGTGATCCAAGCGGCACAACGCCCAACCTTGATTCTCGCCCCGAACAAAACATTGGCGGCCCAGCTTTATGGCGAGATGCGGTCGTTATTTCCAAACAATGCTGTTGAATATTTCGTATCTTATTATGATTATTATCAGCCCGAAGCCTATGTCCCGCGTTCGGACACCTATATTGAAAAAGAATCATCGGTCAATGAACAGATCGATCGCATGCGCCATGCCGCCACCCGCGCCCTGCTTGAACGCGATGATGTGATTATTGTCGCCTCGGTATCATGTATTTACGGCATTGGTTCGGTTGAAACCTATTCGACCATGACGCAGAAACTAACCGCTGGTGACACCGCACCGCGTCAAGACTTATTGCGGACATTTACCGAACTTCAATATCGCCGCAACGATACAAATTTTGTCCGCGGTGCGTTTCGGGTGCGCGGTGACTCGGTTGAAATCTTTCCAGCCCACCTTGAAGACCGAGCGTGGCGAATTTCGCTTTTTGGCGATGAGATAGAGGCCATTTTCGAATTTGATCCGTTGACTGGTTCAAAAACCGCAACGCTGGACAGCATCACAATTTTCGCAAATTCGCATTACGTCACCCCGCGCCCCACGTTGCAGCAAGCCTGCAAACAAATTAAACAGGAACTCAAAACACGTATTGCAGAATTTACCGCGGCGCAAAAATTGCTCGAGGCACAACGTATCGAACAACGCACCCAGTTTGATGTAGAAATGATCGAGGCCACCGGTGTGTGTGCGGGTATCGAGAACTATTCCCGCTATTTGTCGGGGCGCGGCCCCGGCGAACCACCGCCCACCTTATTTGAATATTTGCCAGACAATGCGCTGTTAATTATCGACGAAAGCCATGTCACAGTGCCGCAATTAGGTGCCATGTATAAAGGCGATTTTGCGCGTAAATCCACCTTGTCTGAACATGGGTTCCGGTTGCCGTCTTGTCTTGATAACCGGCCGCTAAAATTTGAAGAATGGGAGGGGTTTCGGCCGCAGACAATTTATGTATCAGCCACCCCCGGCCCGTGGGAAATGCAACGCACTGGCGGGGTATTCAGCGAACAGGTGGTACGCCCAACCGGGTTGATTGATCCGGAATGTATTGTGCGCCCCACCATCAGTCAGGTTGACGATATTATTGCCGAATGCCGCGAGGTCGCCGCCAAGGGCCAGCGCGCTCTGATTACAACCTTGACCAAAAAAATGGCCGAAGCCTTGAGCGAGTATATGTATGAAGCTGGCTTAAAAGTACGCTATTTGCATTCTGATATCGATACGCTGGAACGTATTGAAATTATGCGTGATTTGCGACTTGGCGTATTTGACGTCTTGATCGGTATTAACCTGCTTCGCGAAGGGTTGGATATTCCAGAATGTGCGTTGGTTGGCATTCTTGACGCTGATAAGGAAGGGTTTTTACGGTCAAAAACATCGCTGGTTCAGACCATTGGCCGGGCCGCGCGCAATATTGATGGCCGGGTGATCCTCTATGGAGACCGTGTCACCGACTCGATGCAATATGCCCTTGACGAAACCAACCGTCGCCGCGCCCGTCAGCAGGCATATAACGAACAACACGGCATCACCCCCGAATCAGTCCGCAAAGATATTGCCGATGTGTTGGAGACTGTCTATGAACGCGGCGACCATCTGACCCCTGTGGCTGGTGCCAAAGCGGGTGATTTGGTGGGGAATAATTTCCAAAAAGTGATCAGCGACCTTGAAGCCAATATGAAAGAGGCCGCGGCCAATCTTGAATTTGAAGAAGCGGCAAGATTGCGCGATGAAATCCGCCGGATGGAAGCTGCCGAACTTGGCCTTACCGCCCCCGGGGTGCCCTCATCACTTGCCAATCGTTACGGACAATTCCCAGCTGGCACCCCCGGTGCGCCGGTGAAAAAGCGCCGCCGCCGTTAAATACACCGCATTTTGTGATGAAAATCATGGCCTTTTGGCCATGCCGCGCCCCCGTCCCAAACCACGGTATAAACTGGCGAATCGGTGCTGGTTTTGCACAAGAGAGCAAAAATCACAGAATTTGACTTATCAATTTCAATAAACTTGTCATTTTTCTAAATTTTTGATCTTGAATTAAAACAACTCATTGTTTTTATTTGTTTTTATATTTATGCCTATTTTTTAGGCAAACTGATATTTATCGTTGGAAATCAGTAGGGCATGCTATTTTTTTTAAGATTGTCCACAAATTTATCCACAGGCTTCGGGGACAAATTTTTCGCTCAATTTCACCCCGAATCGTGGGTTTGATTCGCCAAACACCAAAAGCGTACCAAAACCCCCGGCAATATGAAAAAGCAATGTTTAAAAGCAATGTTTAAAAGCAATATTTAAAAGCGATGTTCACAAATGATTTCCCTAGGGTTATATCCCAACGTCAATGTGCCTTAAAAAATGGATAAATGGTTTCCGTCACCTTTGTTTCCTCATCCCTATTGACAGCTTGTCTCATGACATTTTGGCACAATAGGCATAGATTATGTTGGCAGCATAAAGGCCAGACAGGATCACATGTCACAAAACTTGCCCCCAAATTTGGAACGCGGCATTGCGTATCTGAAAAATGAATTAAAAACCCTGCCTAATCAGCCCGGCGTTTACCGGATGCTGAATGACAAGGGCGCTGTTTTATATGTTGGCAAAGCGCGCAATCTGGTCCGGCGCGTTACCAATTACACACAACCCAACCGCCTATCGAATCGAATTTTGCGTATGGTCAGCGAGACAGAAAAGCTCGAGGTGATCGTCACCAAATCTGAAATCGAAGCGTTGTTGCTCGAATCCAATCTGATTAAGAAAATGCAACCGCGCTATAATATTTTGCTTCGTGACGACAAAAGCTTGCCACAAATTTTACTCACCGCTGATCATGCATTTGGCCAGTTAACCAAACATCGGGGCCGCAAAACCCGCAAAGGTGATTATTTTGGGCCATTTGCATCGGCTGGGTCGGTAAATCGAACAGTCACTGATCTGGCCCGTGCGTTTATGTTACGCACCTGTTCAGACTCGATTTTCAGCAGCCGTACCCGCCCGTGCCTGCAATATCAGATTAAACGTTGTTCTGGCCCCTGTGTCGGGCTTGTTAGCCAAGCTGACTATGCCAAGCAAATGTCACAGGCACGGCGGTTTTTAAACGGTGATTCAGCTGATATTCAGCGGGAATATGCACAACGCATGCACGCGGCGGCTGATATTTTAGATTTTGAAACAGCCGCCATCTGGCGTAACCGTATTCGCGCACTCACTGGCATTCAGGCCAATCAGGACATTAACATTCCAAATGTCCTAGATGCCGATATCATCGCCATTGCCCGTAGCGGCGAGCGCAGTTGTATTCAAATCTTTTTCATTCGCGGCGGATCAAACTATGGCAATCGATCATATTTTTTGACACATCTTGCCGACACCCCAGCCGATGAAATTATCAGTGCCTTTATTGGTCAATTTTATGAAGACAAAGAACCACCAGCCGATATTTTCCTCAGCGATTTGCCCCAAGATACAGACCTGTTGACCGAAGCCCTGTCCCGCACCGCTGGTCGCCGTTTGCGGTTGCAATGCCCGGAACGCGGCGCCCGCCGCAAAGTGACCGCGATGGCGGTTAAAAATGCGGAAGAGGCATTGGCCCGCCATCTTGCAAATGCCTCATCACAAAAGCGTCTGCTTGGTGAACTCGCCGCGGCACTTGGATTGCCGCACCCGCCAGAACGAATAGAAATCTATGACAATTCACATATTCAGGGCAAACATGCGGTAGGGGGCATGGTGGTGGCCGGGCCAGAAGGATTTCAAAAGGCCGCCTACCGGCGTTTCAACATCAAAGATGAAGGAAAATTTGCCACCCAAAAAGGTGATGATTTTGCCATGATGCGGCAAGTGATGCACCGGCGGTTTTCACGCGCCTTAAAAGAAGACCCCGACCGGATATCTGGCAATTGGCCGGATTTATTATTGATTGATGGGGGACTTGGCCAGTTATCATCAGTGCATGACGTTCTTGACGAACTTTCGGTGCCCGATCTTCAAGTTGTCGCCATATCCAAGGGTCCGGACCGCCATGCCGGGCGGGAACAATTTCACATACGTGGCCGCCCCAGCTTTACCCTGCCGCCTGATAGCGCCGCTATGCATTTCTTGCAACGACTACGTGATGAAGCGCATCGCTATGCGATTGGCACCCATCGCAACAAGCGCGCAAAGGCCGAATTTACCAACCCGCTTGATGCCGTGCCCGGCATTGGCCCGAAACGCAAAAAAGCACTATTGGCGCATTTTGGCTCGGCGCGGGCTGTTGCCGCAGCTGGCTTGACAGATTTGCAAGCAGTTGACGGTATTTCAAAAAAATTTGCACAACAAATTTATGATTGGTTCTATAGTGGCGGACAATAGAAAGCTTATGCTAAAGCTATAGTGGTCTGGCCCAAAAGAGCCAAACCGAGATTTTAACGCCAAGGAACGATACGTCTTTCATGTTTACGCTGAATGCCCTGCCTAATTGGATGACAATCATGCGTATTGCGATCACGCCGTTGATCGCCGTTTTGATATGGATTGATGAACCGGCCTATGGCTATCAGCTGGCCTTGGGCCTCTACACCATTGCCAGCGTGACCGATTATGTTGATGGATATATGGCGCGCCGGCTGAAAGTGGTATCGCCGCTTGGCGAGATGCTCGACCCGATTGCCGACAAACTTCTTGTGGCCGCCGTTTTGCTTGCCCTTGCCAGCGTCACCACAAGCGGCTGGGTATTTTTGGTTCCCGCGCTGATCATCCTGATCCGTGAATTCATGATTTCCGGTCTGCGCGAATTTTTAGCCAAACAAAATGTGTCCGCCCCAGTAACACGTCTGGCAAAATGGAAAACCACGGCACAAATTCTGTCCCTTGGGTTTTTAATGGGCGCGCCCGGCTTTCCCGGCTTTCCCTTTGCCCATGAAATTGGCATCACATTGTTGTGGCTGGCCGCCATATTAACCGTGCAAACAGGATCTGGTTATCTAATCAATGCTGTAAAGCATGTGACTGGTCCGGGCCAAACTGCCAAACGCACACGACCGTAACCAGCGTGATAGAAACGGGTTTTAAAGGTTGATTGACACCGGCTGTTATCCGAAGATGGGGGCGGGTGATTTGCCGCCCCGATTATTTACTGGTTTAAATGGGATTTAGCTTATGAAAATTCTGTATTTTGCTTGGCTGAAAGAGCATACCGGACAAGCATCCGAAGAATTACAGCTTCCAGACGGCGTCGACACGGTCGGTGCGTTAATTCCGCATATTACCAAACAATCACCCGGTCACGGCGCGGCACTGGCAAACCTTGACGCGGTGCGCGTTGCCGTCAACCGCGTTTATGGCGACCTCGCCACACCGGTGACCAATAATGATGAAGTGGCTTTTTTCCCGCCTGTTACCGGGGGATAAGCACGGCCCGTACCTTGTCAGGCCTTATCGCTCTAGCCTTGGCGTACCAACTTTTCATAACCATCAACAAGCGAACGGCTGATATCGGATGGGGTGAAATGATAATCGCCGATCCGAGATACCGGCGTCACCTCAGCGGCGGTGCCGGTCAAAAAACATTCCTGCATATTGGCCAACTCTTCCGGCATGATATGGCGTTCAATGACCTTCATCTGCATCGACTGTGCCATGCCAATGACTGTTTGCCGGGTGATGCCATTTAAAAAACAATCGGCAATTGGCGTGTGGATGACACCATCTGCGTCAATGAAAAATACGTTGGCACCGGTCGCTTCGGCCACATAGCCGCGATAATCAAGCATCAACGCATCTTGAAAGCCTTTTTTTTCAGCTTCATGTTTTGACAAGGTGCAGATCATATAAAGACCGGCCGCTTTGGCATGAACCGGGGCTGATTCAGGTGCCGGACGCCGCCATTTGGAAATATCCAGCGTGATGCCTTTCATTTTGGTTTCAGGGTCAAAATAGCTTGGCCACTCCCATGCCGCAATCGCCAGATGCGCGGTGGTTTGCTGTGCGGAAATCGCCATCATTTCTGACCCGCGCCAGCAAAACGCCCGCACATAGCCGTCAACAATATTATTGGCCTTGATCACCTCATGCTTTGCCGCTTCCAACGCGTCGTCAGAAACAGGTACATCAAAATCAAGAATTTTGGCCGAAGCGCGCAATCTGGCGGTATGTTCGCTGCCCTTAAAGACATGGCCTGAATAGACACGCTCACCTTCAAACACCAAAGAGGCATAATGCAACCCGTGGCTAAGACTATGCGTCTTTGCATCGCGCCATGGCACCATTTCACCGTCTAACCAAATGCTGCCATCGCGATCATCAAACGGAATGAGTGCCATGCTACCCCCCTTAAAGAATTTATGTTTATCAACGGATCATAGCACAAATAAATGGTTCCATTTCGGCCATTTTATGTTATGGTCTCGCTTGATTTTCTATATCACTTCTCATTATTATTGGTCAACATGGCTGACATAAAACCAATTGGCAAGGCCCTTTTTCTTCGTGAAGAAGAATTGCGCCGCGGCATCGAGATGATGTTTTTCTCTTATCGTGATTTTACCAGCGAAGCCGACACAATTTTGGCGGAACAGGATATGGGACGGGCGCATCATCGTGCCATTTATTTTATTGGCCGCCACCCCGGCATCACCGTCAGCGATCTTTTGGGCATTTTAAATATTACCAAACAAAGCTTGTCGAGGGTCCTTTCAGGACTGATGAAAGACGGGTTTGTGCTGCAAAAAACTGGCGCCACCGACCGCCGCCAGCGGCTATTATACCTGACCGAAACCGGCGTCGAGCTTGAAGCGCGGTTGACCGCACTTCAGGGCCGCCGCTTTGCCGCCGCATACCGTGAGGCTGGTGCTGAAGCCGTTGACGGGTTTCAGCGGGTATTGCGGGGTTTGATGGACCAAGATACGCTGGACCAGATGAAACAACAGGTGCCACCAACCGCCGACGCCTGACGACCCTTTTTTGTGAAAGGCGCCCATGACCGAACATCACATTTTGGTGATTGATGACGATGAACGGCTTCGTATTTTGTTGCGGCGCTTTCTCGAAGAAAGCGGTTTCCGCGTAACCGATGCGGCAAGCGCAAATGAAGCACGGCAAATTTTACAGGGCATGGCGTTTGATATACTGGTGGTTGATGTGATGATGCCGGGTGAAACCGGCATTGAATTTTTGGCAGATTTACGAAAAGAAGACCCGGTTCCCGCGTTGTTTTTGACAGCTAGATCTGAAACTGAAAGCCGCATTGAAGGTTTGGAAGCTGGCGCTGACGACTATATGTCAAAGCCATTCGAACCCCGCGAACTGGTGCTGCGCATCAAACGTATTTTGCAACGCAACGTACAAAAGGAAAGCCAGACAGCAACTGATGGGGTCAGTTTCGGCCCGTTTCATTTTGATACGACATCTGGCTTGCTTACCAAAGCTGGTAAGCGCTTGCACATCACCACCGCCGAACAGCAATTGCTTTCAAGTTTCGCCGAAGCCCCCAATGCGGTGTTGTCGCGTGACGATCTGTCAAACATCATGGATGGCCGTATGGAAGGCCGGTCAATCGACGTTGCGGTGGCAAGGCTACGCCGGAAATTAGAGCCAAATCCGCGCCACCCGGTATATTTGCAAACGGTTCGAAACCGCGGCTGGACGCTGCGCACAGATATCGTGCATCCACCCCAGCAGGCATAACCGAAAATGCAGTTGCGCGAATTTCTTCCCAAAACACTTTTTGGCCGGATGCTGTCAATCATTCTGGTGCCAATGATCATTGTGCAAGTGATCACAGTATTTATTTTCTATGAACGCCACTGGGACACTGTCACCCGTCATATGGCGGCGAATCTGGCATCGGAAATTGCCTTTTTAATTGACGGGCTTGGCACGGCACCAGATACCAAACAGATTGACCCCATCATCGTTAAAGGCTGGCAGTTTTTCAATTTTCCAGTCAGTTTTGAACCCGCCGCCAGCTTGAATCAAACGAACAAAGCGCGGCCAAAAACATATCCTGAAGAAATGCTGCAGCGCGAACTGAACAAGCGCATTTCACAAGCTTGGCAGGTTGATGTTGATACTGATCCAAATCTGATTTTCATTGATATTCAATTCGATACGGGTTTGCTTCGAATTTATGCCAGCCGCAAACGTATTTTCAGCTCAACAAGCTGGACGTTTCTTGGCTGGACCATTGGCAGTTCGATTTTAATGTTTGGCTTGGCCTTGGTGTTTTTGCGTGGGCAAGTCCGACCGATACACCGCCTTGCCAACGCCGCCAGACAGTTGGGGCTTGGCCGACCTGCGCAAGATTACCGGCTTGAGGGCGCACGCGAAGTGCGGCTGGCAGGCCGTGCCTTTCAGGCCATGCGCCATCGCATTATGCGCCAGCTAAATGAACGGACTGAAATGCTAGCTGGCGTCAGCCATGATTTGCGCACCCCGCTGACACGCATGCGTTTGCAACTGGCGTTGATGGATACGCACCCTGATGCCAAGGCCATTGGCAATGACATTGATGAAATGGAAGAGATGATCGATGCCTATCTTGCCTTTGCCGCTGGCGAAGGCGAAGAACAGCCGCAAGAAACAGATGTGGCGGCCTTGCTTGAGCGGCTTGTGGAACAGGCGCAAAAAACACATAAATTTGACATCAGCTTTACACCACCCACTGCCCCGCTTCCTGCATTTCCTGTTCGGAAAAACGCAATCCAGCGTGCCTTTTCAAATATCATTTCAAATGCCATTCGCTATTCAACAAAAACCATTGTGTCATTGCGGGTTCATAATGACGAAGTGATTTTCAGCTTTGATGATAATGGTGCCGGGATCCCTGAAGAACGGCGCCAAGATGCAATCCGGCCATTTATCAGGCTGGAAGAATCGCGCAACCGACGCACTGGCGGAGCCGGTTTAGGCTTGTCAATCACCAGTGATATTGTGCTCAGCCACGGCGGCGAACTCGGATTAGGCGAATCTTCTCTTGGTGGCCTGCGCGTAACAATCAAATTACCAATCTAGCCAAACGCCTCAAAAACATAAAATTTCAAACGGGCGCTGTTTCAAACAGGCATTGTTTTAATAGAGCCTGCCGCCATTTGGCACGTCAAGAGACGGCTGTATCAACACCACCTCGCCATTGGCATCTGGCACACCAAGCGTCAATACCTCGGACATAAATGGGCCAATCTGTCGTGGTGGAAAATTCACCACCGCCAGAACCTGCCTGCCGATTAATTGATCGCAATCATAATGAACGGTGATTTGGGCCGATGATTTGCGGATGCCAATGTCACCGCCAAAATCGATATCTAATTTAAAGGCGGGTTTACGGGCTTCGGGAAATGGTTGCGCCGTGACAATGGTGCCAACCCGAATATCCAATTTCATAAAATCTGCAAATTGAACCTCAGTCATTATCCACCCAATACCGTCCGGCTGTGACGTCTTCTTGCTCGCTCGATTGGTTCGCTCGCCGATGTGATTGCTGAAACAGCCGCAAACTGACGGCCCATTCTTCAGCCTGTTGCAACCGCCGATCCAGCTCTTTCATTGTTGGGGCAAGATCAGGGCTGTCATCTTTCATCCAGACCCGTGCCACAACCATCACCACACCAACCACGCCTTTGACCCGCATTAATCCGCGCCAGCCATCACAATGATCGCCTGCCATCGCCAACATACGGCGGGTCACAGATTGCAACCCCAACCCCAGTGCCAGCGCCAGATCCGGGCGCCCACGCGCGGCCCTGTTCAAGGCCTGAATTTGTACCCGGTAGGGCGCATAAACCTCAAATCGATGCATCAGGGCTTCAAGGATTTTTTCACGGATAGGAATCGCCCCAGCATCTTCAATATCGGCAAAACTTTCCAACACAGCCTGATCATCAAGCGCCGCCATTTTGCCCAAAACAAGCTGTTGCGGGTCGCCTGCAACTGCCACCGCTAGGCCGGCATCTATTTCTGCATGCGCGGCAATCTCTGCCAGCGTAAGGTCAGCCAAAGGCCGAGACCCAAGCTGTTGCCATGCTTCATCGGCAAGCGTGGCAAACATCTGTGCGGTTTGCCCAGCATCATTGGTGGCGTGCGTCATCCTACATACCCTTATGGCTATCAGCGGCAAAATCATAGTGCCGCCTTGTGTCCATCATTATATCAGAAATTAGCAGGTCTCGGCTAGGCACCAAGCTCAACAGATCGTTTCTTTGCCGCCTGAACGGCCCGCTCCATCAATGATGACAGGCCATCATCAGCCATCAATACCATAAGCGCGGCGGCGGTGGTGCCACCTTTGCTGGTCACATTTTCGCGCAATATGGATGGGGGTTCAACTGCCGCTTCGATCAAAGCACCCGCACCGGTAATGGTGGCCTCTGCCAATTGCTTGGCAAGCGCCGCTGGCAACCCGGCAGAAACGCCAGCCTCTGTCATGGCTTCGGCCATTAAAAACACATATGCTGGCCCAGACCCAGACACCGCGGTAACCGCATCCATCAACGCTTCGTCATCGATCGGTACTACGATACCAATGGTGCGCAACAATTGCGTTGCCAGCGCCGCTAAATCGGCTGCGGCAGCATCGCAATAAAGCGCGGTGACCCCCTTGCCAATGGCGGCTGGCGTGTTCGGCATGGCCCGCAACACTGGCGCATGCGCGCCAAGCCGTGTCTTTAGCCACGACGTCGAAATACCCGCGGCAATGGTCAAAAACGCTGTGTTGTCGTCACGAAGCGGCCCAAATGCAGCAATCGCCTCGTCCATCATCTGCGGCTTGACCGCCAATACAATCACCGCACTCACCGGCGCCCCCGCCGTGATGGCCGCGTTGCAATCTTTATAAATTGCCACCTGTTTGTGCGCTCTGGCCCAGCCAAGATGATCGGCATAAGGTTCAATGATGGTGAACTGGGCATCAAGATCGCGGTCTGCCAACCAGCCTTTGAGCATGGCACTGCCCATTTTGCCACATCCCAAAAGCGTGATTTGCACCGTTGCCATCGCCGGTTCAGGCCTCGCCTTCAGTGGTGAACATCGCCACATCTGCGGCATCGGTAGCCAACACACCATGATTGGCAACCTGATAAATTGCCGGATAACAATGCTCACATTCGCCAAGCATAATATCGACAACATCTTCGATTTGTTCAGGCGTGGCCCCACCGGCACCGCGCAGTGCCAGCGTGTATCGCATTTCGAGTTCACCCGTGGTGACATCAAGCGCCAAATGGCCAATGAAAATCTGTTTATTCAGCAAGCTTGCCAACAATGCCATTTCACCATAGCGCATCGGGTCTGTTTGCACGTCAATTCGGCAGCTAACCTGCATGGCCGCCTCATCATGCCGCCAAACAACGGCCAGCTGATAATCACACCATTTGCCTGGGACCTCGACCAGTACCGCGTTTTCGCCGCGGCTCTGCAACAGCCAATCATGCGTGACCACAAATCTGGTGACCAGCTCAATCGGATCATCGAGAAATATATCTGTTTGTTGCTGGCTGGGTGCCATCAAAATTTGCCCCTTATGGACGGCCGCGCATTGGTGCATGGCCACACTCATAAAATGGCAAAACTGGTGTGTCTGTTCAACCAAATTCAACACAATATTTTGTGCCTGCAGCAGACAAAACCACACGAATTTGTGGTTTTTGGCTGATTTCTGCTGATTCGCAGCGACCAGCCAAAACCGTTATTTTGCGGCTTTTTTGGTGCGTGATGTTGCGGCTTTTGCTGTCTTGCGCCGCGCTTGTGCGGTTGTGGCCGAATCAGCTGTGGCTGGCATCTTTGCCTCTAGGGCGGCCAGCCGCGCGGCAACGGCTTCATGGCGGGTGCGCAACGCATCAAATTCTTCACGCGTGACCAGCCCCCGCGCATTCAGGCTGCGTTGCATGCGCTGGCGGATCATATTATCAATTTCTTCTCGCATCCCACCAAAGGCCGAGGCCGCCCCATTCGCCATCTGTGCCAAATCGGCCATAAAATTTGAACGCATTGCCATGTGAAATACCTCATTTTGTGCCAGATGCAGCTGGCAACAGCAAAAACTCTGTCAATCGGCTAGTTACTTACCATACATAATAAGGCTAGAGTATGGTGGCAAGGTTAAGGCGCGATCACTGGTGCAGAAATATTCGCAAATACATAATCACCAGCGAAACCATCGCAAACTAACAACAGGGCAAAAGATAAAGGTCAGACATGCTCACCATCAGCACCATCATTGGCACCAGCGGTGCCATCATCTTACCTGAATTCAACAAATTTGCGGTTCAGTTTGGTGGGTTTGGTATTCGCTGGTACGCGATTGCCTATCTTGTGGGGTTGCTGGCTGGTTGGTATTTGCTGCGGCGGGAAGCTAGCCATACCCAATCGCCGCTCCGCCACGAAACGGTTGATATTTTGCTGAATTACGTGTTGTTCGGCATCATTATCGGTGGGCGGCTTGGCTATATTCTGTTCTATAATAGCGCCTATTATCTGGCGCATCCACTGGCCACGTTACGGATATGGGAAGGCGGCATGGCGTTTCATGGTGCCCTGCTTGGCATCGCGGTTGCTGTCCTGATCATGGCCAAACGCCATAATGTGCCGTTTTTTGTGTTGACTGACAGGATCGCGCTGGTGGTGCCGATCGGGCTGTTTTTTGGCCGCCTGTCGAATTTCATTAATGGCGAATTATATGGCCGCGTCACCACATTGCCATGGGCCATGGTGTTTCCAAACAGCGATGGCCAACCGCGCCATCCAAGCCAGCTTTATGAAGCCGGCCTCGAAGGGCTGTTGCTTGGGGTTGTTATGCTCATGATTTGGCGCCGCGGATGGCTGCAACAGCATGGCCGCGTGACCGGTGTGCTTTTGGCTGGTTATGGGGTGGCGCGCAGTCTGATTGAATTTGTCCGAGAACCAGACGCGCAAATTGGATTGCTGCTAGACAGTGTCAGCATGGGGCAAGTGCTGTCGGTGCCAATGATTGTTTTTGGCGGTTTTCTGATCATCCGAAATTCGGCATGGTCCGGCCGCCCTCCGGCATCACGGTAACAGGCCATGTCTGACAAATCCCACCCCCATCCACCACCGCCAACAGCCAGTGACGCTATTCAAACCTTGCTCTATAATCAGATTGCGCAAACTGGCCCGTTGCCAATCAGCCAATTTATCGAGATTGTGCTTGGCCATCCTGATTATGGATATTATCGGCGGCAAAATCCCATCGGCGCCGCCGGTGATTTCACGACAGCCGCCGAAATATCTGGTCTGTTTGGCGAAATGTGCGGCGTTTATCTGGCACATATGTATGAAATTGCCGGGCAACCAGACAACGCACAAATTGTCGAACTCGGCCCCGGTCGTGGCAGTCTGATGGCCGATATGCGTCATATCTGGGTCCACACCATGCCAGCCATGACAAATTTGCCAATCCAGCTTGTCGAGACTAGCCCGCAACTCCGCATGCTTCAAAAACAGCGCATCAAGGCGGCGGCGATTGCGTGGCATGATGATGTTCACAGCCTGCCCGATACCGCATTATTTGGCGTGGCGAATGAATTTTTTGATGCTTTGCCGATTGATCAAGCCATTTGGCGGCAAACGGCATGGCGGCACCGGCTTGTTACTGTCACGCATGGCGCGCTTGGCTTTGTTGATGGAACAGCACTCAGCCCATCAGAACTTGCACGCTGGCAGATGACCAATGACCATCAAGATTTGACCGAGGGCAGCATCGCTGAATATTGCCCGGCGGCTGAACCAATTATGCGGCAGATGGCTGGCCGCATCGCGCGCCATGGCGGGGCGTGTCTGATCATCGATTATGGCAAAAATGATAATTTAACCGATAGCCTGCAAGCGGTAGCGGCGCACAAGCCTGTTGATTTGTTCTATCAACCGGGCAATGCCGATATTTCCCATTGGGTTGATTTTGCCGCATTACGCCGCGCCGCTATTGATGCGGGCGCACGGTTTGTTGGCCCGGTCACACAGGCAGATTTTCTTATGGCGATTGGCTTGCGCGAACGTGCTGAAAATGCCGCGCGTTGGTGCGATGCTGATGGGCGACAGGCCTTATTTGCTGCGGTTGATCGCCTGGTTGGGGCGCATCACATGGGTACAGCCTTTAAGGTGGGTTTGATCGTGCCAGCTGGCGATGGTGTACCTGTTGGCTTTAGCCGGGAAGACATATTATGACCTTAACCATGCTCACCCCCAGCTTGCCATGCCATCAATATGACGGCTGGTGCCACCCGTCACCTGCCAAATCCACGCTAAAGCATGGATTTTTTACCGCTCATGGCGGCATCAGTACCGGTGTTTACGACAGTTTAAATTGTGGATATGGATCAAAGGATGATCCGGCTTGTATTGACGAAAACCGCCGACGTGTTGCGGCTGGGCTTGGATTTGCCCCAGATAAATTATTTGGTCTGAAACAATATCATTCAGCAACAGCCATTTTATTGTCAGACACGGCCCACTCTGCCCGCGACCAGCGGCCTGATGCAGATGCCTATGTCACCACAAGGCGTGATGTGGCCTTGGCCATTTTGACGGCCGATTGCGTGCCTGTATTATTTGCCGATCGCGATCATGGCGTTATTGGCGCGGCCCATGCTGGCTGGCGCGGGGCAAATGGTGGCATTTTGGAATCGACTGTTAAATTGATGTGCGAAAACGGCGCCGCACTTTCCAGCATCGAGGCGGTGATTGGCCCAGCAATCGCCAAATCCAGCTATCAGGTGGGTGATGATTGCCGCGATGCAGTCGTGACCACGCATCCCGATGCCAGCCAGTTTTTTACCCTTGATCCTGATGCCCCACAAAAATATCGTTTCGACTTGCCTGCCTTTACCGCCTGGCAAATCAGTCGAATCGGGCTGACAGAAATCACCGATCTCGCGATAGACACTTATGACAGTGCGAATAATCTGTTTTCGCACCGCCGGGCAACACATGCACAATTGCCAGATACTGGCCGCCAGATTGCGGTGATTGGCCTGGCCACACAAACCGGTTAAAACATAACAATTACCGGAGTTTTTAATGCCTCATCTGTATATCTTTTTAGGGTTAATGCTGGTCGCTTTGCTCGGATCATGTTTTATCACCTAGCCGCCGACATCAATTTTATTGTGGTATTTCGGTGTCAACACTTGCCCGCACCGGTGCCGATTGCTATAGCATCTGCGTCAGGCGCCAGACCGCACCGCGTCAAATTAAGGTTAAATATATGAAGATCTTATCGTGCAATAGTAACCGTCCCTTGGCCGAGGCTATCGCCACCTATCTTAATGTACCCCTGACAAAAGCTGACGTCAAACGATTTGCTGATATGGAAGTGTTTGTCGAGATCAGCGAAAACGTCCGCGGTGAGGACGTGTTTGTGGTGCAATCAACCTGTTTTCCGGCCAATGACAATGTGATGGAACTGCTGGTTGCATTGGACGCCTTGCGCCGTGGGTCGGCGCGCCGCATCACCGCGGTTATTCCCTATTATGGCTATGCCCGCCAAGACCGGAAATCGGGGCCGCGCACACCTATTTCGGCCAAATTACTTGCCAATCTGATTACCTCAGCTGGTGCTGACCGGGTGCTGACCATTGATTTGCATGCCGGACAAATTCAGGGATTCTTTGATATACCAACAGACAATCTGTTTGCCGCACCGGTATTTGTGAGCGATATCAAAGAACGGTATGACGGCTCGAAACTGATGATTGTATCGCCGGATGTTGGCGGCGTTGTGCGCGCCCGTTCATTGGCGCGCCGCCTCGAAGCTGATTTAGCGATTATTGACAAGCGCCGCCCAAAAGCTGGCGTATCTGAAGTGATGAACATTATCGGCGATGTCGAAGACCGCCATTGCATCATGGTCGATGATATTGTTGATTCGGGCGGCACCTTATGCAACGCCGCGGTGGCATTGATGAATAATGGCGCTTTATCCGTTGATGCCTATGTGACACATGGTGTTTTATCTGGCGGGGCGGTCAGCCGCGTGGCGGCATCACCGCTTAATTCACTGGTAACAACCGATTCAATTCCGGCCACCGAAGCTGTACGGGTTGCGCGCAATATAAGACAATTATCAATCGCCCCGTTACTTGGCGAGGCCATGCTTCGGATCAATCAGGAACGCTCGGTATCGACATTGTTCTGATGCGTGCCAGCAGGGTTTTGTGATGACCAAAGCCTAGGCCTGACCGACATGCCGAAAATCCTTGTATTTTGCTGGTAATCAGCCTATATCTCGCACCGCCGCGCACCCCTGGAGGCGCGGTACATTGTTTTTACAAAAGGAGTTAGCAATGTCTGACAATACAACCATTAGCGCAGAACAGCGCGAACGGGTCGGTAAGGGGTCCGCCCGTGCGGCACGCCGCGCAGGCCTCGTCCCTGCCGTCATTTATGGCGACAAAAAAGATCCCGTTGGTATCAATCTGAATGCCCGCGACATCACCCGGATCGTTCATCAACCCGGTATTTATGGCCGGCTTTTGGACATTGATCTAAGCGGCAAGAAACATACGGTGTTGACCCGTGACATTCAGTTCCATCCGGTGACTGATGTTATCCTTCATATGGATTTTCTGCGGGTATCTGGATCGGCGAAAGTCGCTGTTGCGGTGGCTGTTGAATTTATCAACGAAGACAGCTGCCCCGGATTGCGGATTGGCGGCGTTCTTAACGTTGTGCGCTACGAAGTCGAATTGATGTGTCCGGCGACAGCCATCCCGGAAAAAATCACAGTTGACCTTGATGGCATCAAAATTGGCGATTCAATTCATATCAGTGCCATTCCATTGCCTGATGGTGTTGAGCCAACAATCACCGATCGTGACTTTACCGTTGCGACCATTGCCTCACCTGGTGGCGGCGTTAAGAACGAAGACGAAGAAGGTGAAGATGCAGAGGGTGATGAAGACGCCAGCGAGGACGCTTCGTCTGAAGACTAGGCGCGTGGCCATCTGACCAAGCTGAACGGGACTGTCATGTTTCTTTTTGCAGGACTTGGAAATCCCGGACAAAATTATGCCATGAACCGACATAATGTTGGGTTCATGGCGATCGATCGGCTAGCCGAATTATATGATTTTCCGGCATGGCAAAAAAAGGCCGCATCCCTGCAAACCACTGGCCAGATTGACCGCAGTAAAATTATCCTGTTAAAGCCTCAAAGCTATATGAACAAATCTGGTCTGCCAGTTGCCGAAGTTGCGCGGTTTCATAAAATTCCAAGTAGCCATATTTATGTCTTTCATGATGAACTTGATCTTGCTGCCGGGCGCGTGCGCGTGAAACAAGGTGGCGGTCATGGCGGGCATAATGGGCTTCGCGATATTGACCGGCACCTTGGTCAGGATTACTGGCGGATACGCATTGGCATCGGCCGCCCAGACAACCCGGCGATGGATGTCAAATCATGGGTGCTGGCCGATTTCACCAAAACGGAAACAAGTGGCTGGGTGCCAGATTTGCTTCGTGCGATCAGTGACGAAGCCCCGCGGCTCACCACACATGATGATAGCGGATTCATGAGCCGCGTTGCCTTTTTGGCACCGCCGCCAAAGCCCCCGCAAAATGAAACAAGCAAGGATATCTGATGGGATTTAATTGTGGCATTGTCGGTTTGCCAAATGTTGGCAAATCAACCTTATTCAACGCGTTGACCGAAACCGCAGCGGCTGAAGCTGCCAATTATCCATTTTGCACGATCGAACCAAATACTGGCCGTGTAGCGGTGCCGGACCCACGGCTCGATGCATTGGCGGCTTTGGCAAAATCGCAAAATATCATCCCTACCCAGCTGGAATTTGTTGATATTGCCGGTCTTGTACGGGGGGCGTCAAAAGGTGAAGGGCTTGGCAACCAGTTTCTTGGCAATATTCGCGAAGTCGATGCCATTGCCCATGTGCTGCGTTGTTTTGAAGATAGCGATATCACCCATGTTGATGGCGATGTCGATCCGGTGCGTGATGCCCAAACCGTTGAAACTGAATTAATGCTTGCCGATATTGATTCGATCGAGCGCCGTATGACCGCTTTGGTAAAAAAATCACGGGGCGGCGACGCTGAATCAAAAGCTGATCTGGCGCTTTTTGAAAAGCTATTGGCGCATCTGTCGGATGGCAAACCGGCCCGCAGCACAAATGGCTTGACCGATGCCGAGCAAAAACGCCTGCCACAGCTCCAGCTCTTAACCGCAAAACCCGTGCTTTATGTTTGTAATGTGGCCGAAGCTGACGCCGCCACTGGCAATAGCTATAGCCAACAAGTGGCGGATATGGCGGCGACACAACAGGCAGCCCATGTGATCGTATCTGCCGCGATTGAAGCGGAAATCAGCCAGCTTGATGCCAGCGATAAAGGCGAATTTTTGGCTGAACTTGGTCTTGAAGAGGCTGGTTTGGCGCGGCTCATTCGGGCTGGCTATGGGTTATTAAATCTTTTGACATTTTTTACTGTCGGGCCAAAAGAAGCCCGCGCCTGGACGGTGGCAAATGGTGCCACCGCACCGCAAGCTGCTGGGGTCATTCATACCGACTTTCAGCGCGGATTTATCCGGGCAGAAACCATCAGCTATGATGACTATATTGCCTGCAAAGGTGAGGCAGGCGCCAAAGATGCCGGCAAATTCCGCGTCGAGGGCGCCGAATATAAAGTCATTGATGGGGACGTGTTTCACTTCCGGTTTAATGTTTGATGACGCCGCCCCGTGCGGCTGAACCGAACGCATAAAAAAACCCTGCCAACGATGATGCTGGCAGGGTTTTTTGTGAATTTTTCGGCAGGATTAATGGACGTCAGCCCACACCCGGCGTTTTGCCAGAATTGACAAAATCACAAAGATGCTGAGGAAAAACACCACGGCAACACCGATACGTTTGCGCGCTTCCATTTTTGGTTCTGCGGCCCACATCAAGAATTGTGTGACATCTGCAGACAGCCCTTCGATTGACGCATCTGCACCATCAGCATAGGTGACATCATCACCATAAAGCGGCTGTGGCATGGCAATCAGATGCCCAGAATAGGCATCGTTATAATACATACCCTCTGGCACTTTGAGAGACGCTGGCGCATCTTTATAGCCAATCAACAAGCTATAGAGATAGTCCGGGCCATTTGCACGGGCTTTGGCGATCAATGACAAATCTGGTGGCAAGGCACCGCCATTACCGGCCCGTGCCGCATTATCGTTCGGATACGGACTTGGCATACGGTCTGCTGCAACGCCCGGACGCATGAACATTTCGCCATCATCATTCGGGCCATCTTCGACCTCATATTGCGCCGCAATTGCCTTGATTTCGGCTTCGTTATAGCCAAGATCTGCAAAATTTCGAAACGCGATATATTTCATTGAATGACAGCCAGCACAGACTTCACGGTAAACCTGAAATCCGCGCTGCATAGCGGCCTTGTCAAACGTACCAAACGGTCCATTAAAGCTCCAGTCGCGTTCGGTCAGAGAGACATCTCCCCCTGCCGCATAGGCTGGACCTGTCAAGACCAGTGCCACACAGGCTGCAAAAACACGTTTCATCATTACGCGGCCCCCTTCGATGCGCCAAGCACCGGTTCAGATATTGATTTTGGCAACGGCTTGGTCGTTTCAAAGACACTCAGCAACGGCAGAATCACAAGGAAATGCAGGAAATACCATGCAGTCGCAATGCGCGACAATACAACATAAATACCGTCTGCTGGTTTGCCGCCAAGATAGCCAAGCACAACGGCATCAATCAGCAGCAGCCAGAAGAAGATGCGGAACAGTGGACGGAAACGTGCCGAACGTACTGGCGAACGGTCCAACCATGGCAACACAAACAGCACGGCAATCGCCCCAAACATCAACAACACGCCGCCAAGCTTATCTGGCACCGCCCGCAAAATGGCGTAGAACGGCAGGAAGTACCATTCAGGCACAATATGCGCCGGTGTTTGCAGCGGGTTTGCTGGAATATAATTGTCTGGATGCCCCATAGCATTCGGGAAGAAAAATACCGCCATGGCCAACAGCAATAAGAATACAGCGATCCCCACCATATCTTTCATTGTGTAGTAAGGATGGAATGAAATGGTGTCTTGCGGGCCGCTGGCATCAATACCAATCGGGTTGTTTGATCCAAAACGGTGCAACGCAATAATATGCAACACAACCACACCAGCAATGACAAACGGCATCAAATAATGCAACGAGAAGAACCGGTTCAATGTTGGGTTATCAACCGAAAACCCGCCCCACAATAATGTAACGATGCTATCGCCAACAACGGGAATGGCCGAGAACAGATTGGTGATCACTGTCGCGCCCCAAAAGCTCATCTGCCCCCACGGCAACACATAGCCCATAAAAGCGGTTGCCATCATCAGCAGAAAAATCACCACACCTAGAATCCACAGCAACTCACGCGGGGCTTTGTAAGACCCGTAATAGAGGCCGCGGAAAATATGGATATAGACGACAACAAAGAAGAAACTCGCCGCATTCATGTGAATATACCGGATCATCCAGCCATGATTGACATCACGCATAATCCGCTCAACCGCGTCAAAGGCATAATCCACATGTGCGGTATAGCTCATCGCCAGCACAATGCCAGTGATGATCATAATGGCGAGCGACAACCCAGCCAACACGCCAAAATTCCACATGTAGTTGAGGTTTTTTGGAACCGGATAATCATATTTCTCATGGTCTAACATCGAGAAAACAGGCAACCGATGGTCAATCCACCGCACTACCGGATTTTGAAATTTTTCAGCAGACATAGCTTTTCATTACCTCCAGAAAGACTGATCGATTAACCGATACGGATCACCGAGTCGGACAGGAATGTATAAGGCGGCACTTCGAGGTTTGTTGGCGCCGGGCCTTTACGAATACGACCAGAGGTGTCGTAATGCGATCCATGGCATGGACAGAACCAACCATCATAATCGCCGCGCACTTCGCCAGTTTTCTGGCCAAGTGGCACGCAGCCAAGATGCGTGCAAACCCCGACAAGAACCAGATAATCTGGCTTTTCCGCCCGCGCCTGATCGCTTTCCGGGTCGCGCAAATCGGACATATCAGTTGCCGAAGCCCGCGCAATTTCATCTTCGGTACGATGCCGAATGAAAACAGGCTTGCCCCGCCATTTCACGGTGATTGACTGACCTTCTGCAATTTTCGAGACATCAACCTCGATATTGGCCAGCGCCAGCGTATCAGCGGCCGGGTTCATCTGGTCAATCAGCGGCCAGGCCACGGCAACGGCACCAAGCCCTGCCATCGCATTTGTTGCAATCACAATAAAATCGCGGCGGCCGGGGTCTTCCGGGCGCTTTGATGCTGTCATTTTCTTTGTATCCGATTTCGCCATTTTGTCCTCTGTTTACACTATCGCCTTTACATGATCGTCATCATGCGTCTGACTTTTTTATAACGGCTATAATCACCTACCGGCAGGCAAGTGACAGTGCCGATTTCCTAGCATGTTCCGCCAGTATTTTCCTACCCCAAATCTGCATGTTTTCATCGAAAACTTGTTATTTTTGTCAAACTTGCAGCCTCGCCTCTCATGGCCAGCGTACTTCTGGCGGCAAACTCATTAAGATGGCTTCGATATTACCGCCGGTTTTCAGGCCAAATAAAGTGCCGCGGTCATGCAATAGATTAAATTCAACATAGCGTCCACGACGCACCAGCTGTTGGTGACGGTCCTCGTCGGTCCAGCTCTTATTCATGCGGCTTTTGACAATATCCACATAGGTATCGCGAAATCCCCGGCCAACATCTTGGGTAAAGGCAAAATCAGCGTGCCAGTCACCGCTATCAAGGTTGTCATAGAAAATACCACCAGCACCGCGCGGCTCGTTTCGATGCGGCAAATAAAAATACTCGTCACACCATTTTTTATATTTTGGGTAATAGTCCGGGTTATGGTTGTCACAAAGTGATTTCAACCCTGCATGAAACGCTTGCCCAGCTTCTGCATCAGGCAAAAGCGGCGTTAAATCACCCCCACCGCCAAACCAGCTTTGCGATGTGCAAATAAAGCGCGTATTCATATGGGCGGCTGGCACATGCGGATTTTGCATATGCGCCACCAGCGATATGCCCGATGCCCAAAAGCTGCCATCGGTTTCAGCGCCGCGCACCTGTGCCTTAAAATCATCTGAAAATACACCGAAAACTGTCGAAATATTAACCCCGACCTTCTCAAAAACCTGACCGCGCATCAGGCTCATTTCGCCGCCGCCGCCGCCCTCCCGGTCCCAGCTTTTGCGTTCGAACCGTCCTGCCGGTTTTTGCGGCGTTGCGGCAAGGTCTTCAATGGCTTCAAAAGCGGCACAAATGTCATCACGCAATGCCCGAAACCACTCACTGGCACGCGATTTTTTTTCGGCCATTGCCAATTCGATCTGATGTGCTTCAGGCGCCATGACTGCCTTTATTCACTCAACTTAACCACTGCCGCTAAAAGCGCCGGTTTCGTCAGTGTAAAATCAGACTGTACCCACAGCGTTTCTGCGCTCTTTAACATGTGACCGACTGCCAGGCCATTGTCAACGCCGTGCGACAATAAGTCAGCCCCAGAAACTGGCAATTTCGGCGGTTGCCATTGGTGTAATACCCGGTAATGCTGCCGGTCTAAATCCGCACCAATACGCCATGCCGCACAGGCATAAAAGGCGGCCGCACCGCCATCCATGAAATAAGCAGATTGCGGCCAGCTAGATGCTGATAAATCGGCAAACATCTGCGCCGGGTGAGACCCCGCCAATTCTGCGCAAAATTTTTGGTTTGCACGGCTCAACCGCAAACGCGCTAGCACCATGGTCACATCTGCCTGCGGTATGATCGCCGCCAACACCACTAGCCAGCCAAAATCCGCCGTTACCAATCGCAAATCTTGCGGGTTTGACGGCATTGCGGTGACCACCAGATCACACCCTAGCGATGTTTTATCGAGCCCGGTTTGATGCAACAAATCAAGCGCTGGGGCATAACCTTCATGCGACAAAATTTTACGCAATTCCTGCGCCACACGTTCACCAGACAGGCGCGTTGCCAAAGGGGCAAATGACGTCAGCGCATCAATGGTGTCGCTGTCATGTTGACCGTCGCTATATTCGATAGAAAACCGGCAATAGCGCAACATGCGCAGGGCGTCTTCCTGCATCCGGTCAGCCGCCGTGCCAACAAATCGCAAACGCCGCGCCGCCAAATCAGCTTGCCCATTCAGCGGGTCAAAAACCTGCCCCTCTGCATCAAGATATATCGCGTTAATGGTAAAATCCCGGCGGGCGGCGTCTTGTGTCCAGTCATCTTGAAACCGCACCACCGCATGCCGGCCATCGGTTTCATCGTCTGATCTTGTCTGGGTTAATTCGATCGCATCGTTGCCGCACACAACGGTCACTGTCCCGTGGCTAAGCCCGGTGTTCATCACTTTAATGCGCTGATTTTGGCGCAATTCATCGGCGATAAGCTGAATTGGCAGATTCGCCGCCATATCAATTTCGCCAACATCCCGCCCGGCAAGCCAGTCACGCACCGCCCCGCCAACTATGCGGGCTTCGCCGCCATGTTTTTTGGCTGCATCAAAAATATACCCGACAGCATCACGCCGCGCCCATGGCGGCAATTTTGTGGATGCGCACATTCCTACCTCCGCCGTCAACAGCCGCTAGGTCATTATTTTTGCGTATCAAAACCGCCTGATTTCACCGTGCCATCTTCGATCGTTGCTGGCGCATAAACAGACCCGGGAGGCGCCGAGCTCGATTCAAGCCACAACGCACCAATGAAAAACACCGCCAAGCCCACAACAACACTGATCAGATGAATCACAGATACCCGGTCAGACACAGTCTCGCCGCGCTGTTCAGCGCGCCGCCGTTGCCAGTTCTTTAGCAGGTTGAGCACCAAAATAGTCGCCCCAAGTGCCGATAGCATTATCAAAATGGTTCGCATGTATCGCTCCGCTCACATCAAGCTAAAGTTTGACCGTGATAAAGACGTTGACGCAAATCATTTAACACCCGCGCTGATAATCCCCAGATATAATGTTCAGGATGCGAGACCACCCAGTAACTATTATCACGCCCTTCGGTTTGACGCGGCACCAGTGAAAAATTATCAGGCTGGCCGATATGCGCCAGCGGCAAGGTAAAGATACTGTCCACCTCAGCTGGGTCAGGCCGCAGCTCATTGAAAATATCGCCGCCAATCATACCAACGATTGGCTGTACGATAAACCCAGCCGGGCTTCGCACTGGCAACAAGCTGCCCATAACCCTGACCGATGGTGGCGCCAGACTGATTTCTTCATGCGCCTCACGCAGCGCGGTATCAATCAACCCCTCATCACTGGCATCAAGCGCCCCACCGGGAAAACTAATTTGCCCAGCATGATGCGATAAATGTGCCGCACGCTTGGTCATCAAAATTTGCCAGTCAGAATCGCGCCAGATCAGCGGTACCAGAATAGCCGCCAGCCGGTCATCATCGCGGCCATTTTTCATCTGGGGCCGGTCAAGCCCATCTGGGGGCGCATCAAGACAGGCCAATAACTGCCGCGCAATGGCATCATAATGCGTTTTGTCAGATACAGGAACGGTCACCGGCATTATCATTCCAAGGTAAAAAAATGATTACGGCTCCAAACGCCAAGACGCCCATCATCGCCAGCTATGGCCCGGGCCGCAAGTTCATAATAGACAGGCCGGCTGAGTTTGGCGAACAACCCATCACGAACCACAATATAGGGCCGCAAACCAGACCCGTCCGGGCTTGGCAGCATGTGCAATGGATGCGCGGTGTCAAGCGGCACATGATCATCAACATTGGTGGTAAAATACAGTGCGGGCTGCCTGTCCGGGGTTGCGCCATCGGTTTGATCGACCGTCAATGCGGTTGCAATAAATGGGGCATCTTCAACCTCAATGCGCCCTTTTTCGACCGGTGTTTCAAGCCAAAATACCCCGTCAGAATCACGTTTTAACACGGTTGAAAATAGCTTTACCAAGGCTTTGCGGTGAATTTCACCACCATCGTGAAACCACCGCCCATCGCCAGCAATTTTGATATTAAATTGCTGTTCGACCGCGCGCCCAATATGGTCAAACTCTTTTTGTTTTTGCGTGTCTTTTTGCATGGCGTATCCTACCAAGACTGACCCGACATATCACGACATTATTTTCTGTAAACTTTTTATAAACTTTTCTGTGCGATGTTGATTCTGACAGCGCCTGTTTATGGCTGGCGCGAAACAGAGTTACGGGCTGATGCGTGCACATATTACCATCAATGCAGATGGCATCACTCAACCGTCAGTTGAACCAACCCCACCTGACGGCGGGGCGCATATCAAACGCGACAATAAATCATTTGTCGTTAACTTATCGGCAAACCCCACCGCCCTTGCCTTGTCGGTGTTGATCCGCAGCTTGCGCGTTGTTGAAACAACCATGGAACTGGATGGCAAAGGTGCATTTAATCGCGGCAATTATACACGGTCCCAACTATGTATCATGCTATCGCAAATGGCGCTGAACAGACGCGAAAGCGAATTTGCGCCCTATTTTAACAGTCGCATCGAAATTTTGACCGGCGGGTTGCTCGACATTGATATATTGCCGCAAAATTTACTTAGATTGGGGCAATTATCACTTGGCAGCCTTGATGCGCCAACCGCCCTGTTGCGGGTCAGTGAAGCCGATATTCAGAATTTGGTATCGATTGGCCAGACCATGTCAATGAAGCTCAGCTTTATTGCACGGCCGGAAAACCTGATCTGGCCATCACAGACGCCACAGCTTGGCGAAACTTTTGAAGAATGCCTGCCACGCGCCGCTGGGGAATGGCTCTCGACCGTGTTTGAAGCCGCACTCGCCATCAGATCACCACTGTACCATCACGGTTTGATGAAGATTGATTCTTTGGGACGACAGCCATTTCAGCGGTTAATTTATCCGCTGGCCCCGATGCATGAACGTTCAGCCAACCACCGGGTGTAATCTGTCGCATGTCTTACCAATGAACCAAATCGGCAAATCATCTAGCCGTAACCAACAAAGCGGGCTAATCAAATTGATCGATTAGATGACGCCATCGGCGGTTTGGCTTTGTCAAACAGGTCACCACCTACCCAAAAAAATTGCGGTTAGGTGCGTATTTTGGTGCGCCGTTAAAAGTTTAATAACCTTTTTCCTCTAATGTTGTGGGCTGGACATGTCCACGCAGGAGAGACCATCATGGCAAGATTGCCAGATACAGAAAGCGAACAATCCAAAGTGACAAACGTTTTGCGGGCGATTGGCAATTCAAAACGTCTTCGAATACTCAATGAATTGGCCGATGGCAGAGAACGGTCGATGTCTGAACTTGAATCCATCATTGCCAATTTGAGTCAATCGGCCCTATCCCAACATCTTGGCCGGTTGCGCCGGGCCAATATTGTCCGCACTAGGCGCGAGTCGCAGACAATTTATTATTCGATTGACGATACCGACGTATTGCGGATTTTGCGGCTCTTATCGCACATTTATGACCACGACCCGGTCATGCGGCCACGGCGACATTAGGCCAAAAATTTATGCGGCAAAAAGAAACTCTGGCCTGATTAACATGATGCCAATGGGCCTAGTGTTGAGTCCAATTTATGCTGAGGGTAACATTGAGGCGGCATTTTTTCGTTGCCGCAGAACATATCCGCGACTCCAAAACAGTTAAATTCAAACGAAATGCAGAATTATTCTTGAAACTTGTGCATCACTGTGCGAAGCACAACGCCATTAGCAACCAACGCGGTGTGCTGATGGCCCCAAACACAGATGTTTTCGTTGTTGACGGTATAAATGTATATTTATCTTCCCATCGCTGAAATTTCGATGCATATCGGCATCATCTTTGGTCTTGGCGGCGGTGTTGGATTTTTATCTGGGCTGTTTGGCGTGGGTGGCGGCTTTTTGATGACACCGCTATTGATTTTCTTTGGTGTGCCACCGGCGGTTGCTGTGGCGACTGAAGCCAACCAAATCGTTGCCTCCTCGGTATCCGGGGTATTGGCGCATATGCGGCGCGGCAATGTAGATTTCAAAATGGGCGGCATTTTGTTGGCCGGGGGTGTGGTTGGATCATCCTTGGGCGTGATGCTGTTTAAATATCTGCGCGATATGGGACAGATTGATCTGGTCATTAAACTTTCTTATGTGGTGTTTCTTGGCATTATTGGCGGGTTAATGCTGCTGGAAAGTGTCCGTGCGATTTTGCGGTCACGTCGGCCCGGGGCACCGCGGCGCAAACTGCACCAGCATAACTGGCTTCATGGATTGCCGCTGAAAATGCGCTTTCGGCGTTCCAAGCTCTATATCAGCGCGCTCTTGCCGCTGGCGATTGGTGCCTTTGTTGGCTTGTTGGCGGCGATTATGGGTGTTGGCGGCGGCTTTATTATGGTGCCAGCGATGATTTATTTGCTTGGCATGCCGACCTCGGTTGTGGTTGGCACGTCACTATTTCAAATTATTTTTGTGACAGCCAACGTAACCCTGTTGCAATCCGTTCAAACCCAAACTGTCGATTTTATGTTGGCTGGTTTGTTGTTGTTTGGCGCCGTCATTGGTGCACAATTTGGCACCCGCGCCGGGGCGTTGTTGCGCGGCGAACAATTGCGGGGCTTGCTAGCGCTGATGGTGTTGACGGTATGCCTGAAACTAGCATTTGATTTGGCGATGCAGCCAAGTGATTTATTCAGCGTGGAGCTGTTAAAATGATCCGCGCCGTTGCTATTTACATGCTGACCATCTGCGGCATGCTTGCCGCCAGCCTAGTCCCAGCCCATGCTGGCCGTGTTGTGGCTGATTTGTCCCAGTCTAATGTTTCGATCACCAGCGGGTTTCATGGTACCGAGCTGTTGTTATTTGGCGCGGTGGATGGCCGTGAGACCGATGACATTATTGTTGTGGTTAGCGGCCCACCAACCGATGTCGCCCAGCGCCGCAAGGCCCAGGTTGGCGGCATTTGGATCAACGTGGAAACCAATATTTGGAAAGATGCACCAAGCCTGTATCAAATCCTTGCCACGCGGCCACTTGCCGACATTGCCAATGTCGATACATTGGGCCAACTGCAAATCGGCGCTGACAAATTAAAATTGCAACTTCAGCCTGAAAAACCACGGCCCGGCACCGAAAAACCCGATGCTGGTAAATTTTTACAATCCTTTGCCCGCAACATGGCATCAACCGGGCTGTGGCCAGCAGAAGTCGGGTCTGTAAAGCTGACAGATGGCGCGTTATTCAGAGCCGATGTGCAACTGCCGGCAAATGTCATTTCCGGCATTTATGATGTGCGCATTTTGCAGTTTCGTGACGGCGTTGTCTTCAGCGAGAGCCAGACTAATATTTACATAAAAAAAGGCGGGTTGAGTGCGATGATCTATAATTTTGCACATGACTATTCTTTGTTTTATGGTTTATTCGCCATCGCCTTTGCCGTAGCGGCGGGCTGGCTGGCCGCGGCAGCATTCCGGCGCGGCTAACAACGCAAAATTACTTGCACCGATAAAAATTCATTGGGGACAAAACATGACGAAGGGAAAGAAAAAGGAACCGGTATTTCTCGTTGTCGTTGACGACAGTGAAGAAATGCATCAGGCGCTACAATTTGCTTGTGGGCGCGCCCGCACCGTTGGTGGACGTGTGGCCTTGATGTATTGCATTGCCCCAGCCGAATTTGAATATTGGGCTGGTGTTGGAGAATTAATGCGTGCCGAAGCGCGCGAGAATGCCGAAGCAAAAATGGCCATTCACGCTGATTATGCGAAAAATCTGACCAAAGGCACGCCCGTCTTATATGTGCGCGAGGGCGATATTAAAGATGAATTATTGGCGCTGATCGATGAAGAGCCTGACATCAGCTTGCTGGTTCTGGGCGCTGATACAAAATCAGAAAATGCTGGCCCGCTTATCAACTTTTTGATGGCCAAAGGCGCGTCACGTTGCCGGGTGCCAATCACCGTTGTGCCGGGCAATCTAACTGATGAACAACTTGACGCCCTGTTTTGATCACAAAACACGGTAAGGGGCAAAACATGCACTTAAAACGACTGGGTCTTTTAGCGATAGGATTACTATTTATGAGCGAAACATCATCTGCCAACGCTGGCAAAAAGCTGCTTCTTGAAACATCCCAAGGGCAGGTGGAGATTGCATTTTTACCCGAATTAGCGCCAAACCATGTCAACCGCATCGCTGAACTGGCATCGTCTGGATTTTACGACGGCATTATTTTCCACCGCGTTATCCCAGGCTTTATGGCCCAAACCGGTGACCCGACAGGCACTGGCATGGGCGGATCTGGCACCAATCTGGATGCCGAATTTACCGATTATGAATACCGTGTTGGTACGGTTGGCATGGCCCGGTCATCAAGCCCGAACAGCGGCGATAGCCAGTTTTTCATCTGTTTTGACGGGTGTGGACACCTTACTGGTCAATATACTGTATGGGGACAGGTAGAACGCGGCATGGAAGCTGTTGAAAAGCTTGCCGCTGGCCAACCGCCTGCTGAACCTGACCAGATTATCTCTGCCTCGGTTATTGATTAAGCCAAATACATAAACCCATTGATGGCACGCCATCTTTCAAATAAATCATAGTCAGGGCCCGGCTCTGGCTATTTTTTTATCCCGTTGGCAAGGCCGGGCGAACCGGCTTTGGCCGTGTGACAAAATACACCGCAATGCCCAGCCAGATTGGCCCAAACGCCAGCAAATCTTGCACCGCAAATGCCTCACCAAACAGCAATGTCGCGATCAAAAGCTGCGTTGTTGGATTGCTGTAAAAAAGCAGGCTTGCCGTTGTCATGCTCAGCAATTGATTACCAGCATGAAACAGGATCAATGGCACCACCGTTAACACACCCACGAACATCGCCAACAAAACAAATTTCGTGCCACCACCAAAAAATAAAGGCTGGCCAGACCACGCCAACCAGCCAAAAAAGCCAAGCGTTACCGGAAGCAAGATCAATGTTTCGACGAATAACCCCAAAATCGGGTCAATTTTAAGGCGTTTCCGTGCCACAGCATAAAGCGAAAATGTTACCGCGACCGACAAGGCAACCCATGGCACACCAGCAATGAGAAAGGCCTTTACCAGCACCCCAAAGGTGACACAGCAAACCGCTAGCCACGCCCAGCGATCCAAGCGTTCGCCCAAAACAGCAATGCCAAGTAACACCGTACAAATCGGATAGACGAAATAGCCCAACGCCGCGCTGACAACATGGCCAGATTGCACCGCATACACATAAATGGTCCAATTTGCCGACAAAAAACATGTGGTGATGATAAAGCTGACCAGTAATTTCTTATTAAAGAAAATCTGCAACGCGAGGCTGATATGTCGCCGCCATGCAACCAAAGCAAACAGCAGCACAAGTGACCACAAAGATCGGTGTGCGACAATTTCCAGCGGGTCAACATCACCAAGGAAATGGATGTAAACCGGCACAAATCCCCATAAAATACCGGCACTTAACGCAAATAAAACACCGCTTGCACGGTTCTGCACAGATCCGCCCATGCTATATCCTTTATCAAGCAGATTTATCGGTAAGAAACCAAAACATATAAACCTATTGGAAAAATTCGCTATTCAAATTTGATATTCAGCAAGAAACCGGATGTCGTAGCTGCCCGGCAAATCAGATATTGTTGATTTAATATTTGACTTTATTTGTTGCTGTCCCCATATGGAAGGGGCCGAAGGGCTTTATGAGACTAGGATCCAACCAAAGATTCACAGCCGCATAGAAGTCGCGTTCAGAAATAGTCAGCTTGCAGACTAACGGCAGGTCAAAGCTGAGGTTGGAGACTAAATAAATGGCACAGGGTACTGTCAAGTGGTTTAACACCCAAAAAGGTTACGGCTTTATCAATCCTGATGAAGGCGACAATGATGTGTTTGTACATATCACCGCGGTTCAAAATTCTGGCCTGAATGGCCTGAATGAAGGTCAAAAAGTGACCTATGAACTCGAAGAGCAGCGTAATGGCAAAATGGCCGCAGTTGGCCTCGGTCTTGTCGATTAATTACGGATACTGCCAGACAAACACGAACGTTGGTTAAATCACCATGTTTAGACAATGGCCGCCAGATAAAACGGGCGGCCATTTTTAATGGCCTTTGCACCAAATTCACATTTAAGTGGGCAGGTTTGACGGCGTTTGTGGTTCGCCAACAAGGTGGATTTTTGATCGCACAACAAGATAATGCAAAACTGTCGTCCAAATCGGCGAGACAAACAAGCTAGCGGCAATCACGGCCAGCAAGAAATCAGCTTCCTCGCTTATAAAAATGCCAGACGAAACGCCAGTTGTCGTCAACACAAAACTGAATTCGCCAATTTGCGGTATGATCAGTGACGAGACAAGCGCCCGTCCGGCAGGTTCGCCCCCCACATATAATAGCACCCAACCCAAAATGGTTTTCAGACACAGCACCGCCACCGTCACCAGCAAAATCACGCCCCAATGTGTCGACACATAATTCAGGTCAACCAACAGACCGATCGACACAAAGAAAATAACAATAAGAAGTGATTGCAAGGGATGGGTTGCTTCCAATATGGGTTTGCGCAAATTTGTATGGCTGATAGCAAGCCCGGCACAAAAGGCACCAAATACCGGCGATAGTCCCATAAACCCGGTGAGGCTGGCCGCCATAAAACACAGCCCCAGCCCAAGCAAAACCGACAATTCTATATTGTCTTCCAGCCCCTGCCCAAATGGCAGACGCAATCTTGCGGTGCGAGCAATCCAAAATAACAGCACCCCTAATACGGTCACCGCCAGCCCAATCCGCGTCACCAGTAATGGCCATTCTGCCAGCATGCCTGCCCCCGCACCGGCAAAGACCAGCATCGGCACAACAGCAATATCCTGCGCGACAAGTACACCAACGGTCAACTGCCCGACATGTGCCCGCAACAGCCCCAGCTGATCAAGCACCATCAACGCAACCGCGGTCGAAGATAAGGTCAGAATAAACCCGACAAGTAAAATTTGAGGCCCCGACCATGAAAAATAAAAACTCACCAAAAAAGCCAGCAAAATGCTGCACATAATTTGTGCCATGGTGGCAATAACGGCTGGCCGGACCACGGTCAAAAACGCCTTGACCGACAGTTCCATGCCAATGATGAAAAGCAATAAAATAATGCCAAGTTCTGCCAGCGAAGAAATTTCCGCAGAATAATCAATCAACCCCATACCAGACGGGCCAATAAACAGACCAGCCAAAATATAGCCAACAAGCGGTGGCTGTTTGACCAATTTTAACACCAGACCGCAACCGATGGCGCTGAGCATCAAAAAGGTGGTGTTTAACAATTCAGCTTCATGTCCATGCATGCGCTGAGTCTAGCACCAAACATCAGAATGTACGATGGTTTTTAAAGACGGCACCATCCGGCAAAAGGTCGCTCTAAAAGAATAAAACGACTGTCTATACCAGTGGAAATGGTGCGGCACGTGCTGGCAAGATGCCATCATCTGTGATCACTGCGACACCATCTGGCGCTGCAATTGCGGCCGTCGATATCAGCCCGACACCAATATTAGACCCGACCCGTGGTGAATAGGCGCAGGCACTGGCAAACCCAGCATAGGCCCCGTTTAATGTCACATCCCAGCGATGTTCATTCCCGCCCTTAAATGGTGCGCCATCAATTAACAATCCGATGAAGCGCCGTTTTACACCCGCTGCTTTAATGGCCTTTAGGGCTGATTTTCCAATAAATTCATGCGGCTGATCAAGATTGATAAAATTATCCATACCTAGTTCAAATGGATTTGTTTCAGCATCAGTATCTGCCCCATAAGAAATCAGACCGCTTTCCAGCCGTTCGACATAATTTGGCGTTCCCGGGCCAATGCCATAAGGCGCGCCCGCCTTGGCGACAAGATCCCATAATTCTTGCCCGCGCTGGCCGTCTCGCAAATACAGTTCAAACCCGCCTTGTTTTGACCATCCAGACCGCGCCACAACAAGCGGTATGCCCGCCAGTTCGGTGATCAGAAATCCAAAGTATTTTAATTCCCTGACCCAATCGCCAAATAGATCGGCAACAACATCAGTCGATTTTGGCCCCTGAATGGCTAATGGCGACACATCAGGTTCAAACACACGCACATCCAGCCGGTGCGCACCAGCAATCGCCGCGGCCCACAGCACGATATCGCTATCGGCAATTGACAACCAGATTTCATCCTCATCCACCTGCAACAATACTGGGTCATTGATAATCACCCCATCATAATTGCAAATCGGCACATATTTGCCCTGCCCGATCACCAACCCATCAAGGTTACGCGGGGTCAGCAATCGCGCCAGTTTCAGCGCGTCAGGCCCTTTTAACGCCACCTGTCTTTCAACCGCCACATCCCACATGGCCACGCCATTGACCAGACGGTCATATTCAGCGGCCGGGTCGCCATAGCTGGTTGGCATAAACATGTGGTTATAAACGCTGGCCGCCGTTAACCCGGCTTTGCGCGTTGCCGCAAAAAATGGACTTTTGCGCACCCGCGCCCCAACCGAAAGCATTAATGACATTGCAAACCATACCTTTTACTGATCATATTTCCTGCCGCATAATGGCATCAGAAAATCAGTTTAATATTCCCAAATCGCCATATTAGCTGGTGATTTTAAGCAAAATAGTGGGAAATTTCTTCGGTCAGCAAATCTATATCGTCACCGGTGATGTCCAGATGGGTGACCAGCCTGATCTGTTTTTTGCCCCCACCAAGCAAAATCCCTCGTTCGGCAAGATGTGCACGCAACCCATCAGCCGCTCCATCTGGCAATCCAATAAACACCATATTGGTTTCTACCGCTTCTGGGTTTACCTGAATGGCTTTGACCTTTGACAAGCCTTCAGCAAGCCGCAAGGCATGTGTATGATCATCTGCAAGACGGTCAATATGATGGTCAAGCGCATGGATGCCAGCGGCGGCCAAAACACCAATTTGGCGCATGCCGCCACCAACCAATTTGCGAATACGGTGCGCCCGCCGAATAAAATCTGCTGGCCCAACCAAGACAGACCCGGCTGGCGTTCCCAGCCCCTTGGACAAACATAAAGATACCGTATCAACACCAGCAACAAGTTCGGCGGCAGAAATGCCAAGCTTGACAACCGCATTCATCAGCCGCGCCCCGTCAAGATGTACAGCCAGCCCATGCGCGCGTCCAACCGCCGCCATTTCATTTATGGTTTTGGCAGACTGAACATGTCCAGCTACCGTATTTTCAAGACATAACAAACGTGATATCGCGCAATGGGCATCATCCGGTTTGACTGTCGCGGCAATATCATCTGGCCGCATTGCACCAGATGCGCCGGTCAATACCGGTGCCATCATAACCCCGCCAAGCACCGCCGCGCCGCCAGCTTCATCCCGAAAAATATGATAGCTATCGCCAACCAGAATTTCGTCACCACGTTGGCAATGGGCCAGTGTGGCGCATAAATTTGATTGGGTGCCAGTGGCCACAAACAACCCGGCTTCCTTGCCAAGCAATTTTGCCGCTTTATCTTGCAGCGCGTTCACCGTTGGATCATCCCCATAAACATCATCACCAACTTCCGCCTCTGCCATGGCGCGCCGCATCGCAGCGGTTGGTTGCGTCACAGTGTCACTGCGCATATCCATACGCACCGGCCGATTTGTTTTTGCAACGCCAGCATACATCATGGTGGTTAGGCTCCGTCTTGCTGCATACCGGGTGTCGCGGTTGCAAATGTTTTTAAATCAAAGGCAGGGTCAGTGATATCTGAGCGCGGCGGTGATAAATGATTTTCAAGGCATTTTTTGCCAAGCATATAAGCCGCCGGGTCATACACGGCCTCGACCGCAACCAACCGGCGGTCATCATAGCTCCAGACCGACATGCCGCCTTCGCGCTTTGACGGACGCACCGCATAATGCGTACCATCTTTGCCAGCCGGAACAATCCCTGCTGATTGCAGTCTCATATCATATTGTTCTGACCAGAACCAAGGCACAGATATGTCCGGCAACGGCGTTTTGGTGATATCAGCGGCAGCGCGCGCCGCTGTATCCTGGGCATTATGCACCGATTCAATGCGTAATGCGGCCCCGTCTACCAGCGCCACATCACCAATCGCATAGACATCATCAATCGTGGTTCGCATATGGCGGTCAACAAGAATGCCATTGCCAGTTGCCGCCCCGATGGCATCTGCCAGCACCCGGTCAGGTGCGACACCTATACCAACCACCAGCAATTCGGCTGAAATCTGCTGGCCGGTATCCAAGGTTATGCCCGTAAACAAACCGTCTTTTTGATGGATTTTCGTGCCGGTCATGCCGGTATGTATCATCACCCCGTGGCGTTGGTGAAGATCTTGAAAAAAAGCTGACATCTCTGGGCTTGCCACACGTGCTAGCAATCTGTCGGCGGCTTCAACCACATGCACGTTTAATCCAGCCTTGCGAAAGCTTGCCGCAGCTTCAAGTCCGATATAGCCACCACCAATAACCACGGCTGTATTGGCTGTTTGCATGGCCCGGCGCAAGGCGGCGGCATCATCCGGGCTTCGCAACACATGCACATTGCCAAGACCATCCGCTTGCGGCAATGTGCGCGGCACCGCGCCAGTGGCAAGGATAAGTTTATCGTAATTTAATGACTGGCCGTCAGCCAACCAAATCTGGTGCGGCACCGGATCAATGCGATCAACGGCGATACCGTCAATCATTGTGACTTGAAATTTTTCATACCATTCCGGGCGGCGCAGCAAGAATTTATCATCATCTTCTGGCACGCTACCAAGATAGGATTTTGACAAGGGTGGGCGTTCTATCGGCGCACCTGACTGCCTGTCGACCAATGTAATGCCACCAGAAAATCCCAGTGTGCGCAATTGTTCAGCGCATGAAATGCCGGCATGACTCGCGCCAATAATTACAATTTGTCCCGTCATAACATCTCTGATCCATCACTGCGGCCAATGCATTTGGCCCATATTGCCGTTTCTAGTGATAAGCGAATCTAACATCGCTTGCCAACCCATATATTTCCCGGGACTCGCAACTTTAGGGGCTTGTATCTTCAGGGGCTTGTCCCTTTAGGGGCTTGGTGCCAGATGTTTAATTTTTCAGGCAAAACACCTGCCAGTCACCGTGCGGTCTTAGACGGTGATGATTCCACTCCCAATAATCCGGGCAACCCCATCAAATCGGCAATCACAAATTCTGGCTGAATATCGTGATGCGGCCGAAATTCAAACGCATCAGCAATGCAAACAAACGACTTGCACCCAGCCGCCATCGCCGCCCCATAATCGGCAATGGTATCACCTACCATAATGCTTGCATCTGGCATCACCCCGGCGATATCGCAACAATGCAACAATCCATCGGGATCTGGCTTTGACCCAAAACCGCTATCTGCCCCGATAACTGCACAGAATAAATCTGCAATACCAAGATCATGTAAACTTTGTCTGGCGCTTCGTTCATTATCATTGGTGACCATCGCCAGCTGATAGCCGTCTTTATGCAACGCATGAAGTGGGGTGACCACATCACCTTTGGCTTTGGTTGTCTGGCGTGTTTGTTCGTGAACGATGGTTTGCACCGCATCACGATATGCCATGTCATGTTCAAGCGCGATCATCTGCGGCGGCAGCATGGCTTGCCATTTGGCGCGTATTTCGGCGAATGAACCAGTCGCAAAAATGCCTTGTGGATCAATATGACCGCGCAGATCATCAACACCAATGGCATGCAATAAATCTGCCGCGGTGATCGCTGGCATGACACCCTCAACAGCAGGGATCAATGTCACCGTATGTGCCGCCACCGCCCGTGCGGCTGGCAACCATGTTGCCTGCAGGTCAAGAATCACCCCATCTTTGTCAAAAATCACCAGCCGCGTCATTGCCATCACCCCTTAACATTTGTCTCATCTAACAAAACAGCGCCGGGTGCCGCCGCCTCATGCTTTGACGCGCCGCACAAAAACCCCTGACCCTGTACCACACCATAAGCGGCTGATATGTGTCCAGACTGACGCATATCTTCGGCCACGCTGGCACCGCGCCGCAATGCTTTTGTGATGACATGATCTGGCAACCGATCAACATGAACCGTGACAAGACGTGATCCCAAATCACTATCGGGCGCTAATGCGTTGGCGGGTTGGCGGTGCACACCGGGCCAGTCTGACTCTGTTTCATCATCCGGGCATACCGCATTTGCAATCAACGTGGCCGCCACATCAGCCGCCGCCGCTGTTGGTGCTAGCACCGTCACCAGATCAGCCACGCCCAGCGAATGGCTCCGGCCTTTCCAGCCACTTGTTGCGATACCGCCAACATGATCTGCCGCGGTGATTGTGATCGTGCCGGCAAAGGCGTTGGAAACTGGTCTTACCGCCCGGTCACCCGCCGAAGCACCAAGATCAACATGTGACCAGAATACCGCATCCGGGTCAGCGCAGATGCCAACCGTATAATGCGGTACCGCGACAGCCGCCGGGTGCAAATAAAGCGCGATATCGCCGCCATTATTGACATAGATACGATCAAGATCAGCAGCATCACGCATTACTGACAAAATTTCATCAGCCACCGCCCCGGCCACTGCCGCCATAGCCGTCACGTAATTTGCATCCCTATAGATGTCGGCATGCGGCATGGTCGCCGCCCACATCCGCGCGGCAACACAGCCTGTTGGACGGCGCGCTATTTGATGAGCCGGCTTTCGCAATAGCACAAGTTCGCTCACCAGCTCTTCAAGGACAGTAGAAAACCTATCAATAGCCGCAGAACACGCCTTAGCGACAGCCGCCTTTGTTCCATCTGCACCAATCACAAGGTCAATTGGCCCATGATGTAAATGCAGCCGTCCATCATCAAGCCATTGTGCCTGCGCCCCGGCAGGATGCCGCGTTTGGCTGGCCGAATATATGATTGCTTGCGGCGCCGCGGCCATTACCCTTTGCCCGGCCACGGAATATCGGCGCGTTGCTGAACAGCTTTCATGCCCTGCAAACGATGATCATTCTGCCGCCCGACTTTGCCTGCTAGCGCCTCTTCAATTGACATCACATGGCCCATATGACCGCCAAGTGCCTGATAGTCACTTTGCCGCATGGTAAATTCAATCGGTGCCACCAACGCCGGGGTTGGCACATAACCAAATGCATTTTCCGGTATTTGCATCACGTCAGCCATTATGGTGATACCGCCACCCGGCCAGATATAGACCGGGGCACCGCCACAGCTGACCCGAACCAGCGCCTGTTTTACCGCGCGGGTTAACTGTACCGGATTTTCCGTCACCCCGGCGCGCAACGACCCGCCAGCGCCCCCCATAAACGCCACCGATGTCAACGCCGGTTCGCAATTTTCTTCAATCCTTGCAATTGAGGGACGCAACCTGTCCGGCATCTCCATAGCAATCGGGTTAAGCGCCGCATCCAGTTCGTAATAGGCAAATTGTTCACCCGTCGTTGACACCATCAACAATGATTGGCCGGGTTGTGCCACTTTACTATCAAACGGGCCAAGGATCTCTAGCGGATCGGTTAGTTTGGTACCGCCCCATCCGGTGCCTGGTTCTGCCACCTGAAAATAGCGCCCGGGGGTTGACCGGCGGCCCAGAATTTTGATTCCTGACGGCTTCCAGCCTAGCACTTTACCAGCTTGATGTTCCGACATTACTCCGGTGATATGATCATCAACAATCACCACTTCATCGACCAACCCCTGCCATTGCGCGGCAAACATACCAATGGTAGCTGATCCACACCCAACCCGCATACGGTCTTCAGTGACCCCATTGATGATCGGCGGTTGACCCGCCTGAATTACCAATTGCGACCCCTCATCGACCTGCATGTCAACGGCTTCACCATTGCACAGGCTCAGCAATGTCGCACAGGTCACCCGGCCTTCCTTTTTGCTGCCGCCGGTCAAATGATTCACCCCGCCCAGCGACAGCATTTGCGATCCATATTCACCTGTTGTGACATGCCCAACCGCCTCGCCATCAACGCGTACCAGACTGCGTTCCGGCCCGATATGGCGGTCGGTGTCAATTTTTACCTTGGCACCGCAATAGCTAAAAATGCCCTCGGTCACAACGGTCACCATGTCAACGCCGCCTTGCTGGCTGGCAACGATAAACGGGGCCGGTTTGTAATCTGGATAAGTCGTACCAGCACCAATCGCCGTCACAAAATGGTCATTTGGCGTAACAATGCTGCCGTCCCATGGTTTGTCAGTATCTAAAAACGGCACAAGATTGCCGCCCTCATCGACCCGGCGCTGCATGATCACCAGCGGGTCCAATCGGACCAATTGTCCGGCGTCATTGGCATACCGGTCACAAGCGCCCGATTTACCATTGGCGATGTAACACATCACCGGACAGGCATCACAACGGATTTTTTCATCCACCCGTTCATCACGGCTTTTGCGTTCAGTCATGACTTTAACTCTTGTGCCTGCTGGTGTAATGCCGCACGAATTTTATCAGCGGTGGCCGGAAGATGCGTGATCAACACACCGGTTGCCTGACGAATAGCGTTCACAATCGCTGGCGCGGTTGGAATCAACACATGTTCACCCAGCCCTTTGGCCCCATAAGGCCCCTCGGCATCTGTCACTTCGACAATGATATGTTCAAAGCGCGGGACATCGCCAATGGTCGGGATCAGATAATCATGTAAATTTTCGGTGCGGCCGGGCAAATAATCTTCCATCAATGCCAATCCAATACCTTGTGCCGCCCCACCTTCGATCTGGCCCTCGACAAGCAACGGGTTAATCGCGCGGCCCACATCATGCGCTGTCGTCATTTTTTCCAACCGAACCTGACCAAGCCCGATATCCACGGTCAATTCGATCATTTGCGCTCCATAGCCATAAACGGCATAAGGCGCGCCTTGACCATTTTCATCAAGCGGCGTGGTTGGCGGGTCATACGTTTCTTCTGCCATAAACACATAGCCATGCGCATTCACTGGCAAAGATGACAGATCAATATTGGCGGTACCGCCAGTCACATTGTCAACAAGTCGTATTTCCGCCGCATCAATCATCAGGCTGGCATCATCAGACACATTACCGTGGCGCAAAATGACCTCACGCAAAGCGCGGCCAGCCAGCAATGCCGCTTTTCCCGACACAAATGTCTGTCGAGACGCCGACGTCTTGCCGCAATCTGGTGTGAGATCAGTATCGCCATCAATCAGCGATAGGCTATGTACCGGCACCCCCAGCGCATCTGCGGCAATTTGCGAAATAACCGTATTTGCCCCTTGGCCAATATCCATCGCGCCTTGATGCAGAACACAGGCCCCATCAGCCGTCACCCCCATCCGCATGGTTGACGGGTTTGGCAGAGATGTATTGCCGCAACCATACCAGCAACTGGCAATGCCAATGCCTTTGCGTAACATTGACCCGCTGTTTTTGGCATCTTTGTTAAATTTGTCGGCCCGCGCATTTGCCGCGTTCCATTCTGCTTGCAAAGCCGCCAAACACTCAGCAATGCCAACCCCGGTCGCAAAGCTCTGGCCGGTGACTGTCGGCATATTATTTTGCAACGCATTCATCCGCCGGAATGCCAACCGGTCCATATCCAGCTTTTCTGCCAACAGATCATAGGCACATTCCTGCGCAACGGCTGATTGCGGCACACCAAATCCACGAAAGGCACCAGCCGGCGGTGCATTGGTGTGAACCGCAACGCTTGATGCCCGGTAATCTGGGGTCACATAAGGCCCGCTGGCATGTACCGGTACCCGGTTCGCCACCGTTGGCCCCCAACTGGCATAGGCACCAGTGTTAAACACCCCATCAAAAACAAACCCGCTGATCCGTCCATCGGCATCACATCCCACCTCAAGCCGGATATCCGACGGGTGACGTTTGGTCGAGGATCGCATCGATTCACCGCGTGTGTAACAAATCGCCACGGGCCGGTTTAACCGCCACGCCGCCAATGCCACAAAGGGCTGAAAGGAGATATCAAGCTTTGATCCAAAGCCACCGCCAACCGCGCTTGGCATCACCCGGATGGCATCAACATCCATCGCCATAATTTCGGCAAGGCTATCACGGTCCATTTGAGCGGCCTGCGTACAGCCATAAATCATCAGCCTGTCACCCTCGCGCACCGCGTAACCAGCCTCAGGTTCAATATAGGCATGTTCGATAAAGGGTGTGCTTGAATGTATGGTGACCCGGTGCGCCGCCCGTGCCAGAGCCGCATCAGCATCGCCGCGGGCCACAAAGCCTTTGACCAAAATATTGCCGTCACGGCCTTTATGCATCTGCCGGGCATCTGGATGAAGCGCGGCTTGCGGCGTCAATATAGTTTCATGCGGCTGCCAGTTAATCGGAAACTGCGCCTCGTCAAACCTATTAATCACGTCTGCTTCACCAACAATCGCGGCAACTGCATCACCGCGGTATAGCGCTGTGGTTTCGGCAAACACCGGCTGGTCAGCAAATAGAGGAATGACACCAAAACAATTCCGGCCCGGCACATCTGTGGCATCAAACACGGCAACAATACCGGGGTGGGCCGCTAAAAACGCCGATTTATCGCCAATTTCAAAATCAGCATAGTGGTGCGGGCTACGAATAACACGCAATAACAGCGCATTTGCAGGCACCTTATCTGCGCCATAGGCAAGCCCCGCCTGCACCTTTGCGACGCCGTCTAGATGCTGAATCGAACTGCCGACATTGTTGCCAGCGCCCGGTTTCATTGGTTGCGGCAGGTGCGAATGCGCCTGCATCACCGCGTCAATAATTTTACTATAGCCGGTACACCGGCATAACACACCACCAAGCGCATCTTCGACCTCGGCGCGGTTTGGTTGGGGGGTTGACGCTAACAAATGTGCCGCAGATACCAGCATGCCGGGTGTACAAATCCCGCATTGTGCCGCCCCATGCGCCAGAAAACTTTGCTGCAATCTTTCAATGACACCCGACTGATGCAACCCTTCAACACTGGTGACTGATTGCCCGTCAATCTGTCCCAGCGCGACCAGACAGCTACAAACCGGTTCATCATCAAGCAAAATGGTGCAGGCCCCACAATCGCCAGCGTTACAGCCAACCTTGGTACCTTTCAGGCCAAAATCGCCACGCAATACATCGCTGACCCGGGTTGTCGGGCGCGCCATACTGGTCACAGATTTTCCATTTAATAAAAAGCTGATGCCCGCCATTATTTTTCATGTCCTATGTCAGAACCAGCCTGTACCAAAAGGCGCCGCACCGACTCTTCAACCGCATCCATACGATAGCTTGCCGGTGCGCGCACATCATCAATCGGGGATAGGCCCGCAAAATGTGACGCTGACACCATATCAGCCGCGCCCGCCAATGGCTGGCCGCATAAATGCTGTTCCAGATCATGCAGCCGGGTGGCCACTTCCGAACAGGCACCTACAGCGATCGCTATTTCAGAAATGGTGCGTTGCTTGCCGCATAATAGCCGCATCGCCACCATACCAATCGAAATCACCAAATAGCGGCGGGCACCCAATTTATAGAAATATCCCTGCCCGGCGGTGGCCGTCTTTGGCACCAGAATGGCGGTGACCATCTCGTCTTCGGCACGTTTGGTTTTACGATTGCCAGTGATAAATGATGCCAATGGCATCACTCGGCTACCCCGGCAAGATTGCAATTGTACCGCGGCATCCATCGTCAGCAAGGCCGGCACTCCATCTGCCGCCGGTGACGCATTACAAATGTTGCCAACCAGAGTTGCCCGGTTTTGAATTTGCCATGACCCGACCTCGCGGGCCGCCGCTTTTAGTCCATCAAAGGACGCGGGAAGCGCCGCCCGAATGACATCACGCCAGTTGACCGCCGCGCCAATCGACCAATGGTCATCGCTTTGTGTAATCTGGCGCAAATCAGCGATACCAGAAATATCCAGCACCCGGCCGACAAGCGGGCGATCCTGTAATGAGGGGAACACATCTGTACCACCAGCCAAAATGCGGCACGGCCCCGCGGCCAACGTGGCTATGGCGGCGTCTAGGTCTGGCGCTCTTACATAATCATCATGATGATCTGCGGCTAGCACACCTTGCATAAACCCTCTCACATTGGCTCATAAAACACATCAAGGCCTTGATTGCGGCCGCATTTATTTGTTCGTACACAAATAAAGGAGACTGCAATTTTTCATGCCCGTCAAGCCCTTCAGAACGCATGTACGGCGCGCATCACTGCACCGCCGCATTCGCCAAAAGCACCTGCATTTGCTGGTTCACTTCCCGGCTGAACAATCGATTGGTCTTATTTGTTGGCGGCAGAGGTTCATCGGTGAAAAATGCTGGCAATTCGTCATCATCTTCATCGAAACCGGCGGCTTTGTTAAAAACAGCCTCTAGCCGCAAGGTTTCAAGCGCGATATGCCGGATAAATTCTGGGTCAACGCCTGCATCAAACGCATCATTAATCGCATCAGCAATCAGTTTCAGATTATCGTCAGTCACTGACCGGCCAAACACACATAAACCAAATGAGTCGGCGACCGCGCTATTGATCTGCATACGCAAGCTTTCAGCCACAAGTTCGGCGATGGATTTGTCATCGCATTTAAAAGATGGCGCGTTACCAACCGTGTGGTCGGCGCCTTGTGCTGTCAGCATCATTGAAATACCAGTGACCTCGATCACCCGCGGGTCATACGCACTAATCGCCTGTTTCTTGATGACCGGCACCCGTGCCACCTGCAGCGCCGCACCAACCCGCGCCGTACCAGAGGCATAAAGTCGGCCTTTTTCACTGCCGGAACGGATTTCTTCAAGACAGGCCTGCATAAAGGGCAAATCACCAAACGCCCCCTCACCCGCTTCCATCAAAACCGCGATGGTGGCGCCAAGCTCTATGCTATCAACGCCAAGATCATTCGCTGTTTCATTCAGGCGCGCCACATCATCAGGCTCGGTTAACCCGCAATTTGTCCCAAGCAAGCCAATGGTTTCATATTCAAGCGGCGAGACCAATTCGCGCCCAGTATCGTCAACATAGACATTGCTGCATTTAATCAGGCAGCCCGGCATACATGCATGCGATGTTTCGCCGCCACGCCCACTATTCAACTCACGGATAAAATCCCCACCCATTTTCAGCGGGCCATCATTCGTGCCAGTTAATTGACCGGCAGAAAAATTACGCACCGGCAAGGCACCGAGATGATTGGTCAGATCAGCCACCATGGCTGTACCCGTTGTTTTCAGGCTTTGCACGGCAACGGACTCACCTAACTTTTTGCCATAATCCTTAATCGCGCCCATGACCTTTTTGCGATCATGAACCGGCGGCATACGGTCTTTATCAATCACCACCGCCTTTATTTTTTTGGCACCCATCACCGCACCAACACCGCCGCGCGCCGCCAATCGTGACGGCCGGTTGTCGGTATCAGAAAAGGCAACACCAGCCATTAACCCCAAATATTCACCAACCGGGCCGCATAGAGCCAACGAAGTTTTTTCGCCATAAACAGCATGTAATTTTTTGGCACAATCAAAATTGCCAAGCCCCAAATAGGGGGCGGCATCATCAAATGAAATTTCACCATCTTTGGTGATGCGGATCACCACCCAATTGTCACTGGCACCGGTAAAGGTCAGCCCAGCGATCTGTAATTGCCCCATGGCAAATCCAAATGTGCCACCGCTATTGGCCTCTTTCACACCGCCGGTCAGCGGGCTTTTGCAACCAACAGACAAACGGTTCGCATTGGAAAAATTCGTCCCGGCAAATGGCCCGACTGAAAAGATCAATGGATTTTCCGGTGCCAACGGATCAATGCCTGCGATATTACGTTCGACCAGCATACGCGCGATCAGATACCGCCCAGCCTCGGCCAGTTCACGGCCAGTAAGCTGGCGCTCGGTTTTTTTTTGGTGATGCAAATCTATTTCTATGAATTTACGCATAGCCAGCCCCTTTTAGCCAAACCCACATAATCGATTATTGTTTGTATACTAACAATTAACATTTTTGTAAATCGGCTTTCTCTTGCCCGGTCATTCTAACAGCCAGTCATGCCAACAGCTAGTCATGCCAACAGCTAGTCATGCCAGCACCCGGTCTACAGCACCACTTCTGGTAAACGTTCAGCAGGCGGCGTATTCCGGCTGCGCTGGGTGCGGACAATGCCGTCAATAATCGTCATGCCAACACCCGGAAGATTGCCTTGATGAATGCTTTCAAGCATGGTCTTGCCGGGCGCATGCTGGGCACTGTCGATCAAGATAAAATCTGCCGACTTACCAATTTCAATGATGCCGCTGTCAAGCTCACGCATTCTGGCGGTATTACCGGTGGCAAAACAAAAGGCGATTTCTGGCGGAATATCACCAAGGCTCGATAGCATGGCAATCATCCGCAAGATGCCAAGAGGTTGCACACCTGATCCGGCTGGCGCATCAGTGCCTAAAATAATACGCTCTGCCTGACCAATTTCAAAAGCCGTGCGCATAGCAAGCAAACCGGCCCTTTCATTGCCATTATGCACAATTTCAATGCCGCGCGTACAGCTTTCGCACAGACAGGTGATCTGGTCATCAGGCAACGCGGTATGCCCGCCATTGATATGGCCAATGATATCTGCATCTGCCTCTAGCACGACATCTTTGTCGATCAAGCCTGACCCCGGGATCGATGGGCCACCTGTATGGATGGTGGACTGAATGCCATATTTGCGCGCCCATTTTACCATTTGGGCGGCTGTTTCACCGGCCTTTACCGACCCTAAACCAACTTCGCCAAGCAATTTAACCCCGGCATCAGCAAGCTCTTTAAAATCAGACTCGACCATGCCCTCTTCAATCACCGGTGCGCCAGCCAGCATTTTGACGCCAGATGGCCGGAAATTTTCGTACCAACGTTGCGAGGCAATCGCCATCGCTTTCAATCCAACAATATCCTTTGGACGGCCGGGCGCGTGCACCTCACCAGCTGAAATCATTGTTGTCACGCCGCCATGCAAGCATGAATCAATCCAGTTCAATTGTTGTTGGCGCGGCGTATAATCGCCAATAACCGGATGTACGTGGCTGTCAATCAACCCCGGGGCCAGCGTCACGCCATGCGCGTCAACAATCTGCGTTGCCTGATCGGTATCTAACTCACGATAGCGGCCAATGGCGGTGATATGTCCATCAATGGCAATCACACAATCACCATCAATCAGTGGTTCTTCCAGCTTGCCAGACAAAATCTGGCCTATATTCTTGATCACAAGCTTTTGTGTAGACATGATTTGCCCCTTTTCACCGATGGCGCACCGGGCGATTGCCACAATAAAAATACCCTGCGCATTTCATTAGTATGCAAACATTTATTTATCGCACAAGACGATTTAAAACCTAGATCTTATCCAGCAATTCTAGCAGCCTCTTCACATCATGGCCGTTTAAATTCGCCACCGTATCTTCGGTAATTTTGCGCGCCTTTTCAATCGCATCAATGGTCAGTTCACGGCCAGTTTCGGTCAATGAAATTTGCAGACGCCGTGCATCATTTGGATCGGCACGCGCCTCGACAAGATTTTTTTCCAGCAGCCGCGCGATTACCCCTTTGGTGGTGGCCGCATCCATAGCCACCAGCCTGCCAAGCTGATTTTGTGATGTCTCACCAACCTCATAAAGACGCGCCAAAATTGAAAATTGGGTGGGCGTAATGTCGGAGAGATGTTGCGAAAAGATTTCCAAATGGCGCTGGCTAGCAAGTCGCAATTTATAGCCTACCTGATCATCAAGTCTGTAGTCATCTGTCATGGATAATAATGTTCCTTTAATTCCGAACCTTGTTGGCGATGCAATCAAGCCGCATCTGCTGGATATTTACTGCGCCGCGATAGATATTTTCCATTACAACAGCGGTAACTAACATGATGAATTTACCTTCTAAATGACGCACTGTTCCGGCAGATAATCAGGCTGATTATTGTTTGACAGCGAACAAATTTTATTCTTGAATTTAGCGTTAATTTTTCGCACACGTCAAACCCATTTGGTTACGAGGCCTCAGCATGACAACCGCCAAGATTCGCAAAATTGTTACCATTGTTGAGGAAACACACAGCGAAGCTGAACAGCCCATTCATCCAGCCACACGCCGTGCGGCGGCGGTTGCAGTTATCGAAAACCCTTTTGCTGGGCGTTATGTAGAGAATTTAGAGGCGCTCATGGTGATTGGCGAAGAGCTAGGCGCAAAATTGGGAGAGGCGTGCGTTGCCGCGCTTGGCATCTCACCCGCTGACGCACAAAGCTATGGCAAGGCCGCATTGGTTGGAGAAAATGGAGAATTGGAACATGCCGCGGCCATTTTGCATCCACGGCTTGGCAAACCTTTGCGTGCGGCAGTTGAAAAAGGCGCGGCTCTGGTGCCGTCAAACAAGAAACGCGGCGGTATGGGCCAGCCACTTGACGTCCCGCTCGGGCATAAAGACGCCGCTTATGTCAGATCACATTTTGATGGCATGGAAGTGCGGGTGAATGACGCGCCGCGGGCAAATGAAATTTTAGTGGCTGTTGCGGTTGCTGATTCCGGGCGTCCGTTACCTCGCGTTGGCGGGCTGACACATGATGAAGCCGAAGGTAAAGACGGCCTGCGTTAATCTAATTTACTGCTAGCAAGCTGCGTTGTTGCCAGCCCGATTAACAGCAAAACAGCCCCAACAAGCTGGGTCATATTAATTGGTTTTACCGGTGCGCCGAACAGGCCAAAATGGTCAATCATCAGCGAAAACATGATCTGGCCTGACACCGCCATAACAATGAAATTGGCCACACCAATTTTGCCAGCCAGCACGGTTGCGCTGATCACATAAAAAGCAACGATAAAGCCAGCCGTGTAATCCATCGGCCGCAGGGTTTGCAGGTTTTGGAACGAAGGGGCGTCTTTGCCAAAAACAACCGAAACCACCAGCGCCAATATAATAGCCACACCAAACAGCATCACCGTTGCATAAAACGGCTCGCCCAATGCCCGGCCCACTCGCCCGTTCAAAATGCCAATGAGCGGGATAAATGCCCCGGCTATCAACGCCCAGATGATATATTTGATGTTCACCATAGCCTTTACCCCTGATGATTTGAAAGATCAGACAGCCCAGCGCAATGGCACCAGCTTTCTATGGGTGCGGTCCCCACGGCGAGGCATGCAACAACTGGTTTTTCTGGGTCATCAATAATGGTCTGATTTTGCCAGCAAATTCCATGAATGCCGTATCCTGAAACATGGTGTCCCAATGCTGGCGCCGGTCATTATAATCATCAAATTTCCACAAATGGACAATCTGATGCAAGCCACCAGTATCTGAAGTGAAATAGCCAACAAGCTTGTTATCAAACCCGCCATTTTTAATCGCTGGCCAGCCATAATCCTGATAGGCTGCGACCGCGTCTTTCATTTTGCCAACATACACCTGATAGGTGCGCAATTCGTATAGAGCCATATTTTCCCCCCTAATAATAATCTAGCGCCCAGACCCAGTCATCAGCCCAGACGCCACAAGCGCGGTTTTCAATTCGTCTATTTCAGCAGATGACAACGGCATTAATGGCGGCCTTACAATCGCACGATCAATCCGCCCCAACAATTCCAGACAGACTTTCATCCGGTTATGCATATCTAGAAATGGTGCCCGGTAAAACGCCTGTGCAAGCGGATAAATTTGGTCATTGACCTGCCGCGCCGTCTGCAAATCATTTGCCTTTATGGCGTTGAATAACGCCACCTGCAAATCTGCAATCACGCTTCCGGCCCCAGACAGCAATCCGGCTGGCCCCATCGACAACGACGCCATCAACCAAGATGAATGCGTTGTCAACACATTCACCGGACGCGGCCGCGATTGAAAATTACGGATATGTTTTTCGTGCAACATCGGGTCGTTACACCAATCCTTAATCGCAACGATTGACGGTACCGCATCGAAAATTATTTCCATCGTTGCAAAAGGATAACCAAGCCCAGTGGCCTGTGGATATTGAAACAAAATCAGCGGCAGATCAGTTGCCTCGGCAATCATTTGAAAATGACGCACCGCCATCTCTGGGCGGTGTTGCCCCCCCATGCTCATGCTATTTGGCGGGAAGACAAGCAAGGCGCTGGCCCCTTCGGCAGCTGCCATGCGCGCAATTTCAACAGCCGCATGGCTACCATCTGCATATACACCATTTACCAAAGGCAACCTGTCACCGACTTCAGCCAGTGATAAGGCCAAAAGCTCTTGCTGTTCAGCAACGCTACATGCGTGGATTTCCGAGGCATGGCCATTGACGGTAATGGCGCTCAACCCATCTGTTGCGGCAACATCGCGAAGATGCTTCAGCAAGTTTTTCTGATCGACCGCAAAATCCTGATCAAACGCAATAAGGGTTGCCGGAATAACACCCTTTGCAACAAATTTCACCGGTGCCGTCATCAATCAGACCTGTTTTTTGTTTAGTTGCTGACGATCGATCCGCGCTCGATCACATAGGTGCGGTCAATCACATTTGCGACATGCGCGTCATTTGATTCAGCGATGATGATCGACACCCCTTCTTTTTTGAGAGATGCCAGAATTTCACCCATACGCTGTGCCAACACCGGTGCAATGCCCTCGGTTGGCTCGTCAAGCAACAATAATTTATGCCCCACCATCAAAGCCCGCCCTAATGCCACCAGCTTTTGCTGGCCACCAGATAGCGAATTGGCCGCCATGGTGCGGAATTTTTCACATTCAGGGATAATTTTATAAATCCAGTTCAAACGGTCTTCATACCCGTCAATATTGGTCGACCAGACTGGCAGCAAAATATTTTCTTCAGCTGTCATTTCCGGCACCAACCGCCGGTCTTCTGGCATATAGCCGATGCGCAAATGTGCCCGGCGATGCCCCGGCAGGCTGTGCAACGCGTGATCATCAAAATCAATCTTGCCACTATTGATTGGCAACAACCCCATCACCGAGCGCAAAAAGGTTGTTTTGCCAGCACCGTTGCGACCAATCAGGCCAATAATCTCGCCAGTTTTAATTTCCAGCCCAATATCACGCAGAATGGGGGTGCCATTTATATCGACATCTAGCGCATCAACAATCAACATAGTATTTACTGTCCTATCTCTGAATTTTAATGCCGTTTGCCAATCACAAATTCTCGCACTTTATTATCGGCAAGAGCTTTGTCAGGCGCCATATCTGCAATGATTTCACCTTGATAGAAAGCCAACACCCGACTGACATAGCGTTCGACAATTTCCATATCATGTTCAACAAACAGAACGGTGACGTTGTCTTCTTTCAGCGCCCCCATCACCACATCCATAAAATCAAATTTTTCTTCGACACTGATGCCGCTTGTGGGTTCGTCGAGTAACAGGATTCGTGGCTCACTCACCACCGCCATGGCAATGTCGAGCAATTTGCGGATACCTTGCGAGAGAACACTGACCGTCATATGTTTGTGCGGTTCCAGCTTATAGCGCCGCAACACATCTGAACATTTTGCCTCTAGCGCGTCACTTTCCATCAGACGCAACGCATTCACCCCACGGTTTTCCGCAATCGCCAGCGCGATACGCAGATTTTCTTCAACTGTCATTGAGTGGAAAACCTGTGATACCTGAAACGAGCGCGAAATGCCTGCATGTGTGACCTCGCGCGGCCCCTTGCCAACCAGCTCGGTGCCTTCAAATACGATGCTGCCCGCTGTCGGGGCTAAATACCCGGTGACCATATTCACAAAACAGGTTTTGCCAGCGCCATTCGCACCAATAATGCCGACAATTTCACCTTTTGACACATCAATATTGATGTCTTTTGCCGCCACCACCGCGCCAAAGGTTTTCAGCAGGTCCCGGACTTGTAAAATCGGAGCCGCACTAGTCATGACTTTTTCCTTCCAAGCTTTGCAATCAAGCTCCAAATACCGCCCGGCAAGAAGAAGATGACTGTCAGGAATGTCGCCCCAACAATCAACTGCCAGGCTTGCGGTGCCAATTCAAATGCGTATGTCCGCAATACCTCGAAAACCAAAGACCCAATAAATGGTGCAATGACATTGCCCGGCCCAGATAGAATGGTAATAAAGACAAGCTCACCAGACACCGTCCAGTTAATCATTGAATCAGGGTCAACCTGCCCCAATGACATTGCCATCAACGCCCCAGCACCACCGGCAAGAACAGCCGAAATTGTATATTTAAGATGGATCGCATGTGCCACGGAAAACCCGAGATATTCGACCCGGATTTCATTGTCGCGAATTGGCGTTGTTAACCGGCCAACTGTTGTTTTCAGATAGAAATTGATCAACAGCGCGCTGATCATCGCAATCATCGTTATGATGATGAACAGCGGATATTTTGTCTCTGGTGCGATACCAAATATTGTCGGCAATGAGATTGCAAAGCCATCGGTTGAGCCAAGCGATTCCGTCTTCACAATAATGCCGTAAAGAACCATCGAAATCGCGGTATTCAGCATGGCAAAGAAAATGTCGCGGTAATTGCGCATAATAAAGCCAATGATAAAGCCAGCAATACCAGCAATGATCGCCCCGCCAAACAGCCTGACAAACACATCTGTCACGCCAAGCTGGATATCAACAATTGCAACGGTGTAGGCACCCAGCCCGAAATAGAAAGCATGACCAAATGACACAAGGCCAGTCCGCCATAGAACCAACAGACCAAGAATGGCCAGCGCCCGGGAAAATCCAAACATTAACTGGTTGACGATCCAGTTTGGCATGATCGCCCCTAGCAAGATGATCGCGATGCCGCCAAACAAAACGACTTTTGATGTGGTGTCTCTCAGCATGCTAAATCTTCCTTGGCTTGGCTGGCGCAAACAACCCTTCCGGGCGGAACACCAAAACAATTGCCATCACGGCAAACACAACAAATAATTCGACCTGCGGCAATTCATGCACCGCCAAGGCTCGCAAGAGACCAATAATTAATGAACCGATCGCCGCCCCAGCAATTGAACCCATGCCCCCGACAACAACAACCGCAAATGAGAGGACAATCACCTCCGTGCCAAGACCAGGAGCAACTGAAATTGTTGGGGCGATATACGCCCCTCCAAGGCCGCCCAAAATGGCTCCGCCAATAAAGGTCAATGTGTAAACAAACGGCACATTGATCCCCATAGAGATGCCCATTTCACGGTCAAAAATGACCGCCTTTAAAATCACACCCCATTTTGTTTTATTTAGCAGCAGCCAGCATCCAACGGCAACAAATGTGGCCACACCGATCAATGTCAATCCATACACATCCCGTATCACTCCACCCATTTCAACTGACTCAAGCAGAGCCATGGGTTGATAGGCAAAATAAGGGTCAGTGCCAAAGGCAATCAGAATGATATCCTCAAGAACCAAAAACAACCCAAATGTTGCCAGAACGATCAACACCTCATCGCGGTGATACATATGTTTGAGAATGCCTTGCTCAATAATCAAACCGAGCACCACCCCTACCACAATAGCCGCAGCGATAATGATCAAAAACCCAAGGGCATCTGGCAAACCCATATCAGAAAATTTACCAATGAAAAAAGCCGCTGTGTAGGCACCCCACGCATAAAAACTACCATGACAAACATTGAGGATTTTCATCACCCCAAAAATGATCGTCAGGCCAGCTGACACAATGAACAGATAGGAAGAAAATTGAAGCCCATCCAACAGGATCGTCAGGAAGGTTTCCATGGCAACTGCCTCAAATTAAATGAAAAATGAAATACCAAAGGGGGTTCTTGCTAGCGACCAAATATGGCCGCTAGCAAGGCAATTCAATTTAGCACTTGGCGCCTTTCATACCCCCATTGATCCACTGTACGCTCTCAACACCCTCTGGTGGCATAACACAAGAGCCTGGGTAAAACTTGACATCGGTCACAACATTCTCACCGTTTTCGTCATCATATTTTGTGACACCATAACCGTTTTCAGTAACAGCCTGATGACCGCCACCGAGGCTCATTTCAATAGTTGTTGAAAAGGACTCAAACGTTATCCCACGCAAGGCATCTGCCAATTGCTCATCTGTTGCATCACTGCCAGCTTTATCATAAGCAATTTTTGCTGCCAAAATAGCTTGCCCATATTGGTATGCTGGACCGGATGGGTAGATGCCATAAATATTTTTGTAAGTCTCTATAAACCATTTATTCAGAGGTGTATCACGGTCTTTTACAAGGATGCCATATGGTCCACGAGCTCCTATGATGAGTCCATTAGGTAGTTTCTTGCCGAGACGATAGGCTGCTGTTCCACCAACGGTCATCACACCAATTTTATTTTTGAACAAACCTCTTGCAGAACTCTGGAATATAAATGACTCTAAATCTCCACCCCAAAAACTAGAGTGCACCAGCTCTGCTTTGTCCAGCGATAAAGCCGATATCTCCGATCCATACTGACCAACAAAAACTTTTGGGAATTGGAATTTATCTGAAGCTGTAGCTCCCGGCATGATTTGTTTCATAGTCAAATCAAAATCTCTCCAGGAGTCTTGCCCCCATGCATAATTTTGGTTTATGCCAGTGTAACTACTGAGATTTGGGAACTTTTCTTTAACATACATGGCCGCGGCAACATTGTCTGCTGTCGCATGTCCCATTGTTCTGAAAAGGTATTTTCGTGGCGCTTCCTCAAATATTCGTGGAGTTCCACATGTCGCAAAAATCGTAAATTGTTTCAATTCTTCAACAACTGGCGCCAAAGCCTGGCAATTGCCCGATGAAATGTAACCAACAACGGCATCAACGTTCCTCTTTTCGACTAGATTACGGTATTCTGCAACCTGCTTGGTTCCACCGCCCCCTTCATCCAGTTCAATTATACTGGCAACTGCTCCACCGAAACCTTTTGTGTTATATGGGGCTGGCAACGCGCCTTTGTTTATAGCGTCCGCAACCATCTTGGCACCATTCATTGCCGGAATGCCAAATGGCCCGGCCGCACCACCAGTTAAAAAGCTTGGCACCGCGATTGTGATGCTGTCTTTTGCCTGCGCAACACCCGCACCAAAAGTTATGGCTGAGATGGCGGCAAGGCCGACAGCCCCAGCTATTATTGATTTAGTCATCTGAATCTCCCGTTTTGATCTTAGCTTATACGGCGTTGGCACCGTTTATTATTTAATGAGCATTAATAAAACTTGAGGAAAATCTCGTGGTCAAGTTTTCTATTTGTCCAAATTTATTTTTTTACTGAAAGTTTTGTCGATCTGGGTTGCCAGTCTTTCTCTATGCACTAGGATTGACCGCGCTTTGTGCAGGTCTAGCACAACCTATATCTGCGTCAATTTATCCACATCTGTTTGAGGTTTCCGATGTCACCTGATCCACAAGAATGTTACCAACAGGCAACCCACTGGATCGCATTATTCAACCAAAGTTTGAAAACTGGCGGCTCACATCAAGACAACAGCGCCAGCTTGTTTCTTGCCGATAGTTATTGGCGGGATGCACTGGGACTAACTTGGCAACTGGACACAATTATCGGTGGACATAACATTGCCGCCACACTTCATGATTGCGCGGCAAAAACCGGCCTCACCGCCATCAGCCTTGATGAAAGCGCAACCCCACCGAAATGGGCGAACCGTGCTGGCACTGATGCGATTGAAGCGTTCATAAAATTTGAAACCAAAGATGCCAATGGCCGCGGCATAATCAGATTATGCGAGGCAAAAGATCAGGTCGATATGAATGCCGCTGGCCCGCCATGGCGCGCATGGACTTTTTTTACGGCCATCGACTCTTTGAAAGGTCATGAAGAACAGACTGATCGCAACCGGCCATCTGGCAGTTCCTATTCACGCGATTTCCGCGGGCCAAACTGGCTGGATAAGCGCATTGCGGCCGAAAAATATGACGACCGCGACCCAGCGGTTCTGGTTGTTGGCGGCGGGCAAGCCGGGCTATCAATTGCGGCCCGTCTGACCCAGCTTGGTATCGACACGCTGATCGTCGACAAGAACAGCCGCGTTGGCGATAATTGGCGTAACCGGTATCATGCCTTAACCCTGCATAATCAGCTTCATGTCAATCATCTGCCCTATGTGCCGTTTCCACCAACATGGCCGACCTATATCCCAAAAGACATGCTAGCATTATGGTTCGAATCCTATGCAGCGATGATGGAGCTAAATTTCTGGACTGATACCGAAGTGACCGCAGGAAAGTATGATGAGGCCAGTAAATTATGGGACATCACGCTGACAATGAAAGATGGTCGTGCCCGCCATATGGCACCGCGACATGTCATTCTTGCCACGGGTGTAAGCGGTATTGCCAATCTGCCAGAAATTCCAACACTTGACGCATTTGCCGGGCCAGTTTTGCATTCCAGCCGCTATCATGATGGGGATGACTGGGCTGGCAAAAACGCCATCGTGATTGGCTGTGGCAATAGCGGTCATGACATTTCACAGGATCTATATTCAAGCGGTGCCAATGTCACCATGGTGCAACGCAGCCCCAGTCTGGTGGTGAATATCGAACCAAGCGCACAATTTCCTTATCGCCTTTATGATGAAGACAGGACAACAGATGAATGTGATTTTATCACCACATCAATGCCCCTGCCGCTTGTCAAAAAAGCGCATCAGCATTTTACCAAACAATCAAAAGAAGCTGACAAACCACTTCTGGACAAATTGCGTGCCGTTGGGTTTCAGCTTGATTTTGGCGAGGATGACACCGGTTGGCAGTTTAAATATCTAACACGCGGCGGCGGTTATTATTTCAATGTGGGCGCATCCGATTTGATTGCAGACGAAAAAATTAAACTAATTCAAAATGCCACGATCGACAGATTCACCGCAAATGGGGTGACGCTGAAAGACGGACGGGAAATTCCGGCTGATGTGGTGATTTTGGCAACCGGATACAAACCGCAAGAACATCTTGTGGCCAAGCTATTTGGTCAAGATATTGCCGATCGCGTTGGCCCGATTTGGGGTTATGGCGATGGTTTGGAGTTGCGTAATATGTACCGGCCGACCGGCCAACCCGGCTTGTGGATCATTGCTGGCAGCTTTGCACAATGCCGGATCAATTCAAAATATCTCGCGCTACAGATCAAAGCGGTTGAAGCGGCGCTGATTTAGATGCTTATATACAGCCCGGCGGGATATAGCCTCGCCATACAGGCACCATCATGCAGATAGGATAGTTTCATGAATTTTGTAGATATCAACGGAATCACCCTCCATTATAAAATGATCAATGCTGATAGCGGCAAGCCAGTAATCGTTTTTTCAAATTCACTGGGAACCGATTTTCGGATTTGGGATGATTGCGTTGCTGACCTGTCTGCTGATTTTGCTATTTTGCTTTATGACAAGCGTGGTCATGGTCTATCTAGCCTTGGCACACCGCCCTATGTGATTGATGACCATGTCAGCGATCTTGCTGGGTTGGTCGACCATCTTGGCATAACCCGCGCGACAATTTGCGGCCTATCGGTCGGCGGGTTGATCGCGCAAGGCTTGTATCATAAACGGCCTGATCTGGTGAATGGGCTGATTTTATGTGATACCGGTGCCAAGATTGGTGACGCACAAATGTGGAATGATCGCATGGCCATTGTCAAAGAGGGCGGACTAAACGCCCTTGTTGAAGGCAATATGCAACGCTGGTTCAGCCCAGCCTTTCATCAAAACCGGGCAACAGAACTGGCTGGCTATAGCAATATGTTCACCCGCACACCAGAAGCTGGGTATTTAGGCACCGGTGCCGCCATCCGCGATGCTGATTTTCGGGATCAGGCCCCAAAAATTTCCGTGCCAACCATCTGTGTTGTTGGTGATCAGGATGGCGCCACCCCCCCAGCCCTGGTGAAATCAACCGCCGATCTGATCCCGGGGGCCGGGTTTGAGGTGATTGCCAATGCTGGTCATATCCCATGCGCCGAACAGCCAGCCGCGGTCATTAAAATTATTCGCGGCCTAATGGCGCAAATTTGATCTTTCAAAAACCTCGGCAACATCTGTAAAAAAAAGCTGGTTGTGGCGGCCCGCCCGCTATCACCGCCATCAGCCAGTTGACCGGCGCCGCGGCTGTGCCGCCAGACTATCGCTGACTGATGGACGGGAGCGCAACTCGGTAAGCAACGCGTCTAGTTTTGGCCGGTTGGCGCGAATGCCCGCTTTATCGAAATCCCAGCGGCTGAGCATATAAAGATAGAAATCAGCGGCGGTCAGCATCTCGCCGCAAATATAGGGGGCCAATTCCGCCTCTATATAGTCATAAAGCACCGCTTGTTCAGCCACGGCTTTTGCCCGCATATCGTCAAAAGCCGCCGCCTCGGCGTAATAATGGCTATGGTGCTGGCGGTGATAGGCCGGATAGAGTGATGTCGCCAGCAATGCCATAAACTGGCAATAGCGGTCATGAATCGCGCTGCCAACGGGCGGTGCCAACCCGTCAAAATGCGTGGTGATATGGTTGATGATGGCCAGCGTTTCAAAAATTTGATGGCCGTCAGGACAAATCAAAACAGGAATGCGCCCTAGCGGGTTGCGGGCATGAAAATCTGGGCGCTTGACGTCTGCTGGATCTGGAAATGAAATATCATATTCGACCCCGACCTCGCGAAACAGAAATTCCACAATTAGCGAACCGGCACCAGCCCGGCCAACGATGTGATAACGACCCATTTTATTTTACCTCACATATGATTCCCTGCTTTGTGCCAGTGTCGGTCGCCATCATCACAACATATACCCTTTTGCGGTGATGGCATCTGATGCTACACAAGCAAGACATGTTCACTTTTTTTATTAGCCATAGGCAAGCCTGATGTTCAATAGCGCCGTTACCAAACTCAATGCCCCACCTGTTTCGGTCGTACTCAATTGGAAGGAATCCTATGACCAAAGCCAAGGCGACCTGATTGATATGAGTCAGGCCGTACCGGGCTATACCGCCCATCATGACATGTTGGCGGCATTGGCCGAAGCAGCGGCGAATCCTGAACTGGCACGCTATGGCCCGGTAGAAGGCGACATGCCGTTGCGCCAATCCTATGCACGGCATCTTAGCGATATCTATCAGGCCCAGATTGCCCCCAAAAATATTCAAATCACCTCTGGCTGTAATCAGGCGTTCGTCGCCACCGCGCTAGCTGTGGCTGGACAGGGTGACCGGGTGTTGATGATGCGGCCTTGTTATTTTAACCATGAATCGACGCTTGGCATGCTGGGCATAGCTATTGATTACGTTGATTGTGATGTTGATCACGGCTTATTGCCAGATTGCGCCGCCATTGCCAGTGCCATAACCGACAAAATCAGGGCTGTGTCACTGGTCAGCCCGAACAATCCGGCGGGCAGTATCTATCCGCCAGATTTATTGCTGGAAATTTTCAAATTATGTCAGGCACGCGGTATCTGGCTTATTCTTGATGAAACTTACCGCGATTTTTTGCCGCTTGATCAAGCCGCGCCGCACCATCTTTTTGCCGAAGACAATTGGCAAGACACGCTGATCCAGCTCTATAGTTTTTCCAAATCTTATTGTTTGCCGGGGCATCGTTTGGGTGCCATTACCGCTGGCCCTGATCTGGTATTCCAACTGGCCAAAATTATCGACAATATTCAAATTTGTGCACCGCGCACGGTACAGCATGCGCTCACGCCGATGATCGACAAACTGGCAGATTGGCGCCATCAAAACCGCCAGCGCATCGCCGCGCGGGTCACGGTGTTTCGTCAAGCACTTGACCAGCTCGATGGCTGGGAATTAATGAGTAGCGGTGCCTATTTCGGCTTTGTTCGCCACCCATTTTCTGGGGTGAATTCGGTCGAAGTGGCCCAAATCATGGCACGAAAGGCCGGGGTATTGGTTATTCCCGGGGCATTTTTTGGCGATGGTCAAGACGCGATGTTGCGTTTTGCGTTTGCCAATGCCGGACGCGATGTTATTGCCAAATTGCCAGACCGTCTGAACCAGCTGACACTATGACCAGAAACGCCCCGGCAATAACCAATACCCGGGACGTATCCAACCGGCTTAATCGCCATTTGGCTGTACCAGCGCCCCAGACAATGGCGCCGTTTGTGTTTTGACAATGCGTTCATCAGGCATCTGCCGATCGGCGATCAATAAATCCTGTTTTAATCCCATCAGCACCGGGTACCATTCACGCTGTAACGGCGATTTCCATTGCCATAATAGCTGATCAACAGCGTCAAGCGCCATCTCTGCAGGCGGCGGCGCAAATTTTGGTGCAAAGCCAAAGGGCGCATCAAAATAATAAGCCAAAGTGAAAAATGCTGGTGGCAGATGCGGCTCCAAAAACGCACGCCATTTGTCAACATCATCACCGATTTGCATCACCTGCAGCAGCAATTTATCTGTTTCAACCATACCGGTTGGATTAAGCAAAATATTTGATGCACCCGGTGGGCGGCGCCACGGCCCAATAAACAGGCGGCGTGGACAATAATCATTGGCATAAAAATTATCCCATATCACAAGACGGCTATCCGCAATATGGCCAGATGCGTCACCGCCAATTTGTTGTGCAACAATATCATTGCCGCAATAGACAATCAGCGAGGCCGGTGACAGCGCTGTTGTTAAATCTTGCAAATAAGACAGTGAATGTGGGTCACTGGAATCGACGAGGCTATCAGCATAAATGCGCGGCACGATGATAACCGGGCGGTCAACAGCCCGCATCAATTGATTGGCAAGTTCGGCATGGGCCGTGCCTTCACTTTTAAATGGCCCGGCCCGGTCATCAAAATCTGCGGCAATATCATCCATCAAAAGCACAATATGGCTGGCCCCATCCGCGCAGAGTTGCTCGGCCTTTTTGATCAAGCAGGTAAAATCACCAGCATGCCGGGTTTCAAGATCGGCAAAATTGAAATCAAGACCGGGGGCAATACCGGCCATCACATCAATATTCTGGCGCGCCGCGGCGGCGGCAAAATCGGCAAATCCGCAGCGCCAATCAGCGTCATAGGGCTGGCGCCATCTAAAGCGATGCACCGTATCATCTTTTGGCGCATAGATATAGCTGTTCATACCAAGGCTTGCCATCATAGCCAATACTTCATGCCGGGCGGGCCAGTCAAACAACCGCCCATAATACCCCTCAATATACCCAAACCGGGCCCCAGCAATATTGTTATTTGTCACGTCTCAACCTCTTGCTATCATGGGGTCCAGTAAAGCCTAGATTCAATGTGAAATCAAAAGGCTTTCACAGCTTTCAAAAGGTGGTTCTGACATGCAGATTATGGCCATTGGGGCGCATCCTGATGATTTGGAAATTTTTATGTATGGTCTGCTAGCGGCGACGGCGGCGCGCGGCGATAATTTGCATCTTGTGGTCGCCACCGATGGTGCCGCTGGCGGCAGTGACCCCGGCCCAGCATTGGCCAAACAGCGGGCGGTAGAGGCCCGCGCCGGGCTTGCGGAACTTGGTGATGTGCATTTGCTTAATCTTCCAGACGGGCATTTATCATCAGCCCCAGACGCCGCCAACACCATCACCAGCATGATCCGCGAAACCAAACCAGATTTGGTGATCACGCATGCACCAGAAGACTATCACCCCGATCACCGTGCCTTGTCACGATTTGTCAGCGACGCCGCTGGCTTTATCTGCCCGGTCCTGTTTTGCGACACCTTAATGGGGGTCAGCTTTACCCCAGATTATTATGTCGATATCACTCCTTATTTTACCGCGAAACAAAACGCCATCATGGCACATACCAGCCAGCACCCTCAGCGTTTTGTCGCCGCCACCCAGATTGTGAACCGGTTTCGGGCGGCGCAATGCAATGCCCCAGACGGACATTATGCCGAGGCCTATCGGATCGATAGCCGCTTTCCATTTAGTGATGTACGCGCCTTGTTGCCATCGCCGCCGCCCTATCGCCCGTTTTATGTGCCGGGGTCAGACGCGCTCATCTAGCCAGCGCCAATTGCCCCCCGCTGACCGGGATGCGGCATCCGGTTGTGGATGGAAACGATGTGGGCAACCCATAATGAAAACGTGCAGCCAAAAATGCCATTAATTCAGCTTCCAGCATATCAGCGTCAAATGCGTTGATCTTTTCGGTCACTAGCGGCATCGACAGGCATGATGACAAATCGCGCATCATCGACAGATTGCGCCGCCCCCCACCAGCCACAAACACCGACCGCGGCATCACCGGCAGCTTGCCAATCGCATGGGCAATAGTGTGCGCGGTAAAATAGGTCAGCGTCGCCGCCGCATCGCCATCAGATAAGCCGGTAAATTCGGCATCTAATAGCAGCTTTGAAAAATTCTGTCGGTCCAATGATTTTGGCCATTTTTGCGCAAAATATGGGTGGTGCATCCAGCTCGATATCAGCCCATGATTAACCGTGCCAGTTGCCGCCAACACACCATCAAGATCACAGGCCGCTTGTAATCTGGACATCATAAAATCATCGATCAGTGCGTTGCCCGGCCCGGTATCAAACCCGATCAAACCATGTGGGCCACCAGCAGATACATATGTCAGATTGGCCACACCGCCGATATTGACAAGAACCACTGGCAAATCAATCTGCATGCTGTCAAACACCGCTGCATGATAGATCGGGGCCAGCGGCGCGCCTTCACCACCTGCATCCATATCAGCCTGCCTTACATTATGCACCACATTGATCGACGTGGCCGTGGCAAGGTAATGCGCATCGCCAAGCTGTATGGTCTGTCGGCCAAGCGGATGCGCCGTATCAGCCCGGGCATTGTGATATACGGTTTGGCCATGAAACCCAATCAGATCAATGCGATCGCCAAATGCGGCACATAGCGCCTGCACCGCCGCCGCATGATCAACCGCAATGGCAGTATCAAGGCTGGTGCGGGTGGCAGCATCAGCCAGAAACATGGCCGGGTCAGCACAACAGGCACGTATCGCCTGCCGCGTGTCCTGCCGATATTCAAAATGGCCACAAATGCCAGTGCGCCTTACACGCACCCCATCGGTGATCAACACCGCAGCGTCAATGCCATCTGCACTTGTCCCAGACATCAGGCCAATGATTGATAATTCGTGCATCTATATCTTCTCTTTCGTCTGCCGGGCTTTTATAGTGGCGGCATGACGCCAAGAAATACAGACAGAAATGCAACGAACAATGCCGCCGGTGCAAAAACCGCCACAACCGAAGATACGCTTCCGGCGGATCTGCATATTGACCGCATGACCCCGGCCCGGGCGTTGGCGGCGATGCTTGATAATCAGGCACATGCCCTAACCGCGCTCAAAACCGCATTGCCAGCCATCGAACACGCCGCCATTGCCGCTTACCAGCGTCTATGCCAATCTGAAACCGGGCGGTTGATTTATGTGGGGGCCGGGACATCTGCGCGGATTGGCGTACAGGATGGGGCCGAATTATTACCAACCTTTAACTGGCCAGATCATCGGGTGGAATTTTTGATTGCTGGCGGCAGTTCTGCCCTGCTTCGGGCGGTTGAAAATGCCGAAGATGATGCTGAAACCGCCGCGGCGCAAATCGCCACTATCGCCGTCGGGCATGATGATGTGGTGATTGGTCTTGCCGCTAGTGGCAGTACGGTGTTTACCACCGCCGCGATCGCATCTGCCAAACAAGCTGGCGCGGTCACTATTGGCATTGCCAATAACCCAGAAACCGCCCTTCTCGCCATGGCCGAATATCCGATTTTGCTGGCAACTGGCGCGGAAATTATCGCCGGGTCAACACGGCTTCAGGCTGGCACCGCCCAAAAAATATGCCTGAATCTGATATCAAATATGATCATGGTAAAGATGGGGTTTGTGGTTGATGGGATGATGGCTGAAATGGTGCCAACCAACGCCAAATTACGCCGCCGCCGCGCCGAAATTGACGCTAATTTATCGCGCTCTTAATTAGCCAGCAATAAATCAGGGATCAGGATATGTTGGTCGGATGATGCCGATTCAATGATCCATGACAGATCGCCGCGCTCCACCGCAACACAGCCAGCTGTACTGGTTTTACCAGCGGCGATACAATGCAGGAAAATGGCACTGCCATGGCCGAGTACCACCGGGGCATCATTATAGCCAAGCTCTACCACCAAATCATATGCAGCATCCTGGCGCCACATCTGTTCATGGCGAAAGTGATAGGGCCGTTTTACATAGCGATTATAGTCAGGGCTGGCCGCGTCATCACACCACCCACAATCAGGCGTCAGAGCATGACAAGGAAGAGTTGTTTTTGGACATTGCACCCGGTCTGGTCTGTAATAAACCGCCCGCACCGGCCAGCGCCCGCAAGGTGTAGCCCCGTCTCCTTCGCGTTTATCACCTGCGCTGATCACACCGCCCCGGCCAATATGCGCCGCCACCCGGTATCTGCCAGCCTCTAGCCAATAGCCCCCGATATCATCTGCTGTCACAACCCAATCATCTGTCATCATTTGCGATCTGCGGCCATTAAAACGCCTGCTTGTGCTGATGTTTTGAATATCTGTTTCATATCATCACCACTCTACGCTAGCATATGATCTCTGGCCATCCGCTTGTCGGTGCCAAAAGATATAAAGTCAGAGTTCTTAAACCACCAGAGTTCTTAAATCACCAGAGTTCTTAAACCACCAGAGTTCTTTAACCAAAGGCCAAATTGATGACAGGGTTATCCACCTATCTTGATCGCCGGATGTGGCGCATTTTATTACTTGGGGCGATGAGCGGGTTTCCGTGGGTGCTGATCGGTTCGGCGCTGTCTTTATGGTTAAAAGAAGATGGGCTTAGCCGTTCGGCTGTTGGCTGGGCCGGGCTTATTTTCAGCGTCTATGCTGTCAATTTTTTGTGGGCGCCATTAATCGATAACATCCGTATCCCATTTTTGGCTGACCGGATTGGCCATCGCAAATCATGGATTGTCAGTTTTCAGGCGTGCATATTGATCAGTTTGATTGGCTGGAGCAGCCTGTACCCATCGACCGATATTTGGATGGTGATGGGGTTTGGCTTGGTGATTGCCACCGCATCCGCATCACAAGATATTACCATCGATGCTTTGCGTATCGAGCAGATCGGCGCCAACGAAAAATCATCAATGGCGGCCGGTGCCGCCACCGCCGTTGTTGGATGGTGGAGCGGTTATAAAATTGGCGGCATGTTAATGCTATTTATTGCTGACTGGCTCGAACAGGCTGGCCATGCAAATTACTGGCAACTGACATTTTTATTTTTATGCGGGTTTGTTTGTCTTGCCAATATTGGGTTGATGCTGATCCCCGAGGCGAGCGCAGATCGCCGCATCGAAGCGCAAAGACTGGCCGCGTCTGGTTTAGCCGCGCATTTTGGCACAAGCCGTCTGGCCGCTGTTGGCGGGTTTCTGGTCAACACCGTCTGGGGACCGCTTGGTAGTTTTTTTCGCAAAAACGGTCTATCGGTGGCCCTCACCCTGCTTGGCTTTATCTTTCTGTTTAAAATTGGCGAGGCCTTTATGGGCAAGATGTCGCTGATTTTTTACAAGGAAATCGGCTTTTCAAAATCTGATATTGCGCTCTATTCAAAAGGGCTTGGCTGGATCACCACCGTGGCCTTTACCATTTTAGGTAGCTTTTTAGCCATCCGTTCCGGCACGGTAAAAGCGCTCTTATTCGCTGGCATTGCCATGGCCGCCACCAATGTCATGTTCAGCATCTTGGCTTGGACAGGCAAATCAGAATGGCTGTTTGCACTGGCCGTTCTTCTTGATGATATTGCCGCCGCTTTTGCAACCGTTGCTTTTGTGACCTTTATTTCGCTTTTGGTTGATCGCACCTATACGGCCACACAATATGCTTTGCTGGCGTCAATCGGCACGATGGGACGCACCACATTGGCCTCATCATCAGGGGCGCTGGTCGATTGGTTGCATGGTGACTGGGGGCTGTTCTTTATCATCACCGCGTTGATGGTTATCCCATCGCTGATATTGCTCTGGTTTATCCAAAAGCATATTCCAAATTAGCCCGCGCGCATAAAGCCATTATGTTTACGGGCGGCGGCGCGCGGTAACAGGCCCAGTGGTCGCAGCAACACGCTGAATAGCAACCAAAAGCGGTTCACTTGCCACCGCCATATGATGCGCGTTGGCATGCAGCAATCGGTCACCATCTTGCATAATGCCAACATGACCCGCCCAAAACACCAGATCGCCGCGCTGGAGAGATTCAGACTCATCCAGCGCTTGGCCAATCTCATGCTGCGGCCCTGAATCGCGCGGGACAGCCTTGCCAGCCGCGGCCATGGAAAGCTGAACCAAGGCCGAACAATCAAGTCCAGTTGACGCCCGCCCACCCCACCGATAGGGGCTGCCGATCAGCGATTCAGCCACCACAACCCAATCATCACAAACTGCCGACAACGGGCTGACATGAGAACGCGGCACAAAGCCACTGGCACCGGCAAATTCAATTTCAACAAACGGGCTTTTGTCATCATCATCTTGGCGCGGGTACAGATGAAGACGCACACCAAGTGACAAATGGCTGATCCCGGCGCTTTTGACATCCGCCCCAGCGGTGACGAAACTATGCGGCACTGTGACCTGATGGGTGACATCCGGCATTGTTCCAAGACAGGCAGATGGCATCCAGCCTTTATAGCCATCGGTGCCAAGCACCACATGGGCAAATCCATTTTCAAACTGATCAACCGTCACCGTTTCGCCGTACAGGGCCTCGGTATCGAGACTGGCGGTGGGATGTGGCGCGCATCTGATTGGCGCTTGTGGCGTCACAACCGATTGCACCGCCGCCATTGGCTAAAGACCCCACTTGCGGCACCAGACCGCAACATCAAAATTCGGACAGGTTTTGTCGGTATAGTCAAAATCACAATGCCCGACAATTTTTGCTGCCGGATAGGTTGACTTCCAGCCGCGCAATACGGTTTCCAGCGCCTGCATCTGTGCATCGGTAAAACGATGCCGCCCGATCAGACATACACCAAGGCTGACATCGTTAAACCCTTTGACATGCGCGCCAATCCAATAATCAGGGCGGCCATGTTCGATCACCCCATCACGGCCAATAATCCGGTGATAGCCAACACCATCCCAGCCAAAGCCAAGATGCATCTGGTGAATATCACACCCGGTCAGCGCTTCATCATCAGCCGTGTCCGAACAATGGACAACCAGATAGGCAATTTTTTGCGGGTCGAGCATGAAAATGTCTATCAGTCAGGGTTTAAATCTAGCGGGTTGTTTCCCTTGCAGCAAAATCATGCCATACTCGCCCCATTATCAATACTAAAAAATATAATTTATTCTTACCCCCTCACCCTTCTCCTTTTGGCCATTGCCAGTCTTACGCTATCCCTCACATGTCACACCACCCCAGCGATATCACAGATTTTGATGCCATCATATTTGATATGGATGGGCTGCTTCTTGATACAGAAAAATTATCCTATGAATCCTTTGTGACAACGGCAGCTAGCTATGATCAAAGATTCCAATTTGACGATTACCGACAATTGATCGGCCGCAATGCAAAAACAGGTATTGATATTTTGCGAAAGATGCTGCCAGCCACCATAGATGCGGCAAAATTTAAGGATGATTGGCTAGATGTCTATCGACAGCTTCTTGACCATCATATAGAGGTGAAACCGGGGGCGCATCAATTGCTGGCCTGTTTGGAAAAAATGCAAATCCCTAGGGCTGTTGCCACCTCGTCATCAGGCACCAAGGCCAGGGCCATTCTTGATCGCGTTGGGTTGTGGCAATATATCCCACATTTGACTGGCGGCGACGAGGTTAAGGCGGGAAAACCAGCGCCGGATGTATATTTTGATGCGGCCAGAAAGCTTGGTGTTGATGCACCGCGCTGTATTGCATTTGAAGATTCGGAAACCGGCATAACGGCGGCACTTGCCGCGGGTATGCGGGTGATTCAAATTCCCGATTTGATCGCGGCTGAAAGGGCGCTGGCACCGCCAACCTTTTATCTAGCATCGAGCCTATCTGAAGGTGCCGCATTGCTGGGGATTGATCTTTAACGGCCTTTCAAAAAAATGCGGCGTGATATCACTCTGGACAGCCCAAAACTTTACTGCAATCATTAGCCTTAAAGACAATAATGGCATGTACAGATCGCAAACATGGCGCTGTGCCGCGATAGCCGAGGACGATAAAACCATGAGATATTTACACACAATGGTACGGGTGCGCGATGTGGATGAATCACTCGACTTTTATTGTAACAAACTTGGCCTTGTTGAAATGCGCCGCAAAGATGTACCCGAGGGGCGATTTACACTGATTTTCCTTGCCGCGCCCAAAGATCAAAATAATAGCGCGGCACAAAATGCCCCAGAATTGGAACTGACCTATAACTGGGATCCAGAGGATTATGATTATGGGCGCAATTTCGGGCATCTTGCCTATAAGGTGGATAATATTTACCAGACCTGTCAGGCGCTTGCCGATGCTGGGGTAACAATCAACCGCCCCCCACGTGATGGCCGCATGGCATTTATCAAATCACCAGATAATATTTCGATTGAACTGCTGCAGGAAGGCGACGCGCTGGCCCCTGCAGAACCATGGCTATCCATGGAAAATACCGGTACATGGTAAGACAAAGGCATAGATCATGAAACTTCAAACGCATCAGTTCCCCTATGGCAGTGATAATTACGGATTATTGCTACATTGCCGCGACACCGGCCAGACAGCCTGTGTTGATGCTGGCGATATAGAAGCTACACAGGCCGCACTTGCCGAAACCGGATGGGGGCTTACACATATTTTCATCACCCATCATCACGCCGACCATACAGATGGGTTGGCCGCGCTAAAATCAGCCTATCATGCGACAGTCCTTGGCCCAAAAATTCATAGTGCCGTCAGCAATTTGTATGACACGCAACTTGGTGACGGGGACCATTTTGAATTTGCCGGGCGGCGTATTGATGTTTTGGCCACCCCCGGCCATACGCTTGATATGATCAATTTCTACAGCGCGGATGATCAGATTGTCTGTACCGGCGACACCTTATTTGTTGTTGGCTGCGGGCGGATATTTGGAGGCGATGCGTCAATGATGTGGTCAAGTCTTGAAAAACTCATGGCACTGCCAGATGATACAGTCGTCTATTGCAGCCATGAATACACCCTTGCCAATGCCAAATTTGCAGTGACTGTTGACCCTGATAATGCGGCCCTTGTCGAACGTCAGGCCGCATTCGAAGCTTTGCGCGAAAATGGCCTGCCAACAGTGCCAACACGGATTGATTTGGAAAAGGCAACCAACCCGTTTTTGCGGGCGTCCGATCCATCAATCCGGGCGCATCTGGCAATGACAGACGCCACCGATGCCGAAGTGTTTGCCGAAATCCGGCGGCGTAAAGATAATTTTTAAACTCTCAGCATCATCGTTTGGCAGCTGGTAACACAGCTCATGCTAAAATGCTGGTGGCTACGGAACAGATCCTTCATAATCTTGTTGGCACCGCCTTGCGTCATTCGCTTTGAAGCATCGTGGGCGGCACAACAACCGGCAAATTCATTTTGCCGTGAACCCTCCATCAACAGCAATGGATTGTCCAGTGACATAGGCACTGGCATCTGATGCCAAAAACAATAATGGGCCACGCATATCTTCCATCATGCCATTGCGGCCAATCGCCGTTGCCGCGGCAAGTTTTGCGGCCACGTCTGGTTGCGCAAACAACGGCGCTGTCAGTTCGGTTGGAAAAAACCCGGGCGCGAGCGCATTCGCGGTGATGCCATATTTTGACCACGCCTCGGCCATGGCACGCGTTAATTGCGAAACGCCCCCCTTGGCCGCACCATAAGAAATGCCATTTTCAAACGCGCGGCTGGATTGAAGTGATGCAATATTTATGATGCGCCCCCATGATTGCGCTTTCATGTGCGGAACAAATTTTTGAGCTACCAAAAAAGGCACATTCAAATTCAAATGGACAGAACCTACCCAGCTGGCTTCATCAATATCATCCGCATGTATCCGCGGGTTGATGCCAGCGGCGTTGATAACAATGTCGGGCATATCATTTTGTGTAGCCACCTGATGATACAAATTTACGCTTGCTTGATCTGTTGTTAGATCAAGGGCAAAACAAGCCCCATCACGATTACCCAGCGTTTCCTGCAACCGCTCCAAGCGCCGACCAACAAGTAACACCCGTGCACCAGCATCAGATAATGCCGTGGCGATAAAAGCGCCAAGACCACTGCCACCACCAGTGATCAGCGCGGTTTTACCAGCTACCGAAAATAGAGCTTTCGACACATTAGCCAAGATTTTCTCCCAGAAAATATTCTCGCAACCGCGCATCTGCGGTGGTTCTATGGCCTTCCTTCTTCAGATAGGTAATTGCCAACTTTCAACCCTTATTGACCATAAATATTGGTGGAAAGCCACAATGCGATGAATGAGTACAAGCACGTAAGCGCTCACCCCACTACCGGGACCAACATAGATTGCTCAAGGACAAAATCAATATCTTTAGATACGTCATCCCGACCGTACCTGTTTACACACCAAATAGAGGCGGAATCCAAGACATTTCCACCATGCCATCATACAGCATCGCCGCCGCTAGATAGACCAGAAACAACAATCCAAAATATGACAGCAAGCGATAGCGCACCATCACCCGCATAATCAGCGAGGCAAAAAACGCCATAAAGGCAATGGCCAGTGCCAAGCCGAAGATCAGCAATTCGGTATTGTCACGCGCAATGGCGGCAACAGCGACAATGTTATCAATCGACATCGATACATCAGCCACCAAAATCGTGACCAGCGCCCGCCAAAAACTTTTTTCCGATTTTTCTTCACCGCCGGATTCGGCGCCGGTTTCAGATGACTGGATGGTATCAACTGACACTTGATTAAATGCCTTCAGATCAAGATAAAACCGCCAGCATACCCAGCTGAGCAACAGCCCACCAATCAGCAAAATGCCCTTAATCGCCAGCAAATAGGTGGCGATAATGGCAAACAATATCCGCATGCCAGCCGCCATCGCCATACCAATTGCAATCGCTTTTTTGCGTTGGTTCGCCGCCAGCCCGGCTGCCGCCATGCCAATCACGAGGGCATTGTCGCCCGACAGAATTATGTCAGCAAAAACGATCTGCAGAACATCGCCAATTGTTGCCAAATCAAACTGCATACCTTCCATCCTCAAAACACAGATGTGACTTTAATGATGCTATCGGGACCGTCTAGTCTCGCTTCCACTCGCAATCAATGCGGCAAAGCGATAGAGCCCATGCACAAATTTTGAATAGGGCATAATCAGGAAAAAGCTATAAACAAACCCAAGATGAATGGCCAGCGTCAGCCCCATAAAGCTGGTGCTTCGTAGCGCCAGCAACACCAAACCGGTAAAGCTGACAAGAAATAAAATCGCGATAAATGCATAATCCATACCGCCAGCATTGTTATAACTTACCGCTGGATGCATGCGGCGCTTTTCGATAAATAACCCCGCCGTTCCCACGCATAAAATCACCCCACCAACCGTCCCCAGAATGACCGGCAATGACAATAATCCATAAGGGGCTTCCCACCCAAAGGCGTAATGATAGAGTGTGCCAACCGAGGTTGAAGCAAAACACAGCAAAAACCCATACATTGTGAGCTGATGATAGATGCGGCGTGCGTTACTCGACCGGTCATCAGATGTATGACACCCCGCCCCACCGCGCCAGCCTGCCGCCGTTTCACCGCCAAGATGCCGCAACGCCACCACCGCAGATATCGCATCAAACAGCGATCGCCAGCCGCCCCATACCGCGCCGGTATGCCGCCAATAGCGGCGCCACCCCATCACCATCGCCGCCATGGCAAATGCCGTGATGCCTATTGGAATTGCCGCCATAATTTTATGCGGCATCACCTTGTAAAAAGCACCTGCACCAATATGCACGCCCCAAAACAATTCTGGTGCGATCATCGCCAGCATCAGACCCACAGTCACCGCCAGACCAATGGCCATCACCACACTGACGATCATGCCATTGCGGTGAAACAGCCCAGCCAACGGCCCCGGCCAGGCATAGGCTGCATAGCTACTTGCCCGCGCCGCCGCCATGGCCACCGGTACATTGACGGCAAATTCATGCGGCGGTGCATATTGGCAAGCATGATAACAAGCCCCGCAATTGTGACACAGATTGGCCAGATAGCTAACATCACCTTCAGCAAACAAGCGCCGCCGTTCCATCGCCGGAAATACCGCGCAAAACCCCTCGCAATAGCGACACGCATTGCAGATCTGCATGATCCGGCTGACCTCGGCGGTGGCCGATGGGTCCAGCATAGCCCGCAAATCAACGTCATGCGATACAGGGTGATCAAGATTATTTATTAAGGACACGCGCTGCCTCCTCGCCGGCGATGCGTCCAAACACACCACCAATTGTCATGCCAATGCCGGCAAGATAGCCCTGCCCCAAAATATTGCCCGCCATAATTTCACCTGCTGCAAACATATTGGCAAACGGCCGACCATCCGCCATCAGCACTTGGGCGCGTTCATTCACCGCAACGCCCATATAGGTAAAGGTAATGCCGGGGCGCAATGGATAGCCGTAAAATGGCGGTTTGTTGATCGGGGTGGCCCAGTTTGTTTTGTCAGGGGTCAGCCCGTTGGTGGCTTGGCCATCTAAAATAGATTGGTCGATTTCACCTGCCGGACAGGCCGCATTATAGGCGTCAATGGTGCTGCGTGTTGCGTCTGGCGGCAGGCCTAGCTGTTGTGCCAGCCCTTTGATGGTATTGTCCATAATTGGTGTGAATACAGACGGCATAAAGCGGTTTACACCTTGTGAATCGATTATCGCATAAGCAATCTGATCTGGCTGGCCAGCGACCAAACGCCCCCATATTGCATAACGTTTTGGCCAGAAATCCTCGCCCTCATCATAAAATCGTTGGGCATTTTTATTTAGCACAACGGCAAATGGCACCGCATCAAGACGGCTGGCAATACCGCCATCATATTTTGGCGCCCGTGCATCAATCGCCACCGCATGACATTGATCAAGCGCGCCAACTGGCATCGCACCATTGTCAAGAAGCGCCCGCAACACTTTGCCTTTGTTATAAGGTGTGCCGCGCACCAGAAAATTTTTGGCCGCAGCCCCCCAGCCTTCTGCGAGCCAATCAAGATTGGCCTCAAACCCGCCAGCCGCGGCAACCAATTGTTTGCATGGCAGGGTCAGATCATGCCCTTGACAAGACACCGTCACAGCCTCGCAAAATCCATTTGTTATGCAGACATCATCAACATGCGCCTCATAGATAAATTTTACGCCAACGCTTTCAGCATGGCGGCATAATGCGTTCAGCATCGCCCTCCCCCCGCCAAGAAAAAAGGCGTTGGTTCGCCCTAGATTAAGCGTGCCTGACAAAGCCGCCTGAAATCGCACCCCGCGCGCACCAAGCCATTGTGTCAACCCAGCAGACCCGCGCAACGCGACTTCAGCCAAATCATTGTTGGTGACCCCTTTTGTCACCCGCATCAGATCATCCCAATATTCTTCGAAACTATACCGGTCGGTAAGCACATCTGTCGGTGCATCATGCATCGCTCGTAAATTGCGAGTATGGCGTGTGTTGCCGCCGCGCATATCAGCCGGGGCCGCCTCTACAACCAATACGTTGCAATCGCGCTCGGCCGCGCTGATCGCCGCACAAACGCCAGCATTGCCACCGCCCATAACAATGACATCCCATAGCGTGTCAGACAGATGCGCGTGTTCGGATGGCAAATGAACCCTCTTGATCAAATGTATACAATTGCATACAATGTAAATCGGGAGAGGCGATAATGTCAACTAACAGCCATGTCAATTGATTGGACGCAGCATAGTCTGACAGTCAGGCAGACATATGGCGACAGCCTGTCGGCAACGCGTCATATTCGTCACATGTTGTTGACCGCCATCACCGCAGGCGACGTGGCACCCGGCGCCCGCTATACCGAAACAGAACTTGGCAAACAGCTTGGATTTAGCCGTACCCCACTTCGCGAGGCTGTTGCCGCGCTCAAGGCAGAAGGCATTGTTGAAACTGGTGAAGGCGGCAGTTTGCAGGTGCGTGTTCTGGCCTATCACGATATTCACGCTTTATATGAAATGCGCGCCACGCTAGAGGGGATGGCGGCCCGCCTTGCCGCCATTGGTGCCAGCCCGGCAGAAAAATTATTCATCGACGAAATCCGAACCAATGAGACAAAGCTGATCAAAAATCAGGCACCAGCCGCTGATCTGGCGCGGATGAACAGCAAGTTTCATCACGGTATTTTCCTGGCCAGCCATAATGGTTTTCTTCTCGAGGCACTTGAGCGTTTAAGCCAGATCATGGTGTTGCTTGGCCCGACCGCCTATAGCCTGCCGGCCCGCATTCACGAAATCGCCATTGAACATGATGCGATTAATGGCGCCATTCAATCAGGACAGGCCGACGACGCTGAAGCCGCCGCCAAACGCCATCTTCGCAACGCGGCAAAAGCCCGCCTGCAAATCATTGCCAATCAGCAACGCGCCACTCTGGATTAAGTCTGGATTCAGCCTCGCTAGCGTATCGATTAAGGTGAAAACATGATGACCCCTGCTAGGACCAACTTGTTGTTGTCGGACATAAAGTCGATTGTCACAACATTTGTCATTGCCGTCACCACCGGGTTTTTTTGCCAATATCTTGGTTTGCCAGCACCATTTCTTCTTGGCAGTTTATTTGGCGTCTGGTGCGTCGGGGCAACGGTCAAGCCAGTGCAAAATAATCTTGGCGTACCACGCTGGTTTCATGTGCCGGTTGTGTTGGGTCTTGGCACATTGATTGGCGCTAATTTTGGCCCCGACACCATGGCACAGATGCATGACTGGGCCGCAACCATAACCGCCATGATTGCGGCCACCATTTTGGCCACATTGGCCGGTTTGTTTTTTTTGATCCGCATCCGCCGCTATGATTTTATGCTGGCATTGCTTGGCTGCATCCCGGGCGGTCAGGCCGAAGTCATCACGATCAGCCGCGACCTTGTAGACAAAGATTATGTTGTTGCGTTATTTCACTTGGTGCGCGTCGCACTGGTATTTTGTTCGACGCCCTTAATCCTTGCCATCATGCAGGGACAAGATGCCGTGGCGGCATCAAATGCCGCGTTACTGGCAATGCCGTCTTTGCTGGATTTACCGCTAGGCACAGTATTTTTGTTTGTCGCAGTTTCAGTGATTGCCCTGCCAATTGCACGTCTTTGCAAATTGCCGATGCCGCATCTTGTTGGGCCGCTTATCTTGAGTTCCACTTTACATATCCTTGGTATTATTGATATCCCGCGGATGAGCGAATTTGTCATTATGGCCCAGCTTACAATTGGCGGGGCAGTCGGGGCGCGACTTGCTAAAGTTCCGTTTTTAGAGCTGGCTGGTTACTTGCGAGACGCCATGATCAGCGCCGTTATTGTCTTATCGACCTATGGCCTAACAGCCATAGTCCTTGCATCATGGACCAGCATTGATTTCATGAAACTGTTACTGGCCTTTATCCCGGGCGGGTTATATGAGGTCACGTTGCTGGCGCTCATATTTGGATTTGATATTGCCTTTGTGGCCTTTCATCACACCGTTCGGGTGATGATGGTGTTTTTTGGGCTTCCTTTCATCATCGCAAAAACACGCGACCAAACAAAACGCCCACAAGCATAAATTGAAACTACAATATGCTGGGATCAGGTGACCCATTGGCTGGATCGGTCAGACCTGCCAACGCTGTGCCAACCGATAATAAGAATTGATGTCTTGAAACCCTAACCGACGGGCAATCTCGCTTTTTTTCAAGCCGCCGAGACTAGCGATAGGCGTAGATCGGACTGGTCCAGACCAATGTGCCATCTTCTTGTGTCACCCGAATGAAAATCGGATTGTCACCAGATGATGACAAATCAATTGTCCGGCTGAATCGCATGGCTTTATGTGGATTTTCACTAGGCAGCCTGAACAGCTTTAAATAGCGCGGCAACACCCCACTATTATCAAACACTTCATCTTCAAACCCAATATCTTCAATCGGTACCCCGGCTTTGATCAATGGTGTTTCAATCTTCAACGTGCCATTATAAGCGTCCGCCAGCGTGATATCAAAACCGCCAATATTGCCAGTGGTCAGCGCCTTCCAGCGCAATTCATTTGGCCCAATTTGGTCCAGCGTTTTATCTTTATTAAAAAAATTGATTGGTGTTGCCGTGATGATTTCATTATCTGACAAAAAGGCCGATCCATCCCAGATCACTTGGCGGAACCGGCCCCGATATTCTGCCCCTTCCCAGACAACACGAATGCGGTTGCCAAGCTCTTCTTGACGGTAGGGCCTGATGGTTTCTACAAGGTCCAATCCATTAAAAATATCCACACGTTCGATTGGCGTACTGCAGGTTAAATCGACGTCTAGGGTCATATCGCCATCTGGCAAATGAACAATATCACCCATCATCGCTGTGGTGGCGCTATGGCCTGATTGTTGGCTATGTCGCGGATCATCATGGTAAATGGTTGCCGGTTTGGAAAATGCGGCAGAAAGCGTGACCAGAGGCCGCCCATGCGCACCGCCAGTTGTCGCATAATGATGCCGCTTGCGAATGGCATCTAGAATCGATTGACGGCTCAGTTCCGGCACCAGAAAACAGGTCAATCCGCCAACAGCGCCAAACAATGCCGCCCCCGGATAGCTGGCACCCGGCCTGCCTTTATGGCCATCTGAATTGGCGACAATACCCACCCGGTACCCCAAGCGAAACGCATCTTGAGCCAACCATTCAAACGTCCCCCAACTGGAATGGACTTCCATGGCTTTTTCAAAACGCCCGTCATGCGCCAGTTCAATATCGGCATAGCGCCCGCCGCAATGCGCATAAACAACAACGTCAGATTCATCATTATCAGCAAAGGCGGCAAATAATTCAGCCGCCGAATTACAGTCTGTATATATATCTGAATGATCGCTGACCAGCGCATGCGATGACCGCCGTAACACCCGCCCTTCATTTGGAAAATAAATATTGCGGTCGCCACCAAGCCCGGTATTGCCAGACCATTCATACCCCGGGATTGCAATGAATTTACCGTCCTCATTAAATGCCGCGCACAAATCATCAAGATGCTTCCAGAATGCGGTTGTGATTTGAAAATCATTGCCCTGATGACCGGTGATATCGACAAATGCGTAATCGCGGGCAAATCTGAAATAAGCCTCGGCAGTACCTGTGCCAATGGTTTCTTCAGATTGGCCATGCAAATCCCCCCAAAAATGCCGCGATACAGGCGCATTTTCGATACGGATGGGGTTTGTTGCACATAAAAAAGCGCCTGTATCATCGAAAAATTCGATCACAAAATCAGCTGGTTCATGCACCCGCAGACCAGAAATAACACCCGCAAACTGCCCTGGGGCTAGCGTTACTTTTTCCGGCAATCCATCCACCTGATGCGTTGCCCGCAAATAGAACTGGCAGTCACATTGATCAGATGGATTGCCCCATTTATCCTCGCCTTTAAATTTGACATCAAATGGCTCACCCACCGCCCGGATGGTTGGTGCCACCGCCAAGAAACGTTCCGGCTTGCCTGGCACAATTTTGATCACCGGCTGGTCCGGCATTGGCTGGTAACAAAATGTTGCGATGGGGTCGATTAAGGTATGAAATTCATAACTTTCCTCGCAAAATGTTTGCAAGCGCATGCCCGGCGACCCGCCGGAACGATCACCAAAGACAATCGTGATGGTATCACCCTCGCGCAGGAACCCCCGCACAACCTTGATATAGAGGGTTCGGTCCCATGGCCGCACATTGCCTTTCGGGTCATAATGATAATTCAGCACCGCATTATTTGATGCGGTAATGGTGGTGTAATTGGGGCCTGCCGGGTCTTCAAATTGCGGCCGCGTCTGATCACTGGCAAAGCGGAAACAAACCCGCATGGACCCAGAATCATCAATGCCAAATTTTCCGGCGGTATAGGTCAGGGTAAAGGTTTGATAGCTGCCGGCTTCAAATGATCCGGTTGGGCTGATTGTCACCGCGCCTAGGTCTTTTGCATCAATTGGAAAGGCCACCGGACTGCTGGTAGTTCCGCCTGTACCCCCGCCTGCATGCATATCATCGCGGCTGCCCATTGGTATTTCAGTCACTGCTTTACCCTCTTATTCAACATTGCTCTACTGCGCGGTGACCGCGCGTAGCACACCACCAACCTCACCGCCGACAAGCACGATGCCAGAGGTTAAAATCAACCATATCAGGATTTGTCTGAATTGCGACTCAGACAGCCTTTGAAAAATAAAAATGCCAAACTGCGCACTGATAATAGACGATGGCAAGGCAATTGCCACCGCCAGCCACACGGCATGGCCAAGCAAACCTCGCCAGCCAAACCCCAATAGCACAATGCTTAGAATCAAAACGTTGAAGGGCTGAAGTAAAGCGCGTTGTTCGCTCTTTTGCCAGTTATGAAGCGCACTCCAAATTGTTGGCAGGGCACCGGATAGACCGGCAAGCGCCCCCAAAACGCCGCCGATAAAGCCAACAGCACTATCAGCCAGCTTATGATCTTTCTGCCAGCGCTTAAAACTTGGCCGTGCGATAAAGAACCCGCCAAACAGCGCGAGCATCACCCCAACTAACAATTTGAGCATACTGGCATTGAGATGCGCCAGCATGGCAAAGCCCAATGGCAGACCCAGCAAAGCCGGGATCACAAAGCGTGCCAATCGCGGCCAATTCAGTGCCTGCCTGACCGCAAAGACACCTTGGACGCCGCTGACCAAAGATAAGATCACAACAAGGGCAACGGCTGACGTGGGGGGCAAAACATGTAGCCACCAGCCAAGTGCAAATAATCCGGTGCCAAACCCGGCCAGCCCATTCACCAATCCGCCAAAAGCGGCGCCGATGCTGATAAATATAATGGCATCAACACTCATCAAGATCTTTCAGCGCAAAATTGAGACGTTATGAAACGGGTCTTCATAGGGTAAAAACAAATGCGTGTCAGAGGGGTCTGACCACATCGCCAGCATGTGAACATACCAGAGGCGACGGCCAGCATGATGGCGCAATTTTAACCAAAGAACAATCATACAAAGAGTGACAGCCCACCATCGCCAATCGCAATCGCCCAAAGCTGACTATCGGGGCCAACCACAATATCTTTGTTTTGGTATGGGTTTGGATTTATGTTGCAGATAACGCAGCGAAAAACCGTGTGGCCCTAATTTAGATGAGTGGTGAAATGAACATAGCATCAGTTGATTATATTATTGTTGGCGGCGGTTCGGCAGGCTGTGTCTTGGCCGCACGGCTGAGCGAAAATGCAAATTGTCAGGTGATGCTGATTGAAGCTGGTGGTGAGGACCGCAACCCACTGATCCATATTCCGGCTGGCTATATCAAAACCATGGTCGACCCCTCGATCAACTGGATGTTTGAGTCAGAGGCCGAAGCCAGCACAGCCAATCGGCGCATTGCGATCCCCCGCGGCAAAGTTTTAGGCGGTTCAAGCGCAATCAACGGTATGCTGTATGTACGCGGACAAGTCGATGATTATAATGGCTGGGCGCAACGCGGTAATCCGGGGTGGTCTTATGATGACGTGTTGCCCTATTTTAAAAAAGCTGAACATTGTCAAGCGATGGCGGCTGGTGACACAGATTTTGACAGCGCCATCCATGGGGTTGGCGGCCCGCTACATGTTGCCCCGGTACAAAACCGCTATGAAGCACTGGACCGGGTGATTACTGCCGCAGAAAAATTAGGTTGGCCCCATAATAAGGACTATAACAGCGGCACGCAGGACGGGTTTTCTTATTATCAGGTGAACCAAAAAAATGGGCTTCGGTTTTCGGCAAAAAAAGCCTATCTCGACCCAGCCCGCCACCGGCGCAATCTACATATTGTGACATCCGCGCATGTGACCAAAATTTTATTCGATGGCGATAAAGCCACCGGTGTACGCTATCAGCGGCATGGCAGAACAACAGATGCGTTTGCGGGCCGCGAGGTTATTATTGCGGCGGGGGCCATCCAATCACCACAAATTCTTGAATTATCCGGCATTGGTGATGCCAAGCGCTTGCAAGATCTCGGCATCACCGTGAAGGCGCCATTGCCCGGGGTTGGTGAGAATCTTGCGGACCATTATATCTCGCGCCTGTCATGGCAACTCAAACGCAAAATATCGCTCAATAACAAAGCCCGGGGCATCAGTTTTCTTGGCGAAGTGATCAAATATGCGGTGACGCGCCGCGGCATGCTCAGCCTGCCTGCTGGCATATTGGCTGGTTTTGTGCGATCACGCGATGGTTTGACCGGCCCGGACATTCAGTTCCACATTGCCCATGCCAGCTTTGCCAACCCGGCCAAGCGTGTCTTTGATGAGGTTCCCGGCATGACATTTGGTCCCTGCCAATTGCGCCCGGAAAGCCGCGGTACGGTCCATATCAATTCAGCAAATGCTTTGGCGGCACCAACCATTATCAATAATTATCTCAGCACTGATGAAGATTGCCGTGTGCATGTTGCCGGCATGAAAATCGCCCGGCAAATTATGAACAGTCCAGATCTGCAGGATATTGTCGCGGCAGAATTACGGCCCGGTGCAGACCTAGCCAGCGATAACGAATTGCTGGCTTATGCGCGTGCCACGGGCGTCACCCTATATCACCCAGTTTCAACATGCCGAATGGGGCCTAACCCAGAAGCAGGTGACGTTGTTGATGCGCATTTGCGGGTTTATGGATGCCAGAATTTACGCGTGGTTGATGCATCAATCATGCCTACGCTGGTATCAGGCAACACCAACGCGCCAACCATCATGATTGCCGAAAAAGCCGCTGTGGACATTTTGGCGGCGCGTGCATAAGCAATTTTTTGGTTAGTGCGTACCCGCGAGACAATCAGCAAACGCTGCATAATTGGCACGCATCATATCAAAATATAGATCCGGCCCAGCTGGCAGGCCAACACCAACGGCATCAAGTGTTGCACGCCGCACAAAAGATGTACCAGCAACGATATCTATCTGATGACCGGCCCCTTGCGGCTCGTCAAAAATACAAGACACCACACCGGCCGCGACAAGATCCCGCAAATGCTGAAGATGCGCGGTGCCCGGCGGGGTGTCATGGTCACGGGCAATGACCAGCCCGCGGGGCAATTTAAATTGCCGCTCGATATAGATAAAAGCATCATGCTGGACAATAAATTTGTTGCGTTGGATGCTGGCAAATTGCCGCTTGGCGACCTCATGCAAATCGACCAGACGCTTGTCTAGCTTGGCGGCATTGGATGCATAAGCGCCCGCATGCTGTGGATCAACCGCCGATAATGTCGCGGCAATAGACCATACCATGCGCCGCGCATTTTCAAGATCAAGCCAGATATGTGGGTTGACCATATGCCCCCGGCCATGCCCCTCATGGTCTTCGTGACCATCATGGTCTTCGTGGCCTTCATGGTCGTCATGGCCCTCATGATCATCATCGGAATCATCGGAAATTTTGTTTTGATAGCGCACCAAGTCTTGATCAGCCATGAACCGTATGTCTATAGCGTGCGGTGCCAAGCTTGCCAGCAAGCCCGGCATTGGTGTTTCGAGTGATGGGTCTACCCAAAACACCAGCTCTGCCTGTTGCAACAACCGTGCTTGCGATGGCTTTAATGCAAAATGATGCGGCGATTGCTGGTCATTCAGCAACAAATGCGGTGTACCCACACCCTGCATCACGCCGGCGACAAGCGCATGGATTGGCTTGATCGAGACAACCACATCCAGCCTGCCATCACTTGCCCGTGCCGATGCCGCGGTCAATGCCATCAGCAGTGCCGCACATAGAGGTATAAAGCGTTTGTGTATCATCCGGTTCTTTTCCCTTGATTGTGCCTAGCCTTGCCAAATTCTGGCAGACCACATCAGCGCCGTAGGTATTTTTGCAAAATTTTCATAAACCCGCATCAACAGGCAAAAATAGCCAGCCGCGTCATTTTGTGAGTGGCAACATGTTATAATTTTACATTAATGTAATGTTATAACAAAACTAAATCATGACGTCAACGCCTGAAAAAAAGCGCCAAACATCATGGTTTTGGGACCGAAATTATCTTGCTTTCTACCACCGACCATCGGCAGACTATAGCCTCAAGATTGTGGATGTTTCTCCACTCTATTCAAACCATTTTCAATTACGACCGCCAAAGGTGACGCTGACATGACTCAAAAGGACACAAATTTTTTCAATATTGATGATATGAGCCAAGGGATTGCCCGCACCCTAACAGATGGCATCACCACCCGTATTTTTCCCGGGGAAAAAGCCATGATTTCAGTTGTGCGTATTGAAGCAAACGCCGTTGGCGCCATTCACAGCCACCCACAGGAACAATGGGGTCTGATGCTTGAGGGCAGTGCGGTCCGCATTCAAGATGGGGAAGAGATTGAAGTCAAAAAGGGCGATTTTTGGGTCAGCCCTGGCGGTGTCGAACATGGCGTGATTGGTGGGCCTGATGGCGCTGTAATTCTTGATGTCTTTAGCCCACCGCGTGACGAATATACCCGTCCCGGTAGCGGATTTGCAACGGAGTAAGACAGATGCCAGTACAGGTCTTTAAAAATGAATTTGATGCGCTTCCCGCCGCGACCATGGCCGCTTGGGCAAACATCCCGCCAGCTATCGCCGGCGACTGCATGAACCGCCAGAATGTCATGGCCGGGCGCATTTCACCAGTTGCCGCGGGCACGCATTTTGTCGGACAAGCCCGCACCATTGCGTCGGTTGCTGGCGACAATGCGGCGATGCACACCATTATCAATATGTTGCGCCCCGGTGAAGTGCTGGTGATCGACGCTGAAAATTTCGATAATCGGGCCGTGTGGGGCGGCATTTTAAACAGCCGTGCCATGTTGCAAAAAATCAATGGCGTTGTTGTTGATGGGGCGGTGCGCGATATCGCTGAACTACGCAATATGCCCCTGCCAGTTTTCGCCAGCGCCACCAGCCCGGCAGGACCCCATAAAGGATGGGGCGGATCCATCGATGATGTAATCAGCTGTGGCGGCGTATCGGTAACCCCCGGCGATATTATTTTGGCGGATGATGATGGTGTCACGGTTGTACCGCTAGCCCGCGCAGAATCGGTCTTGGCCGAAGCCCAAAAGAAAGTGCAATTTGAGGCTGATGTTCTAGCAAAGCTGGCAAGAGGCGAAGACACCAGCAATCTATTTCCTCTGCCCGATATCGAATATATGGACTAACCGCCAGCAGAACAGCTTAGACAATAGATGGTAATTATGCCGCGTCTGGCAACAGACTGGACGTGGTTATATCATGCCAGTCATCAATATAACCAAGGCTATCGCGGAACAGGTTGGCAACAGTGTCAAACGGCATCACGCCAGTTGCTGGCTGGTTGCTGATGATCTGAAATGCCGCGCGTTGGTCATCGAGCTGGTCAAACTCAATGGTGAATTTATGCAAAACCAGACGTAGCAACTGATGTGGGGCGGCGCTGATTGAAACTGCCCACACCGTTTCATGATCTGTGGTTAGCGGGTCTTGATCGGCATCGCTATCAAATGTCTCATAGATGACTGTGCCATCAAACCGGTGCGTTTTTAAAGTGGCGCTGTTCCGCGTATCAGCCGGGCTTGCCGCCACAAACCATAATTTATCAACCCCAAGGTCGAAATTGCTGATCAGCTGATGCCACCATCTGGCCGCCAACTGCCAAATGCCAAGCCGGGCGCCAGCAAATAAATCACATGATCAATGCCATCATTCAGCATGATGGTTTCTGCCCGGATCTGATGCCCCCCACGTTTTAGATGCACGATGCCACCAGGCATAAATTGATTTGATGAACGCGCAAGTTACCCGCGCAGGATGGCGCCACAATTTTTCTTGGCAAGCGCCACCACCGCCGCAGAGATCTTTTCAATCTCTTCTTCGGTCAATGTGGCTTTTTGCGGCGTCAGGGTGATGGTCACCGCCAGTGATTTTTTCCCATCTTCAATACCCTTGCCCTGATAGACATCGAAAAGCTGTATATCGCTCAACAACGGCCCAGCGGCAGATTTAATCGCCCGCAACAAATCACTCGCGGCAACATCCGTATCAAGAACAAAAGCAAAATCGCGGTTCACCGGCTGGAACGCCGACATTTTTAACAAGCTTCTAGCTGGCCCTTTGGCCTTTGCTAATGGCACATCATCGAGAAACAGCTCAAACCCGACAACCGGCCCGCGCAAGCCAAAATGTGACGCAATATTCGGATGCAATTCGCCAAAGCTTGCCAATTTTGTACGGCCCTGCATCAATATACCAGAACGTCCCGGGTGAAAATAATCTGGTGCAGACTTATCCACCGACAAGCTGGCTGTGCGCACGCCCAATACGCCAAGCGCCATTTCGGCATCTGACTTGGCGTCAAATACATCAACAGTCCGGCGCACGCCATGCCATTCGCGCGGTGCGGTATGGCCATGACGAATGCCGGCACAGGCCGTGCGCTGGTCGGTTGGTTCATCCCCCAAAAATACCGGGCCAATTTCAAACAAGGCGCAATCAGCCTCGCCGCGATCCTGGTTCCGGCCAGCCGCCTGCAGCAAATTTGGCAATGCAGATGGCCGCATGACCGACAAATCTGCACTGATCGGATTGACCAATGTCAATGCCGCCCCCCCGCCGCCAAATAGACCGGCTTCTTTTGGTGCCAAAAAGGAAAATGTCACCGCTTCCATTAAACCGCATTCGGCAAGGGCGCGGCGTAATTGCAACGGGCGCAATTGTTCGGCATTGACCGCTGGCTGTGATACCACATGCGTACGCGGCAAAGCCATAACCGGCAGATGGTCAAACCCATGAATACGCGCAATCTCTTCAACAAGATCGGCGGCCCCATCAATGTCACCACGCCATGATGGCGGCGTGACCTGCCAGCTTGATGCTGATTCCTCGACAATAAAGCCAAGCGATTCAAGTATTTGTTTTTGGCGTTCTGCGGGTAAATCAATGCCGGTCAACCGTTTTAGCTTTTCTGGCGATAAATCGATTTGCCGATGCCAATCAACGCCCCTACCTGCTTCGACCTCGTGGCTAGCTTTACCGCCACAAATTGATGTCACCAAACGTGCAATATGTCCGGCCATGATCTGCGGCGCGGTGGCATCCAAGCCGCGTTCAAAACGATAGCGCGCGTCTGAATGCAAATTGAGTTTGCGTCCGGTAGTGGCAACCGAAATCGGGTCAAAAATAGCGATTTCAAGAAACATTCTTTTGGTATCGGCGCAAACGCCGGTGCGTTCGCCGCCCATAACCCCGGCAAGATCATCCGCCCCATCGGCATCAGCAATCACCAGCATATCAGCCGCAAGGTCATAGGTTTTTTCGTTCAGCGCGGCGAATTTTTCACCCGGCTTGGCCAATCGTACATGGAGCCTATCTCCATTTATTTTATCAATATCATAGGCATGGAGAGGGCGACCAAGATCAATCATCACATAGTTGGTGATATCAACAAGCGCGCTTATTGGCCGCTGGCCAATGGCGGTGAGACGCCGTGCCATCCATTCTGGGCTGGCGGGATTGGCAACATGATCAAAAGCAATGCCAGTGATGGACGGGCATAAATGGTCTTGCCCGTCAAGATCCAACTGCCAGCGCACCGGGCTGTCAAAACTGCCTTGATGCGGCGTTGTGTCCAACGGTTTTAAGCTGCCAAAGCCAGCCGCCGCCAGATCACGCGCAACGCCGCGCACGCCAAGGCAATCGGCACGGTTTGGTGTTATCGCAATTTCAATGATGGGATCATCAAGTCCGGCATAGGGTGCAAATGGCACACCAACGGGCGCATCGGCTGGCAACTCAATGATGCCATCATGCTCGTCAGATAATTGCATTTCGCGTTCGGAACACAGCATCCCATTTGACGCTTCGCCGCGAATTTCCCCGGCTTTTAATGTCAGCTCAATGCCCGGCACAAAGGCCCCAACGGGGGCAAACACGCCTTTCATGCCAGCCCGTGCGTTTGGTGCCCCGCACACCACTTGCACCGGGTCACCAGAACCGGTCGATACCATACACACACGCAGCTTATCCGCATTTGGATGTTGCGTGGCAGACAGCACTTCGGCAATGGTGAAAGGGGCCAGTGCTGCAGCGCGATCAACAACAGATTCGACTTCCAGCCCCAACATTGGCAACGCATCGAGGATTTCATCTAATGTGCGGTCAGTTTGCAGATGATCAAACAGCCAGTCGCGGGTAAATTTCATCAGCCTGCTCCCCCAACCAAACCAGCATGTATCGACGGTGCGTCAAACGGCAAAAAGCCGTAATGCCGCATCCAGCGCAGGTCACTGTCATAAAATGTCCGCAGATCAGGGATGCCATATTTCAGCATTGCAATACGTTCAATACCCATGCCAAAGGCAAAGCCCTGATATTTTTCCGGGTCATAGCCACAATTTGCCAGCACCCGTGGATTGACCATGCCCGACCCTAAAATTTCCAGCCAGTCATCACCAGCGCCGATTTTCAACCCGCCACCATCACGCGTACAGCCAATATCGACTTCGGCAGATGGTTCGGTAAATGGAAAATAGCTTGGGCGGAACCGCACCGGCAAATCATCAACGCCAAAAAATGCCCGGCAAAAATCAATCAGACAGCCCTTTAAATGCCCCATATGAATGCCGTCACCAATCACCAACCCTTCGCATTGATGAAACATGGGTGAATGGGTTGCGTCATGATCAGACCGATAGGTGCGCCCCGGCACAATAATGCGAATTGGTGGCTCTTTTGCCTCCATCGTGCGAATCTGGACTGGCGAGGTATGGGTGCGCAGCACCTTGCGCTGTCCGTCAGCATTCGCCGGCAGATAAAATGTATCATGTTCTTGGCGTGCCGGATGTTCTGGCGGAATATTCAATGCGGTAAAATTATAATAGTCAGACTCAATGTCCGGCCCCTCGGCCACCTGAAACCCCATCTCGGCAAAAATTGCCAAGACCTCTTCAATGGTGCGCGACAGCGGGTGCAACCGGGCCTCACGGCTAGGGCGAGATGGCAGGCTGACATCAATCGCTTCGGTCGCCAGCTTTTCATTTAATGCGGCTTGTGGCAGAACAAACTGCTTTGCTTCAAGAGCGGCCGCCACTTGATCCTTGACAATATTCAGGGCCTGTCCAGCAGCTTTACGGGCATCCGCATCCATGCCCCCCAATTCACGCATCAGCAAAGAAATCCGTCCTTTTTTGCCAAGCGCATTGACCCTGATCGCGTCTAACGCTTCAAGATTTTCAGCCGCATCAACAGCCTGCACAATTTCATCGGATACAGATTTCAGACTCTGGGCATCAAGGCCTTGCATAATGTCTCACCCTTAATCGTCTCAAGCGTCGGCAAAAATACCGATCAAATAAAACAAGCCGTTGCTGGCATGTCGCTGCCCCTTGATCGGGCAGCTACAGGTCAAAGCAACGGCTTGGCGTTTGATATTATCGCGGGAATACCCCTAGCTTGCCGCTCTTGACCGTTCGACCAAGGCTGCAAATGCCTGCGGTTCATGTACCGCCAGATCAGCAAGCATTTTCCGGTCAATTTCGATACCGGCTTTGATCAACCCGCCCATCATCTGTGAATAAGTCAGACCATGCAACCGGGCCGCCGCATTGATCCGCTGAATCCACAAAGCACGGAATTCCCGCTTGCGAACACGGCGGTCGCGATAGGCATATTGCCGTGCTTTATCGACCGCTTGGGTTGCTGTTCTATATGTATTTTTACGACGTCCATAATAGCCCTTTGCCGCCTTGATCACTTTGGCGTGACGAGCATGTGTCGTGGTACCTCTTTTAACGCGTGCCATGTTCCAGCCTCCGTTAAGCGTATGGAAGGAAACGTTTTACAATCCGCGCATCAGCATCATTCAAAATCATGGTGCCACGGGCTTGACGTTTCATTTTCTGGGAACGGCGTCTTAGATTGTGGCTAAGGAAGGCGGCAGAGCCACGAACCTTACCACTAGCGGTCAGGCGAAAGCGTTTTTTCGCACCGCTTTTGGTCTTCATCTTGGGCATTTTGACCTCTTTCTTTTGTAAAGGGGGCCAATAAAATATTGGCATTTACCGGCCGGGCATGCCCTGTTTTTTCAGGCCCGGTCGCGGCAATCTTCAAAGCGCTGTGGTTATAGGGCGATATTGATGCAGAATCAAGCCCTGAAAACCATAAGGTGATATCGGCCGGTTAGCACAGATATCACCAAACCAGCAAGGCACCTATTTTGGTGCCAGCACCATAATCATTTGGCGGCCTTCTAGTTTTGGCATGGCCTCCACTTTGGCGAATTCATCGGTTTCTTCTCGCACCCGCGTCAATACATTCGCGCCAAGTTCTTGGTGCGCCATTTCACGGCCACGAAACCGCAATGTCACCTTAACCTTATCGCCAGCATTCAGGAATTTCTGCACATTACGCATCTTCACCTGATAGTCATGTTCATCAATATTCGGACGCAACTTGATTTCTTTGACTTCGATAATTTTTTGCTTTTTACGGGCTTCGTTTGCACGTTTCTGCGCTTCATATTTGAATTTACCGTAATCGAGTATTTTGCAAACTGGTGGATCTGCGTTGGGCTGGACTTCAACAAGATCGAGGCCAAAATCCTCAGCTTTGCGAATAGCGTCATGCGTATCAAGTACCCCGAGTTGTTCGCCTTCAGGGTCAATACAGCGTACCTTTGGCGCGCGAATGGCGCCATTGATGCGCGGGCCGTCCATTGTTGGCGGCGTATTACTAGGTGGACGTGCTATGTAACTCTCCTATAGCTGTCATGATACCCCCTCCTGCTGGCCGGACCCCGGGCAACGGAAGCGCTAGCATAACTAACAAAACCACGACAAAATTGCTAGTTTTTTAGCATTTCACGGTTATTTAGCGGCTTTGCATGTCAGGTGCAAGACTTTCGTCTCGAAGCATCGAAATGGTTTCATGCGCGTCCAGCACCTGTTGGTCATTTGACCCAAGACGCCGCAATGCCACCGTACCGGCTTCGGCTTCGCGCCCGCCAACCGCCAAAATAAACGGCACTTTAATAACGCTGTGTTCACGCACCTTATAGCTGATTTTTTCATTACGCAGGTCGGTTTCAACCCGCAAGCCAGCCGCCGCCGCCGCCGCGGCAACCTCGCGCGCATAGGCATTCGCGCTATCGGTAATCGACGCCACCACAATCTGCACCGGTGCCAGCCATGCTGGCATACGGCCAGCATATTGCTCAATCAAAATGCCAATCCAGCGTTCCATAGACCCCAAAATGGCCCGGTGCAACATCACTGGGCGATGCCGGTTGCCATCTTCACCAACATATTCGGCATCAAGACGTTCGGGCAGGACAAAATCAACCTGCAACGTACCGCATTGCCAATCACGGCCGATCGCGTCACGCAACACAAATTCCAGCTTTGGTCCGTAAAAGGCACCCTCACCCGGGTTCAAAACCGTATCAAGGCCAGCGGCATGTGTGGCGTTGGTCAGGGCCGCCTCGGCGCGGTCCCATGTGGCATCATCACCGGCCCTTACCTCTGGACGGTCAGAAAATTTAACCCGCACATCATGAAATCCAAAATCAGCATAGATTGATTGCAACAACGCACAAAATTTCACCGATTCTTCGGTAATTTGATTTTCAGTACAGAAAATATGTGCGTCATCTTGGGTAAAGGCACGTACCCGCATGATGCCATGCAAGGCACCAGATGGTTCGTTGCGGTGACACGACCCAAATTCGGCCATGCGCAACGGTAAATCTCGATAAGATTTGATGCCTTGCCGGAAAATCTGCACATGACAGGGGCAATTCATCGGTTTTAGCGCCAAGGTCCGTTCATCTTCAGACTGCGCGGTAAACATATTCTCACCAAATTTTTCCCAGTGACCAGACGCCTCCCACAGCGATCTATCCACCAATTGCGGTGTCTTAACTTCGCTATAGCCAGCCGCGTCAAGCCGCCGCCGCACATAGGCTTCAATCTCGCGGTAGAGAATCCAACCTTTCGCGTGCCAGAATACGGACCCGGCCGCCTCTTCTTGCAGATGGAACAATCCCAGCTGTTTGCCAAGTTTCCGGTGATCCCGCTTTTCCGCCTCTTCCAGCATGGTCAAATAGGCAGTGAGATCCTTTTCACTGGTCCAGGCTGTACCATAGATACGCTGCAGCATTGGCCGGTTTGAATCGCCGCGCCAATAGGCCCCGGCTACTTTCATCAATTTGAAGGCATGTCCAATCTTGCCGGTCGATGGCGCGTGCGGCCCGCGACATAAATCAATAAAATTGCCCTGCTGATAGAATGTCACTGTTTCATCAGCAGGGATCGCTTCTACCAGCTCTACTTTAAACGGCTCATCATTTTTTTGATAAAAGGCAACGGCTTCATCGCGCGACCAGACGCGCCGCACAATCGCCTCGTCACGATCGACAATTTCATGCATGCGTTTTTCAATAGCCGCGAGGTCATCCTCGGAAAAAGCTACGGTGCGATGGAAATCATAATAAAAGCCGTTTTCAATGGCGGGGCCAATTGTCACTTTGGTTTCCGGAAATAGCTCTAGCACTGCCTCGGCCATCACATGCGCACAATCATGCCGCAACAACGCCAATGCCGCCTCGTCCTTGGCAGTGACCAGCGCAACGGCGGCATCTGTTTCGATCGGACGCGACAGATCCCATTCGTCACCATCAACGACCGCGATCAATGCCGCCTTTGCCAACCCGGGACCAATATCGCTTGCAATCGTGGCGGCGGTGACCGGCCCGTCATATGATCGAACCGACCCATCTGGAAGCGTGATATTCGGCATTTTATCGATTTACCTTTATTTTAACTGCGATGTGAACGGATCTATTATCAAGCGCTGCAAAATCGATACCGCTTCACAAATCGCACCGAAAATAGTCGCTCACTGATGAAAACTCAAGCCAAAGCGCACCCAGCGGCACAGCGACCATGCACCGCGCCGGGCCGGATTATCGCGCCGCACTATTCTTTTGGTTTTTTGCCAGCATACGGCGGTATATTTTCAGCGTTTCTTGACACATTCGATCGGTTGAAAAATACGCTTCGATATGCGCCCGCGCATTATGCGCATAGGCCTTTCGGGCGCGGGGCTTTAAGGACAGGGCGGCGCGCAGATTTTCGGCCAAACTGTTAGCATCGCCGGGGGTTGCCAGCCACCCGGTTTTTTCATGTTCAATGGATTCAACGGCACCGCCATGCGCAAACGCCACAATGGGCCGGCCCATGGATTGGGCCTCAAGTGCAACGCGGCCAAAAGGTTCCGGCGTAATTGACGGCATCACCACAACATCAGCCACCATCAATGCGGCTGGCATATCATCAACAACTGGGGTCAGACGAAACCGCCCTTCTAGCCCGCGTGCCTGTGCATATTCTGTTATGTCTTTGACAAACCCAGCTTTGCCGTCACCAGCCCCAACAAAAAGACAGACAAAGCGCAGATCAGTCAGCTTGGCAAGCGCATCAAGCAGAATATGATGCCCTTTCCATGATGAAGACCGTGCCGGCATCATAAGCACCGGCACATCTTCAGGAAGCGCCACAGACTCGGCAAAATTAATGATCCGCGCTTGACTAACCGCCGCCGGGTCAAATGTGACAGTATCAACACCGCGATGCACAACTGTCAGCCGGTCTTCAACGCCAATATATTGGCTGGTAATCAGACCATGAACATAATTGGAAATGGCAATCACCTGCCCGGCATCAAGAAGCTTGGCATTATAGCGCCGCTTTAAAAATGATGTAGTGGTAAAGCGGCTATGCACAGTGCTGATGGTGGCAATGCCCATGGATTTTGCCAGATTCAGCGCGAGCCATGCTGGCACCCGCGATCGGACATGCACAATATCGGCGCCCTCGGCCTGAAAAATAGTTTTTAATTGGCGGCGCAACCCCGGCCAGCGCAACGGGTTCTTCACATGCACCGGCAACGCAATATGTTTGCCCCCGCACCGTTCGACATGCCGGACCAGCGGCCCACCATTTGATATCACCACAGAATGCCCACCGGCGGCCTGAATGGCTTGCGCCATTTCAACCGTGCCTCTTTCAACGCCGCCGCGCACCAAAGCTGGCAGAATTTGCACAATCACCGGCTGTCTGCCGGATGGCTGTTTGAATTTAACTGTTGGTTTTGCCATGATAGAAGATATGCCGGATGTGAATCATAGGCCGACACTATAACGCAAGGTGATGGGGATGACAGCAGTTTCTAAACATATCATAGATCAATTTGGTGCCATCGCCTATCACCGCATATCAGGCATACAACCGGGCGTTGTATTTTTATGCGGCCATGGGTCTGATATGAATGGTAGCAAGGCCATGCATATACAAGCCTGGGCAGAGCGTCGTGGACAGTCATTCTTGCGTTTTGACTATAGCGGTCACGGGCAATCTGATGGCGATTTTCTGCAAACCAATATTTCAGACTGGACGCGCGACACCATCGACATGATTGACGCGCATACCGATGGCCCGCAAATTGTGGTGGGGTCATCTCTTGGTGGGTGGATTATGCTTAATCTGGCGCTGGCCCGCCCTGCCCGTGTTGCGGCGCTGGTCGGCATCGCCGCGGCACCTGATTTCACCGAAGAATTAATCTGGAACCCGCTAAGTGACGCGGCAAAAGCAGATTTTAAGACCTCTGGTCAAATCACCTTTGAAAATCCCTATGCAGATGATCCGGTAATTTATCCCTATCATTTGATTGAAGATGGACGCCAGCATTTGCGGTTGCAGGCCCCGCTTTTGATACAGGTGCCGGTGCGGTTATTGCACGGTATGCAAGATGCCGAGGTACCATGGCAAACAGCAACAAGACTGGCAGATCAGCTGCAATCAGATGATGTGGCGGTGATGTTGGACAAGACCGCCACCCACCGATATTCAGAACCACGCCAATTGGCCCAACTGGAACGCGTGCTTGATGAGCTTGTGTCGCTGATCGCCAATACCAGCCCGGCCATCTAACACCGGCTATCTGACTCCGGCCATCTGACTCCGGCCAACTACCAGAGTGCAGGTTTATATTAGTTTAAAAATCCATATCGCTGTAATGTAGTGGCGGCACCAGACCAACAACCTGATCGCCCAAAAGATCACGAAAAGACGGGCGCGACTTCATTTTTGCGTACCAGATTTTCGCTTCTGGGTGGCGGCTCCAGTCCACATCGCCTAAAAAATCAAGCACCGACAGATGCGCCGCGGCGGCCAGATCGGCAAGTGACAATCTTTTTCCCGCCAGCCAATTGCCTTGTTCTGACAACCAATCAATATAATCCATATGAATTTGCAAATTACTGAGCGCCGCACGGATCACTGAAGATGATATCTCGCCCGATCCAGAAAATCGTTTGATCACCCGTTCAGCCACCAATGGGCCGCCAACTTCACGGTTGAATTTAAATTCAAACCAATGCACCAGACGTCGGATTTCGGCGCGCATCGGCGCCTCTCCCCACAATAGATCAGCGGTGCTGGCAGGTTCGGTTTCTTCAATATATTCGGCAATAACCGTTCCCCCCGAAACAACCAACCCGTCTTCCGCCACCAATACCGGCACGTCACCAGCTGGGTTCAGCGACAAAAATGCGTCGTTACGCTCCCACGGGATTTCAATTTTTGGCAGAAACACAAGGCTACGTTCAGCCAGAACCAAACGGATAAATCGTGCCGAGGCCGACAGCTGATAATGATGCAGCACACGCATTGACTAAAACACCCTACCTTTTTCTTGCCTTATGCATTTACGGCCCGCACCCGCAAGGGCGGCCGCAGTGCTGCCAACGCCCCTTGTTGTAATTCTAAAAATTGCAGGCGTTCCGGCTCGACAAATCCGGGCCAGTCTAGCTGATAAGATGCGGCCGGCACAAAACCAAATTTTGGATAATAATCTGGTTCGCCAGACACCAAAACCAATGGCCATTTACCCATCGCCTTGGCGCGTGCCAGCCCCTCTTTCACAATCTGCTGGCCATAGCCTTGACCACGCAAATCTGGCTGGACGGCAAGTGGCCCCAAAAGCAACACAGTTTGCTGTTCTAGCCGCACTTCCCAAAAACGGAGCGATGCCAGCATGGTGTCGGACTGGCGCAACACAAGACATAAATCAGAAATTGGTGGCCCGGAACGCAGCAACCATACCGACCGGCTATAGCGGGCCGGGCCAAATGCCTCGCCCATCAATGTTTCAATTGCCGCATCATCAGCTGCTGTTTGCTTTGAAATCTCAACCATTTTGGTGACTTACACCAAAGCCTCGGTTGACGCAATCAGCTTTTCTGCTTGGTTAATGCGGCCATCTGCCCTGTATAGATACTGACCCGTCAGGCAGTTTGTGACGCCGTATCCCCTGTGTCGAGTGGCACGTCTAATACCGGGATAATCTCGTTTGGCACGACTTGCCAAAAATGCCCGACCGCCGTTGCCCATTGATTGAGCAGCCGCGCCGCCATCACACTTTCGGTGGCCTTTCCATGCTCGATGATCAAATCACGCAACACGGCTTCCCAATGTGGATGCTGGATGCGCGCTATATGCAAAGTTTCGGCATTGGCACGGGCAACAAAGCTGTCTTGCGGATCATAAATAAAAGCCATGCCGCCGGTCATGCCAGCCCCAAAATTCTGCCCCACTTCGCCTAGAACAACGACCTTGCCACCGGTCATATATTCGCACGCATTTGATCCGGCCCCCTCGACAACGGCGGTGGCACCAGAATTGCGTACACACATACGTTCCCCAGCCTGACCAGCGGCAAACAATTTGCCCGACGTCGCCCCATATAAAACCGTATTGCCGATGATGGTATTGTCGCTGGCATTAAACCCGGCGGCGGCTGATGGACGCACCGAAATCACCCCGCCAGACAAACCCTTGCCAACATAATCATTGGCGTCACCAATCACCTCTAGCCACAGCCCCTTGGTCGCAAACGCCCCTAGCGATTGCCCAGCAGAACCGCGCAGACGCACCGAAATATGTCTCTCGCGCAGACCCGTCATGCCAAACCGCCGCACAATATGAGACGACAGCCTTGTCCCGATTGCACGCTGGGTGTTTTCCACATTGTAGGAAAGCTGCATCTTGGCACCATTTTCCAGCGCCAATTTGGCATCATCCACCATCAGCGAGTCCAGCGTATCAGGCACTTCAACCCGCGGCATATTGCGGCAACTTACCAGATCGGTAGCCCCGTCAACACGCACCAAAATAGGATTCAGATCAAGATCATCAAGCGCCGCATCACCGCGGCTGACCTGCGTTAGAAGATCTGTACGACCAATCACCTGTTGCAACGAGGTAAAGCCAAGACCGGCCAAAATTTCGCGCACTTCTTCGGCCAGATGGGTAAAGAGCTGGACGACTTTTTCCGGCGTGCCTTCAAATTTCGCACGCAGATCATCGCGCTGGGTACATACCCCAACTGGGCATGTGTTGGAATGACATTGACGCACCATGATGCATCCCATGGCAATCAGCGAAGATGTGCCAATACCATATTCATCAGCCCCCAACATCGCCGCCATGACAATATCACGACCCGTTTTGAGTCCCCCATCGGTACGCAACACAACCTTGTTGCGCAAATCATTCATCGACAAAACCTGATGCACTTCGGACAGGCCCATTTCCCATGGCATGCCCGCATGTTTGATGGATGATTGCGGGCTGGCACCGGTACCACCGCCATGACCAGACACCAAAATTGCATCGGCCTTGGCCTTGGCAACACCCGCGGCGATTGTGCCGATACCGGTTGATGCCACAAGCTTGACACAGACTTTGGCGTCTGGGTTGATTTGCTTTAAATCATAGATCAACTGGGCCAAATCTTCGATCGAATAGATATCGTGATGCGGTGGCGGTGAAATCAATGTGACGCCGGGCGTTGAATGGCGAAGCCGCGCGATCAGGCTATCTACCTTGATGCCGGGCAACTGGCCGCCCTCGCCGGGCTTGGCGCCTTGTGCCACCTTGATTTCAATTTCCTGACAATTGTTCAGATATTCGGCCGTGACCCCAAACCGCCCAGATGCGATCTGTTTGATGGCACTTGACGGATTATCGCCATTCTCACGCAATTTAAAGCGGGCCGGGTCTTCCCCACCTTCGCCCGAATCCGACTTTGCGCCGATCCGGTTCATGGCAATTGACAATGTTTCATGCGCCTCTGGGCTGAGCGCACCAAGCGAAATGCCCGGTGATACCAACCGTTTGCGAATACCGGTGATGGATTCAACCCGGTCAATGTCAATCGGATCATGCACAGGTTTAAAATCGAGAAGATCACGCAAATTAATTGGGTCCTGTGACGCCACCAGCGCTGAATATTTTTTCCAGCTTTCGTAAGAACCGGTATCACAGGCATGTTGCATAGCGTGGATCAATTGCCCGTCAAAGGCATGCCGTTCGCCAGATTTGCGATAACGGAAGAATCCACCAACTGGCAGATGCACATCATCAACCGCAAACGCCTTTTTGTGCATTTTCAACACACCAGCCGCGATACCTTTCAGACCAAGGCCAGAAATACGTGATGACATCGATGGAAAGTAATTAGCTACAAGTGACCGCGATAGGCCAAGCGCTTCAAAATTATAGCCCCCCCGATAAGAGGTAATCACCGAAATACCCATCTTTGACATGATTTTCAACAATCCGTCTTCGATCGCCTTTCGGTAATTGCCGACCGCATCACCAATTTCCAGCCCAGCAAGCAACCCACGCGCATGCCGATCAGCAATCGCCGCTTCGGCGACATAGGCGTTGACAGTTGTGGCACCAACGCCAATCAACACCGCAAAATGATGCACATCAAGACATTCACCACTGGCCACATTCACCGATGCAAATGTGCGCAATTGCTGGCGGACAAGATGCGAATGCACCGCGCCTGTCGCCAGAATCATTGGTAATGGCACACGGTCTTGATTTACGTTGCGATCTGTCAACATGACATGTTCACAGCCAGACCGCACCGCCTCTTCGGCTTCGGCCTGAATACGTTCAAGCGCGGCGGTAAGGGCATGGTCGCTGCCATCGTCAACAAATGTACAATCTATGGTTGCTGCCTTGTCGCCAAGATAGAGGCACAGCGCATCCCACTCTGGCACCGTCAGCACCGGAGAATGCAACAGCAGATGGTCACATTGTTCTGGGGCTTCATCCAGAATATTGCCAAGATTGCCAAGGCGGGTCCGCAAGGTCATTACATAACGTTCACGCAAAGAATCGATTGGCGGGTTTGTCACCTGCGAAAAATTCTGTCTAAAGAAATGGTGGAGGCCACGATAATGGCCTGATAATACCGCCAGCGGCGTATCATCCCCCATTGAACCAATGGCTTCTTTGCCAGTTTGGGCCATCGGCTGCAGGACAAGTTCGGCGTCTTCCATTGTCCAGCCAGCCATATATTGACGGCGGCGTGCCTCTTTTGGTTCAAGCGGGGCGCTGGCTTTGCCAGACGCATTCGCCAATAGCGCGTCCATTTGTTTGGCCCGGCCAATCCATTGGCGCCAGTCGCATTTTTTAACCAGCTTGTCTTTAAGTTCTTGGTCCTTATACAGCCTGCCCTCAGCCAAATTAATGCCGATCATTTCGCCCGGGCCAAGACGCCCGCGTTCGGCAATATTGGTATCTGGCACCACCACCATACCGGTTTCAGAACCGGCAACCACCAGCCCATCATGCGTCACAACATACCGCAATGGCCGCAACCCGTTACGGTCAAGTCCAGCCACCACCCAGTCACCAGCATAGGCCGCAATCGCCGCCGGCCCATCCCATGGTTCCATCACCGAATTACAATAGGCATAAAGATTCGCCCGTGGATTATCAGCGCTGACATCAATCGCTTCGGGGATCATCATGGTTTTCACCATTGGCAGATCACGGCCGCTTCGCAGCAACAGTTCAAACACCGCATCAAGTGCCGCCGAGTCAGAACTGCCTTTGGCAACGACTGGCTTTAGATCTTCAATCTGGGTGCCGAATAATGCCGATCCCATTCTATCTTCATGACAGCTCATCCAGTTTTGATTGCCGCGGATGGTGTTTATTTCCCCATTATGGGCCAATACCCGAAATGGCTGTGCCAGACGCCATGTTGGTTTGGTATTTGTCGAATAGCGCTGATGATAAATTGCAAATGAAGACACAAATCTTTGGTCTAGCAAATCCGGGAAAAAGGCCGTGACCTGTTCGGCAAGAAACATGCCTTTGTAAATGATCGAACGGGTTGATAATGAACAAATGTAAAAGTCGCTGATCAAATCCTGAATCACCGCTTTTTCGATACGGCGGCGCACAAGATATAACTGTCTTTCGGCTTCCTCTTCACTGATATCAGTTGGCATAGAGAACATGATCTGTTCAATTTCCGGACGGGTCGCAATGGCTTTTTGCCCCAACGCGCTGATATTTACAGGGACCTGCCGCCAGCCATAAATAAAATGTCCAAATGCCAGAATTTCTTCTTCAACAATACACCGGCACCGTTCTTGGGCTGCCAAATCGGTACGCGGCAAAAACACCATGCCAACGGCAAGCCGCCCGCCATCATCATCATGGCCGGTACGGGCAATATGCTCGATGAAAAAGTCGCGCGGGATTTCGATATGAATACCGGCCCCATCCCCGGTCATGCCATCTGCGTCAACCGCGCCGCGATGCCAAATGGCTTGTAGGGCTTCGATGGCGGACTCGACAACGGCCCGGTTTGGCTGGCCATCACGCGCCGCGACAAATCCAACCCCGCACGCATCATGTTCCATTTCCGGCCCATAAACGCCAGCCGCTGTCAGCCGGTCTTCGTTCCGCGCGCGGCGCGCCAAATATTCTTGCGCATCAAATGATTGTGTCATGGCTTTAGCTCCTTGCTGTCGCAACGCGCGGCGCGTCAGCCGCGGCATTGATCCAGCGATCAATTTGTTCAGCGGCATCCCGTCCATCACGCACACCCCAGACAACCAGCGAGGCACCGCGCACGATATCGCCAGCGGCAAAAACCCCCTCCATTGGTGTCATCATGGTCTGCCAGTCAATTTTCACTGTGCCCCAGCGGGTCACTTCCAATTCGTCCTGACCAAATAATTTTGGCAGGTCCTCGGGGTCAAACCCAAGTGCTTTGATCACCAAATTTGCTGGCAAATCATGCGATGATCCCTCGATCACCTCTGGCACCTGCCGCCCGGTGGCATCTGGCTGGCCAAGATGAATGCGTTGCGCCCGTACCGCCCGTACCTTGTCATCCCCGATAAAGGCCTGCGGGGCTGACAACCAATTAAACACCACGCCTTCTTCTTCGGCGTTCGCCACTTCGCGCTGTGACCCCGGCATATTCGCCCGATCGCGGCGGTATAAACAGCTGACCGATTTGGCTTTTTGCCGGATCGCGGTACGCACGCAATCCATCGCGGTATCCCCCCCACCGATCACCACCACATCCTTGCCAGCCGCATCAAGCATGCCATTGTCAAATGCAGGCACCGAATCACCAAGGCTTTTGCGGTTTGACGCTGTTAGATAATCCAATGCGGGCACGATGCCATCAAGCCCGACACCCGGCAGGCTGATATCGCGGGCCTTATACACACCAGTGGCAATCAAAATCGCATCATGCGCCGCGCGCAGTTTTTCAAAACTATGCGCACCATGTCCAACGTCGACACCAAGATGAAAGGTCACCCCGCCATCACGCAATAAATTGCCGCGCCGTTCGACGATATCTTTTTCCAGCTTAAAGCCGGGAATACCATAAATCAGCAGACCACCAATACGGTCATAACGGTCATAAACATGCACCTTATAGCCCTGATGTCGCAACATTTCAGCCGCCGCCAATCCAGCCGGACCCGCCCCGATAATGCCAATCGATTCGCTGCGTTCATGGCGCGGTGCGGCTGGTTTTACCCAGCCTTCGGCAAACGCCGTTTCGGTGATGTGTTTTTCCACCGCACCAATGGTGACCGATTCAAACCCTTTTTCGATCACGCAACTGCCTTCACACAATCGGTCTTGCGGGCAAATGCGGCCACAAATTTCTGGAAAATTATTGGTTTGCGAAGATAATTCATACGCTTCTTGCAACCGACCTTCGGCTGTCATCATCAGCCAATCCGGGATGTTGTTGTGCAACGGGCAATTTACCTGACAAAACGGCACCCCGCATTGTGAACAGCGTGACGCTTGCGTCTCGGCGGCGGCGGCGTCAAAATCATTATAAATTTCATCGAAATCAGCCACACGATTATCAGCCGTCCGCTTTTCCGGCATGGCTTTTTTTGTCGCTACGAACTGCAGCATTTTTGATGACATCTTTGCCTCCCGGCGACCGGTTGTGACGATAGAACTAGGTAAATGACGGTGCCGGGTGCCGGCGGCCATGTGCATGCCCCGTACCCAGACCGGTTTCATAATTAGTCAACACTTATTACCCTTTTTTTCCGAAATTTGCAAGCACCTTGCAAGGCCACGGGAAAATAACGGCGATTAATTCCATTTTTATGGCCGATTTGGAACTAATTTTACCAGAATAGCGGGCCACCCAAAAAAGCACAATTCACCAAACAGATATTTGCCCCCTTGTTTTACCGGCCAATTACTTGTAGCCATGGCATCATATCAGCACAGGACATGTCATGCCGTTTAGCCTTATTCTTTTGGTTGCCGCTATTCAGGGCGTGACCGAATTTTTACCGGTGTCATCATCCGGGCATCTTGTTCTGATCCCGGTCATCACCGCCCATCCCTATCAGGGCCAGACGATTGACGTGGCCGCGCATGTTGGCACGCTGATCGCGGTGCTGGTCTATTTGCGCCGCGACATATTCAATATCACCGCCGCTATGTTTGGGCGGGCTGACAGCGCCCAGCAAGCGGATCACCGGCGGCTTGGTTTGATGATCATTGGCGCGACAATACCCTTAGTACTGGTTGGATTTGTGGTAAATTATGCCGATTGGCATTGGCTGACATTGGTAACAACCCTCGCATGGGCCAATATCGCGTTTGCTGGGCTTTTATGGGCCGCTGATCGATTTGGCGGGCAGTTGCACGGGCTGGCCGATATGCGCTGGTCAGCCGCCATGGGCATTGGGCTTATGCAAATTTGCGCCCTGATTCCGGGGGCGTCACGGTCTGGTGTCACCATGACCGCGGCACGGTTTTTCGGCTATGACCGGGTGACTGCGGCGCGGTTTTCGCTGTTGTTATCCTTGCCAGCAATCGCCGGGGCTGGCTTGCTCAAAACCATTGATATCATTGACGCAGGCGATGCCCAGCTTGGGGTGGATGCGGCCATTGTGGCGGTGTTATCGGCGCTATTTGCGTGGCTGGCCATTCGCGTGATGATGTCGTGGCTGGCCAGAGCGAGTTTCACCATTTTTGTGATTTACCGATTGGGACTCGGCATGGTTTTGTTGCTTGGACTTCAACTTGGCCTGATTGCCACGCTCTAGCCTATTTGCGAAACAAGCCGCCCGGCCGGTAGCGTGCCAGATAGGATGGCACAACCGCATCAATGCTGGTGGCAACAATCCCAAGATCAGCCAATTTAAGCGCCCCTTTGGCAACCACATTATCCAGTTTCAGCAATCGCAATTGATCTGTTGTCAGCGGTGGGTTGGGCAATAACCCAGCCACGCGCGCACCCACAGCCAATGCCGCAAACGGCACCGGCACCAACAACCGGCGGCGCTGGCTATATTGCATTGTTAAGGCCATCAACTGGCGAAAGCTGCAGATATCAGGCCCGCCAAGTTCATAAATCTGTCCGTCCGGCCGTTTTTTGAGATCAGCCCCGCCAATCCCTAACCCGGCAAGAATGGCCGATGCGACATCTTCAACATAAACAGGCTGCATCCGCATATGCCCGCCGCCCGGCAATGGCAAGGCTGGGGCGATTTGCGCCATCGTGGCAAATCTGTTGAAAAAATTGTCACGTGGGCCAAAAATAACAGATGGACGCATAATAACCGCCTTTGGAAACGCCGCTTTCAGCCCAGCCTCGCCAGCCGCTTTGGTCTGGGCATATCGGCTGGCTGATTTGGCATCAGCACCAATTGCCGATAGATGCACCACCGCCTGATGGTGATGGCGCGCCGCCATTTGTGCAATGCGCTGTGGCAATTCAGCTTGCAAAGCGCCAAATTTCTGCGCGCCGGACTCGGCCAGAATACCGACCATATTAACCATCGCATCGGCAGGTGCCAGCACCGTTTCTAGCGCCGCATCATCCAGCGCGTCACCCGCAACAATGGTGATCTGGCCAATACGCCCCATTGGTTTTAAAAATTTCGCACGGTCACTGTTCCGGCATAACACAATGATCTGTTTGCCAGCTTGCGCCAATTTTTCAATTGTCGCCCGGCCGACAAACCCGGACCCACCAATTACCGCAACGGTATGTATCATCTTGTTACCCCAGATTTGTTTTATCTTGTTATCACCAAACGCGTTTGTATGGATTGACGCGCTGATCATCGCGCAGGCCGTACGCATCACCCGAACAGCCTGCCACATTAGATCAGCATGTCCGGCATTTCAATCCCATCACGCTCGAATCATGCCGGTTTTTTTATCTATGGTGCGGATTGAGCCGAGGCGTGATGAATGGCGTGTTTTGCCCCGGGCTGCCCGGGTTTAAAAAGGTTTGACACCGGCGTGATTACAGCTATTCTCTCGGCCAATCGGAACTCGGTTGCAAAAACCGCCCGATGAATCCGTGCCCAGGTGGCGGAATTGGTAGACGCGCTGGCTTCAGGTGCCAGTGGCCGCAAGGTCGTGGAAGTTCGAGTCTTCTCCTGGGCACCATTTTTTTAAACAGCCACCCCCCTTATCAAAAATATTATGTTACCGGGCGTTTATGTCACCGGGCAGAAAACCTGTTCTGTTTGCATCTGCCGTTACTTGATGCGGGGCATGATGGCATCGCCCGGCTGATAAATGGCTTGGATGAATGCCTTAATTGCCATGACAATGGGGGATGCGGGCAGGCACACCGCCCCTCTGGTCTCAACAATGCTCGGTTTCAATCTCTTTTCGTTGCGCTCTATGGGGCATGTGATGGACAGGAATGCGAGATGGAACCGACAACACCAAGCTGGCCATTACGGGCGCTGGCCTATAAAAGCAAAGAGACGCAATTTCTAAAGCTATTTAGTGATGACGTTAAGCTTGAGTTCCTGTTTCTTGTGCTGCATCACGAAGATGACCAGAACTGGCATATTGCCACCTATTTATTTGCGCTCAGCACATCGCCGCAATCAAACAGCCGGATGACCATTTTCATCCGTCAACTATTGAAAATTGGGGCGATGCATGCCTGTTCAAACCATAAAGCGACCAGCAAACATTTGCGCCTTGGCGACCGATTGCGCGGCGAATTGAATATGTATTTGTGGCTATGGGCGGGCAAAGAGGCCCTTGCCGCCCACTGCCCCGCCGCGCCAGCACCGCGCCCTGGCGAAAGCCAGACTGGTAGCCATAGCAAAAGCCAGACTGGCACCACCGGGCGAATATAGTGCGGGGCCAATATAGCGCCGGGCCACTATGACAACGGGCTGATGGCATCTATTTAGACCATCAAAATTTACCGGTATTTTTTAACATATTTTCGGAAGCTTAACCTCGTCAGGCTTTTTTTGAAAAAATGAAAAGCGGGGGACAAGATGGCGCAGTTACGACAAGATCCAGACCCACGGTCATGGGGCGAAACCAAACATAAATTGGGCGACAGCAATATTCGGCCGTTTGGCCTTGATATTCATAATCCGGTATTTTTGATATCCAGCATCGTGATTGCGGCCTTTGTGCTGATTGCGCTGGCCAATCAAAATGCGACAGCTGAATTTTTTGGCTGGTTGCGCCCTTGGCTCACCAGCACTTTTGACTAGTTTTTGGTGTTGTCGGTCAACGCCATCACGCTATTTTGTCTGGTGTTGATTTTTCACCCTGTCGGCAAGGTCAGAATTGGCGGCAAAGACGCAAAACCAGATTATTCCTATGCCGGTTGGATCGCCATGATGTTTGCCGCTGGCATTGGTATTGGCTTGTTGTTTTTTGGCGTGCTTGAACCTGTCTATTATAATTTTTCTGAAAGCGGTGCCGGCCGCCCGCTTGGCATCAACATCGCTGATAAGGAATATATCGGCATCGTTGGAACAATCCATCATTGGGGGCTTGAAGGCTGGGCCGTCTATGCGGCGGTTGGATTATCGCTTGGGATTTTCAGCTATCATTATGGGTTTCCACTCACCCTACGATCGGCGTTTGTGCCATTGCTGGGCGAACGCGTCAGGGGCGCGAGGGGCCATCCGATTGATACAGCGGCGGTGTTCGCCACGCTATTTGGGCTGACAACATCACTTGGTCTTGGTGCGGGTCAAGTGGCGGCAGGCCTCAATGAAATTTTTGGCATCACGCCAACCCCGGCCGTCACCGTATGGCTGATTATCGGCATCACCGCTATTGCGCTTGGCTCGAGTACTTCTGGGGATGGATGCTGGGGTTAAACGGTTATCTGAAATTAATATGATTGTCGCAGTCAGGCTGTTTTTCTTTGTCATTATCACCACGGGCATTGTCGCCGCCGTCACCAGATATTTCAGTGTCATGGTGGATTATGTTCTGCTCTTACCGGCGCTTTCAAATCCGTTTGGCAGAAATGACACCAGCTATTGTCATGGCTGGACAACGTTTTATTGGGCGTGGTGGATCGCGTGGTCACCATTTGTCGGGATGTTTATCGCCCGTATTTCAAAAGGCAGAACGGTGCGCGAATTTATTATCTGCGCGTTGGTGGCACCAACGCTTGTCTGTGCCTTATGGATGTCCACATTCGGCGGGGCTGTGATCGATATGCTGAATGCTGGCGGCGCGCCCGGTGTCGCGGCAACAGTGATGACTACAAGCCGGAAGGGGCGCTGTTTGGACTGCTCAAAGAGCTGCCATTTTATAGCGTTGTCGCCCCGATATCACTGGACCTTATCGTAATTTTCTTTGTGACGTCATCTGATTCAGGGTCGCTTGTCATCGATACCATCACCGCAGGCGGAAAAATGGATGTACCGGTAACGCAACGTGTGTTCTGGTGCACGCTTGAGGGGCTGGTTGCCATCGCCCTGTTGCTTGGCGGGGGGTTAAATGCGCTGCAGGGCGCGGCTGTATCCACCGGCATCCCCTTAACCCTTGTGATTTTGGTTATGTGTTACTGCCTCTGGATCGGTCTGAAACATGAACGGCAAAAGATGTGACAAATTAACAGCACCGGGCAGATAATGAAAATTTGACTATGTCTGAGGTTCCATTTAGGTTGAAACTCATAGAGTTTGACGATCAAAATTAACCGTCAGACAATTGCAGGCTTTACTTGGTTTTATTTGAATTACATTTTGTTGGAACAACAGATTTTTTGCCGTGGCAGGTTTGTGACAGCCGGTTAGCACCAGCGCTGTCGATAGATATGGATTTGGCGACAATCTGAAATAGAGGGACGTCATGGCCATTCATATTCACAATGACGACCTGCCCGAAAATCTGAATCTAGGCACAAGCATCGCGATTGACACCGAAACCATGGGGCTGAACCCACATCGTGACCGGCTATGCCTTGTGCAGTTATCATCTGGCGATGGGGATGCGCATCTTGTTAAAATCGCTCATCCACGTGCCGATGCGCCGCATTTAAAAGCCCTTTTGGCCGACCCGGCGCGGGCCAAATTATTCCATTTTGCCCGATTTGACGTTGCCGTTCTTGAACATAATATAGGCCCAGTCGGCGGCGACATTTATTGTACCAAAATCGCGTCAAAATTAGCCCGCACCTACACCGATCGTCATGGCTTGAAAGATCTGTGCCGTGAATTGCTGCGGATTGACATATCAAAACAACAGCAATCATCTGACTGGGGCGCGGACAGCCTCACCGATGAACAGGCCGATTATGCGGCTGGTGATGTGTTGTATCTGCATCAAATCCGCGCCCAACTCGACACCATGCTAGAACGCGAACAGCGCGCCCACATTGCCGCGGCCTGTTTTGCCTTTATCCGCACCCGCACGGCGCTTGATCTAGGCGGCTTTGCCGACCAAGATATTTTTCACCACTAGTCCCCCCTCTGCCCGATCGGAGCGCCCTATATGGCCCGCACGCCATCATCATCAAAACGCCGTCAATTCACCCCGCGCACAAGATCGGTTCAGGATGAACAGCGGCCATCGCGGCGGTTGTCGGTTGTTTTGCTTGGCATTGGCGTTGCCGTCACCCTAGTGGTGGCAAGCTGGCTTGGCTTTTTACATCAATCTGGTGACAGCAAACTGGAAATCAAAGACGTAAAAATAGCCAATAGTGGCGAGATCGCCCTGACCGGGGCGCGCTATCAAGGTGTCACATCTTCTGGCCAGCCTTTTCTGATCACCGCCGATCAGGCGTCTGAGGCCAATGATGGTTCTGGCCGCATCGACATGCAACAACCACGCGCCACCATCACCATGAAAAATGGCCAGATTATCAACCTTCAATCAAATTATGGCGTCTTTGACCAGCCAGATGATGTGGTTGATATGGCCGGGGATGTTGTTGTCACCCAGCCAGAAAAAAATCTAAAGCTCGAATCTGATGCGCTATTTGCCGATTTAAAGCTTGGTGAAATGCGTTCGCTCGTGCCAGTCACTGTGACAGATGACGCCCGTCGTATTAACGCAGAGACCATGACCGTCTTTGATAATGGCGATCGGATTCTGTTTGGCGGCACCGCGCGCATGGTGATGCAGACCGCAGATGCAACGGCAAATTAACGCGTGAGGGATGGTGTGAGATGTCCAAAACCAAAATGAACATTGCCCCAGACAGCCATCGACCAGCCGCGCTTCTTGTCGCCGCTCTTTTCCAAGGCGCGATCATGCTATCTCATCCAGCATTGGCGCAAAACACAAAATCATCGCCTGTATCCATAGAGGCCAGTGTCTCGCTGGAATGGGACCAAACCAAAGGTGTATATATCGCCATTGGTGATGCTGTTGTTGAACAGGATGATAAACGCCTAAAAGCGGATGAAATCATCGCACGTTACGACCCGTCATCAAAAGGCCGGGACCTAACCGATGTCTCTGCCACCGGGTCGGTGGTCTTTGTTGATGGTGACAATGTCGCACGCGGCGCAAAGCTGGATTACCGCATTGTTGACGAAACCTATGACCTTGCTGGCCCCAAAGCCATTGTGACCAGCCCGCGCGGCATCATTACCGCCACTGGCTCTATCACCTATAATGCCAGCGATATCACCAACAAACAGGTGATTGCGATTGGCGCGGCCACTTACAAGGACGATAATGGACGTGTTGTTGAGGGTGAACGGGTTGTCGCCTTTCTAGATGAAGAAGGTGCGATTGAGACCATCAACGCCGATGGGAACGCCAAAGTTGTTACCCCAAAGGGCATTGTCGCTACCGCCGACCGTCTAGATTATGTCGCCGCGACAGACCGTGCCGACTTGTTTGGCAATGTTGAAATCATTGATCGCGACAATATTATGCGCGGGTCGCGGGCAGAAGTCGAATTTGATAAGGAAATCAGCAGGCTGTTGTCAGACAACAGTGGCAAACGCGTCACAGGTGTGTTAAACCCGTAGGGTGTGTATGACAAACCGACCGTGACGTTTGACATCGCGCACCGTGGCAGTTGATCAATCACCTGGCGACATAGATGGCAAAACTGGACTCACAATTGGGACTTGGACAGCAACCAACCTTGGTGCAAAGCCAATCTGGTTTGCGCGCCAATGGCATTGGTAAGAGTTTTAACAAGCGCCGGGTGGTGCGTAATGTGTCCATCAAATTAAATCGCGGTGAAGCTGTGGGCCTGTTGGGGCCAAACGGTGCTGGCAAAACCACCACATTCTATATGTTGGCTGGGTTGATTCCGGCTGATGAAGGCAGTGTGTTTATTGACGGGCAGGATGTAACCACCCTACCAATTTTCCAGCGCGCCCGCCTTGGCATGGGGTATTTGCCACAGGAATCAAGCATTTTTCGGGGCCTAACTGTCGAACAAAATATCCGCGCCGTATTGGAAACGCTTGATGACAACGATGATGAACGAGACGCCACACTTGATGAATTAATGGCTGAATTTGGCATCACCCATCTGCGCAACACACCATCAGTGAATTTATCAGGCGGTGAACGACGCCGGCTAGAGATTGCGCGTGCGCTTGCCGCGCGCCCGACATTCTTGTTGCTTGATGAACCGCTGGCAGGCATTGACCCGATCGCGCTTGGTGAAATTCGTGATCTGATTGGGCATTTAAAAGACCACGGAATAGGCGTTTTGATCACCGACCATAATGTCCGCGAAACACTCGATATTGTCGATCGGGCCTATATCATCCATGATGGCGCCATGTTGATGCAAGGCACGCCAAATGAGGTGGTACAACATTCTGGCGTCCGCCAAGTCTATCTTGGTGACCGTTTTAGCATATAGCCCCAGCCCCCGAAATAATGATCGCTTGACAGCACCGTACTCCGCGCCTATCAATGCGCCGCTTAGCAGCGCGGTGGGGAGCCTGACAGCTATTTATGACTGCGCCTCTTTCTGTCATTTCTACAGGATTTTTTATGCCTCTTTTGGACCATCTGCCTACTGACGGCATGATGATTGGTTTATCGGTCAACAGCAAAAAACAACTGCTTGAACATATCTCGGCCCACGCCGGATCGCTGACAAAGGTTCCGGCCCGGGTGGTGTTTGATGCGCTGATTAAACGCGAACGACTTGGTAGCACCACGATCGGGGGTGGCATGGCCATACCGCACGCGGTATTTGCCGAGCTGACGCAAAGCGTGGTGATCATTACCATGCTTGAAAGGGCGGTTGCCTTTGATGCCCATGACAAAAAACCGGTCGATATTGTCTGCACAATCCTTGGCCCTGATCAGGCCGATTGTGACCATCTAAAACTGGTATCTGCTGCGGCAAAACACCTTGCCAACGTGGCCGTCTGTCAGGCGTTGCGTAACGCCAAAACAGCATCAGATATCAGACAATGTTTTGATCAGCATCACGCCACGGCAGCATAAATAATGTATCCCTATCGACCGGCGCAAGGGCTTTACTAGCTTCGCAGAATAGGAAATTCATCTCCGGCTAATCTGTCACCATGTTTGAGTGTCACGCCCGGAAATGGCGGCGAAGTCACAATGCCTTCACGCCGGACAAAATGCGTATCATCCCCGACCAAGCGCAGCGAAAAGGCGCGGCGTTGATTGCTCTTGCTGGTATTGGCAGGCGCGCCGTGAATGGTGCGATAGTCAAAGGCAATGGCATCACCGGGCTGCACCGCCCAGCCAAGTATTTCATAATCATCGCGATGACCATTAATGTCTGGAATGGCTTCCAACCCATCATTTTCATTGAGCGCAGACCCATCAAAGCGCTGTGGGCGATAAAATTTATCCCATTTATGCGAGCCAGAGATAAATTCCAACGTGGTGTCTCTTGGCACGTCATCAAGCGGAATCCACATGCTGACAGTCTTGGTACTATCCACGCAATAATATGGCGCATCCTGATGCCACGGTGTTGGCACGCCCGTGGCGGCTTCTTTCACCAAGACATGTTCATGAAACAATTGCACCTGCTGGCTGTCCATTAACGCGGCACCAAGGGCGGCGGCATTGGAATTAAATATGAAATCTTTATATTCCGGGATACGCGCCCAATTACAATAATCGACAAAAAACCGACCACCCCCATTTTCGCCTTTGTAAATGCGGGCATTTGGATCAGGGTCTGCCATATTGGCATCAACGCCAGCGCGCAACACCTCAACCCAATCGGTAAAGACGCCGCGAAGTACCGTCACGCCTTTTTCTTTAAACTCGGTGATTTGGTCATCGCTCAGCAGATCCGCCATGTCACTCTCCCTCTTAACTTGACTATCTGATCAAAACACGCCGCACCCAGCGCCACGGTTAAATGCCGCCAGCAGGTTTTTTTGCATCAGAGTGTTATCTGACTATAGATTGAGAAACTATTCGACAAAAAATCGTCGAGGGTAACAACAAAATTTGTTCATTCGATATTTTTGGCGAGAAAATAAAAGCGGGTTTAACCCGCTTTATTTTTTTAACTTATTAAAAAGTTTGGTGGAGCTAAGCGGGATCGAACCGCTGACCTCTACAATGCCATTGTAGCGCTCTCCCAGCTGAGCTATAGCCCCAATTGTTTGTCCGGCTGGTTGTTCATCAGCAAACAAAAGAGATGGCGCACCAGACGCCAGCACCGGTTGTTTATTACAGCCTAAGCCGCCAGCGCAAGCGCTTTTTTTACACGGTATCGGTTTTTTCGGCTTATTTCACAACTTGCTGAAAAAAAAGCCGCGATCAATGACGACTAGTTTTCGTCTTTGTCATCGAGGTTTGGCAACAACTCATCATCATCACTGATATCATCTTGAATAATGCCCGGGCCGTCATCGTCAACATCAACGTCATCATCATCGTCAAAATCGATATCATCATCGTCATTGTCATCAACAACGGCATCATTCAGATCCGCATCATCGTCGTCAATGTGATCATCATCCGTTGCGTCGACATCATCGCGCGGCGTTGTTTTTGCGGCCGGACGGCCTTTTCGGCTTTTGATAATATTTTCTGGATCGAATTCAGCGCCACAGCCGGGACATATAATCGGGCTCCGGCTGAAATCATAAAACCGCATTCCACATGCTAAACATGCGCGTTTTGTACCCAGATCTGCTTTTGCCATGTCCAATCACCCCTGCATCGCTAACCGAACGCCACCTTTGCTTGACTGCCAAGCGATTTGAAACAATTTCCGGTCTCTGTCAAAATATTTTTGCATGATTTTCCCATTTTTTTGCATCAGTGGGCCAAAAACGCGGCATTGACGCGCCAAATTCCCGATTACCAGCCAGATCAGCCGTCATGCTGATTGCGTCAACTCAGCAAAAAATGCTAGATAAGCGCGACATTTGATCAACGCCAGCACATATAACCGCCACCACAGATAAGGGTGCCCCCATGTCACAATCCAACACTGATATTTTGCGATCGCGGCAGGTTACCGCGCTACGCGGCACCATTCACGTGCCCGGTGATAAATCAATATCGCATAGATCGCTTATTTTAGGTGGTTTGGCGATTGGCGAAACCCGCATTTCTGGGTTGTTGGAAGGGGCCGATGTGCTGGCAACAAAAGATGCGCTGATCGCTCTGGGTGTAGAGATTGAAAAAACCAAACATGGTGATTGGCAAGTCACAGGCGTCGGGCTTAATGGCATGGTGTCACCGGCAAAACTGCTTGATCTAGGCAATTCTGGTACTGGGGTCAGATTGCTAATGGGCGTGGTTGCCGGTCAGGACATCACCGCCACATTCACCGGTGATGCGTCACTTTCCAGCCGCCCTATGGCCCGCATTACCGACCCGCTGTCAAGCATGGGTGCCAGCATCACTAGCCGCGATGGCCAGTTGCCAGTCACCATCACCGGCACCGCAACACCGCTGGCCCGCCAGCACCAATCCAAGGTGGCCTCGGCGCAAATTAAATCAGCCATTTTGCTTGCCGGTTTGAACGCTCGCGGCACAACACAAATTACCGAACCACATGCGTCTCGTGACCATAGCGAGTCAATGCTTCGTTATTTTGGTGCCGATGTGCAACAAACCATCGCCGATGATGGCAGCCATATTATCAGCCTGCAGGGCGAAGCGGTGCTTCATGGCCGCCAAATCACCGTGCCGCGCGACCCATCATCTGCCGCCTTTGCCGTAGTAGCGGCATTGATTACCCCGGATAGCGACATCATCATCCCCGGCATTGGCATGAACCCGTTGCGTACCGGTTTACTCGACACGCTGATCGAGATGGGCGGGTCAATCGAACGTGTCAATGAACGCACCGAAGGCGGCGAGATAATTGCCGATCTTCATGTAAAATCCAGCCAGCTGCATGGCATTCAGGTACCCGCCAGCCGGGCGGCATCAATGATTGACGAATATCCGATCCTGTCGGTAGCGGCGGCGGCGGCCAGCGGCACAACGGACATGCGCGGTGTGGCTGAATTACGGGTCAAAGAAACAGACCGCATTAAAGTGATGGCAGATGGGTTGCGCCAATGCGGTGTTGACGTTGCCTATGATGATGACTCAATGCAGGTGACGGGGCAGGTTTCGGGGCAGGTCAAAGCGAGCAAAATTAATGGCGGCGTGACCATTGCCGCCCAGCATGATCACCGAATCGGCATGTCATTTTTAACGCTTGGCATGGTTGCCGCACAGCCAATCACCGTTTCTGGATGCGCAACCATCGAAACCAGCTTCCCCGGCTTTGCCGAACGGATGTCGGCACTCGGCGCCTCAATCAGCGGTGACGCGGTATGATTATCGCGATTGACGGGTCTGCCGCCAGCGGCAAAGGCACCCTTGCCAAACGGCTTGCCAAACATTTTGGCCTGTCACATCTAGACACCGGCGCACTATATCGTGCGGTTGGTTTGCAATTACTAAATGCTGGCCAAGACTCAAAAAATATAGATGAAGATCAATGCGTTAAGTCATGTGTTGAACTTGACATTACATTGACAACAAGCCCTTTAATCCGCAGTGAAAAAGTTGCCGAGATGGCGTCTGTGGTGGCCGCCATGCCTGCGGTTCGGGCGGCCTTGTTGGATTTGCAACGCCAATTTGCCGCCGCCCCGCCAGACCCAAATGGGGCAATTTTAGATGGCCGTGATATCGGCACAGTGGTTCTGCCTGATGCTGATATCAAACTCTTCATTGATGCGGATATTCATACCCGTGCTGAACGACGCACCAAAGAGTTGCTTCAGGCAGGACAATCGGTTATGTTCCGCGACGTTCTAACAGATATGCAAGAACGCGACACGCGGGACAGGTCCCGATCGGCGGCACCGTTACGTCCTGCTGATGATGCCATTATCATCGACACATCCACAATGGATGCTGATGATGTGATGGCGTTGGCATTGTCGCATATTACCGCATAATCTGGCTGAACATCAATGTCCCGGATAGATGGATTACCAAACACCAGCTATCCACATATATAATTTTAAGCGCCGGCAATCACTGTAAATGATCGCCACAAAAACCCGCTTAGGACCCTTGTAACTGGTTTGTTCAGACGGCCAAGAAAGGGGTTGAAGTTTGGCTAATGCGGCCCTCATGTCGGCTGAGGCACTAAATTTTAGAAATAACGACCAGTTTTATAATCTGGGCGCATGGTTTCAAAATGCGGCGATAACGGAGACATTTTTTGACATCTACAACTACAAAAGCAGCTGCGGCTGCCACTGAAAACTTTGCCGATCTTCTTGCTGAGAGCTTTGGCGAAGGCACAAATATCGAAGGCAGCGTTGTCCGCGGCTTTGTCATTGGCATGGATAGCGAGGCCGTGATCATTGATGTGGGGCTGAAATCTGAAGGCCGCGTGCCATTAAAAGAATTGGCAGCACCAGGCCAGACCCCAAAGGTGGCCATTGGTGATGAAATCGAGGTCTATGTCGAGCGCATGGAAGACCGCAATGGTCAGGCCGTACTCAGCCGCGACAAAGCCCGCCGTGAAGAAGCATGGGGCGTTTTGGAAACGTCGTTCGAAAAGCAGGAACGTGTGACAGGCATTATCTTTGGCAAGGTCAAAGGTGGTTTCACTGTTGATCTTTCTGGTGCGACAGCCTTTTTACCAGGCAGCCAGGTTGATATCCGGCCTGTGCGCGACCTTGGCCCGTTGATGGGTACACCACAACCATTCCAAATCCTGAAAATTGACCGGCGCCGCGGTAATATCGTTGTGTCGCGCCGTGCTGTTCTTGAAGAATCCCGCGCCGAAGCCAGATCTGAGCTTGTATCAAATCTGCAAGAAGGTCAGGTGCTGCAGGGTGTTGTGAAAAACATCACCGATTACGGTGCCTTTGTTGATCTTGGTGGCGTTGACGGATTGTTGCACGTTACCGATATCGCATGGCAGCGTATCAGCCATCCGTCAGAAGCCTTGCAGATTGGCGAAACCGTTGAAGTGCAAGTGATCCGCTTTAATGCTGAAACCCAGCGTATTTCGCTTGGCATGAAGCAATTGATGTCTGACCCATGGGAAAATGTCGAAGGCAAATTCCCGATTGGGGCGAAAATGGAAGGCAGGGTCACCAACATTACTGACTATGGCGCCTTTGTAGAGCTAGAAGCTGGGGTTGAAGGTCTTGTTCACGTCTCAGAAATGAGCTGGACCAAGAAAAACGTCCATCCCGGCAAGATTGTTTCAACCAGCCAGCAAGTTGAAGTTATGGTGCTTGACGTGGATTTGTCAAAGCGCCGCATTTCACTTGGCCTGAAGCAATGCACAGCCAACCCATGGGAAGATCTGACCCAAACCTATCCAATCGGCACTGAAATTAATGGCGAAGTCCGCAATATCACCGAATTTGGTTTGTTTGTTGGTTTGACCGAAGACATTGATGGTTTGGTGCATTTATCTGACATCAGCTGGGAAACCACTGGCGAAGCCGCGCTTGAAGGCTTTAACAAAGGCGATATGGTCAAAGCCAAAGTGCTGGATATCGATATCAGCAAAGAGCGTATTTCGCTTGGCATCAAGCAGCTGACCGATGATCCATATGCGGGTCAGGCAGATGCCTATCGCAAAGGCGAAGTCGTCACCTGTACCGTTGCCAGCGTCAGCGACAATGGCATTGATGTCACCGTTGGCGAAAGCATGACTGGCTTTATCCGGCGGACTGACCTCAGCCGCGATCGGGCAGAACAACGCAGTGACCGCTTTGCCGTTGGTGAAAAGGTCGATGCTGTTGTAACCAATGTCGACAAAAAGACTCGCAAGCTGACCTTGTCAATCAAAGCACGTGAAACTGCTGAAGAAAAACAAGCCATGGCAGATTTTGGCTCTTCAGACAGCGGTGCCAGCCTTGGCGACATTTTGGGCGCGGCCCTTGCCAAGCGTGACGGCGACGACGACAAGTAAAATCATTTCCCGCACTGGCGCATCCGGGGCGGGACATCCACCAATGCATATCAGGCACAATATTATTGTGGCTGATATTTTTTTATCTGCGCAAATACACGCGCAATTGACACCAATTGATTGACCCATAAACTATTTTTACGAATTTTGTTTGACCCTTGCGGTGCTTATAGGCATCTTGTTGTTATATTTATTTGAATTGATATAGAAATGGAGTGGGTGAAGTGACACGGTCAGAGCTTATCGCCAAATTGGCAGCAAAAAATCCAGCACTTTACCACCGCGACATCGAACGGCTGGTCAGCACCATACTTGACGAAATCGGCAGCGCACTTGAACGCGGTGACCGGGTTGAGCTTCGTGGCTTTGGCGCCTTTTCGGTGCGTCACCGTAAATCCAGAGTTGGTCGCAATCCACGTACCGGAACAAGTGTGCAAGTGTTTGAAAAAAGGGTACCTTTTTTCAAAATGGGTAAAGGTATGCGCGAGCGGTTGAACCGCTAGACAGGCCTAGCCATGCATTTTTTTGGCCGACTGCTATGGATCATCATTACGGTGACATTGGTGGGGGTGGCTGTCAGCTTTGCCATCTCAAATGATGCCATGCTCAGCCTGTCATTATGGCCATTCACCCAACGGCTTGATATCCAGATATGGCTATTTGGTGTTGGTGCCTTTGTAATTGGCGGCATTTTAGGCGCGATATTAATGGGGGGGCAAATGCTGGCGATTCGCGCAAAATTATGGCGCGCGCAATCACAACTCAGAAAACTAGACAAACAAGCCGCACAAGCACCGCAAAAAGACACCAGCCAAGCTTTACCGCACACACCTGATATGTGACGGCTGATAGATCACCGGGTCAAAGCTGGCTGGCGATTTTACCCTCAAGTGATGACACCTCTATCAGTGACATTCCCCCACGGCCATGCAACTATATTGCGCGCGTCGCGCACCCTGAACAAATTGGACATGATTATGGTTGATGTGAAAATTTGCGGCATTTCATCATCTGCAGATTATCAAGCCTGCCGGGCCGCTGGTGCGCGCTGGGTTGGCATGGTCCATTATCCGGGATCGCCGCGCCACCTTGATATCGCGGCATTGACCGGCCTTGCCGATCAGATCGAAACATTGCCAAGCGCCGGGCCACAGCGGGTGTTATTGACTGTTGACCAGACATTGGCGTCATTACGCGCATTAATCACCGCCGCCCGCCCGGATTTTCTCCAGCTTCATGGCCAAGAAACGGTTGCATCAGCCATCGCTATCAAAGCGGAATTTGGCTTACCGATCATAAAAATGATTCCCATTGAAACCAGCGCGGATTTGGCGGCTTGTGCGCAATGGGACGACGTTGCTGATTGGCTTATTTTTGATGCAAAAGTTGCCAAAGGGACACAACCCGGCGGCACGGGCCATCGTTTCGACTGGACAATTTTATCGCATTATCAAGGGCGCACGCCGTGGATGCTGGCAGGCGGGTTGACCGTCGATACCGTCGCAGAGGCGGTGACGATTAGCGGGGCTAGCGCCGTTGATGTTTCAAGCGGGGTCGAACGCCAGCGCGGAAAAAAAGATCAAAACAAAATTCACGACTTTATTCGGGCTGCGCAAATAGGCTAAAACAACAAGTGGGGATCACCAGTACAACATGGCCATCAGGGCGCATTTTATAGTGAAGAGACATTTTATGAGCACAGCATCTCTAAACACCTATCACAATCAGCCAGACGAATCCGGGCGTTTTGGAATCCATGGCGGCCGGTTCGTTGCCGAAACCTTGATGCCGCTGATTCTCAATGTTGAGACAGCATATAAAGCGGCGCGCGCTGATAAAGCATTTGCCGCAGAACTTGCCTATTACCAAAAACATTATATCGGTCGGCCAAGTCCACTTTATTTTGCCGAACGTCTGACTTCATATTTTGGTGGTGCCAAGCTCTATCTGAAACGTGATGAATTGAACCATACCGGTGCGCATAAGATTAACAATGTGATTGGTCAGGCACTTTTGGCCAAACGTATGGGCAAAACCAAAATTATTGCCGAAACCGGGGCTGGCCAGCATGGCGTGGCCACAGCCACCGCCTGTGCGCTATTTGATATGGAATGTGAAGTGTTTATGGGCGCAGAAGATGTTGAAAGACAGCGTCCAAATGTTGAACGGATGCGGCTTCTTGGCGCAAAAATCCACCCCGTCACGTCTGGTACCGGCACCTTGAAAGACGCAATGAACGAGGCGTTGCGATATTGGGTGACCAATGCCGAAACACATTTTTATATCATTGGCACGGTGGCTGGCCCGCACCCCTATCCACAAATGGTGCGCGACTTTCAATCGGTCATTGGCATCGAGGCGCGCGAACAGATCATAGAGGCCGAAGGCCGATTGCCAGATAAAATCGTTGCTTGCATTGGTGGTGGGTCTAATGCCATGGGGCTGTTTTATCCGTTTTTGGATGATAAAGACGTTGAAATTTATGGTGTTGAAGCGGCTGGCAAAGGCATCCCAAGCGGGTTGCACGCTGCCTCTCTCACCGGTGGACAGCCCGGCATTTTGCATGGCAATCGTACCTATTTGCTGCAAAATGATGATGGCCAAATTACCGATGCACATTCCATTTCAGCTGGGCTTGATTACCCCGGCATTGGACCTGAACATTCATGGTTGCACGATATCGGCCGGGTCAATTATGTCAGCGCCACCGATGATGAAGCCTTGGTCGCTTTCCAGCTATGCGCCCGCCAAGAAGGCATTATCCCGGCGCTCGAACCATCGCATGCGCTTGCGTATGTCAGCACCATGATTGGTGACATGTCTGCCGATCAGATCGTGATTTTGAATATGTGTGGGCGCGGTGACAAAGACCTTGGTGCGGTATTGCCAACGCTTGACAAGCTTGGACGGCTATAAACGCGGTGATAGAATTTTACAGATAAATCAACAACCACAGCACGCATTATCTGCAGTGATTTTTAGAGGCATCTATGACAGGCCGGATAGACACAACATTTGCAAACGCCAAAAAGGCAGGTCGGGGCACTTTAGGTGTATTTATCACCGCTGGTGATCCTGATGCCGCTACAACATCTGCACTTCTTGATGCCTTGGTCGGGGCTGGCGTCGATTTTATTGAACTTGGTATGCCATTTTCTGATCCGATGGCTGATGGCCCGGCGATACAGGCGGCGTCATTGCGCGCCTTAAAAGGCGGCATGACGCTTGCTGGAACGCTAGAGATCGCTGCTGATTTTAGAAAACGCCATCCGGACACACCATTGATTTTAATGGGCTATTACAACCCCATTTATATTTATGGCAATGACCGCTTTATCGCAGATGCGCTGGCGGCCGGGGTGGATGGGCTGATCATTGTCGATTTGCCGCCTGAAGAAGACACCGAATTATGCCTGCCAGCCAAAGACGCTGGGCTAAAATTCATCCGCCTTGTCACGCCAACAAGTAACGAAACCCGCCTGCCCGCCATTTTGGCAGAGGCCAGCGGTTTTGTTTATTATGTATCGGTGCTTGGAATCACTGGCACCAAAAGTGCTGAAGGCAATACCATTTCCGATGCCTATCAGCGTATCCGCGCCCAAACTGACCTACCAATTGTTGCCGGTTTTGGCATCCGCACACCAGCACAGGCCGCCGAGGCCGCCCGCCTCACAGATGGGGCGGTTGTGGGATCTGCCGTTGTCGATATTATTGCCAATAACCTGACAGATACGCCGCAAAATAGTATGAAAGATGATATTGTTCAAAAAGTTGCCACTTTTGTCGGCGAACTTGCGACAGCTATTCGCAAATAGGGGTATGCCATGAACTGGATTACAAACTCTGTCCTGCCCAAAATCAAAGCATGGGTGCAATCGGATGATGTGCCGGAAAATCTGTGGGTGAAATGCAGCGCTTGCAATCAAATGATTTTCCATCGTGAATTTGAAATTGCGAATAATTGCTGTACGACATGCGGCCATCACGCACCGTTGGCCCCAGAACAGCGCTTTGCTATGACATTTGATGACGGCAAGTTTGAGACCATTACCCTGCCAGCTATTGAAGATGACCCGCTGAAATTCCGTGATAGCAAGAAATATAGCGACCGGTTGCGTGACACCCGCAGCAAAACAGGACTGAATGATGCCATTGCCGTTGCCGCTGGCAAGATAAATGGGTTTCCATGTGTGATGGCGGCGTTTGACTTTCGCTTTATGGGCGGGTCAATGGGCCGGATGGTTGGCAATGGCATTATTGCCGCCGCGAATCAGGCAGTGGCCCGCAATGCCGCTTTGATCACCGTACCGTCAACTGGCGGGGCGCGCATGCAAGAGGGGGTGTTATCTCTGATGCAATTACCGCGCACGATTGTCGCTGTTGAAAAAGTGCGTGATGCCGGACTTCCCTATTTTGTTCTTTTGGCACATCCAACAACTGGTGGTGTCACCGCATCATTTGCGATGCTTGGCGACATCCAGATTGCCGAACCCGGGGCCATTATTGGCTTTGCCGGGCGCCGTGTCATCGAAGAAACTGTCCGCGAAAAACTGCCGGAAGATTTCCAGACAGCCGAATATTTGATGGATCATGGCATGGTGGACGCCGTTGTGGCTCGGTCAGAACAAGCGGCTTATCTCGGCAAAATTCTCGATTTCCTGATGGGGTCAAAAGGATCGGTAAAGGCCGCCTAATGCACACCATCACGATGGCAGACTCTGCCAAACGGGCGGAAAAGGCGCTTGCCCGGCTGGCGGCCCTTCACCCGAAACTCATCGACCTTGGCCTAGAGCGCAGCTTTGCATTATTGCAAAAGCTTGGCGATCCGCATTTGCGTCTGCCGCCCACCATTCATGTGGCTGGCACCAATGGCAAAGGGTCGGTGATCGCCTTTTTACGCGCCCTAGCCGAGGGCGCTGGCAGCACCGCGCATGTCTATAGTTCACCGCATTTATGCCGGTTTAATGAACGTATCAGATTGACCGGACGCCTGATTGATGACGCGGCACTTGCCGATCTTCTCGAGGAAGTAGAATCTGTCAACGGCCCCCAGCAGGTAACTTTTTTCGAGGTTACAACCGCCGCCGCGATGCTGGCATTTTCGCGCCATCCGGCTGATTTACTGTTACTTGAAACCGGGCTTGGCGGGGCGCTGGATTCAACCAATGTCTTGACCGCGCCACTGGCCACCATAATCACACCAATCGCCCGTGACCATGAACATTTTTTGGGTACCAGCCTGACCGGCATTGCCGAACAAAAGGCTGGTATCATGCGGCCGGGCACACCCTGTTTCAGCGCGGCCCAATCCCCCGAGGTAGCAACAACCTTGCAAGCCTGCGCTGATAAGGTTGGCGCGCCGTTCTATCTTGCTGGTCGTGATTTTGAAATCAGCCCGCAAAGGGACGGAGGAGGCTGTCTGACTATGCCCGGGGCGACAATATATTTTCCGCGCCCGGGTTTGGCTGGCCCGCATCAGATAGATAATGCCGGGCTGGCGTTGATGGCGCTTAACTGCGCCCGACCATGCGCGCCTGATGGCATTGCCAACGCCATCTGGCCGGGCCGGGTTCAAAAGCTTGATAGCGGAACGCTTGCCACGATCTGGCCATATCAGCCAATCTGGCTTGATGGTGCTCATAACGCGCATGGCGCAACGGCGCTTGCCGCCACATTGCGCACCATTCATGATGGCAAATGGAATGTCATTTGTGGCGCGTTAAACACCCGCGATCCGGCGGAATTTCTGGCACCGCTTCGGCCATTGGCTGGCCGGGTTGCCTGTCTGACGATCCCAGATCAAGATGCCAGCCTGTCAGCCAGAGAAATGAGTGGTGCCGCCAAACATCTTGGTCTGGCCGCCTCGCCTGCCGTGACATTGGCGGCTTGTTTCGACCTTTTGGATCAAACTGCGCCGGTCATTATTTGCGGATCGCTCTATCTGGCTGGCCATATTTTGATACAAAATAAAACGCTGCCCGACTAACGCGCAGCGTTTCTTTATATTAGATTGCTTGCCGTCATTACACGGATTGGTTGATCCAGTCTTCCAATTGTGATTTTGGCAACGCGCCCATTTTTTCTGCAACAACTTCGCCATTTTTAAAGATCAGCAATGTTGGTATGCCGCGCACATTGTATTTTTGCGGGGTCAGCGGATTTTCATCAATATTCAATTTCACAATTGAAATGCTGTCGCCCTTATCATCTGAGATTTCTTCCAATGCCGGGCCAATCGCCTTACACGGGCCGCACCATTCGGCCCAAAAATCGACTAAAACAGGTTTGTCAGATTGCAAAACATCTGCAGAAAAATCAGAATCAGTTGTTTTAGAAGTCGCCATTGTTACCCACCCCATAGCTGTTTGCGCATTTTTGCCTGTTGCCAAGATAGATCGTGGCAGTCGCCTTGCGCTGATTGAATTTATGGGCTGGCCGGGTGACAGTCAAGCATGCCGTCCGGGTTTATTTTATGCGTGTTCAGCAAATAACCTCTGTAACGCCTGCTGCCGTTGGGCCAGCGTCACATCTTCGATAAATTGCGTCTGTGTCCAAACCAGCCAACTGCTGATGGGTCTATCTGGATACATCTGCACAAGCAGCGCATCATAAAGTGCAAGCTGTTCGACATAGCCATGTGGAGGCGGCCCATCTGGGCGCTGACCCGTTTTAAAATCTGCCAGAATGATCTGATCTTCACCCACATAAAGCCGGTCGATTTGTCCGGCCACACCAACCCCGTGAACCCGCCCGTTGATTGGCACTTCGGCAAGCGCTTGCCTGCTGAAAAGTGGGGCAAGTTCGGGCATCTCTATGATGCCCACTATCCGCAGTAAAATATCATCTTTGGCCGCATCGGTCAGATCAGCATATTGGCGCATAATGGGGCGGGCCACGTCACCGCGCCTAGATGCCGGTGCTGAAGGCAAAATTTCCAGCAAACGATGCGCCAGCCGACCATAGGCAAGCGCGCTGTGGCGGCGCTGTCCATCTTTAACGTTAGTAATCGAAAATGGCGCATGATCAAGGCCCGGCTGTGATGGCCGCAAGGGCTTGCCAGCTGGTGCATCGCGCTGGGCGGGTTGGTCAATCCAGTCCAGATCAGATGGGTCAGGTGCAACCGCTGCTTTATGCGGCAATATGGCGGTTCGGGTTGGTTCGACTGGTTCGGCAATACGGGTGGCGGCGGTGTAAAGCTGCATATGGCCGTCATCTGTCTCAACAACATCAGCCAGCATGCCAAGCGCAGATTTTACCGCCGCGTAATCACTTTCGTCCAGCGTGCGCACCCCGCATGATTTTTCCCATCCGGCAATCACCAGCCCTTCACAGGCACGGGTCAGCGCGACATAGAGCAAACGGTTTGCTTCCTGCTGTTCGCGTTCGCGGCTTACAGCTTTGGCATCTTTTAAAAATTGCGGGTGAAACGCTGTACCCGGCGGAATCCAATAGACGGACCGCCCGGCTTGGTCGATACCTATCACCTGATTGACAGCGCGCGGCTTCAACATATCGGGAAGCATAACAATCGGGGCCTCAAGACCTTTGGCCCCATGAATTGTCATGACGCGCACCTCGTCACTTCCCGCACTGTCCATATCGCGTTTAATATCGCCGCCACTGCCACGAATGGCAGCCAGAAAATGCAACAATGACACGCCATCACCAAGCGCCATGCTTTGCGCCAGACCCAAAAAATGATCAAGCGATTCATTCACCGCATGGCCAAGTCGCCCAATAAAATTCTGCCGTCCGCCATTCACCAGAACATGGCTGAAAAATCCAAAAACTGATTCCTGATCGGCAACCAAACGCCACTCTGCCAGCTGGTCAGCTACATGACCAAATTTGCCTTTGCCGCCGCGATGCGTCATCAGCCTCGCATAAAGGCTAGCCTGACCGCGGCCATAGGCCAGATCATATAAATCTGTATCATCAAATCCACATAATGGTGATTTCAACACAGCCGCCAGTTGTAAATCATCTTCAGGCAGCATCATCACATCGCCAAGCGCGAGAAGATCCTGAATTTCGATTTGATCTTCGAGGGTCATGCGGTCAGCACCAGCAACCGGAATGGCATTTTGTTGGAGCGCTTTTAAAATTTGTTCAAAAAATGCCCCGCGTTTGCGCAACAAGATCAAAATATCGCCAGGCCCGACCACTTTGCCAGACGACAGGGTTTTGTGACCAATCCATTGTTTCACTGTATCAGCAAGCTGCTTGGCGGCGGTTGTTTGAACATCATTGCTGCTGGTGGCGGCAGGCGCGCCAAACAAGCGATCTAGTTTTGTCTCATCGGCAGATTTAACAACCGGCCAAATTTCGACAAAGCCGTGCAGATCATCACGTGCCACCTCATGGGTGCTAAAATCCTCTATCCCCGGGCGGTGCGGAATCAGGGCATTTACCAGCTGTAAAATAGGCCTGCTTGACCGAAACGAAACCGATAACGCCACGTCACGAAATTCTTTATTTGCCTCTCTTGCCCGTGTTGCCAAAGATTGCCGATTGTCGCCCATAACCCGTGGGTCAGCCCCCTGAAAGGAATAAATCGATTGTTTAAAATCACCAACGGCAAACATACTGCGCGCTGGCAAGGCTGTGCGTTGGTGATCTTGCTGACCTTTTGAAGAATGATGATTCGCCCCTTCACCAGCAAAAAAATCATCGATCAGGCGCCGTAATAATTGCCATTGTTGCGGGCTTGTATCCTGTGCCTCGTCAATGAGCATATGCTGAATGCCATTATCGAGCTTCCATGCCACCCATTGCGCCGCATCGCTTTGGTCCAAAAGCCTATTGGTACGATTGATCAGATCATCATAGTCAAGCACCCCACGCATCGCTTTTAACCGCTCATATTCACGCCAGAACGCCACACCATAACGATAGAGCGCGACCGTCATCTGTTTGCATATAAGAGCATTGTCCCCGCACAAAATAGGCGCAATCGCGTCAATCGCCGCCTGTTGTATGGCAACCACATCTGGCATTGCGTTGCGAATATCCGCATTTGATAACGTCCGTTCGCTTCGCGGCCCATTTGCCGTAAACAACGCATCAACAAGAAATGATAATTTTTCGACACGGTCTTTTGGCGGTTGTGCCACCCATACTTTTATCTTTGATGCCCGGCGTTTATGCGTTTCAACACCAGAGGCGTCTAAAGCCGCCGCTACCGCGCGCAAGCCCTCTATATCGATACGGTCTATGGCCTCACTTTTGCGGGTTTCTAGGGTTTTTGCATCAGGAATTTGCAAATCATTTTCAAAATGCGCGATCACCTTGTTTATGATCTGCGGGTCTGCAAGCCGTGTTTCTTGGCTTAAAAACGCCTGTAAAATTTGATCCGCACGCCCTTCATTCGCCATTTCCGCAATCAATTGCACCGCGTTCATCAATGCGCTATCGGCCATGGCCATAATATTATTGCGGGCCTGCAGCTTTAGCCGGGCTTGTTCTTCATCGTCTGCTAGTCGGGCATGGGGGGTTATACCGGCCTCAATAGGGAACCGGTGCAAGATGGTCTGGCAAAATGAATGTACGGTTTCCACCCGCGGCCCATTGTCATTATCAAGGATTTGAGCAAACAAGCTACGGGCGCGTTGCATCATGTCTTGGGGCGGCGTTTCGATGCCCATTTTTTTCAGGTCTTCGCTCAACGCCTTGGCGCTGATAATGGTCCAGTCCCCGAGCCGTTTATTGATACGATTACGCATTTCTGCCGCGGCCGCACGGGTATAGGTCACGCATAAAATGCTGTCAGCAGGCGCCCCGGCCAAAAGCAAACGCAACACCCGATCGGTCAAAAGCTTGGTTTTTCCGGTGCCTGCATTGGCCGACACAAACACCGAAGCGGCAGGTTCAGACGCATCGGCCTGCGCGGCACTGGCACGATGGATTAAATCAGTCATCATCAGCCTCGATCTGCCATTCGCGGCACCGTGCCAGATGTTTATAGGGGCGGAACGGCGGCACCAAAGACGGCACCGGTTCGGACAGGTAACAAGTTGACGTGTCATCATAGGCCGCAACAAGCTGTTCAAGACTGTCGCGCATTTTTGCCGAATCAAAGCCTTTTGTATGCATGGGTTTTATCATGCCGGGCTGGGTCCGCCCGCCAGATATCTGCCAATATTCAATCTGTGACACTGACCCTGCTGGCACCTGATCAAACCCACCTTCACTGGCAATCAGCGCTTCGACAGATAATTGGTTGCGCGCGCCATTTTCAACCATTGTTGCCGATGGCACCACGCCAGTTTTGTAATCAATGATGCGCAAGCGCTGATCCGTGCACCGTTCCACACGGTCGGCGCGCGCTGTAACCCTAACCGGGCCAGACGGCCCAGCAAGATCAATAAACCCGTTAATTTCTGCATAAATTTCGGCCAACCCATCCTGTCGGCGCCGCGCCTCTTCCTCGGTCATCCATGCCGCAATGATTTCAAATCTAGGCCACCAGAAATATTTGACTGACGGCTGTTGCATATGCGGACCAAAGGCAGCTTTGCCAAATTGTAAAAGCTGGGCCAAACCATCATCCGGCAACGCGGCTGTGGGATAGGCTTTGGCAAATTGCGCTAATGCGGCATGAACTAGATTGCCGCGCAATGCCGCATCTGGTGGCCGGTCAATGGGATCAAGCGGCTTTAAATTCAGGATTTTTTTCGCATAAATGGCATAAGGGTCAGTCACCCATAGATCAATTTCGGTAGCTGAAAACCGGCGTGGCCGCGCGCTAATGGGTGGGCATGGCCGCGGCCGACCAATTTGGATATATTTGGTTTTGGGATGCAACCGGTCAATCCATGCATGTTCTTTTTGTCCAACATCAACTTCACCGGCAAGACCAAGCGCATCCAGAACAACCTCCATCCGTTGCAGCCAGCGGCTTTTGATTGTCACTGTGTTGTTCTCTTTTGCCGCGCGGGTGACAACCACCTCATGCGCGCAAAGGGCCATATAAACATCATGCGCACTTAGGCTTGTGCGCCAATTATGCGGCGGCAATCCCACCGCTTTCCGCATCATATTATTCATCCATGGATCGGCTGTTGGGCGTGGCGGCCAGTTGCCTTCGTTAAAGCCTGCGATAATAATTCGGTCGGCTGACTGCATTCGGGCCTCAACCGCGCCTAAAATCGCCAATCGTGGATGCGCTGACCCATGTGGGTGGACTGTCTCTGTCTCAAAAATTTGCTGTAATATCTGCGGAAGATCATCCGCGGCGATTTCAAAATCACCGCCGTCAATTTCTATGTCGGCCAATAGCCGGGCCGCGGCTTGCCCATCAACACCATCCCACAAACGCAACGCACCCTGCCCCCGGTCAGGCTGGCCTGATGCGGCGTTGGTTTCATCTGCCGCCAGCAATTCCGCAGTTTCAGCAAGCCCCGCCACCAAACTTGCCAAAGTGGGGTTGGCCGCACGCCACGCCGCATAGAAAGGTTGAAGCGGTACCGCGATATGCTGTTTCACAAAATTTTGCAGCGCCTGTGTCGGCACCGCGGCAATCAGCCCATCAATGCCGGGAATGGCCGGGCGCGCGCCCCGCAATATTGCCAGTTCAAGACCTGTCACCTTGGCTTGAAAATCATGCGGCTTTATACCGCCAGCCGCATAGGCATGTTTGAGCAAGGCCAGCAACGATAACGGTGCCAAATCATCAGCCACCGCATTGGCAAGCAATTGCAAAAATTTTCCAGTTGGAGTTGACGCCAATGGCCGTCCAGCCGAATCTTCAATGGTAATATCCCAGCGTTGTAATTCGGCTATGACAAGTTCGGCCAATTGTCGATCAGGGGTGATAAGGGCGGCAGTTTTTTCTGGCGTTTCCAAAACTTCACGCAAGCATAACGCAATCAGGCTAGCTTCTTCACGGCGGTCTCGGGCGGTTAGAATTTTAAGATTATCCAGTGCGGCACGCCCCGGTAATTCGGCGCTATCTCCCAACCGTTGCCACGCCGCGGTGACCGCCGCCGGGCGAAATACCTCTCGCATAAACTGTCTACGGGCTTGTTGTGTCGGCGATGCCACCGGCAGTCGCGGCCAGTCCTGTACTTGGTCCGGGGCTAACGATAATGCGTCCAGCAACTCTGCCAACGCATGTTGCGGGTGGCTGCTATCCGCCGCCATATCACCCCACAAATCACCTGCGCCACGATCAAGCCCCGGCAACACCACATAGCCATTTGGCAAAGCGGCCACAATGCCAATTAAGTCGCGGGTGGCCTTGATACTGCCCGTCGATCCGGCAACAACAATTAAATTATCAGGCTGGGTTTCTTGCCAATGCTGAGCCTGCCAGCGGATAAAACTGTTGCGCCGGTCTATCGCATCCATGGCGCCTTCACCTGCCAAAATAGCTGGCCAACGTTCAATCAAGATGGTTAATAACGCCAGAATATCTTGCCAATGCGCGGAAAAATCGTCCGGCAATAAATCGCGCAATGCCGCGGCAGACGCATCCGCATTATACAGCTGGTCAAGAAGCTGGGCCAGAGAATTGGCCAGCAACATGGCCTGTGGTTGGGTCGGATAATGATCGCCAAGACGGAAATGCCGTAATAATTTTGCCAACAGAAGCTGGCGTCGCATGGCGCTAATGGCTGGCGGCAAATCTGGGGCCGCGTCATCCAAAAGCGACCCAATCGGATCTCCTTGATTAACCTCATCGCCAATATCACCAATCGGAACCATACGCGGCAACAGCATGGCTTGCCCATCGCTGACCGACAAAAATGCGGCTTGCAGGGCTTGCCCACTTCTGCGTGACGGCACCAGAACCAGCGCCCGCGCAAGCTGTTCGGGGGTGTCGGCAAGCGCCATTAACCCCAGCGCCACCTGTTCGGCAAATGGCAAGCCAGCATCAATGCTATAAACGGATGGGGGCTTCATGACCGCAGTATAATAGCAAAGCCATAAGAACGCGAGAGGGCTTCACATCAATCCGCCGGGCAATGCCGCCGTTATGGTTGCAAAATGACTAGATGTCAGCCCCAGCGGAAATGGCCGCAACAAGACCGGTGATGCGATCTGCCCAATACGGTGGCGCGGTCACATCAGCAAAACGAACAGAAGAGCCCAGTCCCGTGTCATCATCAGACTCATCTGTGGTTTCATCTGCATATAGATGAATAGACAAATTTGTTTTTGGCAGAAATTTTTTCAGCCGGTCAGGCCACTCAATCAAACAAACACCATCAACAAAAGCATCGTCAAGACCAAGTGCCATGGCGTCTTGTGCATCGTCAATACGGTATAAATCAAGATGCCACAATGGCGTCCCATCGGCCAACGCATAATGCTGAACCAGGGTAAAGGTCGGGCTTGGCACGTCATCCTCGGTCGGATCAATGGCCTGAATAATGGCCCGTGCCAATGCTGATTTGCCAGCCCCCAAAGCCCCGCTTAGGGCAATCACATCACCAGCTTTTAACTGGGCCGCCAACAACCCGCCGAAACGCTGTGTGGCGGCAAGATCAGACAACTCTATACGAATGACGGGCATGCTGGTTAATAGCGATATTGTTCGCTTTTGAACGGGCCTTGCTGTTCAACGCCAATATAATCAGCCTGATCTGGGCGAAGCTTTGACAAGGTGGCCCCCACCTTGGCCAGATGCAATGCCGCCACTTTTTCATCCAAATGACGCGGCAAAGTATAGACCTTATTTTCGTATTTTTCACCCTCGGCCCATAATTCCATCTGCGCTAGCACCTGATTGGTGAACGACGCTGACATCACAAATGATGGGTGACCGGTCGCACATCCAAGGTTAACCAACCGCCCCTTGGCCAGCAGGATCATGCGCTTGCCATCAGGAAATTCAATTTCATCAACCTGCGGTTTGACTTCAGACCAAGTATAGTTGTTCAGCGCCGCCACCTGAATTTCATTATCGAAATGGCCAATGTTACAAACAATCGCGCGGTCTTTCATTTCCCGCATATGGTCAATGGTAATCACATCCCGGTTGCCGGTGGCAGTGACAAAAATATCAGCCTTTGGCGCGGCCTGTTCCATCGTGACGACTTCATAGCCTTCCATCGCCGCCTGCAATGCACAAATCGGGTCGACTTCGGTCACCATTACACGCGCACCGCCCTGACGAAGTGACGCCGCAGACCCTTTGCCAACGTCGCCATAACCAGCCACAACAGCCACTTTGCCAGCCAGCATCACATCTGTGGCACGGCGGATACCATCAACCAGTGACTCGCGACACCCATATAAATTGTCAAATTTTGACTTGGTCACAGAATCATTCACGTTAATTGCCGGGAATGGCAGGCCGCCTGCTTCGGCAAGCTGATACAGGCGCAACACACCTGTGGTGGTTTCTTCAGACACACCTTTGAGCGCATCGCGCTGTTTGATGAACCACCGCGGGCTGCTGGCCATGCGTTTATTGATTTGCGCCTTTAGAAATTCTTCTTCTTCGGAACTTGGCGTTGCCAATACAGCCTCGCCAGCCTCGGCGCGCGCACCAAGCAGAATATACATTGTGGCATCGCCGCCATCATCAAGAATCAAATTGGCAGTCGTGTCATTTGGCCAATCAAAAATACGATCAACATATGCCCAATATTCGCCAAGTGTTTCGCCTTTTTTGGCAAACACCGGCACGCCTGATGCGGCAATGGCAGCCGCCGCATGATCTTGCGTTGAAAAAATATTACAAGATGACCAACGTACATCGGCACCAAGTGCGACCAGCGTTTCAATCAAAACCGCGGTTTGCACGGTCATATGCAGACAGCCCGCAACACGCGCGCCCTTTAATGGTTTTGCCGCGCCAAATTCATCGCGCAATGCCATCAAACCGGGCATTTCGGTTTCGGCAATTGACAATTCTTTACGGCCCCAATCGGCCAGAGAAATATCCGCGATGATATAATCATGTGACATGAATTTGTTTCCAATCTTGTACGTGACAAACGATCTCTCGCACTGATAGCAAATAAGATGCGTTATGAAAAGCACTACCGCGACTTTGCCTTAACGCGGCTAGGGCTGGCCTTTATGCTGGTTTGCATTTAATTCACGGTGCGTCAGCTCTACCGGATGGCCCTGTTCAGCGACCCAGTCAGCAATTTGCCGGGCACCCCAGACTGACCGATGCCGCCCCCCAGTACAGCCAAATCCAATGGTAATATGTGGTCGGCCTTCATGCCGCATACGCACCAATGTTTCTGACAAAATATGTTTGATATGATGCAACACATCAGACGCAACCGGATCAGCAGCGATAAAGGCGGCAACATCCTTGTCCAGACCAGTCTTAGCGCGCAACCCATCATCCCAATGCGGATTTTTGGCAAACCGCATATCGAATATTTGGTCAGCTGTATCCGGCAATCCATAGCGATAGGAAAACGATATAATATGAACGGGCATCGCTGTATCGCTGGCGAGATTTAGCCATTCAAGAAGCAACCGCCGCATGTCCACCGGGGCCATGCCGGTCGAATCAATATGAACATCTGCAATCGCATCTATATCGTCCATGCGTTCCATATCAGCCGAAATGGCCGCATCAAGCGACTGGCCAGCACCTAATGGATGCTGGCGTCTGGTGGCTTTATAGCGCCGCATTAAATCACCATGCGCCGCGGTCACAAACACCATCCGGAACTGACTGCCAAGACGTTTGCGCAGATTGCGGGTTAATGTATCTAACGCTGTCTTGGAAAAGCCACTGGTGCGGGCATCAAGTCCAATAGCAATTTGACGTCCGCCGGTTTCAACTTCGAGTGCAATTAACGGGTCAACCAACGCTAATGGCAAATTATCAACCGCGGCAAAACCGTGGTCTTCTAAAATTTTTAGTGCGGTTGAATGACCGGCGCCCGATACACCGGTGACCAAAACCAATTTTAGGGGTGCATCATCAATTTGCATGCGGCCAGTCTATCTGAAATCCAAGATAAAAAAGAACAGTTTTTTTGAAACAGCCACGCAAAAATTGGTGCGGCATAGCCCGGCCAGAATCTAGGCAAGCGGCAGGGTCAGGGTAAAACAAGCGCCACCTGTATCACGGTTACTTGCCACAAGGCTGCCACCATGTCCCTCGATAATCTGTTTGGCAATTGATAGCCCTAGACCTGAATGATCGCCGAAAGATTCGCCTTTTGGCCGTTCTGAATAAAACCGATGAAACACCGTTTCCAATCGGTTTTCAGGGATTCCCGGCCCCTCGTCAAGGATTTGCAAAACAGCCTGTGCCGGCGAATCCTTGATACTGAGGTCGAAAATGATTTCAGCACCTTTTGGGCTGAAAGACACCGCGTTGCTGAGAAGATTATCAAGCACCTGCACAATCCGCCCATCCTGTCCGACCACCATGATTGGCTGTTCAGGTTTGACCAAAACAAGCTTGTGATTGGCAAAGCTTTGTCGGCGCAACTGGATAAAATTATCAAGCAACGCGGCAAAATCAATTGGTTCGCCATCTTGGCCGATGATTTCGGTATCAACGCGGCTGGCTTGCGAAATATCGGTAATCAATCGGTCAAGGCGGCTGACATCTTGTAAAATCACATTCATCAATTTTTGCTGTTGTGCCGGATCTTTGATCAAGCTGATTGTTTCCGCCGCACTGCGCAATGAGGATAGAGGGTTTTTGATTTCATGTGCTACATCTGCGGCAAATGCGGCGGTGGCCTGAATCCGGCGTTGCAATTCATCCGTCATGGCAAGCAGCGCATCCGATAAATGACCAATTTCATCATTGCGCTGCGGCAATTGTTGTAACCGGCGTGACGTATCACCACTGCGGCGCAACTGATCTGCGGCACTGGCAAGGCGGCTGATCGGCCGGGTGATCGACCGAGCCAGATATAGGCTAAGTCCAATTGTCACCATTAATACGATCAGAAATAATTGCAAAAAGGCAATATTCACATTTGCCAATTCGCGTTCAATTTTACCGCCGCTGATTGACACCAGCAACGCCCCACGCACAAGCCGTAAATCTTGTATGGGAACGGCGACTGACAAGACAAGCTCACCGCCTGCATCTTGACGGAGCGCCCGGCGCGGTTCGCCAGACAAAGCCGCCAAAACTTCGGGGAAGTGATCGGCCCGTTGGCGACGCCGTTCAACATAAATTGGCAGATCATCAGCAAAACTGAAAAATGATGATGCCTTGTTCATTGCATCATTGAGATGATCACGGGTGTGACCAAGCCACGATCGATCCTCGCGCCGCTTCACCTCAACCGGTATACGCAACCGGCCTGGCCGCGCGGTGTCGGCAAGCAATAATCCATTTGGTTGAAACACCCGCGCCCGCAATGAACTGCCCAGCCCAACCAGCGGCAATAAATGCGTCATCGTTTCCGCTGATAATCGGCGCCGGGCAAATTGCTGGTCACGGTCCGCTTCGGCCAAAGCCAGTGAACGCGCAAGGGTAAATCCCTGACGTTCAAGCGCGATAAATTCCGACTGGATTAATGTTGTGCGATATTGGTCTATCGACAGCAACCCCACCAAAAAGATCGACAGCGGGAACACCATAATCGCCATGATACGGGCGGTAAGCCGGCTCATGCGCAATGGTGCCAACAGCATCGCGGCGGCCCGGTTGAACGCCCTTTTGATGGATTCGACAAACACTCTGGCGATGACCTTGGCCCCCGTATCACGTTACTGCTAGTGATCAGTTTGCTTTATATTTATAGCCAATGCCATAGAGCGTTTCTATCTGGTCAAATTCCGTGTCATGCGCACGCATTTTCCGCCGCAGGCGTTTGATGTGGCTATCAATGGTTCGGTCATCAAGAAAAATGCTCTCGCCATAAGCGGCATCCATTAATTGATCACGGTTTTTGACCATGCCGGGCCGCGCGGCCAATGCCTGCAAAATCAGAAATTCAGTGACCGTCAGTTTCACCTCGGTCTCTTTCCAACTGCATAAATGGCGGTCAGGGTCCATCAGCAAATGGCCTTGTCTGATAATATTTGGCCCGGTTGTTGCCATGACATTGTCACTGGCACGCCGCAACACAGCACGAATCCGCGCCAGCAATAATCGTTGCGAAAATGGCTTGGTGATATAGTCATCCGCGCCCATGCCAAGGCCAAGCGCCTCATCAAGCTCATCATCCTTACTGGTTAAAAAAATCACCGGCAACTGTGATTGTTTGCGCAGCTTTTGCAACAGCTCGATGCCATCCATACGCGGCATTTTAATATCTAACACCGCCAGATCCACCTTGCGGCGGGTAATCCCGGCAAGCGCGGCCTCACTATCACTATAGCTGTCGACGTCGTACCCTTCAGATTCCAGGGCCAATGCCACAGAAGTCAAAATATTCTGGTCATCATCAACCAGCGCGATACGATCTGCCATGTTTGATCTCCCACTTGCAAAACAAATACCGCCAGACGAATAGTGCAGCCAAAATCTAGGTGCCTGTTAGCCTATTCGCATTGGCAAATTACCAGTTTCTTCATGAACACCAATCTAGGCCAATATAGGGCAGAATAACGCCGAAAAAGACAAAATTCTGCCTTAATGCGCCTCGGCCCAGCTATCCGCCATACCCGCCTCGGCAACAAGTGGCACGGTCAGTGACACAACCGGATCAGCGGCGCGTTCCATCACATCAGTAATCACCGCCATGGCGTCATTAGCGCGGTCTGCTGGTACTTCAAAAATCAATTCATCATGCACTTGCAACAACATATCAGCCGGGATCGACCGCGCCT
>JAQCEA010000012.1 GCA_027620495.1 Pseudomonadota bacterium | reverse complement strand
CTGATTCGCCGTAAAAAATGACCGAATGTTCACCCGCCACATCACCACCACGTAATACCGCAAATCCAATATCACCTTCGGTTCTTGCGCCAGTTTGACCTTTACGCACCATATCGGCAACATGATCTAAATCAACCTGCCGGCCGCGGGCGGCGGCTTTGCCAAGTGCCAGCGCAGTGCCCGATGGTGCATCAACTTTATGATGGTGATGGGTTTCTAAAATTTCGATATCCCAGCCGGTGGTCAATTTCGCGGCTACCTGTTCGACAAGCTGTGTCAGCAATGTCACACCAACCGATGTATTGGCACAATATACAATAGCCGTTCTTTTGGCAGCTTGACGCAACATGTCTTCTTGGTCTGGCGTCAGGCCGGTGGTGCCAATCACCATCGCCTTGCCGGTTTCTGCCGCCAATACCGCATGATGCATGCTGGCATCCGGCGCGCTGAAATCAATCACCACATCAGCCTCGGAAAACAGGTTTGCCGGATCAACACCAAGCCGCACGCCATTTGATGCCAAACCCGCCACATCGCCAGAATCTTGTCCAATATGCGGGCTATCTGCCCGGTCCGTTGCGGCAACAAGATGCAAATCATCTGCCCGCGCTATTTCACGGATCAGCATGCCGCCCATACGCCCGCCGCCACCGGGAAGGCCAATTTTAATTCTATGTGATGTCATAGTGATAATGCCCAGCTGGTCATGTCGGCCAGCATATAAACTGCAATGCGGTTTCGGCAAGCCTTAATTGGCATTGCCTGGCTAGTGGGGGGGTATTCAATCACTGGCCTAGTTATCAGCCCAGATACGTTTCACCCGTTCAATAAAACTATCTGATTCGGGGCTGGCATTTCCGGCTTCAGCAAAACTCTGCAACAGGTCTTTTTGTTTTTTTGACAAATTGGTTGGGGTTTCCACCTGTACTTCAACAATCTGGTCGCCAACCGTCCCACGCCGCAATGCGGGCATGCCTTTGCCGCGCATTCTAAATTGTCGGCCGGATTGGGTGCCGGCCTCAATTGACAAACGTGCCAGCTTTCCTTCAATTGTTGGCACTTCAATTTTATCACCAAGCGCCGCCACCGTCATAGGCACAGGAATCTTGGTATAAAGATTATTGCCATCACGAGTAAAAATCGGGTGCGGTGACACAGTCACGAAAATATAAAGATCACCAGCTGGCCCGCCGCGCACGCCCGCTTCACCTTTTCCAGACAGCCTAATTCTGGTGCCTGTATCGACACCCGCCGGGATTGAAACCGACAAGGTTTTATTGCGTTGGACACGGCCTTCACCGCCACAATTGCGGCACGGGTCTGAAATGATCTGTCCCATGCCCTGACAGGCATGACAGGTACGTTCAACAGCAAAAAATCCTTGTTGGGCGCGCACCCGGCCAGACCCGCCACAGGTGCCACAGGTGCTGGGCTTGGCCCCATCTGCGGCACCGCTTCCTGAACAGCGATCACAGCTTGCCGGTACGGTAATCGAGATATCTTCCTGCAAGCCGGTGAAGGCATCTTCAAGCGACACTGTCATGTCATAACGAAGATCATTACCGCCGCTGTTGCGTTGGCGGCCACTACCTGCACCCCCGGAAAATTCAGAAAACATTTGGTCAAATATATCAGCAAATCCACCGCCGCCAAAACCGCCACCACCAAAACCGCCAGCTGACTGTTCAAACGCCGCATGTCCCATGCGATCATAGGCGGCGCGTTTTTGTGGATCTTTTAAAACCTCATAGGCTTCACTGGCTTCACGAAACCGTTCTTCCGCCGCAGCATCCCCCTGATTGCGGTCCGGATGGTTGGCCATCGCTAGTTTGCGATAAGCGGCTTTTAATGTTTTTTCATCGGCATCTTTAGACACGCCCAGAACATCGTAAAAATCGCGCTTACTCATACTCGCCACATCATTGATAAAGGGAAAAACCGGCGCCCTGTTGGGCGCCGGTGTGGATTATTTTGATTTTGACTTTTTATCGTCGTCGGCATCAACTTCTTCAAATTCAGCATCGACAACCGTCTCGTCACTGTTATCTGATGCGGCAGAATTTGCATCATCCTGATCACCTGCGGCGCTATAGGCAGCTTCACCCATTTTCATCATTGATTGAGACAACGCCGCTGATTTTTCCGAAATCGCTTCGATATCATCGCCAGACAGGGCCTCACGCAACGCTTCGACCCCAGCTTCAACCTCGGCTTTCGCCTCTGCATCAGCCTTATCACCAAGGTCATCGATGGCTTTTTCCGCGCCATGAACCAAGGCTTCGGCCTGGTTGCGTGTTTCCACGTCAGACCGGCGCTTTTTGTCCGATTCAGCATTGGCTTCAGCTTCTTGAACCATCCGTTCGATATCGGCGTCATCAAGACCACCAGATGCCTGAATACGGATTTCCTGTTCTTTGCCGGTGGCTTTGTCTTTGGCGCTCACCTTAACGATGCCGTTTGCGTCAATATCAAAAGTGACTTCAATTTGCGGCACGCCGCGTGGGGCTGGCGAAATACCTTCTAGGTTAAATTGGCCCAGATGCTTGTTGTCAGCCGCCATTTCACGTTCGCCCTGATACACCGAAATGGTCACCGCAGACTGGTTGTCATCAGCCGTAGAGAACACTTGGCTTTTCTTGGTTGGAATGGTGGTGTTGCGGTCGATCAATCTGGTAAAGACGCCGCCCAATGTTTCAATGCCAAGCGACAATGGTGTCACATCAAGAAGCAGAACGTCTTTGACATCACCGGTCAATACGCCAGCCTGAATTGCCGCACCTGATGCAACAACTTCATCTGGATTCACCCCACGGTGCGGATCAGTGCCAAAGAATTCTTTTACCTTTTCAATGATTTTAGGCATGCGGGTCATACCACCAACGAGAATCACCTCATCGATTTCTGAAGCTTTTACCCCGGCATCTTTCAAAGCGGCCTGACAAGGTTTAATTGTACGGGCCACAAGATCTTCAACAAGCTGTTCCAGCTTGGCCCGGCTGAGCTTGATATTGAGATGTTTCGGGCCAGTTGAATCAGCGGTGATAAACGGCAGGTTAACATCGGTCTGAACAGAAGATGACAATTCGATTTTGGCTTTTTCTGCAGCTTCTTTCAGGCGCTGCAATGCCAATTTGTCGCCGCGTAGGTCAATGCCATCGCTCGATTTAAATTGATCGGCAAGATATTCAATGATGGCATGGTCAAAATCCTCACCACCAAGGAAGGTGTCACCAGTGGTTGATTTAACCTCAAATACCCCGTCACCAACTTCAAGGATCGACACATCAAAGGTACCGCCGCCAAGGTCATAAACGGCGACCAAGCCAGATTCCTTGCGATCCAGCCCATAGGCAAGTGCTGCTGCTGTTGGTTCGTTGATAATCCGCAAGACTTCAAGACCGGCGATTTTACCAGCATCTTTGGTGGCCTGGCGTTGCGCATCATTAAAATAGGCAGGCACGGTGATCACCGCTTGGGTGACGCTTTCACCTAAAAAGGCTTCGGCATCTTCTTTTAATTTCCGCAACACAAAGCTGGAAATCTGGCTCGGCGAATATTCTTCGCCCTGTACCTTCACCCATGCATCGCCATTTTTTGCACCGATCAGTTCAAACGGCACCAAATCAGCAAACTCTTTGGTTGATTTATCTTTAAACCGGCGCCCGATCAGTCGTTTGATCGCAAATAATGTGTTTTCCGGATTTGTCACGGCCTGCCGCTTGGCTGGCTGGCCAACAAGCCGTTCACCATCCGTAAAGGCGATCATTGACGGGGTTGTACGCGCACCTTCGGCATTTTCGATCACACGTGGTTCAGAACCATCCATAACCGCGACGCAGGAATTTGTTGTGCCAAGGTCAATACCAATTACTTTTGCCATAATCTTCGCTCCTTTCCCTGACCATATGTGGCGTTCATCGCGCCAGCCTTATGGCCCATCGACATTGTTGCCGCGCATAGTGCATCGGCACGCAATGGCAAATTTCCAATTTCTAATGTCCATATAGGGCATTATCTTGTTGATACAAGGGGGTAGGCCACGGGCTGTGACCAGAAGCATTCGCCCAAACGCGGGTTCGCCACGTCTGATACCTGCCAATCTCCCCCAATCGATTTTACCTATTCGTCCCCAGACAAGTTCTGATTATTCTTTTTTTGCTGACGCTGGTTCTTCCTTGTCAGCGGCTTTTGACACACCAACCATGGCTGGGCGCAGAAGTCGGTCATGCAGTGCATAGCCATGCTGAACCACTTCCAACACCATGCCAGGTGGCTGATCATTTGTCGGCACTTCAAACATCGCCTGATGGACATTATAATCAAATTTCTCACCCACAGGGTTGATCTGCCGTACCCCATGTTTTTCGATCGCTGACTGAATTTCTGTCCAGCTGAGCTCTATTCCGGTGAGCAACGATTGTACCGATTCATCAAGTGATGATTTGTCTTCAGGTGCTGATGCCAGCGCCCGCGCCAAATTATCAATCGCCCCAACCAAATCACGGGCAAATTGTGTATGCCCATATTTACGTGCTGTGTCTGCCTCGCGTTCACTGCGGCGGCGCATATTTTCCGTGTCGGCAAGCGCCCGCAACAGCTGGTCTTTCAGCGCGTCACGTTCGGCTGTCATGGCGGTCAATGGGTCAGCACCCTGACTGGCCTCGGCATCACTTATTTGTTCTGGGGCCGTATTTTCTGTCTCAGAATCAGACGCCGCTGCATTATTGATCGCATCTTGCAAATCATCATCGCTGATGGCTGCCGCATCGGCCTGCAGTTCTGCGTCAAGGTTTGTATCGGTTTTTTTACCCATAATATATGCACTGTTCCAAACTATCTATTCTGCGAGACTTATCTAGGTATCAGAACGAGGTTCGCCAAGTCCTAAAATTGATAAATTTGCAGTTTTTTCGGGACATCATCACTTTTTACCCATCAATTCAGACGATCGGCCGGGTCGGCTTGCACCCTGGCCATAGCCACCATTCATCGCAATTGCCCGGCTTTGGTTTCACCTAGTGATCAGATAGTTTGGTTGTATCATGCGCCAAGCTGTGAGAGATTAGGATTTCAAGCCAACAAAATGGCGTCACAACAACATTGTCAAATCGCAGTGAACCGGCATGCCAATTTTGCAACATAAACTTGTCATGAAATCGATTGAGGCGCTCCATGATGAAGCCCTTGCGCTGGTGCCTGATCTTGCCAGCGATCGCGGCGTTACCGCGCCGCCTGCCGTTTTACACGCCGCCACGCCGCCTCAAGATACGCCAATAAATCTGCCCAAAAATACGGCGGCAGATACGGCGCAAAAGACAGCCAGCGATGACGATATCATGGCACGCATTGATCAGCTTCTTAAAAAACTTGATCAAGATGATGATGTCGCGATCGCGCCGCCACCAGTTGAGGGGCCGCAATTTGAGGTGCCGCAACAAGACACAGAGCATATGAAGGGCGATGCTGGTCACACAAAAACGGCCGATAACATAACCACAGATAATCTGGCCAATCCCGATAGCCACGTTTTGTCTGATGCGGCAGATCATGCCGATGAAAATGCGATACTGGACGTAGCCTTAGATGGCGTGGCGGAAGACACGGCAAGTAAACCGTTCGGTGAGACTGATAATGCCGCCACTGATACCGCCACTGACAATGTCAGCGATAACCTGTTTGTGGATGATCAACCGGGTAAAACAGCAGCTGATGATCAGACCCAAGCGCTGGCTGATATTGCCGCGGCTATTTATCAGGCACGACAACAAGCGGTTGATACTGTCGTTGCAGACGCCAGCCAGAACAACGCCGCCCCCTTTGATATGGATGCATTATCAGCGACCGTTGCCGATGAGGTACGCCGCACCGTATCAGCGGTCATAACCGCAGAATTACCAAAAATGGTGCGCGACGCTGTTGGTGAGGCCATCCGCACATTACCAGCCGATGCACGCCACCAGCCAGCACCAACCACAGGCATCAGATCAGCGGCCAAAAAAGGTACCGCGCGCAAAACCGCCGCCATAAAAAAAGCTGTAGCGAAAAAAGCGGGGACGAAAAAAGCTGGCGCCAAGAAACCTGCGGCCAAAAAGGCCGCCAGTAAGACAACCCCAAAAAACAAGCTTAGTACAAAAAAAATGGGGGCAAAAAAGGCCGCAACCAAAAAAGCCACTACTAAAAAAACCGCGAAATCGACATAACGCATCAGATTATGCGCACAATATATGGCTAGCGGCCCAGCACGCGGGCGATGGCTTTGCTCGTATAATCAACCATGGGAATGATACGCGCGTAATTCATATGGCGCGGGCCAAGCACCCCAACCGCCCCAATCACTGAACGGTCGGCATTGCGATAGGGGGCGATCACCAGCGAACAGCCTGTTGATGCAAATAATTTATTTTCGGCACCAATGAAAATTTTCACCCCATCACCATCACGTGTCGCATCAAGCAGGCGCAAGGCATTTTCACGGGCATCAAGCGCATCAAACAGCCCGCGGATTTCGGCAAGCTCCTCGACCGCCTGAATATCATCAAGCAAATTGGCTTGGCCGCGCATAATCAGCGCCGCATCAACCCCACCTTCGCCATCAGACCAAATACCAATCCCTTGTTCCACAAGACTGGCGGTCAATTCATCAAGTTCAGCGCGGTGCAATGCAATATCCTCTCGGATCAACGCCGCGACTGTTCTCATATTGCGGTTTGCTAATTTGGCATTCATATAGTTTGCCGCTTTGGTCAACGCCGATGATGGCAGGCCAACTGGCAAATCAATCAGACGGTTTTCGACTTGTCCATCGGTTCGCACCAAAACTGCAAGCGCCCGGTTCGCCCCGATCGACACAAATTCAAAATGCTGCAAATCAGCTTCGCTTGTCGGTGAAAGCACCAGACTGGCACAATTTGACAAGCCGGATAGGGTTTTACTGGCATTGTCCAAAAGCTGGTTCAGGCTGATGCCGCGGGCGGCGCATTCGCTGTCGATTGTCGATCTTTCATCGGACTGCAAATCCCGGTTAAATTCCATAAGACCATCAACAAACAGGCGCAATCCGGTTTCGGTTGGCACCCGGCCAGCCGATGTATGTGGCGCATATAACAGCCCAGCCTCTTCAAGATCGCTCATTTTGCTTCGGATCGAGGCTGGCGACAGGTCAAGTGTAGAGGTTTTTGCCAAACGGCTAGACCCAACAGGCAGACCATCTTCCAGATAGGCCGCGACGACCTCGTGGAAAATTTCTAAACTGCGCGGCTTTAAGCCCTTTATGCTGGCATCTGTCATAGAGAAAATTTATGCTAGCACATCCGCAATGGTCAATTCCAGAACGCTGTTGTGGCGGTTTTATTTTTTTACTGGCAAGAACGCATCCATCCCCAGCCAAGATTTTTTACCTTTTCAACATAGGAATCCATTTATGTCACGTCCATCAGGCCGCACCGCTGACCAGCTAAGGTCAATATCTCTAGAACCTTCGGTTGCGTTACATGCTGAAGGGTCCTGCCTTGCCAAATTTGGCAATACCCATGTTTTTTGCACGGCCTCGCTTGATGAGCGGGTGCCACCATTTTTGCGTAATAGTGGCCGCGGCTGGGTCACTGCCGAATATGGTATGTTGCCGCGATCAACACATAGCCGCATGGATCGTGAAGCGGCACGTGGCAAGCAATCTGGCAGAACATTGGAAATTCAGCGGCTGATTGGCCGGTCACTCAGGGCTGTCACCGATTTAGAAGTTCTTGGTGAACGCCAGATTAAAATTGACTGTGATGTGATTCAGGCGGATGGCGGCACGCGGACCGCGGCCATCAGCGGTGCGTGGGTTGCGTTGCGCATTGCTTGTGAAAAATTGCTTCTTGCTGGTGCCATAACCAAATCACCATTAACCGGACAGGTGGCGGCGATTTCCTGCGGCGTTTTTCAAGGCACCCCAGTGCTTGATCTTGATTATGATGAAGATAGCGCCGCTGAAATTGATGCCAATTTTATCATGACAGCTGATGATCAGCTTGTTGAAGTACAGGCAACCGGCGAAGCCCATCCGTTTTCGCGGGCGACACTTGATGCCATGCTAGATCTTGCCAGTGCTGGATGCGGCGAAATATTCCAGCTACAGCAACAGGCGGTAAGAGCCGCGCAATAAATATAGCCGGTCCGAATTGACTGACATAAGAAAGCCAAAATAAATGAACAACTACCGTCAGTTTACCGAAGATCAATTGGTTATCGCCACCCATAACAACGGCAAATTACGCGAAATACAGGCACTATTTGACGGGTTTGGCTTTCGCGTTACATCGGCTGGCAGTCTTGGTCTTGCCGAACCAGAAGAAACAGAAACAAGCTTTCGGGGCAATGCGTTATTAAAGGCCCGCGCCGCCGCTGGTGCCGCAAATTTGCCCGCACTTGCCGATGATTCAGGCCTTGTGGTTGCCGCACTTGACGGCGCGCCCGGCATTTATTCGGCGCGTTGGGCAGCCCCAGATGGTGATTTTGCCAAGGCCATGCAACGGGTCCGTGACGAATTAACAGAAACAAAAGCCAATGATATGTCGGCCTATTTTGTCTGTGCGCTGGCCCTTGTCTGGCCTGATGGAGATGAAGTGTGCGTTGAAGGCCGGGTAACAGGCCAAATTATATGGCCACCACGCGGAAAATTTGGATTTGGCTATGATGCGATTTTTCAACCAGCCGGCCATATCCAAAGCTTTGGCGAAATGGACCCTGCCGCCAAACACGCCATGAGTCATCGCGCAGATGCCTTTGCACAATTAATCGCGCAGGTTTTTCCCTCACAACATGCCAGTTAGCGACACAAATCCAGATTTAGCTTTATATATCCACTGGCCATTTTGTCGGCAAAAATGCCCCTATTGTGATTTCAATTCACATGTCAGAACGACACATGACAGCGCCGAATTTGGCACCGCGCTCTGTCTTGAAATGTCATATATGGCTAAAATGCTGGCTGATCGCCGGGCGTTGACAAGTATATTTTTTGGCGGTGGGACACCATCATTAATGCCGCCAGCCGTTATCGGTAAAATCATCGCCCATGCGGAAAAAATATTTGGCTTTGCACCGACAATCGAAATCACCGCCGAGGCCAATCCAACATCTGTCGAAGCCAAGATCATGACCGAATTTTACCATGCTGGGGTTAATCGTGTCTCGATGGGTGTCCAATCTCTTGATAATGACATATTAAAATTTTTAGGGCGCGAACATGATGTGGCCGAAGCGTTGTCAGCGCTGGACACCGTCCGGCATAGCTTTGACAATCTGTCGATTGATCTGATTTATGCAACAGCTGGCCAGACTCTAAACGACTGGCAAAATACCCTGTCGCAAGCCTTGGCATTTGATCTGCCGCATCTGTCGCTTTATCAGCTTACCATCGAACCCGGTACGGTGTTTTATACACGCCAGCGCAATGGTGAAACGCTGAATCTAGATGATGATCACGCGGCTGATTTATTTGAGTTAACCCAACATATCACAGCGGCGGCTGGCTTGCCAGCCTATGAAATTTCCAACCATGGCAAACCCACCGCGCAATGCCAGCATAATATGAATTACTGGCGGGCTGGTGACTGGATTGGTATTGGCCCCGGCGCGCATGGCCGGTTCACCATCGCCGCTGATGAGTATAAAAATCTGCAACGTGTTGGCACAGCCACCCGCCGTAGCCCGGCTGGATGGTTACAATCTGTCCAGAAAACCGGGCATGGTATTGACAATCGTACGCATGACGGGGCTGATGCATTTGCCGCCGAAATGATCATGATGGGGCTTCGATTAACCACGGGTGTGTCGATTCAGCAGATTGAAACCATATGTGGGCCGCGGGGTGAATGGCTTGATGATGCCGCCGTGACACAAGCGATTGAAGATGGCTGGCTAGACCGGAATCAAAGTAATGACAGCGGCATGGTGACAGATTTGCGCGCCACAGATGCGGGGCGGTTGCGGCTTAACCATATCATCGCGATGATTTTACGCTAATAATGACGTGCCAATATCAGATTTTATCTGGGGCGGCTTTGATGATTTTCGACTGGCCGTTTCGAATTTGCCGTAATTCATAGGCCCGCACATTACTGCCATCTGGTAACAGCCTGAAAGCGCCGCTATAGCCTTGAAACCCTTTATTTGTCACAAGCTTTTGTGCCCACTGGCTAGCAGGCGACATGATTTGATCATCACCGATTGCCGACAAGGCCGCCACCAATGCCAATGCATCAAACCCCAACCGGCTTAATTCCCCTGGCGTTTGCCGCCAAATGGCCTGCCAGCTGGCATTAAATTTTGCATCAAACTGGCTGGGGCGGATGGCAAATATACCGCCTTGAAGTGATGGTTCATTCAGCAATTGGTCTTGATTCCACAAAGCATTGCCAAGAAACAACGCCCGGTCTGGCCCCACATCATAATAGGCCAATAATGGCGCCGTGCGGAGCGCAAATGCCGGATCGCCAGCAAAAATGACCGCATCAAACGGGCTTTCGGCTGGCAATGCATCTGGGGCTGGTGGCTGATAGCGACTAAATTCACGAATCGCCTGTTTCAAGCTATTTTCATCATTCACTTCAGCGTCAGTTAAAATGCGTACCGCCTCAGGCTGCAGGCCAAAATCATCAAGCCGACTGGTCGCATGGGACAGCAATCTTTGTCCAAACGCCGCATCCTGCGCGATAATTGCAAATTTGCTTTTTCCTAACCCAACAGCATGACCAAGCAACCCATCAAGCTGTTGTTCGGGAAGATATCCCAACAGCCAACTATCAGGTGCCACCACCGCACGGTTATTGGATAAAAGCAACATCGGGATCTGGTTTTGTACGGCAACAGACCGGGCCGCCAATACCGCTGGGGTAAATAACGGGCCAATAAATATATCGACGTTATTTTCCACCCCGGTCAGCGCCGCTCCAGCCGCCTTTTCGCCGCCCATCGTATCTAAAAACAGCAATTGGACATTTTTATTTGCCGCTTGAAACAACGCCATTTCGGCACCACGCCGGATTTCATCACCAAGTGCCGCATAGGGGCCGGTGAAGGGTACCAACAAGCCAACCCGCAATTGCGCATCTTGTTTTGGCGGTAATATAAATGCCGGTTCAAGCGATGGCGGGGCCACCTGACTTGATAGCAAGGCAAAGGCGGCTTCTAGGGCATCTTCGGTTAATGACGGGTCTTGTCCCTCTGGCACAACAGGATCAATGGGTGATGGCGGCGCAGTTCCGGTTTGAATTTGCCAGATAATTGAATCAATCACGCTGGTGGCAACATCATTTTGACTATAATCTGATACATCAGCATCTAAATTTTGTTGCGGTACATTCCCGGCATTGATGCCGCTATTGACAGACGTGCCATTATTGCCGTTAGCCGCTGATGACCCACCAATTGTTGATTGTGCGTTGGGCGCCGCCGCCGACCGTCTGATCACAATATCGGACGAAGGAGATATAGCAGAAGATGATAATGATGGTCGGTTTTGTGTGGGCGCACACCCCGCCAACAGCGAGGTGCCAAACACCACAACGCCAAACATACCGCCAAGTAAAAGCTGACGCACCACAAAATTTTTGGCCAATTGCCTGCTGGCCGCACGGCTATGACAAATCCCTGCACCCATTTTGGTTTTGACCTGTCCTCGCCGCATATCCCGTTCCGCGATAAAATCTACCTTGGCGCTATGCTACATGAGGCCCCTATAGATAAACAAGCCCAGCTTTTTAAGATATTTCGCGTATTAAACGCGTCATAAAAGGCCGGATTATATGCTTGTGGCCCACCAACTGGCAGTTTTATACTCTATCAGGTACGAGCTGGTGCGGGCGGGCGATTGCCCATCTAAGACCCGTATCAGGAAAGGATGATCATGACGGTAAAACCCGGACAATTGGCCGTTGTATCAACACCAATTGGCAATTTGGGTGATTTATCTCCGCGTGCCGCCGAGGCCTTGGAAAAAGCTGATATTCTGGCCTGTGAAGACACCCGCATGACGTGGAAATTGCTGGCACTGAGCGGGCGTCAGACAGCGGCCAAATTTTTGCCCTATCACGACCATAACGGCCATAGCATGCGCCCGAAAATATTAGCCGCCATGGCCGATGGGTTAAATGTTGCACTTGTCAGTGATGCAGGCACGCCATTGGTATCGGACCCTGGCTATAAACTTGTCGCGGCGGCCCATGAACAGGGGTTTCGCGTGACCTCTATCCCGGGGCCAAGCGCGGTGCTTGCTGGGCTGGCCTGTGCTGGTTTGCCAAGTGACCGGTTTCTTTTTGCTGGCTTTATTCCGCATGGCAGTAACGCCGCGCGCAAAGCCTTTACCGAATTTGCCACGATACCGGTGACCAGCATTTGGTTTGAATCGCCCCGCCGATTGGCGGCCAGCCTGTCTGTTATGGCAGAGGTTTTTGGGTCGCGTCTGGCGGTTGTGGCACGCGAATTAACCAAGCTTCACGAAGATTTGCAACGCGGCCCACTGGACGAGCTGGCTGGTCTATATGCGCACCAAGACCCACCGCGCGGCGAAGTGGTTATTCTTGTTGAAGGTGCCAGCCAGACAACAGCTATATTTGATGATACAATGTTAAAACATATGCTGGCTGAAGAACTGCAAAACAGCAGTCTGCGCGATGCTGTGAAAACCGTCACCGAATTGAGTGGGCAACCGCGCCGTAAAATCTATCAACTGGCAATTGAATTAGACGCCTAAACCAGATGTTGTGACAGCTGTGCTTGCATGGGTAGCAGATCTAAAACAATAAAAGAAAAGCGTGTCCACGCCGAACGCCGCAGTCATTTTGCTGAATATATTGCTGGGTGCTGGTTTCGGCTTTCTGGCTATCGCATCATTGCGCGGCGGTGGCGCGCCGCAACAGGCGAAATTGATCTGATTGTAAAGCGGCAACGTCTATTGGTGTTTGTCGAAGTTAAATATCGGTTTGACAGCGAACAGATTGCCATACCCACACCGCGGCAATGTCAAAGAATAAGAACAACAGCATCTTTGTTTCTCGCCAGATATCCAAATTTCATGGATTATCAATGCCGGTTTGATTTGTTTATTGTTAATCATGGTAAATTTTTTGGCGTGGGCCGGATCGCCCATATCAAAAATGCGTGGTAATAACGCCTATATGACCTTGACCGATGAATCGCAAAACGCCACATTAACACACAGATTGTTAGACAGACCCTAGGATGCGGACCATGCGTGAAAACTATCACCACACATCACCCTTAATTGCTGGCGTTTTATTGCTTTGTGCATTGGCGTTATCTGGATGCGCCGGGGCTGTGGTTGGCGTTGGTACCGCCGCGGTTGCGGCATCGACAACAGAAAAGGGATTTTCCACCTCGGTATCTGATGGGGTCATATTTGCCAAATTAAAAGACCGGTTTATTCAGGTGAATGCATCGCTGTTAACATCAGCCGACGTCACGGTAAATGACGGGGCGGTTTTATTTACTGGCAAGGTCAAAACACCAGAAGATAAAATTGAAGCCACCAAACTGGCATGGGAAATTAAAGGGGTGCGCGAAGTGGTCAATGAATTGCAGGTGACCGATACCTCGTCTATCAAAGATATCGCCAAAGATCTGGCCGCAAGCGCGACATTGCGCGGCAAAATGATTGCAGATAAAGATATTTCCTCGCTTAATTTCAGCATTGATGTGGTCAATGGCATTGTCTATCTCTCGGGTGTGGCCTCAACACCAGAAGAAATGAACAAAGTCGTCAGCCATGCGGAAAATCTGCGGTTTGCACAAGAAGTGGTGAATTACATTATTCTTGCAAAAGACCAACGCTACTAATGGCCACACGCACCCTGTCTTTTGCCATCCAGATGGATCCTGTCGCCAGTATCAACATTGCTGGCGATTCCACATTTGCGTTGGGGCTAGAAGCACAATCGCGCGGCCATGATTTATGGTATTACACGCCCGATAAATTATCTTTTGATGAAGGCAAAATTACTGCCCACGGCCAGTCATTACAGCTGTTTGATCAGCATGATGCGTTCTTTAAAACCGACCCCATTGAAACCCGCGCTTTAGACGAATTTGATGTAATTTTGATGCGGCAAGACCCACCATTTGACATGGCTTATATAACGGCAACACATATTCTTGAAAAGTTGCCAGCCAGCACAATGGTGGTGAATAACCCAGCCGAGGTCAGAAATGCTCCGGAAAAATTACTGGTCACAGATTATCCTGATTTATTGCCAGCCACGCTGATCAGCCGTGACAGCGATGCCATTCACGCATTTCGGGCAAAACATAAAGATATTATTGTCAAACCGCTGTTTGGCAATGGTGGGGCTGGGGTGTTTCGTATACAGCCAAATGATCAAAACCTAAATGCCCTGCTTGAGATGTTTTTTGGCAACAGCCGTGAACCGGTTATGGTACAGGCCTATCTTCCTGCCGTACGAGATGGTGACAAGCGGGTTATTTTGGTGAATGGCGAACCGGTTGGCGCGGTCAACCGTGTTCCAAATGACGGAGAAGCCCGTTCAAATTTCCATGTTGGTGGCACCGCCGCCGCCGCCCAACTGACGGCGCGCGACAAACACATATGCGCCACCATTGGCCCCGAATTAAAACGCCGCGGGTTATTATTTGTTGGCATCGACATCATTGGTGATTATCTGACCGAAATTAACGTGACCTCACCAACAGGAATTAGGGAAATTCAACGGCTTTCTGATATTGATATCGCAGCGCTGACGATTGATGCCATCGAACAGCAACACCCGATTCACGCCAGCAACGGCATTGCCCGGTAAGCCAGCGCCTCGGCAATTGTCGCTCGGCTAATTGTGGCTTCGGCGTTAAGATCGGCAATGGTGCGCGCCACCCGCTGGATTTTATGATAGGCCCTAGCAGACAAGCGTGAATGTTCAATCGCTGTTTTAAGCAATAATGCGGCCTCATCATCAAAATTGATAATTTCGGCCAATTGGTCTGGCTGTAATCGCGCATTTGCGCAATCTGCGCCCTGATTGTGCCGCGTTGCGGCATAGGCCCGGGCGGCCGCGACACGATTTGCAATCACATGGCTGGTTTCACTTATTTTCGGGGTCAATAACATATCAGGCGTTACCTCTGGTACCTCGATAATCAGATCAAAACGATCAATCATCGGGCCTGATACACGGGCGGCATAGCGGCGGCCACAGGCAGGGGCGCTGCCACATGCACGTGACGGGTCGCCAAGATAGCCACACCGACATGGATTCATTGCCGCCACCAACTGAAACTGGGCTGGATACGTGACATTATGATTGGCACGGGCCACAACAACCTTTCCAGTTTCCAGCGGTTGCCGCAATGAATCAAGAACGGGTCTAGAAAATTCTGCCAATTCATCCAAAAACAACACGCCATTATGCGCCAAAGATATTTCCCCGGGTCTGGCACGTGGCCCGCCGCCAACAAGCGCCGCCATCGATGCCGAATGATGCGGTTCGCGAAACGGCCGCGTGTGAATTAACCCGCCATCCGCCAATTGCCCAGCCACCGAATGTAGCATCGTAACGTCCAAAGCTTCGGCCGCTGATAAGGGCGGCAATAATCCAGCAAGCCGGGCCGCCAACATTGATTTGCCAGCACCAGGTGGGCCCATCATAAGCAGATTATGACCACCAGCAGCAGCGATTTCCAAGACCCGCCGCGCGGTGTCCTGTCCTTTTAGGTCTTTCATATCCGGGTAAGAACGCGCAGCAGATAGATATTTTGGTTCTGGCGGGCTGAGGATCTGCACACCTTTTAGATGATTGAGCAAACTGACCAAATCAGGGGCGGCGAGAATATCAATGCCTGATGCCAATGCCGCTTCTGGACCGCAAGCGGTCGGACAAATCAGATGCTGGCCAGTCGCCGCCGCGGCAATTGCCGCGGACAACACACCAGATACCTGCTGGATTGACCCGTCCAAGGCCAATTCGCCCAACACCACGCGGTCTGAAATAGCATCCGGCGGCACAAACCCCATCGCCAACAACAAACCAAGGGCAATTGGTAAATCAAAATGCGCGCCTTCTTTCACCACATCTGCCGGGGCTAAATTTACCGCGATGCGTTTTGGTGGCAGGGCCAACCCAATCGACGATAAAGCCGCCCGCACGCTCTCGCGGGATTCTGCGACGGCTTTATCAGCCAAACCAACCATGGCGATGGCTGGCAATCCATTCGCAATATGTACCTGAACCTCTACCGGAATGGTATCAATGCCGCGAAACGCGATTGTTTGAACCAATGCATGCATCTGACCCTAACAAAAGATAGCCCAATCAGATGAGGAGTCTGGCAATCTATCTGCCCCTCTTCAAGTATATTAGATATTTCAGATAGATACGGCTATTGACCAGCAACAAGTCGGCCGATCGGACCGCCGCCCAATACATGCATATGCAGATGTGGCACTTCTTGATGCCCATGCTGTCCAATATTTGAAATCACCCGATACCCAGTATCAATAATGCCGGTTTTTTCGGCAACGCGGCGGATCGCACGGGTAAAGGCGGTGATTTCTTCGGCGCTTGCCGTGGCGGCAAAATCGTTCCAATCAACATAGGCCCCTTTTGGAATGACCAGCACATGAACTGGGGCCTGTGGGTTTACATCGGCGAAACACAGGCAATGTTCATCCTCATCAATTTTGGTGCAGGGTATCTCACCACGCAAAATTTTTGCAAATACGTTTTGATCGTCATACGCCATGGTTAAAGCTCTTTATGATAATAAAAGCCCGGCACATAATCGTCATCGACCTTGGCATAAAACGCGTTGGTTGCATATTTGTTGAAACCGCGTGCCTCAAATGATTGGATGGCCCGTTCCTGGGTGGCGCGCACATCAAGATTGATCATGGCAAATCCCTGACTTTTCGCCAAAGCTTCGGCTTCAGCAACAATCATTTGTGCCAAACCATGACCGCGGGCCCATGGGGCAACAAAGAATGTTGTGAGTTGGCACGCGAATTTTTGCGCCTCGTTATTTTTTGGTGGGCGCACAATTTGGCAACTGCCAGCGATCACCTTATCCAGTCTGGCGATAATTAAATGGCGTTCTGGAACCATCTGGACGCCGCGCCAATAATCTTCCATCACCGATTTTGGCGGCGGTGACAGCCAGCCAAATCCACCGCCAGCAAGGATGGCTTCTTCGGCAGCATCGCACAATTCATGAATATCACGTGTGGTCAATTGATCAGCGGTTTCAACTGATAATTTGGCTACATGATCGCGCATCATTTCTGCTGTCATTGGTCGAGATCCTCTGACGTTTTTACCATTTGGCAAGGTCGGCTTGTTTGTTTACAGCGCCAATACAGGCGTTTAACGCTGTGGGTAGATCATGCGGGTTTTTACCACAGGAAACAGAATTAAAAAAGCCCGATTAGCTGGTGTTGCGGTACCCTTGCCCCCAACCTTTATAAGACAAGCCGATATCTACCCTACGAAAGACCAGTGATAAACTGACCTAGCGCTTTTTTATGGCATTTGTGCCTCTTCATCACCGCCTTGTTGCAAGCAGTCGGCAATGACATCCGTGACGGCGCGGCAATCGGCGGCAGATAAACGGTCTATATTTTGTGCCAGAAAATTTACCATATAGATCGCTTCTGCACTGTGACCACGCGCATTGATCGTCGGTTTAGGATGTGACAAAGCGGCGAGCCGTTTTAGCTCTTCTGCATCATCCCAAATCAACCCCAACCACACGCAAATCTGATCGACAAGAACGGCAGATGGTCGGCCACGTGTGCCGGTTTCAAGCGTGGATAAATAGGCCGCCGACACACCAAGTGCTTCGGCCTGTTGATGCAAGGTGCGGTGTTTACGTTGCCGCCAGTCACGAATTTTTACGCCAAATGGTGTCATCAGCGCCGCCGCCGCAACAACACATAAAAAGCCCCGCTGCCGCCATCTGTCGGCCGGGCTTCTGCCAATGCAAGCACCAGTCCGGACAATGGTGACCGTTTCAGCCATCCCGGCACATGGCCCTTTAGCACGCCTGCACCCTTGCCAGTAATCACCAACACACAGCGGCATCCCGCATAAGAAGCGTCTTCGATAAATCTTTGTAATTTTACTTCTGCGCGAGCGGCCGTATGACCGTGAAGATCGAGGCGTCGGTCAATTGGCACATCGCCGCGAAACAAACGCCGTTGTGTCCGGCCATCTAATCCGGCCCGGTCTCCCTCGCGCAAATCAACCGGCGATGCTGGTTTGGCTATTGCGGGTGAAGGTGCCGCCGGTAATGGCGTTTTTTTAGATATTTTTGATGCTGGTTCGCCAGAATGTGCCGGTTTTTTGGCCACAGGCGATGCAGATATGGTGTGGCCACGGCCCGCTAGCGGCGTCACCAATTGCGTCACACGCTGCCACAAGATTTGATCTTCATCTAAATCTTGATTGGCAGGAGGTTTCTGTCGCATTACATCACTATGCTATTAGCTGTCGTCGTTAGCCGATTCTGTTTCAGCCAGCTTCCAGTTTGGATCTGCCAAAGTAAGGTCGCGTTCAAACGTCCAGATATCGATAAATTCGCGGGGTTCAGTATCGCTTTCTTCCATGACATCCCCATGTTCATCACGCGCAATGCGGGTTTGCGTTGTGTGAAAATGAACAGTGATCGACGCCACTGAATCGGCAAGTTCAACATTCAAAATGCTGACTTCACGAATGTCATTGACGGTGATTTCAAGTGTTTCTTTGGCGGCGGTGCGGTCATGGATGGTTCGCATAAAGCTTTGCAGCAATTCATAGCTGAGCAAGCGTTTAAGCTGTGCCTGATCACCCTCGGCAAAGGCTGTCAAAATCATGTTAAACGCCGCTGTTGCCCCTTGAATGAATTCATTTTCATTAAATTGGCGGTCAGCACGGCGCAACACATCAAGCCCGCTTCCAGATATTTTTGCGTTTTTGTCAGCCGCCTTTGGAAATGGGACCGGCGCATTCGGCTTGTCTGCAAAACTTTCTTTTGCCTTATTGTCTTGCGGCTCTTCATAGCCTGTACGCTGGCCCAAAACAGAGCGCAACCGCAAAACCAAAAGAACGGCAATGACAGCAAAGATAAGAATATCAATGAGCGGCAAATTAGCCCCCTCTATCCGGGTTTCCAACAGAATTTGACGAACATCATTGTAACCAAGTTTAATGATGTTTAACTATAGATGGCATATGTAGGTGGTGAAATCCAGATGTTAGCCAAAAATGATATGCCAAAAATTTTGAAATTGAGGTGTTAACGCATCTATGGGAATTTTTTTCCTTCTCGGATTCATTTTATGGGGATGGGCGGAAATGTCCGCCTTTATCTATATCGGTGGTGAAATTGGCGGGCTGTTCACGCTGCTTGGAATCTTTGTCACCGCCATTATTGGATTATCGCTGTTAAAAAGTCAGGGCGGCGCGGTGATGACCAGAATTCGTGCTGATCTGGCACAAGGGCGCGCGCCGGTTGGATCCATCGCCGATAGTATATCTCTGGCTGTTGGTGGCATTTTAATGCTTATACCTGGCTATGTGACCGATTTTATTGGTATTTTGTTATTTATCCCGGGGCTACGCACAATTGCTGGGGCGTGGATTTTGCATCAATTGGTCACAAATAACCGGTTTAAAGGCTTTGTCCATGTTGGTGGACAGGCCAGAGGTGGTGGACAGGGCGGGTTTGCGCCGCATGACCCCCGGCCTTTTCATGACGCTGATGATGTCATAGAAGGTGATGTCACCGAACATCGGCCACCAAGCGACCGTTTTAATAAGCGCTAGTCACGAATATGGCCATCTTGCCGCCACCCGACCAATCATGATAGGAGCCAATGGCTCTATACAGCTTTAGATTGATTTACAAAGGAACACCGAACATGGCCGAAACAGAAAACAACGCACAAAATGGTGCCCAAGCCGATGTGCATAAAAAAGCTGATCGTCAGCTGATCGTCCACGCGCAATATATCAAGGATTTTTCCTTTGAAAATCCAAACGCACCCAAAGTGCTGATCGAAAATCTTGGCCAGCCTGATGTTCAAATCAATGTCAGCGTTGCGGCAAAACTGATTGGCGATAACCAATATGAAGTCTTATTGAATCTTGGTGCCAAAGCTGTTGCTGGCGAAACGCCAATGTTTCTGGTCGATTTGACCTATGCTGGGCTGGTATCTCCACAAGGCGTTACAGGCGATGATATCAACCCATTGATTATGATCGAAGCGCCGCGTTTGTTATTCCCGTTTGCCCGCGCGCTGATATCAGATGCCACACGTGATGGTGGGTTTATGCCGCTGAATATTCAACCGGTCGATTTTGTCGCTGTTTATCAGCATAATTTAGAACGGCAAGCCGCGGCAGCAGCAGAACAACCGGCCAATTAGGTTTTGAGCCAGATCGGGTCTTTTAATTTAGCCAAAAACGCATCATGCGCCGCCGTTTCTTCGGCAGATGGCGCATGTGGGCGGATTGGCCGCACTGGCTTTTTATCGCTATCAACTTGCAACATAGAAGATGCATGTTCGGCATTTATCGCGGCCGCGGCGGGTGCATTTTTGGAGTCCGCCCCCAGCGACAGGCCGGGCTGACGGCCCCCAAGCAGTTCGACATACACGTTGGCCAGCAAATCAGCATCGACCAAAGCGCCATGTAAATCACGGTGACTGTTGTCGATTTCAAACCGGCGGCATAATGCATCAAGATTGGCTTGTGCGCCGGGGAATTTTTTGCGGGCCATCGCCAATGTATCAATCGCCCGGTCCATCGGCAGGGGGGGGTGCTGAATTTTATCAAGTTCAGCATTGATAAAACCCATATCAAAACTGGCATTATGGATGACAAGCGGTGCATCGCCAATAAATGACAAAAATTCATCAACAATCTCGGCGAATAGTGGCTTGTCGCTTAAAAATGTGCTTGTCAAACCATGCACCGCCACCGCGCCATCATCGATATCACGCTCTGGATTGATATAGATGTGTAATGTTTTACCCGTTGGCAGATGATGCATCAGTTCCAGCGCACCAATTTCAATAATGCGGTGTCCATCACGCGGACTAATACCGGTGGTTTCCGTATCAAGCACAATCTCACGCATTCATCTTTACCTTTTCGATGTGTCTAGTGCGTCGGTGATCTGATCTAGCCAGCTAAGTAGATGCTGGCGGGTTATGTCGGGGTCAAGCTCTGTATCAAGAACAAAATCGGCACGCTGGCATTTTTCACTGGCTGGCATTTGCGTGGCCAAAATGCCAGATAGTTTTTCAGCGGTCATGCCTGGGCGGGATAATGCGCGTTGCCGGATGGTATCTTCGCCAGCAAATACCACAATCACATAATCGCATAATTTATCACCGCCAGTTTCATATAATAACGGCACATCAAGCACGACAATTTGGCGGCCAAGACGCTGTTGATCTTGTAAAAATTTATCACGATGTTGCCGGACTAGCGGGTGTAAGATTGATTCTAATGTTTTGCGACCAGCTGGATTGGCAAACACATATCCGCCAAGTTTTTTGCGGTCTATACCGCCATCTGATGCCGCCATATCTGGGCCAAATCTGGCAATGATTTCCGCTACCGCCTGTCCGTTTGCCGCCAGCAGGCTATGCACCGCTGCATCAGCATCGTGAACGGCGATTCCCTTTTCACGCATCCAGCCAGCCACCGTTGATTTACCCGATGCGACACTGCCTGTCAGACCAACAATAATCATGCAAAACGCTCCACCGGCGATAGACCATGCTCGCGCAATATGCCGAGCAATGGCAACAGCGGCAAACCCAATATTTCAAAATGATCACCATCAATTTTGCTGAAAAGTGACGTGCCAACAGATTCAATTTGATACGCCCCGGGCGACCATAAAGCGGCATCGCCAATATGCTGGATATAAGCATCAGCAAAAGCCGCATCAAACTGGCGCATGGTTAATGATGACACGGCCAAATGATGCCATATACGTTGCCCATCACGAAGTAACACAATAGCTGAAAGGAGTTTATGCGGCTTGCCAGCCAGCCAAAGGAGCTGGTCTTTGGCCGCCGCTATCGTAGCTGGTTTATTGATAATTTGCCCATCACAAACAAGGATCTGATCAGCCCCAATAACATAAGCCGAAGATGTGGTTGGCGGCGCGGCGGCAAGGCGTTGTGACGCTGCCTGTGCCTTTAAAAACGCAAGAAGCACGGCAATATCGTCTGGCATCATATCATCAGCTAGCGCACCAGCACGAACCTGCGCTTCGTCAATCGCAACTGGCAAAATTTCAAAATCAATACCAGCAGAGCGCAAAATATTTTGCCGGGCAAGGCTGGCTGATGCCAATATGATGGTGGCATTTGGCAAGCCCAGAAAAGGCGTAGCATGCGGCGCGGTCATGACCGTGATTCTTGCCAATTTGTATAGAGCTGTATGACCGCAGCAGCGGTTTCTTCAACCGAGCGGCGGGTTACGTCAATCACCGGCCATCCCTGTTCGGAAAATAACCGGCGGGCGTTACGAATTTCTTCGGTGATCTGGTCAAGATCTGCATAAGTTTGATTATCGGTATCAGCCATCGCCACCTGGCGGGTACGGCGCACCTGACTGAGCCGCTTTGGGTCATTGGTTAGACCAACAACAAGTAAATTCAGCCCATCAAGATAATGCAGTGGAAATGGCACCTTTGGCACCAATGCGTAATTGGCGACTTTATAGCCGCGATGCGCCAGATACATTGATGTAGGTGTTTTCGATGTGCGCGAAACCCCGACCAGCAAAATATCTGCCCGGTCCAATTTTCCCATATTCATCCCATCATCGTGACTGACAGCAAAATCAACCGCGGCAATGCGGTCAAAATAGGCGGTATTTAACCGGCGTTGACCACCCGGTAAATTCTGCGTGGCCTGGCCAAGAACGCGGCCCAATAAATTCACCACCGGATCAAGAATTGATACCGCCGGAATGCCGCGTGACTGACAGGCATTGGCGATCATGTCACGCATCTCATCATTCACAATACTCATCAGCAACACACCCGGGTTACGGTCAAGCCCGGCACAAAGCGAGTCAAGATGCGCTTCAGATCGCACCAATGTCCATACATGCTCTGTTGTTGTCACATTTGGAAATTGGGCAATACACGCACGCGCCACTTGATGGACCGTCTCGCCTGTTGAATCAGACACAAGATGTATGTGCAATGTTTGCTTTGCCGTCATACAAACTGGTTTAAGCCAGATTGATGATCCTTGTCACCTGTTTCATGCCAACAACAAGCTGATTTACCAATGACATTGCCATAGATAGGCACCAAAATATATCAACACAGCCTGTGTACATAGACAGATTGAGTGGGGATTGTTTTTACCGCCCATGATACGGCAGATATGTTATCCACATAAAATTCTATTTTGAACACAAGTGGATAAGTTAAAATTGCCTATAAAGGAATTATGCGGATAAATTCATTATTTATTGTTTTTATTTATAAAAACCGCAATTAATTTGTGGATAATTTTAGTCTTTATCCACGCATAAATGGGTATTTGCACTTCTCAACAAGACCCACTAAAACAACTACCTTATATATATAATTATATAGAGATTAGAGATAAAAATGGCCGATAACCTATTCTTGAAAACCATCAACGGTCATAAACAAAGTAGCACACCCATATGGATGATGCGCCAAGCTGGACGTTACTTGGCAGAATATCGGGGTGTTCGTGCCACACAGAAAGATTTTATTTCATTTTGTCTTAATCCTGAACAGGCATCAGCTGTCACCTTACAGCCGATTGCTAGATATGGGTTTGATGCGGCCATTATATTTTCAGACATTCTTATGGTGCCATGGGCGTTGGACCGAAATGTACGGTTTCAACCAAATGTTGGCCCGCTACTTGACCCATTGGATATTCCTGGGTCACTTGATCAAAAATTAATTGATGATCTGCCAAAAAAATTAGCGCCTGTGGCCGAAGCCATCCGACTGACACAGGCACATTTATCTCCAGACACTGCCCTTATTGGATTTGCTGGTGCCCCATGGACCATTATGACCTATATGGCCGAAGGTGGGTCGTCACGTGATTTTGCAAAAACGCGCGGGTGGGCGTGGCAATATAGAAAAGAAATTGATGCGCTTTTAGAAAGCTTAATTGAATCAACCATATGTTTTTTAACCCTACAGGCTGAAGCTGGTGCTGATGTATTGATGCTGTTTGATAGCTGGGCAAGTGCGGTACCGGCGGCCCAACGTCGCTGGTTGGTGATCGACCCGGCCCGAAAAATTGTAGAGGGGTTGCGCAAAAATGGTCACAAACAACCCGTTATTGGATTTCCAAAAGGTATTGGCGAAGGGTTGATATCTTATGTTGAACAGTCAGCTGTTAATGCGGTTGGTCTAGACCACGGGGTTGATCCGGTTTGGGTTGATCGAAATTTACCAAAAAATTTCCCGGTGCAAGGAAATTTAGACCCGTTAAGTCTGCTGCAAGCGGGGCCAGAAATGGTGAAAGATATTGACCATATTCTTGAAGCGTTTACATCACGACCACATATATTTAATCTTGGACATGGCATCACACCGCCGACACCGATTGAAAATGTACAATTAATGTTGGATCATGTCCGACAGCATAAAAGATAGGATCGGCACATTATGTATTATGATATAATCAAGGCGCTGCATATTTTATCAGTGATTTCTTGGATGGTGGGCCTGCTCTATTTACCACGTCTTTTTGTATATCATGCTGATGCTGAAATTGGCACGGTACGCGCTGAAACATTCAAGGTGATGGAACGGCGCTTACTCAAAGCGATCATGACCCCAGCGATGATCGCCAGTTTTATTTTTGGCATCTGGATGATCGCGTTAAATCATGGGCTTGTGTTTGAAACATGGTTTCAAATTAAAGTGGTTGCAGTGCTGGCCATGGCCGCATGTCATGGTAAATTTTCCAAAATGCGTCGGTTACTTGAAAATGATGTCCAGCCCCTATCATCAAAAACCTATCGAATTTGGAATGAAGTTCCGACAGTGTTAATGATAATTATCGTATTTATGGCTGTTTTAAAACCGTTCTAGGGCCAAAATACCCGGTAACAGCGCAAAACCACTGTTCGCTTATCAAGCCGGATTGACTTTTTTAATAAATAAGCACAATAATCAAACATCCGCAAATCTGCGGGGCTTACAGTATTGTTTGCATTTTTCCCCCCATCAGAGCCCTAAACATGCATCTACAGGAACTCAAAGCGAAATCTCCCGCTGATTTATTGGCCTATGCCGAAGATTTGGAGATTGAAAACGCCAGCACCTTGCGTAAGCAAGATATGATGTTCGCCATTTTAAAACAGCTTGCAGATAATGACGTTGCAATTTATGGCAGCGGTGTTTTGGAAGTGTTGTCAGACGGGTTTGGATTTTTACGGGCACCTGAGTCAAATTATTTGCCCGGGCCAGATGATATCTATGTATCGCCGAGCCAGGTGCGGCGGTTTGGATTGCGCACTGGCGATACGGTTGAAGGCGAAATTCGGGCGCCAAAAGATGGCGAACGCTATTTTGCATTATTGAAAATAGAAACAATTAATTTTGAAAATCCTGAAGCTGTTCGTCACCGGATTAATTTTGATAATCTGACGCCGCTGTATCCAGAAAGCAAACTGACATTAGAATTGCCGTTTAATCCGGATAAAAAGGATAATACGCCGCGGGTTATTGATCTGATTTCACCAATGGGCAAAGGCCAACGTGGTTTGATTGTGGCACCGCCGCGTACCGGTAAAACAATGATGCTGCAAAGCATCGCCCATGCCATTTCAGAAAATCATACAGAAGTATATTTGATTGTTCTGTTGATTGATGAACGCCCAGAAGAAGTCACTGATATGCAGCGGTCAGTGCGCGGCGAAGTGATTTCATCAACATTTGATGAACCAGCATCAAGACATGTTCAAGTTACTGAAATGGTTATAGAAAAAGCCAAAAGACTGGTCGAACATAAACGCGATGTGGTGATTTTGCTTGATTCGATCACACGCCTGGCCCGCGCCTATAACACCGTGGTGCCATCATCAGGTAAAGTATTAACTGGCGGTGTTGATGCAAATGCCTTGCAACGGCCAAAACGATTTTTTGGTGCCGCCCGCAATATCGAAGAAGGCGGGTCATTGACCATTATTGCCACCGCGCTGATTGAGACCGGATCGCGCATGGATGAAGTGATTTTCGAAGAATTTAAAGGCACGGGTAATAGCGAAGTCATATTGGATCGTAAATTGTCTGATAAACGGACATTCCCAGCGATTGATATCACCAAATCTGGTACGCGTAAGGAAGAATTGCTTGTTGATAAAGGCACATTGGCCAAAATGTGGGTATTGCGCCGTATTTTGATGCAAATGGGGCCGGTCGATGCGATGGAATTTTTGGTCGATAAGCTGAAAAATTCAAAAAGCAATGATGATTTCTTCGACCAGATGAACAGCTAGGTCAAAATAAGCTGGCCATTATCGAGCTGGCGTTTTTCATGGGCAATAAGAAAGGCTTTGCGGGCCACATTATCTTTGTGGCTTGGCGATAACTGGCTGCCCCCACCGTAGTGCCCAAGCGTGCCATTTCTGCGTACTACCCGGTGACAAGGGTAAATAATGGGTATCGGATTTGTCGCACAAGCTGTCCCAGCGGCCCGAGCCGCTTTTGGAGCGCCGGCGGCGGCGGCAAATGCGGTATAGCTGATGGTGGTCCCAAAATCGATGCTGGCCATGACATCAAGCCAATGTTGGCGTGCCGGGCTGACCCCGGCAGGGCGTAACGGGATGGTAAAGGCCGTTAACTGTCCGGCAAAATAGGCTGTTAATTGTGTAATTGTTTCACGTGAAACATCGTCTGGACGATCTGCGTCTTTCCAGCTGATTTGATTCCAATCTAGTTGAATCAGATGGGTGCTATCTGAAATGGCACGAATCCAGCCAACCGGCGTCTGACAGCTTTGATAAAAGAACTGATTGTCGTTTTTTTGCATAATGACCGTTCATTTTTTTAGATTAGAGCAGGAAACAGCCGGCAGATCTGAACACAGTCGTAAAATAGGCTCTTGTTGTGAACGGCGTTTCACTTTACCACAACCCTAGCACTGACCTTTCATTTTGCAAAGCACACGCCGATGACGTCTGTTGATACAATTTTTGCAGTGGCGACCCCGCCCGGACGATCAGCGATTGCAGTGATCCGTATATCGGGGCCGCAAGCGGGAATCGCGCCCAAATTATTTGCGGCAAATTGTCCGGCCGCCGGGCAGTTTTGCTTGGCCCGGTTGCGCGCGGGCGATCAGGTCATCGATGAAGCTATGATTTTATTTATGGCGGCGCCGAAATCGAGTACTGGCGAAGATGTGTGCGAGATTCATTGTCATGGCAGCACAGCCGTTATTCAGCTGATATTGGATATATTGGCCAGCGCCGCCGGGTTTCGCCTTGCGGATGCAGGGGAATTTACCCGCCGGGCCTTTTTGAATGGCAAAATGGATTTGCTGGCGGTTGAGGGGCTGGCTGATGTGATAGACGCTGAGACGCCGAACCAGCTTTTTCAGGCATGGTCGCAAATTGATGGGGCCTTGCGTGGGCCGGTGTCTAGATGGCGGGCCGATTTGATCTCGGTGGCGGCACAATTAGAGGCCTTGATTGATTTTGCCGATGAAGATCTGCCAGATCATGTTGAAACCAGATTGCGGCAACATACATTTGCACTTATCACAGATATTGCCACCATTCTGGATGATAACCGGGCGGGTGAATTGGTCCGCGACGGGGTTGTTGTGGCACTTGTTGGGCCGGTGAATGCAGGAAAATCAACAATTTTAAATGGGCTTGCCGGGCGTGCCGCTGCCATTGTGTCTGACGAGGCTGGCACAACCCGCGATATTGTATCCGTGCGTCTTGATATAAATGGCGTGCCAACCAGCATTTTGGATACAGCTGGCCTGCGCGATAAAACTGGCGCTGTCGAGGCAGAAGGGATCCGTCGTAGCATTGAAGCGGCCCAGCATGCCAATATTGTGGTTCTGGTTGCTGATGCTTCATCTCGCCATTGGCAACAAGATATCACCGATATTTCTGACCATATGGGCCGGGTTGATCTTCTTGTTTTAAATAAAATAGATCATGGTGTGCCAGCCACTGTCCCAGCTGATGCGATGTTGATATCGGCAAAAGATGATACTGACATCACAAAATTGATGGGGCGGCTTGGCGCTATGATTATTCCGCATAATCAGGCATACAATAACGCCATCATCACAAGATTGCGGCATCGCCAATCATTGCGTGACGCGCATGATGCGTTATCTGCTGGTTTGGCGCATGATTTCCATCAGGCACCAGAATTGGCGGCGGAAGATTTTCGGCAAGCCGCCACGGCGCTTGGCCGTATTACTGGTGATGTCGATGTTGAAGAATTGCTGGGGCAGATTTTTTCAAGCTTTTGTATTGGAAAATAGCTGAAAACGCGTCATAAGGGTGCCTGTTCGCAGACATATTTTGATAGGCAAAATGCAAAATGAGCAATCGCTATGACGTGATCATTGTCGGTGGTGGCCACGCTGGATGCGAAGCGGCGGCGGCGGCGGCGCGTATTGGGGTGGCTGTTGCCTTGGTCACAATGCGCCGTGATCGTATTGGCGAGATGTCGTGCAATCCGGCGATTGGCGGGCTTGGGAAAGGCCATCTTGTGCGCGAGATTGACGCGCTGGACGGCATTATGGCCCGGGCCATTGACCGGGCGGGTATTCAGTTCCGCATGTTAAATAAATCTCGCGGGCCAGCTGTTCACGGGCCGCGGGCACAGGCCGACCGCGCGCTTTACCGCAATGCCATACAGGATATATTGGCGGGCTATCAAAATTTGACCATTATCGAGGCCGCGGTTGGCGATTTACAGATTGAGTCAGGCCGGGTCACTGGGCTGATCACGGAAACAGGCGATCATTACTCGGCAAAAGCCGTGGTGTTGACAACTGGGACATTTTTGGGCGGTATCATACATCTAGGTGATGAACGCACCGCCGCCGGCCGCATTGGCGAAGCCCCGTCAAATGCGTTGGCGGCACGTCTTACGGCTTATGATTTGCCATTAGGTCGTTTGAAAACAGGCACGCCAGCGCGGCTTGATGGGCGGACGATTGATTGGTCCGGTCTTGATATGCAGCCTGCTGACGACCCGCCTATTCCCTTTTCCACACTGACAGATCGGATCACCGTGCCGCAAATTTCCTGCGGCATCACCCGCACAACGGCAAAGACGCATGAAATTATTGCCGAATCGATTCATTTGTCAGCGGTTTATAGCGGACAGATTTCCGGTACGGGTCCGCGTTATTGCCCGTCTATCGAAGATAAAGTCCATCGTTTTGCCGATAAATCATCGCACCAGATTTTTCTTGAGCCAGAAGGGCTGGATGACCCGACGATTTATCCAAATGGCATTTCAACCTCGTTGCCGCGCCATGTACAAGACGCGATGATTGCCACAATTCCGGGGTTGGAAACGGCGAAGATCCTGCAATATGGATATGCGATTGAATATGATTTTGTCGATCCGCGGGCGTTGCGCCGGTCATTGGAAGTAAAAACCCTGCTGGGCCTCTATCTGGCTGGGCAAATCAATGGGACAACTGGCTATGAAGAAGCCGCGGCCCAAGGGCTCATTGCTGGTATTAACGCCGCTATGGTGGCGGCTGGAGGTGCTGATATCGCGCCATTTGTTCTGGATCGGGCTGATGCCTATATCGGGGTGATGATTGACGATTTGGTCACAAAAGGCGCCCCGGAACCTTATCGTATGTTTACGTCACGGGCCGAATATCGATTAACTTTGCGGGCGGATAATGCCGACCAACGTTTGACTGATCGCGGCATAAAAATCGGCTGTGTCGGGGCTGAACGGCGCCAAAGCTGGGGCGAAAAAAAAGAAAAATTAGCGATGGCCAGAGACCTTTTGGCCGCGCTCACCCAATCGGCCAAAACCATAGCGGCGTCTGGCCTGCCCGCCCCGCGCGATGGGGCGCGGCGCAGCGCCGCTGATTTATTGTCGCTTGAATCGGTTGGATTTGCGGATATACAGTCATTATGGCCTGAATTGGCAGTCATTCCGGATCATTTGCACGCCCAACTTTCAGCTGATTGCCGCTATGCTGGTTATGTCGGGCGTCAGCAATCTGATATCGACGCATTGCGCCGTGACGAGGCGGTGCTGATCCCGTCGCACACTGATTTTACCATGGTGGGCGGCTTGTCAGCCGAAACGCGCGATATTTTGCAGAAATATCAGCCAGAAACCATTGGCCAGGCCAATCGACTGCCGGGCTTGACCCCGGCTGCAGTTGTATCGGTTTTGCGGCATGTGAAACGCCAGCAGATGGCGGCAAAAGCCGCGGTAAAATCGTGACCGCGGAAGAATTTGCTAGGCGTTTTGATGTTTCACGTGAAACATTGGCGTCGTTATCGGCTTATGTGGCCCTATTGGAAAAATGGCAGCCCCGCATCAATTTGGTGTCACCAGCCACATTGCCTGATATTTGGCACCGGCATATTTTGGATTCAGCACAATTGGTACCGTATCTGCCAGTTGTTTCGGCGCGCCAGCGCCGTCAAATCTTGGATATTGGCAGTGGGGCAGGTTTTCCCGGGCTGGTGCTGGCCATTTTAGGGGCCGGAGATGTTCAGCTTGTCGAATCAGATCAGCGCAAAGCGGTATTTTTGCAAACTGTTATTCGCGAATTGGGACTTTCAGCCCGCGTTAGTAACCAACGCATTGAAACCCTGCCTGCTTGTCAGCCTGATGTCATTACAGCCCGCGCCCTCGCCGCTTTGCCAAAATTAATGTCACTCATTGCGCCGCAGCTTCACAAGGGCTTGACCTGTCTGTTTTTAAAAGGTGCATCTGTCGATGAAGAATTGACCAATTTTCAAACTTATTCCACTATGATCCCACATCTTTATCCAAGTGTAACCAATGAATATGGTGTGATTGTCAAGCTGACCACGCCGCAATGATGATCTGATGGATGCCAATGTCGAAACATGACGCGGTGGTATTCTTTATCAACTGACCGAGACCTGAAATTTATGACCGATACAGCCCGAATTATTGTCATTGCAAACCAAAAAGGTGGCGTTGGCAAAACCACGACATCGGTCAATTTGGCCACGGCCATGGCCGCTTGTGGGCGGCGTGTGCTGCTTGTCGATTTTGATCCACAAGGTAATGCCAGCACGGGGTTTGGTATTGACCTTGATGCGCGGCGTGAGACCAATAGCTACCGGCTATTAACGGGCGAAGTCGATGCCAGTGCGGCCTGTCACAAAACGGATATATCCGGTCTTGATATTCTGCCAGCTATTGTCGATTTATCGGCGGCAGAAATTGAACTAGCGGATGTGGACGCGCGTGAATTTCGTTTGCAAACTGCCTTGCAAATGGTGGTGCATCAATATGACTATATTTTTATTGATTGCCCGCCATCGCTTGGTCTTTTGACTGTCAATGCGCTATGCGCCGCTGATTGTGTGATTGTACCGCTTCAATGTGAATTTTACGCGCTGGAAGGCTTGTCGCAACTTATGCGCACGATCGAAATGGTCCAACAAGGGCTCAATCGTAATTTGGTTGTTCAGGGCATTGTTTTGACAATGTTTGACAGCCGCAATAAATTATCTGAAATGGTTGCCAATGACGTGCGTTCACATTTTGGAAACCTTGTCTATCACACTGTAATTCCTCGAAATGTTCGCATTTCGGAAGCGCCATCTTTTGGCCAACCTGTGTTGATATACGACCTGAAATGTGCTGGTGCGCAAGCCTATGTGGCATTGGCCGCCGAACTATTATCGCAGGAAAAGGAAGCGGCCTGATGGCGTCTAAACCTCCCCAAAAATCTGCAACTGCCGCTAAATCAGCCGCAACAACGCGTGGTCTAGGGCGTGGCTTATCAACATTGCTTGGTGATAGCGGTATTGCCACGGCGGCCAATCAAGCGGCACCGTCTGATAAACGCGTATATCAGCAAATACCGGTGGAATGGATTAATGTTGGCCCGTGGCAGCCGCGCCGCCAGTTTGACCGCGAACAGCTTGATGAATTGGCAGGTTCGATCCGCCAAAAAGGTATTGTCCAACCAATTTTGTTGCGGCCATCACCCAGTCAGCCCGGCCGGTATCAACTTGTTGCCGGGGAACGGCGCTGGCGTGCGGCGCAAATCGCGCAACTTCATCAAATACCATCTGTGATTCGTGATTTAAGTGACGCCGAATGTTATGAAATTGCCTTGATTGAAAATATTCAGCGGCAAGATTTATCAGTGATAGATGAAGCCCAAGGCTATGCCAATCTGCTGGAAATCAATCGCTATACACAAGACCAACTATCTAAAATCATTGGTAAATCGCGCAGTCATATCGCCAATCTTTTGCGGCTTCTTGGGCTGCCAGAATCGGTTCAGTCCATGTTGCACGATGGTGCATTGACAATGGGTCAAGCGCGGCCATTGATTGGCCATCCGCAGGCTGAATTTTTGGCAAAAACTATTGTTGCAAAGGGTCTATCGGCGCGGCAGGCCGAAGCGCTGACGAAAACCGCGGTAAGTGGGGCAACATCCGCGGCCAAACAATCTGCCACAACTGAAAAATCAGCCGATATAAAAGCAATTGAACAACGTGCGGCGGTTGAATTGGGGTTGGCCATGTCAATAAAGTGGAATGAACAAGCCGAAACAGGCCGGGTACAGATCGATTGCCAGTCGCTTGAACAGATGACATTGATTCTTGATAAGCTTGGCCTGTCTGATCAACGCTAGGAAAGATGCTGGTGCATCTTTTTATGGCCTGAACCCTCTTAACGCTGGGCGCGTAAACACAAGCCTAACAGGCTTTGTGATGTCAATGTCCGATCGTCTATGGTTTTAGATTTAAGATTGATTTCAATATCTTGTAATCGATTCACCATATCCATGCAACGCTGTGGTTGCCAGTTTTTAAGATGCCGGATGAATGCATCTTGCAATTTAAAATGCACTGGCGGGCGCAACCCCCGGACAGCGGTTTGTGGCGATTGTCCGGCTAGAACAACATATCCCAGCATACCCAACTGATTAAAATAGGTCTGGCACCCGCGTATAATCATCACGCAATTGGCTTCTTCTAGCCACGCTTTGCGCAACGCTTTTGATAAAGCTGGCACATGCCCATTGGCCACGGCATCGGCGACATCATCAACCGCCAATACCGCGCTATCGCCAAGTGCCGCTGATATGGTTTCAACAGTGAGGGTGCCACCCGGTCCAGCCAGAAGCACAAGTTTTTCTAGCTCGGCTCTGGTTGCGTTATGGTCACTGCCAAGCCGCGCAGAAATAAGTGCCAGCCCGTCACGATCAACAGATACATTATCCTGCTGAAAGATGGTTTGTGCCAATTGCCGGATATCTCCGTCACTGTCTGGATAGCACCCTATGGCGGCGGCTATATCCGATGTTTCGAATAATTTTACCACCGCATGTTTTGTGGTTGTATCACTGGCATCAATGATCACCATGGCGCCGTGAACAGGTTTGGCCAAAAGCAGCTTGCAGGCTTCAAGCAGTTCTGTCCCGTTTGCCTTGACCAACACTAATCTGGTGCCAAACATCGGAATTTCCGCCGCCGCATCAGCTATTTTACCGGGTTCACCGCCAAGGCTCGCCCCGCTGATTCTGGTGACAGAAAACACATCATCTAGATCATCGCTATAAATGGCGGCGAGTTGTTGGCTGCGGCTGGATCGTAACCCGGAATCGCTGCCATGTAACAGAATGGCGCTAATTTTGTCTGGCGGTTTGGCAAGAAAGCTGGCGATTTGCCGTGGCGCAATCTTCATCAGCCCTGCCCGTATCTAGTTATCAGCATTTTCGAGAAAATATAGCTGAATACGCTGGGTCACACGTTGTGCAAGTAATCCGGCCATACGGTCGCGCGCATGGAATTCAGATTGATCCTGACCAAAAAGCGACGATACTGTGCCAAGGGTTGCATCAGCCGTGACTGTGTCTTGAAGCAAAACATCGCCGCTGCCTTGTTTTGTCAGCTTAAAATTGGCAACCATCGTCATTTTTTTAAAGGTTGAGCTGACCCCTCTAACCGATAAGGTACTGCTAGATGACACTGAAATTGACGAGGTTAGATCATAAGCAGGAACAGCTTGCCCATAGAGATAGAGCGCTTGGCGTAACGCACGGCTATAGAGCTGTCCGGCGCGCCCGCCCGTCTCCACGACAGACACCGAACCGACTTTGGCGCTGACAGTTTCATCAAGCTGGCCGATGGTGACGGTGCTACATCCGGCAACTGCCAGCAAAAATGCCATGCAACAAGCGAATGTTAGTTTATGCCACCACATTGATAATCCTGTTTTGGACAACAATTACCTTTTTCGGTGATTTGCCATCCAGATAGCGTTGCACAGAGGCAGATGCCAGTGCCAGCGATTCAGCCACATCATTCGGACAATCGCGTTCCAGCTTGATGGTATCACGAAGTTTACCATTTACCTGAACACCAATTTCAATTTCATCATCTCTTGCCAATGCGGCATCAGCCACTGGCCATGAAGATTGTGCCAGTAGCGTTTCGTGTCCCAATGCTTGCCACATATCTTCAGCCAGATGCGGTGTTAGCGGGCTGAGCAATTGGGCAAGGGTCTCAATCGCAAATCTTTTGGCGGCGGGTGCGCCGGGTTCTTCCATTTTGATATCAGTTACCGCGTTGGTCAGCATATGGAGCTGGGCCACCGCACGGTTAAATCGAAAATTTTCAATATCTGCGGATAATGCCAAAATTGATTTATGCGCCATCCGCACCGCCGCCAAGGCGCTGTCGCCAAGCGTTTCTGGAACCGGTGTGCCGCGGGCGACAAGGCTGTCATCATGGGCCAGCCGCCATATGCGTTTTAGAAAGCGTGACGCCCCTTCTACGCCTGATTCGGTCCATTCCATGTCGCGCTCTGGTGGCGAGTCTGACAACATAAATAACCGCGCTGTATCCGCCCCATAGGTTTCAATAATCAATTCCGGGTCAACGACATTGCGCTTTGATTTGCTCATTTTTTCAATGCGCCCGGCCTTGGCAACAGCACCGGTACTGGTCTCAACCCAGCGGTCGCCTTCCTTGGTCACTTCGGTTGGAAACAACCATTTTCCATCTTGGTTTTTAAAGGTTTGATGGCACACCATGCCTTGCGTCATCAAACCAGCAAAAGGTTCATCTAGATCAAGATAGCCAACACGGCTTAAGGCGCGGGTGAAAAACCGCGAATAAAGAAGATGTAGCACGGCATGTTCAACACCGCCAATATATTGGTCTACCGGCATCCAATAAGCCGCGGCGGCGGCGCTAAACCCATCTTTATGTGTTGGATCTGCATACCGCAAAAAATACCAAGAGCTTTCAAAAAATGTGTCAAATGTGTCTTGTTCGCGTTCGGCCGCGCCGCCGCATTTTGGACAGTTGGTATGTTTCCAGCTTGGATGGTTGGCAAGTGGATTGCCCGGGGTTGAAAAATCAACATCTTCCGGCAATGTGATCGGCAAGTCAGCCTCTGGTACCGGCACCGCGCCGCATGATGGGCAATGAATGATCGGTATCGGACAGCCCCAATAGCGTTGGCGTGATACCCCCCAATCGCGCAACCGAAATGTGGTTTCGCCCCGTCCAGCATTGGCAGATTCTAGTGCCGTAATGGCGGCTTTTTTGCCTGTGTCGATATCAAGCCCGTTCCAGTCACCTGAATTGATCAGCCGGCCGGGCCCGGTATAGGCGGTATCGGTAATGGTAAAGCTGGCCGCATCAGCACCTTCTGGCAAGACCACTGGTGTTACGGGCAGGTCATAGGCATTCGCAAAATCTAAATCGCGCTGATCATGGGCCGGACAGCCAAAAATCGCGCCTGTGCCATATTCCATCAAGACAAAATTGGCAATATGAACTGGCAGGGTGATGGTGCTATCTAGCGGATGCACCGCCCGCAGGCCGGTATCAAAGCCGCGCTTTTCAGCGGTTTCAACCGCCGCTTCAGATGTACCAAGCTTGGCACATTCGGCAATAAAATCGGCCGCCGCTTGATTGGTTTTGCCAATAGTCTGGGCAAGCGGATGATTCGCGGCCACGGCAATAAATGAGGCACCAAATAATGTATCTGGTCTGGTGGTAAAGACTTCAATGCTGTTTATTTCACCGCCCAATGGCTGGTTCAGCTGGAATCTTACCCGTGCGCCTTCAGATTTGCCAATCCAATTGGCCTGCATCAAGCGGACCCGGTCAGGCCAGCGGTCAAGACCATCAATCGCCGCCAATAAATCATCGGCAAATTCGGTAATTTTTAAAAACCATTGTGACAAAAGACGGCGTTCAACAGGCGCACCAGACCGCCAACCACACCCATCTACCACTTGTTCATTGGCCAGAACGGTATTTTCTACCGGGTCCCAATTCACCCAGCTTTCTTTGCGATAAGCCAGTCCCGCCTGAAGAAATTTGAGAAACATTTTTTGTTCATGCTGATAGTAATCTGGCGTACAGGTGGCAAATTCCCGCGGCCAGTCATATGACAAGCCCATGCTGCGTAATTGCGTGCGCATGCTGGCGATGTTTTCAACTGTCCATTTGCCGGGATGTACACCGCGTTCCATCGCCGCATTTTCAGCAGGCAGCCCAAACGCATCCCACCCCATTGGATGCAAGACATTAAATCCTTTGCCACGGCGGTAACGGGCCACAACATCACCAAGTGTATAATTGCGCACATGCCCCATATGTATCCGGCCAGATGGATAGGGAAACATTTCCAGCACATAATATTTTGGTTTGCTGTGATCGGTACTGGCGGTGAAACAGCCAGTGTTCTCCCAGATTGCCTGCCATTTTTTTTCAATGGCTGGCGCATCATAATGGCTCATACCCTATTCCTTTATCGTGATGCGTCCAGATGGTGATGATTTCTGTGCGTCATTCCTGCTGGCAAAAGATGGGTTCTAGTTGCTGGTTTCGCTGGTCGCCGCCGCGCGCAGTTCGCGGGCGCGGGTCAAAATCAAATCTTCTAGTTTTCGGCCAAGATCGGCGTCTCGCCCGGCATTGGTCCATGTATTGCCATCGCGTGTTTGCACATAGGCGCGCACCTGAATAGCGTCTGAACGCAATTCAAGCCCAACAACAAATACAGCCAGTTTCAGCCGCCGGTTTGGTTGGCCTTCTGGGACATACCATTCGGTTACTATACTGCCACCAAATGTATCCACATCATCAAGCGGTACGAATGAGGCAATATCTAATGCCGCCCGCCATAACAGGGCATTTACCGGAAGGCTGCCAGCTTTGTTTTTTTTACCAAAAAGCTCCTCAATTGGCGTGCCTTGAGGTTTGCCTGTAAAAGCGGAAACTGGCTTCTTTTCGGGTTCCGGGGTTTTTATATCAAGACCGCTACAGCCAACGAGATGTAACATAAGCGGTGTGATGAGTAAAAAGGTAGAATATTGACGAAAGTTTAGCATAGCACCTATCACAATTCGGTTGGCTTCGCCCAACAATCGCAAATTATAATCCATACTGCAAAGAAAAAAGGGAGGGGCGAACCCCTCCCTTTCTCATATTAGACAACTCAATGTTAATTAAAATGCAACTTTCAAGAAACCATAAGTTACTGTACGTGCGTCTGAGTTGCCACTACCAGCGGTGGCATCCGTGTAATCAGACTCTGCCCATTCCAAGTTAGCTGTTACGCCTGGAGCAATGGTATAATATCCACCATAAGCATGGCTTTCCAACTTATCGCTGGCGTTTACACCAGTGTTTTCTTCTGAACGAACATTGACGTAGTAGAGTGACAGATTGTCGTCGACATTGTATGAAATACCGAGGTCACGAGTGTCAATGTCTGAAACGCCAGCGCCGCCAGCTACAGCTGTGGCAGAGGTTTTTGAGTTACCAAAACCAGCAGCTAGAGTTGCACCCATGAAGCTTGTTCCAACACCGTAATGGGTCATGCTGTTGTCGGCACCATCGTCGTTTGCTGAGTCGACGTCAGCACTTGCATAACCAACTTTAGCAACACCAAAATCATATGTTACGATCCATGACATAACATCAGCGTTGAGTGCAGCAGTAGAACCAGCATCTTCGTAGCTCGCGCCAACCTGGAAGCCGCTCATTTCGTTTGAACGCCAACCGATTTTGCCTGTGCCTGCGTTGTCAAGCACGGCTGCACCTGTTCTTAGATTTAGGTGAGTTGTTGCAGTTCCCAATGCTGTATTTGCTGCAGTTCCTGGTCCGCCAGATTCAGCCATAAAGCTTCCAAGCATGAAGTTGTCCATGCCGTCAACAATACCGTCTGTTTGGCCAGCCATCAATGTACCAAAATCGCCTGATACTGTGAGGCCCATATCTTCAACAGCAGGAGTGCCATTGATTCTGTAAAGAGCAGTCCAAGTCAAGCCTGCATCTGTTGTGATTGAGTTGGTGAAATCGATTTGTGTGTCGTTACCAAAAGCATCGCCACTTACGCCAGCTGCGTCAGCTGAGCCACCAGAGTTTGACGTGTCAGTGTAAGTGAAACCATAGGACCCGCTGATGTCCAGAGCTGAAGCAGCTGAAACGCCACCCAGAGCAACCAGAGCGGTTGTTGTAAGAAGAACCTTACGCATGTTAAATCTCCCTTAGAGAAACCGTTGCCACCATTGGCAACAGGCTTAAACTATTAATTTTATCTAATTTAACAAGTTATGATGGACCGCCGGATTAAAAGTTTTTTCTAATGTGTGATATTTTTGCAACAGTATTGATTGAATGGCCGCCAAAGGCTAAAAAATACACATAAAAACAGAGCTATGAAGAGCGTTGTTATGAACAAATATCAAAGTGATATGACCCCCGCCCCTGTTGAAAATGGGCAACAGTCAGACAGCACATCGCATGATGTGGCGAATCAGCTCGCCGCGGTGCAATCACAGATCAAGACGGCCATCGACAAACGGCCGCCGCGCTATGGGGCTGAACTGGTGACATTGGTGGCGGTAAGCAAGCGCCAGCCAGAGGTAAAAATTGATGCCGCCTTGGCAGCTGGCCAGCGTGTTTTCGGCGAAAACCGGGTTCAAGAAGCCAGCCAGCGTTGGACAACCCGGCGCACGGCATATAGCGATTTGACCTTGCATTTAATCGGTCCGTTGCAAACCAATAAAGCCGCCGAGGCTGTTGCGCTTTTTGATGTGATTGAAGTTGTTGACCGGGAAAAATTGGCCCGGGCCTTGGCCAAGGAAATGGCCCGCCAAAACCGGTATTTGCCTTGTTACATTCAGGTCAATACTGGTGAAGAGCCACAAAAATCGGGCATTTTGCCTGACCAGCTTGATGCGTTTACCCAATTTTGCAAAGACGAACTGGCACTTCCCGTCATCGGGCTGATGTGCATACCGCCTGTTGATGAAGAAGCGGCCATGCATTTCGCCTTGCTAAACACAATGGCACAGCGCCTGAATGTAGCAAAACTATCGATGGGAATGAGTGGTGATTATGTCGAGGCGATCGGATTTGGTGCCACCTCGGTGCGGGTGGGGTCCGCTATTTTTGGTGTGCGTGACAATTAAATTTTGTCAATAAGATGCCCGGTGCGGGTTTGTTTGGTTTTCAGATAATGGCGGTTGTGCGGGTTGGCATCTAGGGCAAGTGGCACCCGCGCGGTTACATGAATGCCATGCTGTTCAAGTTGGCTGATTTTATCTGGGTTATTGGTAATCAGCTGAATGTTCGACACATTCAATGCCTGCAATATACGCGCGGCTGGCAAAAACAGCCGCTCATCGGTATCAAAGCCAAGGGCGTGATTGGCATCCACCGTATCTAGGCCATTATCCTGAAGCGCATAGGCACGCATCTTGTTTAATAAGCCAATATCGCGTCCTTCTTGTGCCAGATACACCAAAATACCGCCGCCACTATCAGCCATCAGCTGCATGGCTGCTTCCAGTTGGTCGCCGCAATCACATTTCAAACTGCCAAGAATATCGCCGGTAATGCATTGCGAATGCAACCGTACCAGCGGTGTGTCGCTATTTGCGCCGGTACCGATCAGCACAGCAAAATGTTCTTCACCGCCGATTTCCGCACGAAACATCACAATTTCAGTGTCTTCGCTAACTGCCAATGGCACCCGCGCCCGCGCCGCGATTTTAACGAATGATGCCGCTTCATGGCTATATTGATCGATATCGCGTGATTCAACGATCATCATATTATGTTGCCGGGCAAACCGGTCTTGTGCGGCAATATCACGCAATGGCAAGCGCACAAATAGGCATGCCGGGATTAATTTAGCGCTACGCAATAATTGTGCCGCCATATCAGCCAGCGATCCGGCGCTTTCGGCAATAATGGTAAAATCATCGCCGGTTAGCTGGTCATTCTGTCCAAAGGCAAGATCGAAAAAGGCGTCATGGCGGTTGTTCGGCAAAGCCACACTTGCCACCGGATACCCATCGCGCAAAACCCGTCCAAGACTTGACAAGCGCGGTGCGGTTAAAACCAGCAAAGGCGCTGAACCGGCAAGGCGGCTGAGCCTTGTTATATCATCACCATCACTTAATTCGGCGGCCCGACACAACCCACAAGCGCCATTTGCCAGCCGCAACATGACGGTGCCACCGCGTCGCAACTCGGTGCCGCCACGGGCGGCGCGCATCACAGCATTTTTGATCTGTTGATCATGCATCTGGATGGTCTGCCTTTCATCCGAATCATGCTAATGTATAATATGTTTCGGTAAATGTGTTTATCCGGTTATTCTGCCACTTTATTTGATGGCTATTCATGTATTGGGTCGTAAAGTAAAATGCAAGGTTTGTCCAAACGCACCTCCCAAGAAGCTGGTAATTCGTCACGCCTATTGATTGTTGATGATGATGCTTATTTGCGCACAAGTTTGCGTCAGCAATTTGTGGCCGAGGGGTTTCACAATATTTTTGATGTGGGGTCGGTGACCGGATTAAACGCCGCGCTAAAAGATGCCAACCCGGATCTGATTTTGTTGGATATTCAAATGCCGGATGGCAATGGGGTGGACATATGCAAACGTTTGCGCAGTGATGGTTTTACCAAGCCAATTGTGATGCTGACAGCCAAAAACGCCGAATCTGATATTATCGAAGGCCTAGAGGCTGGTGCAAATGACTATGTCACAAAACCCTTACGCATGGGTGAATTATTGGCACGTATTCATACCCAGCTGCGGCAATTTAAAGCATTGGATGATGCCCGGTTTGAATTGGCTGATCTGAATTTTGTCCCGGCCAATAAAATGCTGCATAAAATAGGATGTGGGCGGATGCAGGCATTGACCGAAAAAGAAACCACAATTTTAAAGTTTTTATATTTGGCATTTCCGGAATCGGCGACAAAAGATGAATTATTGACCGAGGTTTGGGGCATGCAAAATGGCCTGACCACACATACGCTGGAAACGCATATTTATCGGTTGCGGCAAAAAATAGGGCGGCTGACAAAGACGCCAATTGTGATCACCACGGAAAATGGGTATCGGCTGGAATTATAAATCTGGTGATAGATTCTGACAGGTCTCGGCAATCGCATTTGTGACAGATTTTGTGCCCATATCACCGCCAAATTCCATTGGCCGCACGCTATTTTGCGCAAAAGCGGTGGTGATCGCTTGATCCAGCAAATGACTGGCGGCGGCATAAGCTGGCAGGTCCAATTTGTCAGCTAGATAATCAAGCATCATGACACCGCTTAAAATGGCTGCCATCGGGTTGGCACGGTCCATGCCCATAATATCTGGGGCGCTACCATGGGCAGGTTGGAACAATCCGGTTTCATCACCAATTTCCGCACAGGCCGCCATACCCATACCGCCAACAAGTCCGCCTGCCAAATCAGATAAAATATCACCAAACATATTTTCCATAACCAATATGTCGGCATTCCATGGCTGGCGGATAAGATCAAGGGCTTGTGCATCGACATAATTATAGGAAGTTTGCACATCTGGATAATGGGCGCTGATCTCATCAAAAATTTTGCGAAAAAATGCCATGGCGGTAAAGACATTGGCCTTGTCAACGCAAGTGACGTGTCCAGCTTTGCCAGCCGCCTGTCTTTTGCGAGCAAGATTAAACGCAAACCGATGCAGTTTTTCGGTCGTTTTTCGGGTGATCCGCATGGTTTCTTCAACCGCAATATCGGCCTCTATACGGCTGCGATTATGCACCGCGGCGGTATGAAACAGCCCCTCGGTTGATTCGCGGATCACAATAAAATCAATTTCAGCGGCACGTGGATCAGCCAATTTTTGCGGTATATGTGGATAGGCCTTTACCGGCCGCACCCCGGCATAAAGCTGAAACCGTTCACGAAGCCGCAGATGCGGCGAAATTTCGGTGCCGTCTGGGTGGCGGATAGACGGCAAGCCGATTGCACCTAGAAAAATAGCATCACAAGCCCCGGCGGTTTCTTCGCCATTTGGCTCTATATCTTTTCCGGTTTCTTGAAAATAGGCCGCGCCCGCATCAATCTCGGTGACGGCAAGCGGCGCTTCGCCCACTTGTCGCAGGGCCATATTAACCAGATATAATGTGGCATCGCAAATATCGCCGCCAATACCGTCACCTTTGATCAGGGCAATATGCGCGGTCATAGCGATTTGCGTTTCATTTTATTGGCGGGGGATTGCAAATATACAAAAATGGCTGGGGCGGTAGGATTCGAACCTACGATACACGATACCAAAAACCGATGCCTTACCACTTGGCCACGCCCCAATCCGTTTGGTCGCTGCAATTTAGCGATCAAGTCTCTGGCAATCAACCCTGTTCTTGCGCTTGAACCCAGCAAAATGTGGCTTATTTTCCAAATGTTGCGAAAGATCATGATAAAACGCCATTTGTCGGCGCAGTTTCCGCTGCATCTAAAGGATGTAGCTTTGTTGTTTTTGCCCAAATACCGGCGCGATTGAATGCCGCTGCTGCCCCGCTTGCCGCCGCGATATTGTCAAATATGCCAAAACAGCTGGCACCGCTGCCTGACATTTGCGCGGCGCGGCATGTGGGCGTTTGGCGCAAGTGGGTCAAAAGATCGCTTATTTTTGGGACAAATGCGGTGGCGGCCGCTTCCAGATCATTGCCAAAATCACATAAACGCACCGCATCATCATCGGTGATTTCCGGCAGCGGTTGATTATAGGGCGGGGCGAGCTGTTGAAATACCGCGGCTGTCGACAAAGGAACAAGCGGGTTGACCAAGAGCAAAGCACCAGCGCGGATTCCATCTAGCGGATAGATCACATCGCCGGTGCCTTTGATGCGGTGCGGTGTTGCCGCCAGACAGACCGGCACATCTGACCCAAGTGTGGCGGCAATGGCAAAAAGCTGGTCATCGCTAAGCGGCGTTTTGGCGATTTTATTCAAGGCGCGTAATGTTGCCGCGGCATCGGCCGATCCGCCGCCAAGGCCAGCGCCCACCGGAATTTCTTTATCAAGAATAATGGCGACCTGCCCACAGGCACCACCATTGGCACGAAAGGCGTCACGTGCGGCAATGACCAAATTTTTGTCGTCGTCTGAACGGGTTAATAATGGCGCAAATGGGCCGCGCACGCGAAAACTGTCTTGGTCTGCTGGGCTGATAGAGACTGTGTCGCCAAATTCACAAAACACAACAATAGAATCAATATGATGTAATCCGTTGTTTGTTTTGCCATAAACGCGCAAACATAAATTCACTTTGGCTGGGGCCAATAATGTGATCATCGGCTCATTGCCCCGCCATTGGCAATCCAGATGCCAGCTTATTTTCCAGCTCAGCTTGTAGCGCGCTGTCCTTGGTTATTTGTGCCGCATAGCGCCATTTATATTTTGCCTCGTTATAGCGGTTTGTTTGCCAATACGCATCGCCAAGATGTGCAATGATCACCGCATCTTCAGGTTCAAGCATCGTGGCTTTTTCCAGAAATTCAACAGCCAGCTGGTAATTGCCAAGCTGAAAATGCACCCAGCCAAGCGAGTCGACAAAAAACCCGCTATCTGGCCGCAATCGCACCGCTTGTTCAATCAGTTCGATGGCTTGGATGAGGTGACGCCCGGATTCTGCCCACCAATAGCCAAGATAATTAAGGGTAAAAGGGTCATCAGGGTCACGTGCCAAGGCTGCTTTGAAATGTATTTCTGCTTGTTCATCTTCATCCAGCCTTTCGTGCGATATGGCTAGATTGCGATATAAATTCGCCGAATCGAACCCTGTTTCAATGGCCCGCAGATAGCTATCACGTGCCTTTGCATATTGTTCGTTGCGCCGATATAAATCGCCAAGTTCTTTGAGAAGATATCCATTGTCTGGACGCCCAATCACATAGGCATTAAACTGCGCTATGGCCGTATTCATATTGTCGGTGCGAATATCAATGTCATTGAGAAGCAATCGCCGAGGCAGCGCCCATATGCTGGCCTCGTTAATTTTTGCTAGGACCGATCTGGCGCGTTCAAATTGGCCCAGTTCAAACCATGATTGTGCCAGAAAAAACCGCGCCGCATCATGTGTCGGGTCAAGATAGAGCGCCAGTTGCAAACGCGCTGGTACCATGCTGATAAATTGCGGGTCACGATAGGCCAATGCCGCATCGATAATCGCGTTGGCAATAAATTTGGCCACAGTGCGGGGTGGGGCAAGTTGATCTGGGCCAATCTGCCCATGATCAAAACTATAGGGCAGTTTGTCCAATAGCGCATTGGCTATTTGTTTTTGCTTTCCTCGGGCCAATATACCGGCGGTTTGCAGGGCTGATTTTGCTGGCAATGTCGGTGATCGGGCAAGACGCCCAGCAATATCAATGGCTTCATCCTGATAGCCAAGATATTCGACCATCAATGCCAATTGCACCTGTATAAATGATGGCAGATCATTGTTGTTCTGTGCCAGAATTTTGCCAGACCCGGCAAGATGTGCCAGACCAGCATCGCCCTGACCGGACGCAACAAGGGCCCATGATTTGATCACACCAGCCAGCGGCGTTGCGGTAATGTCCTCGGCCAGCTGGTCTGACAACACAATCACTGCGTCCCAGTCAGCATTGGTAATGGCTTGTGCAATGGCTGGTTCAACAGTGAATGGCGCTTTGATGTTTATGGTTTCAAGCTGCCGCGCTAATGCCGCCGCCATATCAATATTGCCATTGCGATATTGTGTCACAAACCCTTGTTGTAATAATTCAGGGTTGCGTTCATCAGGTTGCAGCGCTGCCAGATAAAAATCGGCAGAGGCTGTGACGTCATTGAAATAAGTGGCCTGTCGTGCCGCCAAAAAATGGCCAGCATGCATGCTGGCCGGGGCGGCTATGTTGGATGTGACCACATGATCTGATGTGACTTGCTGTGTTTGGCAGGCACTTGGTACCAGAAACATTGCCAGCCATATCAAAACAGACCACGATACGCTAGGCCCAGTCGGGCTGATGTGGTCTGTCTTATTTTGTTGCAAAACGGCCTCACATATTTGGATAGTTTGGCCCGCCCCCACCTTCTGGGCTGACCCACACAATATTTTGCGTTGGATCTTTGATATCACAAGTTTTGCAATGAACACAATTTTGCGCATTAATTTGCAATCGGGGGTCACTGCCATCGTCATTGCGTACAATTTCATAAACGCCAGCTGGGCAATAGCGCTGTTCCGGCGCGTCATATAGCGCCAAATTATGGGCGATTGGCACCGATGCGTCTTTTAATGTGAGATGTGCTGGCTGGTTTTCTTCATGATTGGTACCCGACAGAAACACCGATGAATTGCGGTCAAAACTCACCACGCCATCTGGCTTTGGATACGCAATTTTTGGCGCCTCACTGGCTTTTTTGAGTGCCAGATGGTCGGCATGATGGTGCAATGTCCATGGGGCGCGGCCAAAAAACAAATAGGTGTCAACTGCCGCATGGGCCAATCCCAGCCATAATCCTTTGGCAAATCCAGGCCGGATATTGCGCACTTTATATAATTCTGACCACAGCCAGCTATTTTGCAATTTATCGGCATAGCTTGCCGGTTCATGCCCAGCTTGCATTGACTCAAGCGATTCAAAAATGGCTTCGGCGGCGGTCATGCCAGATTTCATCGCGGTATGTGTGCCTTTGATTTTTGGCACATTCAAAAACCCGGCGGTACATCCCACCAGACAGCCGCCCGCAAATGTCAATTTCGGCACCGATTGAAACCCGCCCTCATTCAGCGCCCGCGCGCCATATGACACGCGCCGCCCACCTTCAAACACATCACGTACAGCCGGGTGGGTTTTAAACCGCTGAAATTCTTCAAAAGGAGAAAGGTGCGGGTTGCTGTAATCCAGCCCCACCACATAGCCAACTGCCACCTGATTGCCATTGAGATGATATAAAAATGACCCGCCATAGGTGTCACTTGCCAATGGCCAGCCAACCGAATGCCATGCCAGACCCGGTTTTGATTTTTCTGGATCAATATCCCATAATTCTTTGATTCCAATAGCAAATGTTTGCGGGTCTTTGCCTTCGCGAAGATCGAATTTTTCAAATAATCTTTTGGTCAGATGGCCGCGACAGCCTTCGGCAAAAATGGTTTGTTTGGCATGAAGTTCCATGCCGCGCATATAATTGTCGGTGGGCTGGCCATCCTTGCCAATGCCCATATCGCCGGTGGCGATCCCTTTGACCGCACCATTTTCATCATACAGCACTTCGGCCGCTGGAAAGCCCGGATAGATCTCAACGCCAAGCGCCTCGGCCTGTTCACCAAGCCAACGACAAAAATTACCAAGCGATATGATGTAATTGCCGTGGTTATTCATGCTTGGCGGTGTTGGCATGCGGATGGCTGATGATTCTGTCAGGAACATAAATTTATCAGCGGTCACCGGCGTATCAAGCGGCGCGTTGCGGTCTTGCCAATCAGGGATCAGTTCATTCAGGCTTCGCGGTTCCAGAACAGCGCCAGACAAAATATGCGCGCCCACCTCACTGCCTTTTTCTATCAGACAGACTTCAATGTCGCGGCCAGCCTCGGCGGCAAGTTGTTTTAAGCGGATGGCGGCAGATAACCCGGACGGCCCGCCACCAACCACAACAACATCAAATTCCATTACTTCGCGTTCCATTGTTCTTTCACCTTCTTATGTGTTGGTCCGGCTTATGTGCTGGTCCGGCTTATGTGCTGATCCGGCTTATGTGCTGATCCGGCTGGTTCTGTCTGGAAAATATTTTTCCTCTAACGCACCATATTCAGCCTTGATTTAAGCTTCAAGATAATTGCTAAATTTTCCCTGTCATGCGACCATTAGTTTGATCAGTGAAATAGTCCAAGACCCCCCAAAATTCGACGGATTTTTGTATGATACCGCAACAGTTAACACAAGATCAGCTGATCGCCATGCTGGCTTGGCAAGTTGAAATGGGGGCCGATGAGGCGGTGCTGGACAAGCCATCACGTGATCTCCAAGACCCGTTATTATTGCATGATATTTCTGGGTCAAGCCCGCCACCATCTGTCAGCACACCATCTGTCAGCACACCATCTGTCAGCACACCATCTGCCAGCATGCCATCTGCGAGTGCACCATCTCACAGCATGCCGACGCATTCTGTAACAAAATCCTCTGCCCCATTGGACAGCCCCGCCCCGGCCCCGGTTCAACTGCAATCGCCAAAGCTGGCTCATCTTGATCACATAGATAATTTAGCCGATTTAGCCGCCGCGCTCGGTCAGCTTGATAGCTGCCCGCTGAAACATACAGCCAGCAACATCTGTTTTGCTGATGGCAATGCCGGGGCGCGGCTAATGATTATTGGCGAGGCGCCCGGCCGCGATGAAGACCGGCTGGGGGTACCTTTTGTTGGGGCGGTTGGTCAGTTTCTGGATCGTATGTTGGCCAGCATTGGCCTTGATCGCAGTGGCGTGTATTTGACCAATTTTTTACCATGGCGACCCCCCGGCAACCGCACAGCAACAGCCGAAGAAACCGACATGCTGTTGCCATTTTTATATCGTCATATCCAGTTAGCAAATCCTGAATTGGTGGTTATTCTTGGCGGTACACCGGCCAAAACCATATTAAAAAGTGGCGATAATATTTTAAAGCTGCGGGGGCGCTGGCAAGATATAGATTTTGGCGATGGTGTGATGCGGCCAACCATGGCAAGCTTGCATCCTGCTTATCTGATGCGCTCGCCCGCACAAAAACGCCTCGCCTTTGATGATTGGTGCGGGCTGTATCACCGGCTTGGCAATCAGCTTGGCAATAAGACGCCACCAGCGAGTGGATAGGACTGGTATAAGATGTCCAAAATGATTGCATATCACCGCTTGGCCGGGTACCAAATTGAACGGAAAGCCGACGCGCAGGCAGCGAAATAGTGATAGCGGATAAAGCAGTATGACATTCAGCATTTCACCTCGGCCCTCAGCCGTTGTCTCGTCTAAATCCCCCATGGGCCTAGAGCGCATCGTGCGGCGGTTTTTGATTTTGGCGCTGGCCCAGATTATGCTGGTCATGCCGCTATCGGCCAATGCTATGTTGCCGGCCCCCTTATCCGAATTTGACGCGGCGCAATATTTACGGCTTTTTGATTTGCAACAGCAAGGCAATATGAAACAAGCCACGCGCGAAATGGGGCGTCTGGAAACCCCGCTGTTAATGGGGCATCTTTTGTCCCAGCGCTATTTGCACCCCACAGCGTGGCGTTCAAGCTATGCTGAATTGTCTGCCTGGCTGAAGCTTTATTATGATCATCCTGATGCCAGCCGTATTTATTGGCTGGCCAAGCGCCGCAAACCAAAAAATACGAAAGATCCAAAAAGCCCGAAACCCGGCTATTTAAATGGTTATGGGCATGCTGGCCTCTATGGATATCTGCCGCAAATTCCGTTAGACAGGGCCGGCCGCGCCGCGCCATCACGCACCGCCAATGTAGCCCGGCTGGTGCGCCGGGCCATCCGCCGGGGCTGGCCGTCAGGCGCGCTTGATGTGCTGAAAAATCCAGATAACAAGCGGTATTTGACAAAGGCTGAAGAAGGCCAGCTTCGCGCGGAAATTGCCCATGCCTATTTTATTTTTGGCGTTGATGCGAAAGCCATTCGCGAGGCCCGTCATGCAATTGGTGTCGGCAAAACAGATGCGTGGCTTGGCTATTGGGCAGGCGGCTTGGCGGCATGGCGCAGTGGGCAACATGAATTGGCCGGGCAGTTTTTCCGTAGTCTTGTTGATTTGCCAAATATATCCCCCGGGCGGCGCAGTGCGGCGGCATTTTGGGCGCACCGTGCGGAATTGCGTGTTGGGTCAGCGTCTAAATCGGTTGAGTATTTGACCATCGCGGCGCAGGAAGTTGACAGCTTTTATGGCGTTGTGGCACGCGAAGCCCTTGGCCAAAAGGTAACGCTGTCTTTTGATTTGCCACCATTTGACGATAAATTTTTGCCATGGCTTGCCGCCCGCCCCGGTGGTCAGCGTATGTTTGCGTTGTTGCAAATAGGCAAAACGCATTTAGCCGAACGTGAATTACGCTATTTGTGGATGGAAATGCCCACAGAATTTCACCATAGCGCGATGCGTCTGGCGGCTGAACAGGGCATGGCGGGTCTGTCATTTCGTATTGCTGAAATCATTCGCAAAGAGACCGGCAAAAGTTGGTATGGTGCGCTCTATCCGCATCCGCTATTCAAAACCGATTTTAGCATTGATGAAGCGCTTGTCTGGGCGGTGTCGCGTCAGGAGTCTGGATTTAACCCTCGTGCCAAAAGCCGGGCCAAGGCGGCAGGCTTGATGCAATTAATGCCGGCAACGGCCTCTTTCATTGCCAAAGACCGGGGCTATCGGGGCCGCAAACGGCATGAGCTTTTTGATCCAGAGGTCAATCTAAATTTAGGGCAAACCTATATGCATCATTTGCTGGATGAACCGTTGGTCGAAAAATCTCTGGTACGGTTGCTGGCGGCGTATAATGGGGGGCCGGGCAATTTGCGGAAATGGTTGCGCACTGTTGACCATCAAGATGACCCGTTTTTGCTTGTTGAATCAATGCCGGCCCGCGAGACCCGGTATTATGTGAAAAATGTCATATCGAATCTTGGCATTTATCGGTTAAGGTTTAATGAAACAGCGCCTGCTTTGACCAGCCTAGCGGCTGGTTCAGGCGGTGTATTTGTCCCCGGCGCGGCGACAGCAAAACCAACAGAATAGCGATAGCTTAAAAGGCAATAGATCGATGGATCATGAAAAACGTATTGATAAATCAGTGCCCTTTGTAGCGGTGAATATTGCGATTTTAACTGTGTCCGACTCGCGCCGTATAGAAGATGATAAATCTGGCGATTTGTTGGCCGGACGTGTGGCCGAAGATGGCCATCATCTGGCCGATCGCCGCATTGTAACAGATGATTTTGATGCTATTACATCAGTTGTCACCGCATGGGTACAGACAGAGGCAATCGATGTGGTGATTGCAACAGGCGGCACTGGCCTGACCGGACGCGATGGCACGCCAGAGGCGTTCCGATCTATTTTTGAAAAGGAAATAGAGGGGTTTGGTGAATTGTTCCGCTATATTTCATTTCAAAAAATTGGCACCTCGACGATTCAGTCACGGGCGGTTGCGGGGGTTGCTGGCGGCACCTATTTATTTGCCCTGCCGGGGTCACCATCTGCCTGCCGTGATGCGTGGGATGAAATCTTGCGCTATCAGTTCGATATCCGTCACCGTCCCTGTAATTTTGTTGAAATTATGCCGCGTCTAAGCGAATCTGCAACCGTGCGCCGCGGCGGATAATGCCCGATTTATCGCTTGAAACAAGCTGTGACGGCCATGTTATTGGCATTGATGAGGCTGGCCGCGGCCCTTGGGCGGGGCCGGTAACAATTACCGCATTATGGTTCAATCCCGATGCCTATGATCAGTTGCCAAATGATATTAATGATTCAAAAAAGATCAAACCACTTCGGCGGGCCAGCCTTGCCGATATTTTGCAGATGTCGCCGCATCTAAGCTGTACGATTTCTAAAGATGTCGACGATATTGACCAGTATGGCGTTGTAAAGACAACATTGATGGCAATGGCCGAGGCCGCCGCCGGGGTGATCGAACAAATGGCCGTGGCTGGCATTAATGGGCCAGCCCATGCCCTTATCGATGGCCCGTTGTTGCCAGAAAAGATGCCTTGTGCCAGCACAGCGGTCATTCGTGGTGACAGCCGGTCATTATCAATTGCCGGGGCGTCAATCATCGCCAAACACAGCCGTGATCTGATTATGCAGGCCCTCGATATAGATTGGCCAGCCTATGGGTGGCGCCAAAATAACGGCTATGGCACCCGCCAGCATCAACAAGCACTGGCAAAATATGGCATATCCCCGCATCACCGCCGAAGTTTTGCACCAATAAAACGGCTGGCGGAAACCGCTAGCCCCAACGCTGATCATCACTAGCGACAATTACGCGCGACACAGCCAGTCATTTTTGTTCCGTTTGCGCAGATTTAACGACCAAGCGCCGCAAGCTGATATGGCGACCCACAAGATAAATGCGCTGTTTTAAATGCGAGCCACTATATATTGTGCCACTTGAAGAAAAGCCGATAACTAGTTGACTTATATCAATTATGAGATTCTTTTAGAGGGGGTTGACGAAAAAATAGTCGTTTTAAAAACAGGGTAAAAGGGCCGGTTTCGTGGCAGAAAACAAAATTATACATGGTGATTGCATTACCGCTTTGCGCGGACTTGCCGATCATTCGGTTGATTTGGTGTTTGCTGATCCGCCCTATAATTTGCAATTGTCTGGCGATTTGTCACGCCCTGACCAAACGCATGTCGATGCGGTGAAAGATGCGTGGGATCAGTTTGATTCATTTGCCGCTTATGATGAATTTACCAAACTTTGGCTGACCGAAGCGCGCCGCGTATTAAAACCAGATGGCACGATTTGGGTGATTGGCAGTTACCATAATATTTTCCGTGTTGGCGCGATATTACAGGATCTGGATTACTGGATTTTGAATGATGTGGTATGGCGCAAAACCAACCCGATGCCGAATTTTCGGGGGCGGCGGTTTACCAATGCCCATGAAACGCTGATTTGGGCGGCGCGGTCGCAAAAATCCCGGCATGTCTTTAATTATGAAGCGATGAAAGCGCTGAATGATGATGTGCAGATGCGTTCTGACTGGGAATTGCCTATATGCACGGGCAGTGAACGGTTGAAAGAGGCCGATGGAAAAAAAGCACACCCGACACAAAAGCCAGAAAATTTGCTGGCCCGTGTTATTTTGGCGTCGACCCGGCGTGATGACGTCATTCTGGATCCATTTTTTGGCACCGGTACAACAGGCGCGGTTGCCAAAAAGCTGAACCGGCAGTTCATTGGCATTGAACAGGATGCCACCTATGTGGATATCGCCCGCCGACGTATCGCCGCGGTGACACCAATCGATTCAAAAGACCTGCTCGAGACACAACCGCGCCGGGCCTTGCCAAAAATCCCATTTGGAAGCTTGATTGAACGCGGCTTGCTAACCCCCGGTGACAGGCTGTTTGATTCGCGCAAACGGTTTTCGGCACAGGTGCGCGCCGATGGGTCGTTGGTGGCCAAAGATAAACAATCTGGGTCTATCCATGTTCTGGGGGCCAAATTGCAAAATTTGCCATCATGCAATGGCTGGACATTCTGGCATGTGGAAAAAGCTGGAAAGACAATGGTGATTGATGAGTTGCGAAACCAAATCCGCGCTGAAAATGAGACCTCAACCCCCCATTAAACCCTACAGCAGATCCATCCGCCCGCACAAAAAGCGCGCATAAAAAGCACATATAAAAACGGCACATAAAAAAGCATCACCAGAATAGCTGGCGCTGCTGCTATTTTTTTCACGCACATAATCGGCCTTGTTAGGCGGGAATTAGGCGGCTTGATCTTCGGCCTTTTTTTCCAGACGCCGGGCATGCAGAATCGGTTCGGTATAGCCTGATGGCTGTTCGCGGCCCTTAAAGACAAGATCACATGCCGCCTTAAACGCAATCGATTCGTCAAACCGGCCTGCCATTTGCTGATAGGCGGGATCACCGCTATTTTGCAGATCAACAACCGCGGCCATTTCCTTCATCACATCCATAACGAGGGCTTCATCACATACGCCATGGTACAACCAGTTGGCGATATGTTGTGATGAAATACGCAATGTGGCCCGGTCTTCCATCAGTCCAATATCGTGGATATCTGGCACTTTTGAACAGCCAACACCCTGATCAATCCAGCGTACCACATAGCCAAGAATGCCTTGTGCATTGTTGCGCAATTCGGCGCGGATATCTTCATCATTCCAGTTTGGACGGCTGGCGACTGGCACAGTCAACACATCACTGCGATTGGCGCGGGTGCGGCTGGCCAATTCGGCTTGGCGGGCAAAAACATCAACCTTGTGATAATGCAACGCATGCAATGTTGCCGCGGTTGGTGATGGCACCCAAGCGGTATTGGCACCCGCTTTTGGATGGCCAATTTTCTGTTCAATCATGGCGGCCATCATATCTGGCATGGCCCACATGCCTTTACCAATTTGGGCGCGGCCGCCAAAGCCGCAAGCCAACCCGATATCGACATTCCAGTCTTCATACGCCCCAATCCATGTGGACGCTTTCATATCACCTTTTCGGATCATCGCCCCAGCATCCATAGATGTATGGATTTCATCGCCGGTGCGATCAAGGAAGCCAGTATTGATAAAGGCAACCCGCGATTTTGCGGCGCGGATACATTCTTTCAAATTGACCGTGGTGCGACGTTCTTCATCCATAATGCCAATTTTGATGGTGTTCTTGGCCAGTTTAAACAGGTCTTCGACCACTTCAAAAATCTCGACAGCAAAGGCGACTTCTTCTGGCCCATGCAGTTTTGGTTTGACGATATAAATTGATCCGGTCAGCGAATTGCGCTTATCGGCAAAATCGGGGAGCGCACCAGCAACAGTCATAAAGGCATCCATGATACCTTCGGGGATTTCGGCGCCATTTGACAGGGTGATGGCTGGGTTTGACATCAGATGCCCAACATTGCGCACCAGCATCAAGGCCCGCCCCCGCAATTGCTTTTGCTGGCCGTCTACGGCTGTATAGGGCTTGTCACCATTAAGCTTGCGAGTGAGTGATTTTCCGCCTTTTTCAAATGTTTCGGTCAAGGTGCCACGCATCAATTCCAGCCAGTTGCGATAGGCCAAAATTTTGTCTTCTGCATCAACCGCGGCAATCGAATCTTCCAGATCAATGATGCTGGTCAATGCAGATTCGGCCAGCACGTCATTAATATGGGCGTTATCTGCACTGCCTATCGCACCGCTGTCATCGACAATAATTTCAAAATGCAGGCCGTTATTGATCAGAATAACCGAATTCGGGGTTGTGGGCGCACCGGTATAGCCTACAAATTGGCTGGCATCTGCCAGTCCAACAGTGCCGTTACTGGTGGCGATTTGTAACATCCCATCTGCAACCGAAAAGCCGGTCACATCATCCCAATTTGCCGATGCCAGCGGCACCGCATCATTTAAAACGCCCCGAACATAGGCAATGACCTTGGCACCGCGGACCGGGTTATACCCCCCACTGCGGTCTGCGCCGCCATCTTGTGAAATGGCATCTGTACCATAGAGCGCGTCATATAAACTGCCCCATCTTGCATTCGCCGCATTTAATGCATAGCGCGCATTGGTGACAGGCACGACAAGCTGGGGCCCGGCGATGGTTGCAATTTCATCATCAACATTGGCTGTATCGATGGCAAAATCTGGCCCTTCTGGGCATAGATAGCCAATCTTTGTCAAAAAGGCTTCATAGTCTTTTTGATCAATACCGCCGCTGGCATTGTCTTTCAGCCAGCTGTCAATTTGTCTTTGCAATTGGCCGCGCTGTGCCAGCAAATCGGCGTTCTTTGGTGCCAACCGATGCACCGCGGCATCAAACCCGTCCCAAAATGCCTGGGCGGTGATTGGCGCGCCGCGCAAAAGATCGTCATTTACAAAATTGTAAAGTTCCGTCGCAATCGTCAGACCGCCATGAGATGTTGTATTGCTCATAATATGCTCCAGCTTGGCACTGTTGAGGTCAGAAATGTCGGGGTGGCTTTGCCAGCAAGCGAGGCTTGCAGCGCCTTTCTAGCCTATGCAACCCGGGCTTTCAAGTCTTGCATTCGGCCTGCCAATTCAGGCCAGCAGCAGACAGCGCTGTCTCGATATTTTTAACAAGCCGGTCAAGCGCATCAATAGTGTTGCCTTCGGCACGTACCACCAATGCCGCTTCGGTATTTGACGCACGCACCAACCACCAACCATCTATCGTGCGCACGCGCACACCGTCAATCAAGGTAAGGTGACTGAGGTCATAATGGGATTTTACAAAGGTTGATAGCCGCTCCATAAGCGGGAATTTTTCCGTATCTGAACAGGCAATATGCAATTCCGGGGTGGCATGTTGTTCAGGCAATCTGTCTACAAAATCGGTGATTGACTGGCCAGTGCGCACCATTTGGCTGATCACCCGGGTTGCGACATAAAGCGCATCGTCAAACCCATAAAAATCATCGGCAATAAAGATATGCCCCGACATTTCACCGGCAATTGGTGCATTTATTTCTGCCATGCGTTTTTTCATATGGCTATGACCAGTTTTCCAGATCTGTGGATCTCCCCCGGCCTTTTTAATCAAATCAAGCGCCATATCAGATGATTTCACATCCAAAAGAACCGGCGCATCTGGCCGCCGTTTCATAATATCTTGCGCCAGATAGGCGGTTAAAAAATCGCCGGGGACTTGTCTGCCTTTGGCGTCAATGACACCAATGCGGTCACCATCACCGTCAAACCCGATACCAATTGCCGCGCCAGCTTCGGCAACAGCTCGCCGCAAAATATCCAAGGTTGCCGGATCGACCGGGTTTGGGTGGTGATTGGGAAAATGGCCGTCAATTTCCGCAAATAAAACCTGATGCTTGCCAGATAGCTTTTCGGCAATCGCCGCGGTTGCCGGACCTGCCGCACCATTGCCGCAATCCCAGACCACCGATAAATCACTGGCATCGGCCTGTTGCAACAGGCGCGCCACATAAGAGTCAAACACTGTGGTCTGGGTCACGCTGCCGCCGTCCACCGGCATCACACCAGCCGCACTAATGGTACCAAGCTTCTGGATATCCTCACCAAAAAATGACCGCCCATTCATAACCATTTTAAAGCCATTATGGGTGGGTGGATTATGTGACCCGGTAACTTGAATGGCCCCATCACATTTTAAAGTGACGCCCGCAAAATACAGCATTGGTGTCGGCCCGCAGCCAATATCCAAGACCTTGCCGCCAGCTGTTACCAGCCCATCGATCAGCGCCGCGACCAGCGCTGGCGATGACAACCGCCCATCACGGCCAACAGCAACCGTGACCCCATGCCCACGGTCGCGCAGACAGGCAATAAACGCCATACCAATTGCATGGGCATCAGCTTCGCTCAGGGTTTCTTGATAGATACCGCGGATATCATAGGCACGTAAAATTGTCGGGGCAAAATGATGTCTATTCATCTGGTGCGCTCTGCCAGCCAGCCGCGCAAGCGCTGGTTTAAATCATTGCGTTGCAGGGCAAAGGCGATATTGGCCTGTAAAAACCCAATCTTCGAACCACAATCAAACCGCTCTCCGGAAAATCTGAATCCATGGAATGGTGCCACGCCAATTTGTCTGGCCAAAGAGTCGGTAAGCTGAACTTCACCGCCGGCTCCGCGGTCTTGCCGGTCAAGCTGGGCAAACACCCCCGGTTCAATGATATAGCGGCCAACAACAGCGATATTTGACGGTGCGTGTTCTGGGGCTGGCTTTTCAACCAATCCGGTGACCTCAACAAGCCGCCCATCATCTTTTCCCGGCGTCACAATACCATAAGACTGGGTTTCATTTTGCGGCACATCCATCACCGCAACCATATTCCCGCCGGTATAGGCCGACAGCATTTCGCCAAGACAGCTTTTGCCTAAAATCAGATCATCAGCAAGCAGTACCGCAACAGGTTCTGATTGCGCTAGATGGCGCGCACACCATACCGCATGTCCTAGTCCGGCTGGTTCTTGCTGGCGTACATAGATGACCGATCCCGGGTTGCGCATCATTTGTCGCACCGTGTCGAGGGCTTGCTTTTTGTTTTTGGCGGTGAGGGTGGATTCCAATTCAAACGAATGGTCAAAATGATCTTCGATGGCTGATTTGTTGCGGCCAGTGACGAAAATAAATTCCTCAATGCCAGCATCGGCGGCTTCTTCGACGGCATATTGGATCAAGGGTTTGTCAACAATTGGCAACATTTCCTTTGGCAGGGCCTTTGTGGCCGGCAGAAATCTCGTGCCAAGACCACCAACAGGGAAAATCGCTTTTCTCACTTTTTGCATCTTCATATCCTGAAACGATGTGGTCGCGCGGACCCGCCCTCTAGCTATCCCTAAGACTTAGAGACAGATGTCATGCGGGTCAAGGATATAGCCCGTGCTGAAGATCACGACCAGCCAAACACCTTAACCCGGTCCCATTATGCGGCAAATCATGCAGATATATTGAAACTCTGTATAAAGCCAGCTATCACATCACTAGATAACCAAAAAGGTGCGTGCAATGAAAATCGCGGTAATTGGAACAGGCTATGTCGGGCTGGTATCGGGTGCCTGTTTTTCTGAATTCGGATTTGATGTGACTTGTGTCGATAACGACCCGGATAAAATTGCAAGAATTATCGCTGGCGATATGCCAATTTATGAACCGGGCCTTGCTGATCTTGTCGGGCGGAACGCGGCGGCTGGGCGGTTACATTTTACTACCGATTTAACGACCGCTGTGGCGGCGGCTGATGCCGTATTTATCGCGGTTGGCACCCCAACGCGCCGTGGTGATGGGCATGCTGATTTATCGTTTGTCTATGCAGTGGCACGTGAAGTGGCGCCTTGCCTGAATGGCTATACGGTTGTCATCACCAAATCTACGGTGCCAGTTGGTACCGGCCGGGAAGTGGCAAAAATTATTGCATCTACAAACCCGAATGCGGCATTTGATGTGGCATCAAACCCAGAATTTTTACGTGAAGGCGCGGCCATTGCCGATTTTATGCGACCTGATCGGGTGGTTGTTGGGGCCGAAACCGAGGCAGCCCGTGATGTGTTGCGTGCGCTTTACCGCCCGCTCTATTTGATCGAGACACCCATTTTATTTACCTCGCTGGAAACGTCAGAATTGATCAAATATGCGAGCAATGCGTTTTTGGCGGTGAAAATTTCATATATCAACCAAATGGCCGATTTATGCGAGGCTGTTGGCGCGAATGTGCATGATGTTGCCAAAGGCATGGGTCTGGATAAACGAATTGGCGCTAAGTTTTTGCACCCGGGGCCCGGCTATGGTGGTTCCTGTTTTCCAAAAGATACGCTGGCGCTTGTCAAAACGGCTGAAGATCATCACCAAACAATGTCGATTGTTGAATCGGTCGTGGCGTATAATGATGCCCGTAAAATAGCGATGGCCCAGCGAGTGATTGCCGCCATGGGGGGCGAGATTGGCGGCAAGCGCATTGCTATTTTGGGTTTGGCATTTAAGCCGGAAACCGATGATATGCGTGACAGCCCGTCACTAAATATTATTCCGCCATTGCTTGCTGCTGGGGCAGAGGTGGTTGCCTATGATCCAAAATCAATGGGCGAGGCAAAAGCGCACTTACCCAAAACAGTACAATATGAACAAAGTGCATTGGGCTGTATCGCGGATGCAGATGCGGTTGTCATCATTACCGAATGGAACGAGTTCCGGGCATTAACTGCGGCGCAATTTGTTGACAGCATGCACGGTACCACAATGATTGATCTGCGCAATTTATACCAGCCCGATCAGATGATGGCGGCTGGCATCAATTATTTTTCGATTGGCCGATAAGGTGGGGCAGTGATGTCGAAATGCGAAATTTCTTCTATTGACCATATCGTGATGACTGTCGCCGATATGTCAAAAACTATTGATTTTTATTGTTCGGTTTTGGGAACAACAATGGTTGAATTTGCGCCACCAACTGGTGGCCCGGTGCGAAAATCGCTGCATTTTGGCAAACAGAAAATCAACCTTCATGACGCCGCCGCACCCTATGTACCACATGCCAAAGCCCCGCAAGCTGGCAGTGTTGATTTATGTTTTATCAGCACCCAGCCGCTTGATGATTGGCAGAGGCATCTGGCTAGTCATGGGGTGTCTGTTGAAGAAGGGCCAGTGCGAAAAACCGGCGCAAACGGGCCGCTTATGTCACTTTATATCCGTGACCCCGATGGCAATCTGATCGAAATTTCAAATTATATCTAATGGCTATTCAGTAGCGCTAGGTCCCCGGGGCGCTAGGTGCCGGGGTGCTAGGTTCGGGGGCGTTGGGTTCGGGCCGGCCGGCCATGGCCAGAGCGGTCATGCGCGCGATAATTTGCGGACGTGCCGCGTTGTAATATTTGTCCTTTACATGCCCATAGCCGCGTATCGAAAGCATCAAATCTAATAGGTCATCAAGCTGATCTGCCGCCGCCGGGTGCGGCAGATGGGCGAGCTGTTGTAGCCAGCCTGTAACATCATCCCGGTGTTGTAGTTCTTGTTGTTTGTGCCGCCCATAGCCAAACGGGTCGTACCATCGCCCGCGCAACCACCGCATGGTGCCAAGACAACGCAACACCGGGGTCATCCATCGCCCAAATCGCAATTTGCGTGGCTGTCCATCTTTGTCTTTAATCCAGCCAAGAAGTGGTGGGGCCAGATGATAGGTGATTTTGGCCGTAGCCCCGGCTGTTTTTGCGAGGGTTTGTTGAAATTCAGGCGCGGTTAACAATCTGGCCACTTCATATTCATCTTTGATGGCCATGGCCCGATATAAGGCGCGTGCCGCCTTGCGTCCAAAATGATCACGATCCAAACCGGACTGATCTAGCCAGTCAATAAAAGCGGTGATGACAGATGAAAATTCAGCCGCATATGATGCGTTTTGATAGGCGGTAAGCTGTGCCGAAAAATAATGGATTAAGGCTGTGGCAGATTGCGGAATGTCAGGGTTGGTATCAGGCTGGGTTAATGATAGAACCAGTTTTTCATCAACAGCCAGCAACCGTCCCCATTGCACCGCTGCAATATTTTGTTCGATATCAACCGCATTTAATCGCAACGCTGCTTCAATGGCGTTAATATGCAGGGGTATATGGCCATTTTGCACCGCCCAGCCAAGCAGGATCATGGCACTTGATGTTGTTGATCCAAACAGCCGGTTGGCGAGATCCGATGCGTCAATTTGATGAATTTTTTGCCGATCCATCACCGCTTCAAGTCGACCAAGGACAAGGTCTTCACTGACCATACTGCCAATGCCGACCCCGGCCACACCAACCGGGTCAAGTGTGGTATTTACAATGGCTGTTGTGCTGGTTTTGTTAAGGCTGTCCAGTGCCAGATCATTGGCCGCAACAACACCATCGCACCCAATCAATAGCGAGGCACCGCGGGTTGGCAATCGCACCATACGCTGTGTCAAGTTGTGGTCGCGCGACAGCCGCACCTGACTGGTAACACCGCCATTTTTTTGCGACAGCCCGGTCTGGTTTACCGCCTGCCCGGCGATGCCATCAATATGCGCCGCCATAACCAAAATAGCAGACAAGGTCGACACCCCGGTGCCGCCAATACCGGCAATAAAAATATTTGCGATGCCGGATGGCAATTTGGGGTCAGGCAAGCTGATGTGATCTGGAAACGCGATATGTTGTGGCCGTGGCTGGCTGGCCCCGATCAGCGTTACAAAGCTGGGGCAAAATCCGGTAATGCAAGAAAAATCCTTATTGCATAGCGAATGGTCAATCTGTTTTTTTTCACCTTCCGGGCGCCAGATCGGCTTTACCGCCACACAATTTGATTTTTCGGCGCAATCTCCACAGCCCTCGCATACGGCATCATTGATCACAACGGTTTCAGGACGATCTGCCACGCTGCCGCGTTTGCGACCCCGCCGCAATTCGGTGGCGCAACTTTGTACATAGATAAGAGCGGTGACACCTTTGATTGTTTTGAGCCGATTTTGCACATCGATCAGTTCACGCCGATGATAGATTTTGGCGTTTTTCGCCCAGCGCGCGTCAGCTGGAAACCCATCTGGCTGATCGGTCACAATGGCAATATCACGCACACCTTCGGCGGCAAGTTGGGCAGATATCATCCATGGTGTCTGGCCACCGCTAACCGCCTGACCGCCAGTCATCGCAACAGCCCCATTATAGAGCAGTTTAAAAGTCATATTGACCCCGGCGGCAACGGCGGCGCGCACCCCTAGATAGCCGGAATGCGCATAGGTGCCATCCCCCATATTTTGAAAACTATGTTGATGGCTAGAAAATGGTGCCCGGCCAATCCAGAACGCGCCTTCGCCGCCCATCTGCGTATAGTTGGTGATCGCATCAGGTGTCAAAAACCCGCTGATCGAATGGCATCCGATACCCATACCGGTGATTTCACCATCTGGCAGTTTGGTGCTTGAATTATGCGGACAGCCAGCACAATACCATGGTGTGCGCGTGGCGATGGCGGGCAGGCTTGCGGGTTGTTGAAATGCGGATAGGGCATTCAGCATCATGCCGTGACTGGCGGCACGTGCTTGGATGACATCGCATAACAGCCTATGGCTTAACTCTCCAGTTTGGGGAATTAGCGGCGTGCCTTGCGGACAATGTTTGCCAGAAATAACGCCGCGCTTTTTCAGATTCACCACAACGCGTGCCAGCTGGTCTTCGACAATGGGTCGTTTTTCTTCGACCACCAGAACTTCATCATACCGCGATGCAAAATCAATCAGGATTTGCCGGGCAATGGGCCATGGCATGCCAACAGATAAAAGCCCGATACCATGGTCGCTATATTGCGCTGCACCCAGGCTTGTCAGCGCTTCGATAACCTCGGGAACAGCTTTGCCAACCGCGATGATGCCAAGCTTGCCACTAGCTGGTGCTGCGCTTTTTTGATCTGGGCTGATACAATAATTTATCGCATGCCGCATTTGAAAATCTGTGACCGCAGGCAGGCGTAGATTATATAATCGTGATTCGCGCAATAGCGCCGCATCATGTTTGCCAATATGCACCGGGTGGGCCATATCATCCCCGTTTGTCAGGGTGGGGCCATTGTCCAGATCAATAATCGCGCTGGTGTCGGCTGTATCGACAACGATTTTTAATCCAACACAACAGCCAGCATGCCGCGACAAGGCAAAGGCCTGTAATCCCATCGGAATGATGTCATGCACTGACCGCGGATAAAAAAATGGCGCACCGGCCGCGATCAATGTTTGTTCTGATTGATAGGCAACAGTGGATGATTTTCCAGTGGCATCATCACCAACGGCAAACACCAACCCCCCATGTGGAGAGACGCCGCCCATATTGGCATGGCGCAAGGCATCAAGCGACCGGTCCAGCCCGGGTCCTTTGCCATACCACAGGCCGAATACACCATCGATATCAGGCTGGTCATATAAATGAATATGCTGACTGCCCCATAATGCAGTTGCGGCTAATTCTTCATTGACTGCTGGCTGAAATACAATGCCATCGGCATCCAGAAATGATTTGGCGCGGTGAAGTTCATGATCGAGTCCGCCAAGTGGTGATCCGGGATAGCCAGATACCAGACCGCGTGTGTTTAGCCCGGCTTGACGGTCACGCCGTGCCTGTTCAAGAAGCAACCGGACCAATGCTTGCGTGCCGGTGGCAAAGGCCCGCCCGGTATCTTGTGCATAACAATCATGTAAATTGATATCCGGCATTGCGTGTCCGTTTCAACAGGCTGGCCCCACATCGAAACACAGCCAAATTCAAAAAAATTATCATGCCAAGGAAGTGACGTTATTTGCAAGTCATCTGGTTTTTGCCCCGCCGAATTCGGTAATTGCGGCAGATATCCGATATGGTGTTGCAAACATCAATCTGGGGGCTTGGCAACAGCCGTTGGTTTGGCCAATATGCTTAAGAAACCCCAAAAGCTGGTGTTACAAAAAACCGATCAGGATGTAGACGATCATGGCTGACCAATTTGATTATATTATTGTCGGTGCTGGTTCAGCTGGCTGTGTTTTGGCGAACAGGTTAACCGCCTGTGGGCGCTATCGGGTTTGCGTTTTGGAAGCCGGGCCTAATGATTGGCATCCTTTTATTCATATTCCCGCTGGTTTTATGAAAACCTTGGTAAATCCGAATGTGAACTGGATGTATCAATCAGAACCAAGCGAGGGCACCAATGGGCGTACCATCCCGACCCCGCGCGGTAAAGTTATTGGCGGGTCAAGTTCGATCAATGGGTTGATCTTTAACCGCGGCCAAAGAATGGATTTTGACGTCTGGGCGCAACGCGGCAATAAAGGCTGGGGATATGACGATATATTACCATATTTTCAGCGATATGAATCGCATCAGGATCAAAGCGATGACAAATTTCGCGGCAAATCAGGTGAAATGATCATCACCAATCTTGGTTGGCGCGATCCATTATGCGAAGCCTTTATCGAAGGGGCTGCCAGCCTCGGTATTCCGCGCAACCCGGATTATAATGGCGAAACCCAGCTTGGCACATCCTATGTCCAGCGGACCTCGACCGGAAAAATTCGCATGAGTGCGGCCCGTGCCTTTTTAAAGCCAGCGAAAAAACGGGATAATCTAACAGTCATCACCAACGCCCATGCCACCGAAATCCTCCTTGATGGCAAACGTGCAACGGGCATTGCCTATCGCCGCGGCGGGGCTAATGGTAAAATCCATAAAATTCACGCGGCACGCGAGGTGATTATTTCTGGTGGCACCATTAATTCGCCGCATTTGTTGCAACTTTCCGGCATTGGCAATCCAGATCTTTTACACAGCCTTGGTATAGAGGTGAAACACGTACTGCCGGGTGTTGGGGAAAATTTGCGTGATCATTATGGCACCCGGCTGACTGCCCGCGCCAAAAATGTACAAACGATTAACGAGTTGGCACGTGGCCCACGCCTGCTTGGTGAAATTGCCAAATATTTTATCGGCAAACAATCGATTCTCGAATTGGGGCCAACGCTGGTTTATTGCTTTTGGCATTCAAATGAAGCGATCAAAAATAATGACATTCAGATCAGTTTTACGCCAGCAAGCTATAAAGAAGGCATGCAGGCTTGGCTTGATGACGAACCTGGCTTTACCCTCGCCACATGGCAACAACGCCCAGAAAGTTTAGGCTGGGTGAAGGCCCGCAGTGCCAACCCATTTGACAAGCCGATTATTCAACCAAATTATTTATCTGCAGAAGAAGATAAAGCGGTATTGCTGGCCGGTATAAAATTATCACGGCGGCTGATGCGGACAGATGCGTTGGCACCTTATTTTGACTATGAAGCCTATCCCGGTGATGCTGTGCAGAGCGATGATGAGCTTCTTGATATCGCACGCCAGCGCAGCACCACAATTTATCACCTGATGGGTACATGCCGGATGGCACCGAAAACTGATCCGCATGCGGTTGTTGATGACAATCTTCGGGTACATGGGATGCAGAATTTACGGGTGATTGACGCATCAATTATGCCAACGATGCTATCAGCAAACTTAAATGCCGGGGTGTTGATGATTGCTGAAAAAGGCGCTGACTTGGTGCTTGGTAAACCGCCCCTATCGGCGGCATAATCAGATTGCCAGCAAATTTGGCCGCGCATTATTGTGTTTGCAGCCGAAAAATCCGCCTATATGGATAGTCATCATACACCATCTCAAATAAGGTGCTGTCAGCGCGCCCTAAATGAAATAGCTGGTTAAAGCTTGATTGAAATAAATCGCGGTGTAGCAAATAAAATGTCTGTGTCTGTTCGATTTCAGCCATCTGCAACACATTTAATTGCTTGCCCGGAAAAGCAACCCCGCCAATTTGCCGCCCTTGCCGCGTGCGCACCGCCCCATCAAGAACCAATCGGCCATCGACCTTGCCTGAACGAAGATCAAAAATATGGCCATTACAGTTTAGTTGAGAGGGCGCGGCCATCGGTTTGCATTGTAACCTATCATAAGATAACGCCGGGCCATTGGCGTTCCCATTTACCGGAATGGGTTTGCCGGTATCAAGGTCCCAGTTGCCGATCTGCGATATCGAATAAACCCAGTCAGTCATCTGGTTTGTCAGCATAAAATAGATGGTTGGTGCTGGCTGGGTGGCAGAATCATTTATATGGCGAAATAAGCTGTTTTGACTGCTGGCATGGGATGATATGCCGCCGCCCCCTTCGCGTGCCAGAAATGTCAAAATGGCCGCTGTTTCTTGTTGCGTTGGCGCCAGCAAGGCTTTTGCCATCATGAATGTGGGCGCGCCAATTTGGCTGCCGCCATCTGCCATTACCGGCAGTTTGTTAAAAAGTAACGAGCTATATCCATAATCCCACCAAGATGCCATGACCGCATCCTCGTCAGCGGCGACATGGTTCAGGCTTTCTAGAGCAGAGATGATTTTTGGCGGCACCGCCTCTTGCGGCACAAATTTATAAGGGCTGACAAGATAGCTGCCAATTAAAAGACAGCTGGCGATGACGCCGGTAACAGCAAGATTGCCAGATTGTGGCAGGTTTTGTATGCCGCTAACACGGGTCCACAGCATTTGATAACAGGCACGACAAATAGTGATGATGATGAATGCCAGACCAAACCAAATGGCTGGCGCAGAATAAAAAATAGCCCAGTTGCCAATGATAAAATTAAGCATAGCAAACACAGCCAGCGGCCCAAGGGCAATGGCATAAACCGGATGACGAACAGCCCATAACAGCATGCCAGCTAGCCCGATGATGCCAAGCCCAATTGACCCGGTCACCTGCCGTGACATGTTGCACAGATCAATCTCGGTCACTTCAGAAACTGTGGTAAGCACATTTGGAAATTGCAGTGCGCCGGTTGCAAAACTTTCTTTGATGTAGGCAGACCCGCCAATATCGACAATCTCTACACCAGAAAGCAGTATAAATAGGATGCTAAACCCGCCAGCCCGTCGCCAGTCACGACTGCAAACCAATAGCATCCAAAATAGGGCAAACAGGCTCATCCAAATAAGTTCGGACTTGCCATACCATGCCATAAACAGCCGTGCTGTCAGCCCTGCCAAAATGGTCACACCAAGGCTGGCCTGCCAATTTTTCACGCGGCCAGCCCAGATCGCCAAGCCAAATAACAGATAAAAAACCCAAGATTAAGCTGGTCAGTATCAATCCGTCCAATTGAAGATCTCTGCAAATACGCCATCGATAGCCCGCCGCCGACAGCGGCCACAGTGCCCTCTAGCCAATAGCCAGTTGCGCCAAAACATAAAATGATCGCCAGCGCCGTGATCGCGGCCGTGACCGGAATAACCATATTGCCAGTTTCCAGCAACGCCTGCGGGCTATCATTGTCGGCAAGCCAATAGATTACCGTGAATAGCTGAGGTGCCTTGCCGGGGGTGATGTCAGCATCATTTTGCGCATATGTTTTCCCATCAGGAAAATTGCGCCGTGCAGAAAAATCATTGGGTGTGTCTTGGCGTGACAAGCTTTGCGCGATGCCCAGAAAATAGCCAGCATCCATGGTTGAAAAAAGCGGTGTGTTTCCGACATAAAATTTTTCTGGATGTGATTTCCAATGGGTGAATTGCTGACTGCGTACATGAAAATTGGCAAAAGCCGCCGCCAGCGACAGCATGATAATCAATAGCAGATAGACGCGCCCTGATGGCAATGCCAGCCAAGACCGGTCTGTCAGTGCATGATGCTGTGACTGCAATCGGTCGATCTGCCGGGTCAATCTGCTTGGAAAAGCTGCCAATGTACCTCTGCATTTGTTTGGTTTATTTGTTGTGATAAGATTTTTACTTGCGGACAAACCTTAAATTCCAAGCAAGTGAAATGCGTTCTTCATCGGTTTCGTTGGGAAAAACGAAATGAAGTAAAGTTGATGGAAATACCAGCATTGATCCAACAGCTGGCCGCATTTTTACGCTTGGGGCAAAGGCTTGACCACCAATTTGGCTAAAAATATGATGATCAAAGCGACCATTGATCAGTTCGATCATCCCACTTTGGCCGGTGGCTTTTGCCGGTTGTTTGACATAATACACACCGGACACATGAAATGTGCCATGGTGGTGCACCGTATTAAAGCCGCCTTTCCGATTGATATTGACCCAAGCATTAGCCTCAAACCGGAAATTTTTGATGTCTAGGTCGGGATTGATTTGCAATGCATATTGTGCCGCGATTTGTGGGATAATTCTGGAAATTTCGGAAAAGCCGGGATCGGTGCGCATCATCAGCCCATCTGGTGAATGCCAGCTATCACCTTGATTAGATATGTTCGCGCCTTTCTCTTGCTTGCGCCAGGCACGGGACTCAGAAATCAGTTTTTTGTTTAACTCAGCGCTATTATCGATTTCAAAAAGGCATAGTGGCGTTGAAAAAAGCGGGTCTGTTTTTTTGACTGTAAACGAACGCATCTGATATCCTCACATTACATTGGCGGCGGCTTTATCCATTATTTTCCGGCAAAATTTGGTTTTCGTTTTTCCATAAAGGCTCGTCGACCCTCTTTGTAATCATCAGATGCAAAACAGGCGGCAACCATCTCGTCACAGCGGGTTAAATCAATTCGGTCCACATTTGGTTTGACCGCTTGTAGCGCATTATATTTCATTGCGGCCACGGTCAGCGGTGCGTTATCTGCAATCATTGTGGCAATATCCATAACCCTTTGTGCCAGTTCATCTTCTGGCACCACTTCTTGAACAAATCCTAATCGAAGAGCGGTGTTTGCATCAATCGTCTTGGCGGTAAACATCAGCATCTTTGCTTCGGCCAAACCAACCGCGTGAATGAGCCGGTTTACCGCCTCAAACGGATAGCCCAACCCCAGCTTTGCCGCTGGCATCGCGAATTGTGATTTTGTCGATATAATCCTGAAATCGGTGCATGCCGCCAAATTTAATCCGCCGCCCATGCAATAGCCATTGATCATGGCGATGGTTGGCTTGGCAAAATTTTCTATGATGTCATAGATTATTTTCACACGGGCATTGTAATGGTCAACTGCCTTTTTTGACCCACGCTCGCTATCAAATTTTGATATATCCGCACCAGAAACAAATGATTTGCCGCCAGCCCCCGACAAAACCACTACACGCACGGTTTGATCAGCCGAAAGCGCCGAAAATGCTGCCTCGACAGCATCCCACATATCAAGCGATACCGCGTTATGCCGTTGCGGGTTGTTGAAAATAACATGGCCAACCCGGTTTGTGACATGTGCCTGAATCTTATCGGTGGGTAATATTATGTCTCTAACCTCAGCCAAAATTGCCGTCTCCTCGTCATTTCATGCTCGCATTGCATAGATCGTCTGTGTTGCTGGGTGGCAATGGCGTGAATGCCAAAAAAATATCATGCACCATATCTTGCCCCGCTTAAATAACACCGTCTTTACGCAACATATCAATTTGTTCTTTTGTGTAGTGTAACGCCGTCAGAATTTCGTCTGAATTGGCACCAGCAAGGGGTGATGGGGCGGCAATTTTGCTGGGGGTGCGGCTCATAATAATTGGCTGGCCAACCAGCTTTGTAGCGCCGCGTTCATGGCTGGTTACATCTTGTGCAAGCCCCAGATGCCGGACTTGTGCGTTATCAAAAACTTGATCGATGCTGTTAATCTCGCCAGCCGGGACGCCTGCTTTATTCAGCGTTGAAACCCAATACGATGTGCTGTTAGTGGTTGTGATCGCCTCAATTTCAGCGTTCAGGATTTCCCGATTGTCCGACCGTGCCGCATTGATCGAAAATCTGTCATCATCTTTCCATTCCGGCTTGCCAAGGGCATCGGCAAAACGTTGCCAAATTTGTTCCCCGGCAACAGCAATATTGATATTGCCGTCATATGTTGCAAACACCCCGGTGGGAATCGATTGTGGGTGATTGTTGCCAGCTTGTTTTGGTATCTCCCCATCCATCAAAAATCGGCTGGCTTGAAAATCCAACATAAATACCTGTGCCTGCAATAATGATGTTTGTACCCACTGGCCTTTTCCGGATTTTGCACGTTCAAGTAGTGCAATGAAAATGGCTTGTGCGGCAAACAGACCGGCACATAGGTCGGCAATTGGAATGCCAACACGCATTGGGCCGCACCCGGGTTCGCCGGTGATCGACATCAGCCCACCCATGCCTTGGGCGATTTGGTCAAAGCCGGGTCGGTCGGCCAGCGGTCCATCCTGTCCAAAACCAGAAATCGACGCATAGACAAGCCCTTCATTCTTGGCGGCGAGGCTGTCATAATCGATGCCAAGCCGGTGTTTGACGTCTGGCCGGAAATTTTCGACGATCACGTCGGCTTTTGCGGCCAGTTTCATAAATATGTCTTTTCCCGCATCAGATTTGAGGTTCAGCGTCAGGCTGCGCTTGTTGCGATGCAGATTCTGAAAATCTGGCCCAGCCCGCGGCCCGCCCATCTCTGAGGTGTCAGCGGGCGCTTCTATCTTAATGACATCTGCGCCCCAATCTGCCAGTTGGCGTACACAAGTTGGCCCAGATCGTACTCTGGTAAGGTCAAGAACCAAATATTCCCCAAGCGCGCTGCTTGGCTGGGGGCCTCGTTCACCACACCGATCAAAATGACTTTCGCTGTCGTGAAATAGGCTCATGGGACTCCCCTAATTGCGTTATGGCTGATACCTGTCCAAGCGGTTGCTGTGTCACGCATGCGTAACTGTCGCACAAACATATCAGTAAATAGTTATGAAAACAGTGTTCAGTTCAAACTTTTGTGCGTTACGCAAAAAGATGACCCAAGCAATGGTCTGACCTGCCTTTGCCTTAAGGTAATGCGTCTTATTTTTTATAACAGGTTGGATAACAGCCAAGCTGCGAGGGAAAAGCGGCATCGAGGCTCGTTTCTAATCCGTATCTATCATCAACGCCCATTCAATTTTGATGTGTGAAATTTTCTTGGATTTTAAAAATTTTTGCATCAGTATTTTCTTCGCGATCAGAATTCATATGTCACAATGCAGGAGATGACGATGGGCGCATTAACACAACAACAAATAGATAAGTTTTGGGCGGATGGCGTGTTGGTGGTTGAGGATGCTGTTTCAGCCAAAGAACTCGCTGATTTGAAACAGGTGTTTGAAGGCTGGCTAGAAGAGAGTCGATCTTACAGCAAAGATTATGGTGAAACATTGGACGGAAGAGCGCGGTTTGACCTGCAGCCGGGCCATAGTTCTGACAAACCAGCTCTGCGGCGGGTGCAATCGCCAGAAGAAGTTATGCAAATGTGATGCGAAAGGCGCGCACCGTGGATTATTGCGCAGATTTGCTAGGCCCCAATCTGAAATTCCATCATGGCAAAGTGAATTCAAAATTGCCGGGGTCTGCCACTGAAGTGAAATGGCATCAAGATTTTCCATTCCAGCCAATGACAAATGATGACATCATAACCTGTTTATTGTTTCTTGATGATGTGACATTGGAAAATGGCCCGTTAGAGGTGATCCCGGGCAGTCACAAAGGCCCGCTCTATTCCCATTGGCATGATGGGGTATTTACTGGTGCTGTTGATTCAAACATCATTGCCGAACAAAAGAGCAAAATTGTGTCATGTACCGGAAAAGCCGGGTCGGTATGTTTAATGCATGCAAGCTTGCTACATGGCTCTGCGCCAAATTTATCGAACCATGCGCGGACTCTTTATATCACCACTTATTATGCCGAAGATGCGATTGAGCTTAGCCCCAATCACCTGCCAAGTCGGTTTACGCACGAATTGGTAAGAGGCGTTACAACTGGAAAGGTGCGTTGCAGCCCATATGAAATGCCATTACCAGCTATGCCAACCGGCACCTCATTTTTTGCACAGCAAGAGGGTGCTGGGTGAGATGAAATTAAAATTGCATCATATCAATCTTTCGACCAACAACGTTTCCGGCATGGATCATTTTTACCGTAATGTGCTTGGTCTAAAGGCTGAAACGGATGGATTGCCGGTTCTAGAAAAAAACAAGGGGTATGATGGCAATGTCGCCTTTGTGTCGGATGGTCATATCCAGACTCATTTGGCGCAAAAGGATTTAAATATCAGCTTTCGAACGGGTCATACCATCAACCCACTTGAACGCGGACACATCGCCTATCGAACTGACGATCTAGATGCATTTAAGGCGCACCTCGAGGAAAGCGGTATTGCCTTTTCAGACTGGGGTGAAACAGCAGTCGCAGGTTGGCAACAGATTTTTTTCTATGATCCAGATGGCAACATTATCGAAGTCCATCAGGTGACAGCCTGATGATTTTCGGCCCAAGGGCTTTTGTCTTGGGTTTTTGGTCTTTGTTCTTGGAAAAAATTGGAGCGGGTGAAGGGATTGAAGCCCTACTCCTGATCCAGCTATTGCTTTGAAACAAGCATTTTCAACA
>JAQCEA010000035.1 GCA_027620495.1 Pseudomonadota bacterium | reverse complement strand
AGGAGGGACTCGAACCCCCGACACGCGGATTATGATTCCGCTGCTCTAACCAACTGAGCTACTCCGCCAGCCACCGGCTGTGGTACGGCGCCAAGGCCAATAGGCGCGCCATTTGCACGCCCCCACATCGAATGCGCCGTTTTACTGGCTTTTGCCAATGCGGGTCAAGCGGTTAAGTCAAAACAAAGAAAAAAAATTTGCCGCAAACAAAGCTGGGCCCTGCCCGCGCCGCCCATATCGTGACTCTTTTTGCATATCTGATCAATCGCATCTCATCAATCGCATATCTGGCCACTCGCATCTGGCTATACCAAAGGCGCGCACCCAGCCAGTAAGCCCGGATGCACGCAGTTTTGCTCAGCTATGGTTTGCGACTGGCGGTCTATAGATCAAATGACCGTGACGCCGACAGCATATAGGTTTTCGAATGGATTTCGGCAGAGGCCTGATTTGAATTGGTCCGCGCATGGCTGATATCAAAGCCGAAGCGAATTTTTTCCAGTTCAGGCATAAATTGTCCCCCATCTATCGAATAGCCAAGTGCATAAATTTGGGTTTTGTCACGCCGCCTTTTGCCAACATTGACATATTGCCGTGTATATTTTGAATGGCGATAGGTAGCACTGCCGATAATGCGCTGTTGATGCGGCAACACCACCAAGGCCAATAGCGACGCGCTGTTGGCATGTTTATTCACCCGTCTTTTGCCATTTTCAGCCACCGAACGAATGGCGGTATTTTGGTCAGAACTGGTGCGGGCATGTGAAAGGCTGCCGCGAAGATAGACGGTTTCGTGAACTGGCCCACCAAGCGACAGCCGGCTGGTTTTGGTTTTGGCGTCTGACAGATCTGCCCCGCTACGGTTTCTGTGATCATGTTTGGCATTTTCAAACTGATAGGCAAGCCGCATCTGATGGGGAAGCTTTACCGCGGTGCCTGCGCTATATTTGATCATGCTGACATCACTGTTAACATCGGTGTCATTGCGCCGGTTGACCCGGTTCAAATCTGATTTGGCAATGCCTGCCTCGGTCATAATGCCAGCAGAAAACTGCTTTTCAATACCGATATTGCCAGCCAAAAATTTTTGATCGGCATTGACCGTATCGGCGGCCTCTTTCAGCTTGCCAGACACGCCAAATTTGGCGGCCAGATCACGGCGTTCATTCAGCATCTGCTTGCCAGAAAATGACACAACCCCTTCAGTCACCCGGTCGCTGACCGGATCAAATTTCTGGTTTAGCGGGTCGGGCAACGGCAATTCCACCCCGCCAGCGGTGGTGGTGCCATTTTTCGGCCAGGCATTGACATTGTCAGCATAGCCCATGGCCAGCTTCAGCGTCAGCTTTCCCGAAAATGGATCAGCCCCGCCATCTATTTGCGCCAGCAAGACGGCGGCCTTTGCCTGATCATCGGTGGATAATTTTAAACTGGACATCAACAATAATTCTTCGCGCACCTCGTCGCCGCGTCCCAAGTCAACAAGAATCTGCGCGCGAAAAAATCGTGCGCTCAAATCACGCGGGGCGGCAATGATCACCTGTTCAATTCGCCGCAGGGACGCGTTGGCTTGGCCATCTGCCAATAATTGCTGGGCGGCGGCGCGGTTAACCTCAATGCTGGATTGATCGCTGCTGCTGGTTTAGGCAAAACTAGGCGCAGATACCGCCGCCAGCGACATCAGCAAAAACATAAAAAATGACTTCGTATTTAATTTCTTTACATAGGACATTTTTAAAAGAACCCTAAAAAATAGGTTGGGTAGAAATAGGTTTGGGAACGAGGCAGCGGTATGCCCACCACCTCGCGGTCACTTTGTGAATTGCTTGAAAATTATTATTCCGTTAGCACTGGCATATTGGCCCGAATAATGGCTTTGCCCTCGGCAGATACCTGCTGATACAGCGCATTCGCCGGATTAGAGGCATCAAATTCTTCACTCGCAACAAGGGCCTTGTCGGCATCTGACAAGCTATCAAACGCCTGCAATGTCTGGCGAATTTGCGCCTCGGAAAAATCGCCCTCGCCTATCAGCCGTGGAAATCTCTTGCAAGATATCAAAGTCAAAATATTCGGCATTTGCATTGACAATTTCCAACGCAATATCAAGATCGCTTGCCTGTTCCGGCTAAATCAACCCGTCTTCCAGCGCCGCCTCAATTTCACTTTGGATCATGCTTTGTGTTTCGAAATCCAGCGCGCCCGAGTCAAATACCGATTGTTCCATTTCCAAAATTTCAATATCACTCATGTCACTTAGAACATCAGCAAGTGACGGCACCTCTAAATCAGACAATTCGGGTAGGTCGGTTTCGGCAAAACCGGTTTCCGCCGCTGGCAGATTGGCGGCATCGGTGTCTTCATCAGTTACGGTTTGTGCTTGGGCTGAAAACGCCAATGGCACCGCCAGCATGGCGATGGCTATATGTTTTTTATTCATTGTGATCCTCGCTTTGACATAGTTAAGGAACAATTAATGTTCCGGCGAGAATCATCCCTAGTCACGTTAACTTATTGGATCAATATTCATAAAAAACAGATATATAGACAAAATACACATATAGGGTTTTTTACCCGCAGAGCAATTAATTTAATGGTTGTAAATCCGGCTGGCACAATTTGATAACTGGCGCGCTTTCCACCCAGATTTACCGCCAATATCGTTTCACATGCGATCGCTGATGCCTGCACATATCTTTTTGTTGCATTTTTTTTAAAAAACCGCGTTTGCCATCTGGCAGGACGCCGCCCATGGCCCGCCCATACACCCCCCATGGCCCGCCCATACACCGTATTTGCACCGCATTTGCACCGTATTTGGACTGAAAAAAACTGATAGAAACCGCTTGTGCGAAATTATTTATCGACCATAGGCTGAAACCATAAGCGTGATTGCAATTTTTTTCTGTCTGCGCCGAACATGCCGCTGCCGCACGCCACCGGCCAGACATCACCGATACACGACAAAAACAATGGTTTTATTTGATTCTGAAATTTAGTTTTTTACGACAGACCGCAACCCCAGTTGACCAATTGAAAGTGGGCGATAGGTTACATTCAAAAATTGATAAGCGCCGCATTATCATCACCGAGGCCGTGACCATCAATGATATTTTGCATTACCGCGTAAATGTGGAACATGGGACAACCCAGTCACATAAATTGATGAGCAGTCAGGCCATACAGCAATATCGTTACCGGCTAACCAAAACACCGGATCGACCAAAACAAAACGCGACTGACAATATGTCTGTGGCGGGTGACGGCATCTAAACCAGCCGGTCGGTGCAGGATCTGCCCTAGAATTTGCTGGGCGATCTTCCCTAAAATTCGTCTCAATATTTGCTGGGCGATTTGCCGGGTGTTCTGCCGGGTGTTCTACGAGGTGTTCTAAAAGGCTAGCATTGTGCTAAATTTTTGCGGCGTTTGTCTTTGGCTTTTTCCCCATGAATACTGCGGCCCCCGGCAATTTGTCAGAAAAATCTATTTTTTTGGCCAGGTGGTTTGCAAATTTAAAAACCTCCCCCTAGACTGTCGCGCGTTACTTACAGGGAACCTTACTATGCCAAAGCGCACGATCTTTTTCGACGATAATCAAGACACCACACTCGGCGGCCGGGTGTTTCAAGCCCGCGAAGCCGCCGGCATGACAGTGGCGCAAGTCATCAACCGGCTTGGCGTTCGCAAAGCCACCTATATGGCATGGGAGGTCGACCGGTCTGAACCACGGGCAAATAAACTTGTGGCCTTGGCCGGTATTTTAAATGTATCGCCAACATATCTGTTGTCTGGATTGGGCCGGGCGACACCGCAACCACCAAAACATCAACAAATCATTGACGAATTACGGCTTGATATCGAACATCTGGAACAAACACTAAAATCCGCAAACAAGATGCTGAGCCGGATTAAGTTACAAGCCAAAAAAGTCAAATAATCGATATCGGTTGCGAAGACAGTCGAGAGCTGTCAATGCCAAACCTTTATCATTCTGCTGGAGGAATCGTCATGGATATCAAAGGGAAAAAAGCAATTGTATTTGGGGGCACATCGGGCATTGGTCTCGCAACCTGTCAAGAATTGCAAGCCCGCGGTGCCGATGTTGTCGCGGTCAGCCGCGATCCAAATAAAGCTGGCACCTCGATCGATGGCATCCGGCTTGCCGCTGTAGATGCCAGAGACAGCGACGCGGTCAGCGCCTTTTTTGAAAGCGAGGGCAAAATTGACATTCTGATCAGTTCTGCCACCGGGGGGTCACGCGCCTTTGGCCCGTTCCTAGAAATGGATATGGACGGGTTCAAAGCATCATTTGATAAATTATGGGGGTACAGCAATCTCGTGCGGTATGGCACGGCAAAGCTTGGCGATGATGGCTGTATTGTGCTTGTCAGCGGCACCCCTGCCCGCAAGATGAAACCCGGGCAAGTTGCCCTTTCAGCCGTTGGCGGGGCTGTCGAGGCACTGGCCCGCGCCATTGCCCCGGAAATTGCGCCAAAACGCATCAATGTTGTGGCACCAGGCATTGTCGATACGCCAATGGTTGCCTTAACTGGCGATGACCGGGCGGCACATTACCGCAATGTCACCAAATCCCATTTGATTAAACGCCCCGGCAAACCAGAAGAAATTGCCAAAGCCATTTTATTTGCCGTTGAAAATGATTTTATCACCGGTACCACCATTGATGTTGACGGGGGATGGCTACAATCATAGCCATCTATACCCGCGCGTTAAGCGAGGCCAAAATATGGACCGCCAAAAATTATTGGAATGGGCTGGGGTTGCGACAGCAATTTTATATTCGATGCTGATTGCGCTCAATATTGGCGCTGAATTTATTGGATTCAGCCTGTTATTGATTTCGGCATTTCTGATTGGCCTTTGGGCGTATTTCGGTCGGCACCGCGGCATCTTGTTTCTTCAACTATTTTACGCCACTGCTGGTCTGATTGGTATGTTGCGCTGGTTTTAATGATGTTGACGCCAATCCAGCAAATGAAATGGAAATTATCTAACGCCGAACAAAACGCCGACCACAAAGACCGCGCCAACGGCAAAAACCAGATGCGGCATGGCCACCGGCCGCTGCATAATTTCGGTAACACGCGCTGTCCAGCACGGCGATGCGCTATCTAGATTTGCATCTAAAAAGGCTTGCACCTCACTGGCAGATAGCCGTGCAGACGGCCGCAGGCCTGTTTTTTGCGCCGCGGGTTTGATCGGCATGACCACCAGCCCCCCCCCTAACATGATCCCAAACGCTAATATAGGGCTGATTAACCATTCTGGCAGACAATTATAATGCGCGTTGGCCGAAATCATTATTGCATTTGCCGTGACATATGCCGTAATCTGCCGGCGCGTGCGCACCTTGCGTTACATCACATTCATCCACAAGACCTTATCCCGGCCATCATTACGGCGATAGCAAGAGATTTATTCGATGTCGATAAACCAAAAAATCGTAGCTGATTTGATCAATAACAAGATTGAATTTGTTACCACTGTCCCATGTAAACAGCTTGCCGGGGTGATTGATGAAATTGACGCCGCCAAGTCGATTTATCATATCCCGTCAAACAAAGAAGATGAAGGTATGGGGCTTTGTGCTGGTGCGTATATGGGCGGCAAAAGAAGCGCCATCATCATGCAAAACACGGCCATTGGCGTGACCATCAATACGCTGGTAACGCTCATTCAATATTATAATATCCCCCTGCCCATGTTGATCAGCTATCGCGGCGAACTTGGCGAACCTGTCGCCTGTCAAGTTGAAATGGCCGTGCATACCAAGGCCCTGCTCGCACAGTTGAACATCCCGACCTATCATTTTCATCACCCGGATGACGTGCATGAGTTGGACAGCATTCTTAAATACAGCTTCATGGGAAAAAAACCCGTTGCTATTTTAACTGACGCCAGCTTTTGGCAGGGAGCATAAGCGATGATCCGCAGTGAAGTATTAAAAAATCTGATCCCGATCATCTCTGACCAGCTTGTTGTGTCAAATATCGGTTTGCCGTCGCAAGAACTGCATATGCTGGATGACCAGCCAAGCAATTTCTATATGCTTGGGACAATGGGCCTCGCCTCGTCGATTGGGCTTGGTCTAGCATTGGCACAATCTGCCCCGGTGATTGCAATTGATGGTGACGGGTCTATTCTAACAAATCTTGGAACCCTGCCGACAATCGCCAATAATACGGCTGATAATTTTATCCTGCTGATCATTGATAATGGCAGCTATGGATCAACCGGTGACCAGCCAACATATGCTGGGCTTAAAACTTCATTGGCGAAAGTGGCCGAAGCTTGCGGCTGTGACAATGTTGTGGAATGCAGCGCCGAAGACACACCAGCCGCGGTAAAAGCGGCGCTTGATGGCAAAAAAATGACCATCATTGTGAGCAAATGCGAGTCAGGCAACATTAAAGTGCCAGTGATCGATATGGACGCCCCAGTGATCCGCGACCGGTTTATGCGTGAAGTGGCCCGCCGTAACGCCTAGCTGGAATATGACACAGACACGCCGCCACCATTGCCGCATTTGGTGCATTGCCCTTGCATTACTATGGTCGATGGTGGTGGGGCTTCCAGCTGCCGCTGACAATGCCGCCAGATTTGATGGCACGGTGTTATTTATGCGTCATGCCCTGGCACCCGGCATTGGTGATCCAGATAATTTTTCTATCAAAGATTGTCGCACGCAACGCAATCTTGATGAAACTGGACGGGCGCAGGCCCGTGCAATTGGTGCCAAGCTGGCGGCCGCTGATATCAAATTTTCAGCGATTTATTCAAGCTACTGGTGCCGCTGTCTTGAAACGGCCCAGCTTCTTGATTTGGGGCCTGTCACGCCATTTGACGGGTTAAATTCGTTTTTTCAGAATCATGCACCGCGGGACGCCACGCTGGCAAAATTGCGCCATAAACTTGACAGCATGTCACGGTCCGCACCGGCCAGTTTGATGGTCACACATTCTGTGACAATCCTTGCAATCACTGGCTTGTCCGTCGCATCAGGCGGGGTGGTGATTTACGATCTGAAAACCGGTACAGCCCGAGAACTATCTCTGTCATCATTATGACAAGGCATATCAATGCCATCGTTTTTTTTGCTTATTTGTCGGGCTGAGCCACACCCGTCACATTTTCTTTGACCTTGCGAATTGCCATCCATACCGCCAATGCAATGATCGGAACGGCACCTGCCTTGATATATGACAAAGACAACCCCCACTGATCAATCGGCAGACTAACCGCGATATAGCCAACCAACCCAACACCATAATACGTAACCGCAGCAATTGACAGCCGCTCAACCGTTTGTTGCAATCGCAATTGATGTTTGGCGCGCTGGTCCATTGACTGTAACAAATCGCGATTTTGTCGCTGGATCACCAATTCCGTTTGCGTTCGCAGCAAAGCACCTGCCCGGTTAATACGTTGTGACAGGCTCGCCAACCGTTCAGAAAAGGCGGTGCAACTATCCATCGCCGGCGTCATGCGCCGATCAAGAAACCCGCGCACCCCTTGAAACCCAGACAATCTGGTTAGCTGCATCCGCTCTAACCGCCCGGTCAATATGCCAAGATATGCCTTGGTCGCAGACAGGCGATAAGATGTGCGTGAATAGATATCTTCGACATCGGCGGCTTGCGAAGACAATACGGATAGCAATTGCTGTACCTGTCCGTCAGGTTTTTTGATTTCCTGAGCCAAATCATTTGTTAGCCCGTTCAAAATTTCTTCAACATCGGTCAATCTGGTGGAATATGCTTTTACTGTTGCCAGACCAAGCAATGATAGCAGCCGGTAGGTTTCCACTTCGACAATACGCTGAACCACACGGCCCATGCGGATGGCCTCAATTGACTTATTGAACACCACTACACGTGAATAGCCAGCAGTGTCGATATCAAATGCAAAATGCACCTGCGCCGCCGCGTCACTAAAGTTATTCGATGCTACCGCGCGGCAATCCAACATCTTTAACATGTCAGATTGTTGCAATTTGGCAGGGGGTCGCCCGCCGACCTCTACCCATATTGCATGAAATAAGGCGGCTGGTGCGTTTCGTGCCCATGCAAACGGCATATGCGGCAAATTTGTTTCGTGAAATGCGTCTTTTGAAATGCCGGTTTGTACTTTCAACCCTTTTTCAACAAAGCTAATCGTTAAAAATTCGGTATGACGCTCTACCCTTAGGGCAAATCCATCCAATTCAATCCGGTAAAATTTTTCAGCCGCCTGCATGGGTGGCAAACCGTGTGTTTGCAAATACTCATTTACATAGTTCAATACAGCGCTGTCATCATTGCCAACAAGATAAACAAATCTGATGAAGCGGCCAGCACCATCAAAATCATAAAACGCCCGCGCATGTAATTCGTCGGACAGGCTCTGACGAAGATCTGATGCGTCATGTATCACCATTCGACCATCCTTTATGCGGCAGATATCAGCACCAAAAGAAATGAGTTTATGCTATATTAGCATAGTCGGATAGATAAGCCGATTGATTGTTGCGCCGCCTGCGGCATCAGGTATCAGTGATACAAAAACCCTATGGCCAGTAAAGAAAACTGGGCCTTACAAATCTGACCCATTGCCGGTTGGATGCGTGATAATTTTGGCCCAAAATCAGCGCTTGATTTGCCATGAAGCGGCAAATCAATCGGCGCGCACTCATTTTGCCATAGATGCTTAGGGGAGGATTTTTTCAATCGCCCGATGCAGCTTTGATGATGACGGGCCGGTGGTCGATACAAACCAATCAACAAGATGGCCATCTGCATCAATCAGATGTTTATGAAAATTCCAACGCGGCACGGCCAATCCGCCATGCGCCTCGGCCACCCATTTATAATAGGGATGCGCCGCTGGGCCTTTGACATGCACGATATCAGTCATCGGAAAATCAATATTATAATTTATTGTGCAAAATGATTTGACCTCGGCCGCACTATCTAGCTCTTGCCCGCCAAAATCATCACTTGGCACCCCCAACACAACAAGCCCGCGATCACGATAGCTGTCCCATAAATCTTGAAGACCACTATATTGCGAGGTAAAGCCGCACATTGACGCTGTATTGACAATCAACACGGCTTTTCCCTTGAAATTTGCCAATGGCAAAGGTTCGCCAACAATGCTGGCAAAACTGAAATCATGTGCTGTTTGTGTTGTTGTTGAAGCCGCAAAAATCATCGACACGCCTCCGAAAAGGCCGGTCATCACGGCCATAGATGCAACAATAAAACGGGTCAGTCTGTTCATAGAACTGTAAGTGGGGATCCATCCTGCTGACAACAAGAGCCAAATGACGTTTTTGCCCCAATGGCTAGTTTACTGGATGCTGCCCTAGATATTGCCCTAGATATTGCCCTTTATGCTGGCGAAAATAGCAGGGTAAAAAAACGCATGACAGCGTGTCTTTATTCGCCTAGGCTTTTGCCATCTGTTAACAATGAAAAGGAGGTGATCTTATGTCTAGTGATAAAGGGTTTGTGTCGAAAGGCCTTGTTCTTGTTTGGCGGACTGAGAAGCAGCCTTCTGGGTGCGCGTAAAACGGAACCATCGAGGTGAAAAACCAGCGATAAAAGGTTTTTTCGATACCCGATCACGAAAGAGAGGCTTTATGCCTCTCTTTTTTTTGGCGCATGGCTATCAGCCGTAGCGTGAAAGCCGGTCTTTCAGGCATTTGATATGACGCGGCGAAATCCCGCAGCAGCCACCAATGATCCCCGCCCCGGCGGCAGCCCAGCGTTCGGCATAATCGGCATACGCATCTGGCGTGATATCCTGACGCAGTTGGTGCAATGTCGCGTTTGCCCCTTCATATTTGTCATCGGCAAGCGGAAAAGCATTGGCGTAAACGCCGATCAGCGGCGAGTGATCGCCCGAAAAATACGCATGCGCCACAGCAATGGCATCTTCCATTACCTCTGGCTGGGAACAATTAAACAGCAAGGCGTCCGGTGCCTGGGTCTGACACAGCGCCAGCACATCGCCAAGCGGTTCACCTGACCGCAACCGGGGCTGGCCAACTGTAACACCGACATCGTCTAATGTGACCGATAGCCATACCGGCCGTCCCGTTGGCATAAATTCGGTCAAAAACAATTCGGCTTCGGCGACTGAACCCAGCGTTTCAGCCAAAAATAAATCGGCATAACCCGCCAGCTCGTCACGAAATAAACGCATCATGTCAGCCGCCGCATGCGGGTCAAATTTATCTGGCTGATAGGATCCAAACATTGGCGGTACGCTGGCGGCAACGCGCACCTGCCGCCCGGCGTCATCAGCCGTCGCACGGGCTAGCTTGCCAGAAAGCCGCAATAATTCGCTGGCACGGGCCGCAAACACATCTGCACCAATGTGAAATGGCACGATTGCATAGCTGTTGGTGGTTACAATATCTGCCCCAGCCTGCAAAAATGCATCATGGGCGGCCCGCACATATTCAGGCCCCTCCATCAAGGCAAGTGCCGACCATTCAGGCTGCCGAAACGGTGCCCCCATCGCCTGTAATTCACGGCCCAGCCCACCATCGAGGATAATCATGCCAACACCCATCATAAATGCCAAAACCCTAGCCTATCGATAGGCCTGAAAGATGGCAATATCGCATGATCTGTTGTGTATTGTTACCGCGGCCACAAAGGCTGGTTATTCAGCCAATGGTAAAGCCGCACATCGCCGCGATTTGCCGGACAATCTCGCTGTTGCGCACCGCAAATGGCAAGATCGCCACCGCAATGAGCACCAAAACGCCCCAGATCACCCATGCAGACCGATCGGCGTGATGGCCATTTTCAGATTTTTGCTGGTCTATCGTCATCAAATACCACCCGGTTTATGTCAGATAGCGCCGGTTATGTGCGCATGGTAAATTCCAACCCGGACCGGCTACCCACATACAGCCCCGGCTTTTGCATCACCATACTGATGATAATGTCGCCGCCGCCCTGATCCAGCACCACATCGACGCGGTTGCCCTGAATACGCACAATCGTAGCGGGTGCCACTTGGTCAGTTTCGGTGCAGGTGACCTGAACCCGTGCATCAAGCGTAAGCATTATTTCCATCTCCTAGCGCCTGCTGGCACCTTTTTAGATGATTAATTCAAATCAATGGCATGTGCCTTTAAATCATCCAAATTACAAACGGCAAGGCTTGCCTGATTGGTGGCGGCGAGGCGAATTTTCGGCGCATGCCCCGCCTGTCTTGCCTGTTCCCAGCGGGCCGCACATAAACACCATTGGTCACCCGCTTTTAATCCAGCAAAGCCAAATTCAGGCCGCGGTGTTGATAAATCATTGCCAGCGGCCTTGCTAAATTCGAGAAACGCACTGGTCATAATCGCGCACACTGTATGCAGCCCCTGATCGAGCGGCCCGGTGTTACAACAGCCGTCACGGAAAAATCCAGTGACCGGGTCGTGCGAACAGCTGGTAATCGGATCGCCTAAAACATTCAACTGCGCATCAGAACGGCGCTGGCTTCCATCCATCGTCAGCCTCCTTTTGCTATCGCCGGTTATTGTCTGGCGTTAAGGTGTCAAGCACGGCCATCTTGCTTTCAATCTGCTGTTCCAGCTTGGCCATGAATTGTTTACGGGTCAAGCCCGGCTGGATAGGCTCTAGAAAATGGATGTCGACAGTACCCGGATATTTCAGCCAGCTGTTGCGCGGCCAGACAAGCCCCGAATTCAGTGCCACCGGCACAACTGGCAGACCGGTTGATTCATACAGTGCAAACACGCCAATTTCATATGGTTTGCTGGCGCCCGGCGCCACCCGCGTGCCTTGCGGGAAAATCAGCATAGACCGCCCTTGTGCCGCGAGTTCAAGCGCCGCATCACGCATTTTTCGCAGCGCCCGCATCCCGTCTGCCCGATCAACCGGAATGCAGCTTGTCTTTATGAAAAACAGGCCAATGATCGGCAAGCGTAACAATTCAACTTTCAACACAAATGCCGGAGCATGAAGCAACCAGCTCAGGATAATGGTTTCCCACGCCGATTGATGTTTCACCGCGTAAATTACCTGCTTGTCCAGATGCCTGTCGCCATATGCCCGCTGACGAATGCCAACAATATACAGCTGTTTATGTGCCAGCCACCCCCAAAACCGGGCGATATAACGCGCCAAAAAAGGTGGCAACAACAATACCGGCCCCATCACCACAACCAATATCGCGGTGCCGACATAAAACGCACTGTTAAAAATAAATGACCTGATATACACCATGGGGCCAAGCTAGGCAGAAATGCGGCCCGCTTCAATAGGCGATTTATCAGAGCCGATAGAATGCACCGTGTTATCTGCCTGAAACAACCTGTAATAGACATCAATATCGGTCATGGATGAACAATTAGATTGGCAACGCCGCGCCAGCATGGCACTCGATAGCGCGATCGCCAGCCGCCATTTAATCAGCTATGCTGAACTTGCCGATACCGCCCATATCCCGCCGCCCCAGCGGATTCATAAACTAACCATGTGGCTGGAAACACTTGTTGATCGTGACCATCAATCGGCAAAACCACTGCGCGCCGCATGGGTGGTATCGCGCCAGCGCGGACAAATTCCGGCGCCCGGCTTTTTCATGAAATGTCAGGAAATCGGCCTGTATGATGGCCCTGTTAAGGGCCCCCCAGCAGAAGCGTTTCACCGCACATTATTGGCGCAATATCCAGCTTAATCTGGTGATTTGGCAATATGGAATGTAAAAATGCCAGCCTGTTCGGTGCTGGACAGCAAATCATGCCCGCCCGTATGGCAAAAATGTTCAAAATCGAGGGGGGCAGCCGGATCATCTGCGGTGACTTTCAACACCGACCGCGGTGCCATCTGGTTTATTTGACGGCGCGCCTTTAGGACCGGTAGCGGGCATTTCATACCGGTAAGGTTCAGTTCCACATCAGCCGTCATACCATCGTCAGGGCTGTCAATTTTGGGCAGGTCACTATGCATGGGCGTCACCATAAAACCGCCAGCACGCAAATACCAGCCCCAATCGTGACGCTTTCTCGATTATCCGGTTTGCAAAGGCTTGCCTTTCGCTATCAACCCCCGCTAGATAGGGCGATGAGCATTTGGGGCATTATTATTGGTGGCACCGCAGGGTTTGCACTTGGCGGGCCAATTGGCGGTCTGCTTGGTGCTGTTGCCGGTCACGCTGTAGAAAAACGGCTAGGGCCTGCCGGCACTGACTCGCAGGCAACCAAACGCGTTGCCTTTACCGTCGCGGTGATCGCGCTATCGGCAAAAATGGCCAAAGCCGATGGTGTTGTCAGTCGTGACGAAATTGCCGCCTTTCGCGAACGTGTCCATATCCCGCCTAGCGAAGTGAAACAGGTCGGCAAATTTTGGGATTTGGCACGCCAAACACCCGCCGGATATGAAGATTATGCCAATCAGGTGGCACAGCTGTTTCCCGCCAAAGCGCCGATTTTGGAACAATTGATCGATTTGCTGTTTCATATTGCCAAATCAGATCGCGATATCAACCCGCCTGAACAAAATTATCTGCATAACGTGGCCAAAATTTTTGGATTTGATGACAACGAATTTGACCGTTTGCTTGCGATTCATCGAAGTAGCGGCCCGTCCGCCTATGAAATTTTAGGGGTCAGTGCCGATTGTGACAATCAAACCTTGAACCGGCGCTGGAAAGAATTGGTGCGGACACATCACCCAGACACCTTGATTGCCAATGGCATGCCCGAAGAATTTGTTGCGGCGGCGAATGACAGGTTGGCCCGCATCAATGCGGCCTATGATGCGCTGGCCCGGCAAAGAGGCCTTTAAAGGACAAATACATTCGATGACACCGCCACTTTTGACAATTGCTGATGCTGGCATAAATCTGGGGGATAAATGGCTCTTGCGGGGCGCTGATCTGGCGCTTCATGCTGGTGACAGGTTGGCCCTTGTCGGGCGTAACGGGGCCGGTAAATCAAGTTTGATGAAGCTGCTAGCTGGCCAGAGCGACATGGATGAAGGCACCTTATGGACCGCCCCCGGTGCCAATATTGCCTATCTGCCCCAAGCCCCCAGCATCCCTGCCGGCATGACATTGCGAGCCATTGTTACCGCCGGTGTTGACGATGCACATCTCGATAAAATTGCACATAAAGCCGATGCTATTTTGATGCGTATGGGACTCGATCCAATGCGGATGAGCGACGGACTTTCCGGCGGCGAATCCCGCCGCGTATCGCTGGCCCGCGCGCTCTATACACAACCCGATATTCTGCTTCTTGATGAACCCACCAACCATATGGATTTGCCAACCATTGAATGGATGGAAGAAATGTTGCGCCAACATAAAGGGGCGCTGTTGGTGGTCAGCCACGACCGTGCATTTCTGCGCAATCTTGGCACCGGCATCATCTGGTTACATGGGGGTAAATTACGCCGCCGTGATGGGCATTTTGATGAATTTGAAAGCTGGTCAGATGGGATTCTGGCTGATGAAGCTGTTATTCTCCACAAGCTTGACCGTCATATCGCCGCCGAAACCAAATGGTCACGCGAAGGCATTTCCGCCCGGCGCAAGCGCAATCAGGGGCGGCTACGCGATCTTGACAGGATGCGCAGTGAACGGGCCAAAGCTGGCGGTATTACACAGCGAAGCATGCGGATGGAAACTGGCCCGGCTGACGGTGGCGGACAACTTGTGCTTGAGGCCATTGACATCAGCGCCAGCGTACCAGATGGCGAGGCTGAGCGCTGCCTGCTTCGCCATTTCAACTTGCTGATCCGGCGTGGTGATCGCATCGGTATTGTTGGCCCCAACGGGATTGGCAAATCAACCTTTGTTCGGCTGTTACTGGGCCTGACCCCCGCCGAATCTGGCTGGATCAGAACGGGATTTGGGCTGAACCCTGCATATTTTGACCAGCGCCGTGAAGCCCTTGACCGTGACGCCTCACCATGGACAATTTTGACCGCTGGCGGCAGCGATATGATCGAAGTGGCCGGGCAAAGCAAACATGTCACCAGCTATCTTCGTGATTTTATGTTTGATGACGCGAAAATGACCCAGCGTGTTTCAACCCTGTCTGGCGGCGAACAAAACCGGTTGCTTTTGGCCAAGCTGTTTGCCCAGTCGCATAATTTTCTGGTGCTTGACGAACCAACAAATGATCTGGATCTGGAAACGCTGGAATTGTTGCAGGAAGTAATTGCCAACTATGATGGCACCGTTCTGATCGTCAGCCATGACCGTGATTTTCTGGATCGGACAGTCACCGCGGTTCTGGCATTTGAGGGGGATGGAAAAATTGTTGCCCATGCGGGCGGCTATTCAGATTATCTGACACGCAAACAAACAACCGCCGCGCGCCAAGCCGGTAGTGCGCGTGACAGCAAATCAGCAAAAAAATCCACTTCATCAGATAAACCAAAACCAAACCGGGCCCCAAGGCTGAGCTTTAAAGACCAGCATATTCTGGACACCATGCCCGCATTGATCGCTGAGCTTGAAAGCCAGATTGCAACAATAGAAACAGCCCTCGCCGCGCCTGATCTGTTTGCAACTGATCCAGCCAAATTTAACAAGCTGGCCGATCAACTGGCGGCCTTGCAAACCGAAAAAGCCGAAAAGGAAGACGCCTGGTTGACCGCCGCTGAAAAAGCCGAAGCGATTGCCGAGACCGAAACCCCCTAAGTGCTGGCCATGGCGCTTGCTTGACCACGCTGGTATCGCCAGCGTATAGTCCGCCCCTGTCAGATGACCGGATGGCTGCTGCCTTTGTTTCGGCAAAGGGAGAGGAAAGTCCGGGCTCCACAGGATCAGGATGCCGGGTAACGCCCGGCGGGGGCAACCCTAGGGA
>JAQCEA010000034.1 GCA_027620495.1 Pseudomonadota bacterium | reverse complement strand
CAGCGTGATTCGAACACGCGACCTCACCCTTACCAAGGGTGCGCTCTACCGCTGGAGCTATGGCAGCATTATTCCAATTTTCCGGCATTGGCGATACAGATCAAATCTGCATATATGCCACCGCAAAATGTGGGCTTTTACTAGCAGTCTTGCCGAAACTTGACAAGATCAAATGATCGGGCAGGCAAGCGGTCAGAATTTCAGAAGAAACCGCACCAATTTTTGCGTTGTTTTGCCAAATAATTTCGCCGTGAAAAAATTGCCAGCGGCACGTTTGCTGGCCTCGCCATAGGTTGGGTATGGCGCAATCATGGTGGCAAGGCTGACAATTTTCTGCCGGTTGGCAATTGCCAGAATCCAGGGCTGGATGATTTCACCCGCCATAGGTGCCAGTATTGACGCCCCTAAAATGCGGCCATTTTTATGGATCACTGCCTTGACCATCCCTGTGGTGCGATGGTCGGCACGCGCCCGGTCATTATCTGCCAGATCCCATTTTGTTACAGTGATGTTATCTTTGCCCCAGCAATCAATTGCGGCATCATGTGTCAGCCCGACATGAGCCAGTTCCGGGTCGCAATAGGTCACCCATGGCACCGCTGTTTCGTCAAGTTTTGCGGGATATTTGAACAATAGATTGCGCAGGCAAATACTAGCATGATAGCTGGCTATATGGGTAAATTGCTGGCGGCCGGTGACGTCGCCTATGGCATAGATTCGCTTGTTGCTGGTGCGCAACCGGCGGTCAGTCATAATGCCGGTTTTGCCAAATTTTACCCCGGCCGCTGACAGGTTCAGCCCGTCAATGACTGGCCGCCGCCCGGTAGCAACCAAAATATGGCTTGCCTTTATGACCGCGCCGTTGGCAAGTGTCAGGGTGATGCCATTTGGCTGGTTCTGGCGAACGCTGGCAACGCTAACGCCTTCGATGAATGAGACGCCATCTGCCTCAAGCTGGGTTTTGAGCATGGCGACAAGTTCGCTGTCATCGCGCGCCATAATCGATACAGCCTCGATAACCGTCACAGCAACACCCAGCCTGACATGCGCCTGTGCGATTTCAATGCCAATTGGCCCGCCGCCAATAATCACCAAATGATCTGGTTTCACTGGATCTGCGAAAATTGTTTCATTGGTGTGAAAATCTATGTCCGAAAGGCCGTCAATTGGCGGGATGGTGGGTTGTGAACCGCTGGCAATGACAAAATATTTAGCACGCACTTTATGATGGTTTGATGCCACTTCGCGCGGGCTGGTAAAGGCGGCATGTTCGGAAATGACGGTGACGCCTAATGTTTCAAACCGTTCGATTGAATCATGCGGGGCAATACCATCGATCACCGCGGCGACATGCGCCTTGACCGCAGCAAAATCAATTTGTGGCGGCGTGCCGATGACGCCCATGCGGGGGGCGCCGTTGGCATGATATGCGGCTTTTGCCGCCGCCAGCAGGGCTTTTGACGGGACACAGCCACTATTCAGACAATCACCGCCCATGGCACCTGCTTCGAACAGCAGAATTTTGGCACCCATTTGCGCCGCACCGGCGGCCAGACTCAGCCCGCCAGACCCGCCGCCGATAATGCAAATATCACAATCATGATGGGTCATGTGGTTGATCCTTTTTGCCGGTTGGTCTGATCTGGCGATAAACTGTCGGCAACAGGGCCAATAGCGCCAGCCCAGCCAATGGCAACCAAATGTGCGGGGTGTTTAATACCGCTAAATTAGGCGTTTTTCCCTGTGCAAGAAGATGGTCAAAACCGCGCCCAACAGCCACATATACCGATGTGCCGGGGATAATGCCAATGGCTGTGGCACCAATAAATGGTGCCAAACGCATGCCGGAAAAAGCTGGCAGGATATTGACCGCCCAAAATGGGGCGGCTGGCATCAATCGTAAAAACAACAAATAGCCAAACGCATTTTTGGTAAATCCAGCCTCAAGCTTGGCAAAAAATGGCCCGGCACGGGCGCGCAAAACATCACGAAACAATCCGCGTGCCGCGATAAATAAAAGGCTGGCCCCGGCCGTGGCCGCCACCACAATAAGACCAATGGCCGGCCAGCCAAGAAGAGCGCCAGCGGCCAATGTCAGCAAGCTGGCAATTGGTAGTGAAAAGGCAACAACAGCGGTATAAAATAGCACAAATCCCAAATAGCTGGCGGTTCGGTTCTGCTCGATAAAATGGCTGATCTCGGCATAATGCCGTGCCACTGTTTCCCAACTGATCAGCTGATGCAAGCCGGTTGCAAAGAACCCAGCAAGCCCGCAAAGCAAGATCGCTGGCAAACCCCATTTGCCGATGCCTCTTTTGCTTGGAATTGATGCTGGTTTCATGCGCAAACCTTGCCATTGATGGGCTGGATTTTCCGATCAAATCAGCCTATACCAAAAAAGCCTTATGGTCATTGTTAACAACCATGCAAACGCCCTAAAAAAGCCACAACTTCTGCCTAGCTATGATACGCTCATTAATCTCGATAATAGACAGAATACCGCAAGGAAAGTTATGAGGCCCCGTCAACCGTCAGAACCGCAAAAGCCGCAAACCGCCAAACAACAGGCAAATGACCGTTTGGCACAGGCCTTGCGTGATAATTTGCATCGACGTAAAGCCCAAGCACGGGCGCGAACAGCCGCGCCAGCCACTGATGCGGGCGGCACGATACCGTCTGATGAAAAGAGCCCGACAAAATGATCAAAGATATAACCAGCAAGAAAGCCAAAAGCTGATGGATAGCCTCGAGATTAAAGGGGGACCGGCGCTGCGCGGGGACATCGCCATTAGCGGTGCAAAAAATGCTGCCCTGCCATTGTTAGCGGCTGGCCTGATGGCGACCAATCGCCTTGTTTTGAACAATGTCCCGCGGCTTGCAGACACATTATCTATGGAAGGTTTGCTTGGCCATTTAGGGGTTGATGTGGTGCGGGATGGTGAACAAGTCACCATGTCTGGCGGGGCAACAGATTTTGATGCGCCCTATGATCTGGTTTCAAAAATGCGGGCATCGGTTTTGGTGCTAGGGCCGCTTTTGGCGCGCTATGGTGAGGCCCGTGTCTCGTTGCCTGGGGGCTGTGCGATTGGCACCCGCCCGGTAGATTTGCATATCCGGGCGATGCAGGCGCTTGGGGCGGTTGTTGAATTGGCAGATGGCTATATTCAGGCCCGTGCGCGCAATGGGTTGCAAGGGGGGCGTATCATGTTCCCGATGGTGTCTGTTGGCGGGACCGAAAATGCGCTGATGGCGGCGGTGTTGGCACGCGGTGAAACAGAAATTGTCAATGCCGCACGCGAACCTGAAATTACCGATCTTGCCAATTGTCTAAACGCAATGGGGGCCAAAATCGAAGGCCATGGCACAGATACCATAAGGGTTCAAGGTGTCGATGAATTACACGCTGCCAACCACGAGGTTGTGGCGGACCGGATCGAAGCCGGTACATTTGCCATTGCCGCGGCGATGACTGATGGCGATTTGACATTGCATGGCGCGCAGGAGCGTCATCTTGATGCATTGCTGGCAGTATTGCGTGATACCGGGGCAACCATTGATTGTGCCGCTGGAACGATCCGGGTCAAAGGCAACGGACGCCCACAGGCGGCCGATATCACCACCGATCCATTTCCCGGCTTTCCCACCGATTTGCAGGCGCAATTCATGGCGATGATGTGTATCGCCGATGGCTCGTCGCAGATTTCAGAAACAATTTTTGAAAACCGATTTATGCATGTGCCGGAATTGTTGCGCATGGGGGCTGATATTCGGGTCAATGGCGGGACGGCCATGGTTAGAGGGCGAAAAAGCCTCACCCCAGCACCTGTTATGGCGACAGATTTGCGGGCATCGGTATCGCTAGTGCTAGCGGCATTGGCAACGCCCGGCATATCGACGGTAAGCCGTATTTATCATCTAGAGCGCGGCTATAGTGACCTTGAAACAAAATTGGGCAATTGCGGGGCGCAATTGCGCCGGGTCAAGGGCTAGTCATGCAGATGGATCCAGCAGAATCATTGCGGTTAGTGGCCAAGGATGAGGCTGATCTTGAAGTGGTCTCGGCATTGCTGCAAGACGCCATCATCGCCGGTGCCGATATACATTATGACGCAGAACATGATTGTTTTATGATCGTTGCTAACCGCTTTTGTTGGGAACGACCGGCGTTGGCCGATATGAATGACAGCAGCGGGGGCGCGGTGCATGAACGTGCGCTATGCGGGGTGCGGATGAATCATGTCACGGCTGTGCAAAAGCGGCGCTGGCCAGCAGATTGGCGTGATGCCTTTCTTAACCTTCTTGCCCTAAAGCTGGTGGCTATGCCACAACAAGACAGTGGCTGCATGATCGAACTTAGTTTTTCTGGTGGCCCGTCAATGCGCCTGACAGCAAAACAGATCGACATTGTGCTTGGTGATCTTGACAGTGGCCGCCCGACCAATTTACAGCCCCGGCATGATCTTTAATGACGATCTGCCAAACCACGAATGAAGTGTGACAGATATCATGGCCAAGCGGTTAAATTTTGCCTCAGCAGATTTTTCTGAGTCATTCGAGCGTTTGCTTGGTAGCAAGCGCGAGGCTGATATTGACGTGCATGATGCGGTGGCAAAAATCATTGCAGATATCCGTGGACGCGGTGACGAGGCGTTGCTGGCATTCACCGCTAAATATGATGGTCTGGCGGTTGGATCTGTTGCCGAACTGGCGATACCGGGTGATGCGCTACAGGTCGCACTTGATGACTTGGATGATGCGTTAAGACAATCGCTGGAACTGGCGGCCGCCCGTATTCAATCCTTTCATGAAAAGCAGCGTCCTGACGGCTTTGCCTATCGTGATGAAGCCGGGGTGCGGCTTGCCATGCGGCATACGCCGGTTGATGCGGTTGGTCTTTATGTGCCGGGCGGCAAGGCGGCTTATCCATCATCGGTGTTGATGAATGCGATCCCGGCGAAGGTTGCTGGGGTCAAACGGCGGGTCATGGTGGTGCCAGCACGTGATGGTGATGTCAATGATCTGGTGCTGGCGGCGGCGGCACTGGCCGGTGTGACTGAGGTGTGGCGTATTGGCGGGGCGCAGGCGGTGGCGGCACTTGCCTATGGCACCCAGACGATTGCCCCGGTCGATAAAATTGTGGGGCCGGGCAACGCCTTTGTGGCGGCGGCAAAACGTCAAGTGTTCGGGCAGGTTGGTATTGATAGCATTGCCGGGCCATCTGAAATTTTGGTGGTTGCCGATGCCCATAATGACCCAGCATGGATTGCGGCTGATTTGCTGTCACAAGCCGAACATGACGAAGCCGCCCAGTCGATCTTGATTACCGATGATGCGGCCTTTGCTGATGCTGTTGATGCGGCTGTTAGCGCCATCTTGCCAACGCTTGATCGGGCGGCGGTGGCAGGCCAGTCATGGCAGGATAACGGGGCAATCATTACTGTTCCGCATATGGATGAAATGCCAGCCATTGCCGATAGGATCGCCGCCGAACATCTCGAACTTGCGCTTGATCATGCCGAAGAATGGGCAGAAAAAATCACCCATGCTGGGGCGATTTTTCTTGGCCGTTACACGCCTGAGGCGATTGGCGATTATGTGGCTGGACCCAATCATGTTTTGCCAACAGCGCGCACCGCTCGGTTCTCATCTGGGCTTGGTGTTGCCGATTTTATGAAGCGCACCACTATGGTGTCATGTGATGCTGGCAGTTTTGCACAGATTGCCCCAGCTGGCGTGGCACTGGCTGAGGCGGAAGGGCTGGGCGCGCATGCCTTATCGATGCGTATCCGTATGAATCATTAGGCTGGCTATGGCGGGGGCGGACGACAATCACAAGGCGGAACGGCTGGTCAAGATAGAGCTTGACGATGCAGCCGGTCCGCGCCGGTCTGCCGAAGCTGAACAAGAACGCGCCATCGCGATCTATGATATTTTGGAAGAAAATCAATTCGGCGTGCCAGAACATGCGGGGCCATTTCACCTGTATTTAAAGCTTGAAGGGCGGCATGTGCATTTCGATATCCGTAATGCAGATGACATTGAAATTGCCCAGTTCTTTATGGCAATGGGCCCATTGCGGCGGGTCATTCGTGATTATTTTCATGTCTGTGACACCTATTACGATGCCATTCGTACCAAATCACCATCGCAAATTCAGGCGATTGATATGGGACGCCGGGCTTTACACAATGAAGGGTCTGAATTACTGCAGTCACGGCTTGACGGTAAGGTGATGACAGATTTCAAGACCGCCAGACGGTTGTTTACTTTGATCTGTGTGTTGCAGTCCAAGTGAGGGGTAGAATCAAATGAGTGACAAAGACATGGGTGATGTTGTACCCCCCAAGGCGGGTAGTCAGGTGGGGGCTATATTATTTGCCTGCAACATCAATGCTGTGCGTTCTGCAATGGCCGAAGCCATGGTGAAACATGCCTTTCCAGGCAAAATTTTTGTTGATTCATGCGGCGTCACGCCGGGGATTCAAGATGGGTTTGCAACAGCGGTGATGCGTGAAATTGGCCTAGATATGAGCGCGCATGAGCCAAAGTCTTTTGATGATCTAGATTCTGGATTTTATGATGTGATTATCTCGTTTTCGCCAGAGGCGCATGACGCGGCGCGTGTCTTGACGCAGAATATCGATTGCGAAACCTTGTATTGGCCGGTGGATAATCTGGCGAATTTAACAGGTAGCCGAGAGGAAATGCTGCGGGCATATCGTCATGTACGCGATGATATTCGCAATAAACTCAGCATCTATTTTGGTAAAGAGATTGCAGGAAACACTTGACCTTTCGGCGGTTTTTGCGCATGTCTATGACACTGTAATCAGATGGAAAGGGTCTCATGGCCAAGGAAGGCGTAATCGAGTTTTCGGGCACTGTAGCAGAATTGCTGCCGAATGCGATGTTTCGGGTAAAACTCGACAACGATCATGAAGTGCTTGCCCATACAAGTGGCAAGATGCGGAAAAACCGTATTCGGGTGCTGGCGGGAGACCGTGTCAATGTTGAAATGACACCTTATGACCTCAGCAAAGGCCGGATCACATTCCGCTTTAAATAGCCGGATTTTCTCGCTGTAACCAGCTTCACATAAAAGATGAGGCAGCCTTTGTGTCATCTTTGCATGGAGGTGATTTGTCATGTCTCAGCCGCAGTTGGTTCTTGCCTCGGCATCCCCGCGGCGACTTGATTTGCTGGCACAAATCGGCATCCAGCCTGACCTTGTATCTGTAGCAGATTTGGATGAAACCCCGAAAAAAGGTGAATTGCCAGCCAGCTATGCCCGCCGCCTTGCGATCGCCAAGGCAGAGGCCGTGGCCGCGACACATCATGGGATAATATTGGCCGGTGATACCGTTGTCGCCTGTGGACGCCGGATTTTGCCAAAGGCCGAAACTGCCGATACAGCGGCGTCATGTTTGCAACTTTTATCAGGCCGCCAACATGGGGTATATGGCGGCATTGCGCTGATTACGGCTGACCGCAAATTATTTGTTCGGGTGGTATGCAGTCAGGTTAAATTTCGCCGATTAACCGAAAATGATATCGCTGATGCGCTGGCTTTTGGGGATTGGCAGGGCAAGGCTGGCGGCTATGCGATTCAGGGGTTTGCGGCGCGGTATATTCGCCATATCAGCGGGTCTTATTCCAACATAGTTGGCTTCAGCCTGTTTGATGTAACAGCGCTGCTAAATGCGGCTGGCTATCGGCCAGCCATGCAGCCATGATGCCGTATAACATTTTTGCTGAAATCGCCCCCGGCCAAACACGGGTTGGATTTTTTGATCGGGCGGGCATTATCCAGCATGTCTGGCTTTGCCGGGATGACCAGCCGGATTTGATCGGGTCGGTGCATCAGGCACGAATTGAACAGGTTTTTGCCAGCCAGAACCGGGCCCAAGGACGGTTGGCAGATGGCACTGTGATTAGCATCAGATTACAAAAAAACCAACCATCAGCCATTGCGGCCGGGGCGGTTGTTGTGGTGACGATTGTTGCCGCACCGCGTCATGGCAAAGCCTGGCAGGCGGTACTTGATGCCCGGCTGGTAACCGCCACTTTGGTGTTGTTGCCGGGGCAATCAAGCATCACGATTTCGCGCCGTTGCGGTGATGCGGCGGCCATGCGGGCATTGGCGGCAGACTTGCAGGTGCCTGATGGTTTTGGGGTGATTGTGCGGCGACAGGCAACGGGGATAGCCCGGGCGCAATTGCAAGCCAGCATCGATGACCTTGTCACTGACTGGCAGGCCAGTCGCGCCAGCTGTGATCCGGCCATGCCAGCTAGGCTCTATGACGGCGGCGATTTATCCCAACGTGCGTGCCGTTTTGTTCCGCGTGCCTCTTATCATAAATGCAATATAGGTGATGCCCAAAGTGCGTTAATCGATGCCGCGATATCGGCGGCGATTCAGCCAGAGGTAAAATTGCCATCTGGCGGCAGGTTATGGTGCCAGCGTACACATGCACTTTGGGCGATTGATATTGATGGGGCGGGTGCTGATATCCAAAAATATGGCTTTGATGGTTTGTTTGGCGAAGCGGCTGTTGAAATTGCCAGACAAATCCGTCTTCGCGGCATGTCCGGTCCGATCTTGATTGATGTGCCGCGGGCGGGTTTGGCCAATAAAAAATTCCGTTCACAGCTTCAAAACTGCCTTGATGATGATCCGCAAAACCCTGAAATTTTAGGTATGACGCGCGGCGGCATGTTGGAATTATCGCGGCCACATGGGCGGGCGGCGCTGGATGATATGATGGCTGATGATGTGGCGCAGGCGGCGCTGGCTGGGTTGCGGCTTGCCGCGATGCGGCCAGCTTTTAAACCGGTGCATCTGGCGGTAAATGCGGCGATGGCTGGTTGGCTGGCGGGTGCTGGCAAGGCGGCTGTTTCGGCATTGAATCGGCCGCTTGAGATCGAGATCTGTCTTGATGATGATCAGGCGGCGGTGGCGTATATTATCGACAAGGTTGCGGCCACCCACTAAACTAACATCTGAAAGGGTTTGGAACCTCAATGATGGGCAATGCCAAACGTAAATCAGCAGATGTCAAGCCTTGCCCGACATGCGGTGCACCGGCAATGCATGAAACGCGCCCATTCTGTTCAAAACGCTGTGCAGATATTGATCTTGGACGGTGGTTTCAGGGCGCTTATGCGATCCCAGCTGTTGATGCGGCGGATGATAGCATCATTGACGCCGAACTGGCGGCATCTGGCAAAATGCGCGAGCCAGACCCGGGCGAAGGTCTTAGTTGATTAGCTGGCAAGACCGGTCTATATTTTATAGCTTTCAGCGCCAATATCACCAGCCCATCCCCATACCGCCAAAAGCGGTGTTGTGCTGGTACGAATGGCATGTGGCTGGTGCGGTAAATGATGGGTGAAATCACCGGCGCATGAATGACGCCAGTCGGATTCATCTACTTGCCACTCTACCGGGCCAGACAGCGACAAATATATTTCTTCGGCGGCGTGGCTGTGGCGGGGGTAGGTGATGTTTGGTGCCTGAAACAACAAGCCAGCGCGCACCGTTTCATGGTTAATCTGGCCAGTTGGTCCGATGATTTCGCATACCGCCATATGGCTGGCGATGGCGTCTGGAATTTTACCAAAGCCGGGGCGGCGCCATGACAGATCGGCACCAGATTGCAAAATAGTCTGGCACAAATCCATATATGCATGTCCCGGCGGCGGGTCGATGCCATCAAATTTAAGCGGGATGATTTTATATGCTGGGGCGGGTTTGGCATCTGTCCGGCCAACAGACCCATCTAATGCGGCGGCGACCAATTGACAGATTGGCAATTCTGACTTGGCAAGGCTATTGGCCATTAAGCGCAACAATCTGTCCAAGTCATTTGGCATCTATATACCCCGCACTGGAAGTATTGGCGAGCTTTTGAAGAGATTGCGTGATTAAATCATAAAGGCCGCCGGCCGCCTGACCAAGTGGCTGGTCAGATGCGGTAATGATCGCCATTTCATGATCAATTCGCGGGGTAAAGGGCCGCCATGTTACGCCATCATTTAAATTGGCTTTGCCATTTGTCGGGTCGATAATGGCGATCTCGTTGCCAACCGCAATGATGTTGCGCGCGATAGCAAAAAAATAGCTTGATATATGCCGTTCAACAGTTACCCCGGCAGCGGCTAGAGAGGCATCTAGCTGACGGTCAACCATATGCTGGCCGGTAATAGCGACAATAGAACGCCCAGCCAAATCAGTAGGATGAATGACGCCTTTGGCCGCAAGCGGATCATCCTGGTGCATCACACAAACACATTCGAGACTAAATAATGTGGCATTCAGTCCAGCAACCGGGACTGGCGTGTCAATAAGGCCAATGTCAATTTGTCGGCTGCTTACCCAGTCAGCAACCTGACGTGAACTTCTGACAAGGATATCAATATTGACGTCACTATGGTCACGCTGGTAGGCGGCGATCAAAGGTGGCAGAAAATGGATCGCCATGGCACCGTTGGTCGCAATACGCACCGAGCCAGCTGACCCGGCGCGAATTTCTGATATGCGTTGAGATACGCGCGTTAATGCCAATAGCCCTTGTGCCATGTCATCCTGCAACAATTGGGCTTCACGTGTTGGGGCAAAAAATCCCCGGTCACGCTGAAATAATTTAAACCCAATCGATTCTTCAAAATTAGCAAGAGCAATGCTGACCGCAGGCTGGCTGAGATTGAGCTGGGCTGCGGCCCGAGAAATCGACCCTGCCGCAATAATGGCATCAAAAACTTCAAGGTGGCGCTGTTTTATTTGCATGGCCGGACAGGTCCTGTAATGCCAAATACCCAATTTTAATATAAATAAAACGAATATTTTTATAATATAAATTATGTTGTTTTTATTTCATTTGTTTTTTAGCGTTAAGTCAAGACAGAGATGATTTATGCGTTTGCTGACGCACGATAGACGCAAGAGACGCTAAATAAGAGACGTTAAATAAGATACTTGAAAGAAGTGTGATCGGTTTAACAGGGGATATAAATGCGATCAGACGCAGCAACAGACCGGCCAGCGCCAATCGCTGACCATGGTGCCTATTGGACAGATGGTCTAGCGCCATTACCAGTCACACATAGCGATATTGTATCAGAGGCTGATGTTGTCATCATTGGATCTGGTTATACAGGCATGCACGCGGCCATTGTCACCGCCAGTCAGGGTAAAACCACACAAGTGCTTGAGGCGCAAACGCCCGGCTGGGGATGTAGCACACGCAACGGTGGACAAATTAGTAGCAGTATCAAACCAACATTTCAGCAGCTTACAAAAAAATTTGGCGCAGAGCGAGCCCGCGCGATCCGGGCTGAGGGTCAGAAATCTCTCGACTGGATCGAGGCATTTATAAAGACCCATGGCATCGATTGTCATTTTATGCGGAATGGCCGGTTTCATGCGGCGCACACGCCGCGTCATTTTGACAAATTGGTGGCTGAAGCCCGCCGTCTAGGTGCCGAAGAAAATGTGCCGACAATTATTGTACCGCGGCGCGACCAACATCAAGAATTAGGCACAGATGCCTATTTTGGCGGCGTCGTTTTTACCCAGCATGCATCTCTACACCCGGCTAAATATTATGCTGGCATTTTGCAAACGGCGCTTGATGCGGGGGCGCGGGTGACCGGCCATTGTCCAGCCACCGCCATTGACCGGTCTGGGGCGGGCTTTATCGTTTCGACCCCGCAGGGCAAAATCAAAGCTGGTAAAGTTGTTGTCGCAACGAATGGCTATAGTGGCAGTTTAATGCCCTATGTACAGCGTCGGCTGATCCCAATTGGCAGTTACATCATTGCCACCGAGCCTTTGTCAAAATCTGTTATGGACCGTCTGTTTCCAAAGGACCGCGTGGTCAGCGATAGCTGCAAGGTAGTTTATTATTATCGGCCATCGCCTGATCGTAGCCGCATATTATTTGGTGGGCGTGTGTCGGCCAATGAGACCGACCCGGCGATTAGTGGGCCAAAATTGCAGCAGAATCTATGCCGTATTTTTCCCGAACTAGCGGGGTGCGGCATGTCGCATTCATGGTCTGGCACTGTTGCCTTTAGCTTTGATGAATTGATGCATATTGGTCAGTATGACGGTGTGCATTACGCGATGGGCTATTGTGGGTCTGGTGTGGGGATGGCGAGCTATTTGGGCATGCGTCTTGGCCAGCAGGTTGCCGGTCTGGCCGAGAGCACTACAGCGCTGGATAATCTGCCGTTTCCAACACGAGCATTTTATCGCGGCAATCCGTGGTTTTTGCCAGCTATGGTGGGCTGGTATCAGTGGCGTGATCGCTGGCAATGCCAGCAAGCGCTGAAAAATTCAGCAAATAGGTCTGCCGGAGGATTTGCTGAGAATATTTCAGGGAGTGTTGGGTAAAATTCCGGCAAGCAAACATGCAGAGAGCTAATTTGATCTTATTTAAATTACGTCTGAAACCGGATAGCTCACTGCAAATCTCAGGTTTTATGTCTGTGAAAATAAAAGAACCAACAGGGAGGTAAGAATGACTTTTAAATTGTTGAAACAAGCTAGCCAAAAGACATTTTTGGGGGCAATCGGTGCCGCGGCATTATCTGTTGTGGCGATGGGCACGGTGCAGGCCGATCCAGTCACAGTGGTGTCGTGGGGCGGCTCTTACGGCAAAGCACAAGATGCGGCATTATTTACCGATGCATCGAAAAATTCTGGCATCGAGATCAACCGTGAATCTGGTGCCAGCATGTCTAAAGTGATGCTGCAGGTTGAATCAGGTGCGGTCACTTGGGATCTTGTTGTGAGCGGGTCTGGCGGTTGTGCGGCGGCGGCGGCGAAAGGTGCGCTTGAAAAAATTGATTTTAACGTTGTTGATGTGTCGAACTTTTTGCCAAACACCTATACTGACTATTGTATTGGGTCGGATGTGTTCGCCACGGTATTTGCGTGGAATACCGAAAAATATGGTGAGCCCGGTAGCGCTGGTGCGCCAAATTCATGGGCTGATTTTTGGGATGTTAAGAAATTTCCAGGCACGCGGGCAATTCGTTTGAACAATGTTGATGGCGTTTTGGAACCAGCTGTCATGGCCATGGGCATACCACCAGAAAAGGTCTATGAATTTTTGTCAAGCGAGGGCGGAATCGAAAAGGCCATCGCAAAAATTCGTGAATTGAAGCCACATATCTCGGTCTATTGGAAATCAGGCGCCATGCAGGCCCAGCTGATGAAAGACAAAGAAGTGGATATGATCACAGGCTGGAATGGCCGCTTTGATAATGCCAAGAAAGATGGCGCCACGGTTGGCTACACTTTTAATCAGGCATTGCGTGACTATGATGGGTTCGGCATCCCCAAAGGGGCGCCAAACAAAGATATGGCAATGAAATTTCTAGCAGAAGTGTCAAAGCCGCAATATCAGGCTAATTTGCCATTCCACATCACGTATGGCCCAACAAATAAAGTGGCCTATGAAGTCACAACAGCACCTAAAGAGCTTTTAGAAGCCTTGCCATCACATCCGAATAATGTGTCTAAAATGCTGGCTGTTGATCTCGACTGGTATGCAAATTACCGCGAGAAGGCACTGGAATTATATATGGAATTGTTGAGCGAATAACCCGCCATTTGAACCTTGTGCCGCGAGGGTAATGCCCCTCGTGGCACGTCTTTTACACAAATTCAATATATAGGTATTTACAAGACATGACTTCTGATACCGCTGCGTCATTGTCAATTTCGGTCACCGAACTGACCAAAACATATGGAAAAATATTTGCGCTTAACAGGGTCAGTATCGATGTCAAAGCGGGCGAATTTCTGACATTGCTAGGGCCATCAGGTTCGGGCAAAACCACGTTGCTAATGGCAATCGCTGGATTTAACCGGCCCGATTCTGGTCGCATTTGTTTTGGTGATGAAGATGTGACTGTGCTGCCACCGCATAAGCGCGGTGTTGGGATGGTGTTTCAGAACTACGCCTTGTTTCCGCATATGTCGGTTTTTGAAAATGTCGCCTTTCCGCTGAAATTACGAAAAATTCCAGCAGAGGAAAAACGTCAACGTGTCACCGAAGCGCTGCGAACCGTGCAATTATCAGATTTTGCCGAACGCGGTATTGACCAGCTATCTGGCGGCCAACGTCAGCGCGTGGCACTGGCACGTGCCTTTGTCTTTGGCCCTAAAATTTTATTGATGGATGAACCTTTGTCAGCACTTGATAAAAAGCTGCGCGAAGAAATGCAAATAGAGCTAAAGCAGTTGCACCGTCAATTGGGCGTTACAACAGTTTATGTCACACATGACCAGCGCGAGGCACTGACAATGTCTGATCGCATTGCGATTATTGATCATGGGGAGTTGACACAAATTGGCACACCGCGAGAAATTTACAATGCGCCTGCCAATCATTTTGTTGCCAGCTTTATTGGTGAATCTTCGTTTTTTCCGCTGACAAAAGATAAATCTGGGGCGTTGCAATATGCCGGTGTTACGGTTGGTGAGGTGCCAAATGGTGCAACACATGACAATTGGACATTGGTGATCCGACCAGAAAGATTGTCACTGCACGCGCCAAAGACCAGTAAGATCAACGATAAAATCTATTTCAGTGGTGAAATTACCGAACTTGTCTATCAGGGTGAAACCGCCATTGTGATGATGGTGATGGCAGATGGACACAGTCTGACAGCCCGTATGAATACGCGGGCTGGAAATGATGTCGATTCGTTAATGGGTGGACAAAACCTGTTGGTTGGCATCGACAAAAAGGATGTGATTATTATTCCCGGCGAGGCCTCATGACGCCACGCCCGACATCGCATCGTGATGAGGCGTTGAATGCAACAAAATTGCGGGTTGCAGAGCGCCGTCAATCCCTGCTGGTGCTGGCGTTAACATTGCCTGCGATCATTGCGGTATTTTTGGTCATTGTGATTCCGGTGGGCTGGCTGTTTTCGCTGTCGTTTCTAGATAGCAATGGCGAGTTATCTTTGGTCAATTACGAAAAGATGATTGCCTATAAATCCTATCTCAGGGTTTTCAAAACCACCTTTAATGTGAGCTTTCTCACAACATTTCTTTGCATTGTTATTGGTTATCCGCTGGCCTATTTTTTGTCGCAAATCCCACGAAAATATGTGGGGCTATTTATGCTGACCGTGCTGTTGCCATTTTGGACATCACTTCTGGTGCGGACTTATGCCTGGCTGGTCATGCTGCAGCGCAATGGTCTGATTAATAATTTTGCTATCGACCTTGGGATTTGGGACGCGCCGGTGAAGCTGGCACATAATCTCAATGGCACTTTGATCGGCATGGTGCATATCATGTTGCCATTTTTGGTGTTGCCGCTTTATGCGGCTATGCGGCGTATAGACCGGCATGCGCTGCAGGCGGCTGCCAATCTAGGGGCGACCCCGGTGCAGGCATTTTGGCAGATTTTTGTACCGCTCTCATTGCCGGGGGTGGTGGCCGGTTCGCTGATCGTGTTTGTTTTATGCCTTGGTTTTTATGTCACGCCGGCGGTGCTAGGTGGTGGCAAGGTGATTTTGGTGTCGATGCAAATCACCGCCATTCTCGAAGATCAGTTCAATTGGGGGGCGGCAAGCGCGCTGGGGGTGGTGTTGCTGGTATCAACCTTTGCGGTATTGCTGGTGGCATCACGGTTTTTGAAATTGGATAGTGTGATGTTTGGGAGGCGCTGATATGAAGTGGTGGAAATCAGCCGCAAGTGAAACCCAGATTACGCACGGCCAGCGGCTGTGGCTGTATTGTCTGGCTTTTATCATTATGTGTCTGCTGGTCATTCCGACCGTCATTGTCATTCCCATGTCGTTTTCCGATTCACAATATTTGGAATTTCCGCCGCAAAATTGGTCTTTGCGTTGGTATGATGAATATCTGGATACACCGCGCTGGATGAATGCCACGGCAACATCCTTCAAAGTGGCCATCTTGACCATGCTGGTGGCAACACCATGTGGCACCATGGCAGCTTATGGGTTGTTTGTATCGGGTGGGCGGCTTGGCAAAATCGTGTTCTTTTTGTTGATGACGCCGATGATTGTGCCGGTCATTTTGATTGCGATTGGCACATTTTATGTGTTTGGCAAGATGGGCATTGTCAATTCTATTCTGGGGTTGGTGTTGGCCCATACGGTGCTGTCTGTGCCAATCGTGATGATCATCATCACCTCTGCCTTGCGTACTTATGATCTTAATCAGGAACGGGTGGCACAAAGTCTTGGATCAACAAGGTTTAGGGCGTTTTTTGAAATCACCCTGCCGCAATTAAAATTTTCGGTGCTGACGGCCGCATTGCTGGCATTTTTGACATCTTTTGACGAAGTCATCATTTCGATATTTTTGTCAGGCGGTGGCAATTCGACGCTGACAAAACAGATGTTTAGTGCCTTGCGCGATTATATCGACCCGACGATTGCCGCGATCTCAACCTTGATGATTGTACTGTCAACGGGGCTGATGCTTGGGCTGCAATTTATTGGCGATCAAGATGCCAAAGGTGACTAGCTGATCATGCAGGTGGCATCATTGTCAGGCGGCATTTGTGCTGTACCGCATGGGTTATGTGCCGCTGGTTGGTCAGCCGATGCTGACACGGTCTGGTCGCATTTGGTAGGGGGCAGATGCGGGTGGGATTTTTCGGTGAATTCAGGCTGGACAGTTGCTGTGTCAGCCGCTATATCCATCAACGAAGAGTGATGCTTTTTACAAAATCCCATCCAACGCGGATCGGCGATTTGCCCGGGTAGCTCAGTTGGTAGAGCAGCGGACTGAAAATCCGCGTGTCGGTGGTTCGAGTCCGCCCCCGGGCACCATTTTCCCAGTTTCAAGATCCGTAGACCGTGGATCAAGTGACTGTTTCCAAACGATTAACGTTCTGGAACAGGAGTTTGACGT
>JAQCEA010000001.1 GCA_027620495.1 Pseudomonadota bacterium | reverse complement strand
TTAAAGGCCCACATTTTAAATGTAACGATTTTTTGAGCTTGTTTATTTACGCTCGCTTAGCTCTGGTCAAAAGATAGAATTATGGGATTTCAGCAAAGTGAATTGTTGGTAGCGTTTAGTGGCGGCATTTTGACGCTTACACTCAATCGACCTGAGCAAAGAAATGCCCTCACCTTTGGAATGTATCAGAAAATAATGAAATTCTGTCAACTTGCAGGTACTGAATTTGATGATCAAGGAATCAAAGCCATTGTGATATGTGGGGCTGGTGACAAGGCCTTTGCCGCTGGTACTGATATTGGCCAGTTCACCGCTTTTGAAACGCTTCAGGACGGACATGATTATGAAGCGCAAATAGAGGGCGTGATCAGTTCAATTGAAACCTGCCGGGTGCCAGTGATTGCCGCATTGCATGGGGCGGTAACTGGTGGCGGTCTGGTGATTGCGACGGCGGCGCATTTGCGTCTGGCCAGTGCGGATGTCAAAATAGGCATGCCGATTGCCCGTACATTAGGCAATTGTCTAGCCATTACCAATCTGCGGCGCTTGGTGGCGTTATTTGGCGAGGCGCGTGTCGCCCATATGATTTTAACTGCCGAATTGCTGTCAGCCGACCAAGCCTTGGCAAGTGGTTTTGTGCATGATGTTCTAGAGACTCGTGACGCGATGCTGGCACGCGCCACCACCCTGGCCCAGCGTTTGACAACGATGGCGCCCTTGACCATCCAAGCCAGCCTTGATGGGTTGCGGAGGCTGCGGCATGCCACCGCCTGCCCAGATGATTCTGATCTGATTGCGGCATGCTATACCAGTGAAGATTTTGCCGAAGGTGTTGCGGCTTTTTTGGAAAAGCGCAAACCAAATTGGCGCGGCCGCTAGGGTTTTTTTGATCAGACTGGCAATTTATTTAGCGCGCTTATCATGGCGCGAATCGGTGCCTTGGTGATCGATGTGTCAATGCCCACACCATAAATCGACTGCTGGCCATCATCTGTTTCAATCGTCAATTCGACATAGGCCGCCGCTTCGGCTTTGGATGTTGCTGATCTGGTATTTTGGCCAAAATCAGCAAGCCTGAAGCGCAAACCAAATTCGGTGCGCATGGCGTCAACAAACGCCGAAATTGGCCCGTTGCCAACTGCCGAGACAACAACATCAGCCCCGTTATGACGGATGGTAGCGGTGACCCGTTCTGTCTCGCCAGTACGGGTGGCACGGCTTGATTCAAAATTGATCAGTTCAAACCGGCCGGTTGGCTTGATGTAATGTGCGCTTGCAAGTTCCCAAATACGCTGGCTGGTGATTTCCTTGCCAGTGCTGTCCGCTTCTTGCTGGACCAGTTTGGAAAATTCAATTTCGGCCCCACGCGGCAACCGGACATGGTGATCGACTTCTAAAAGATACGCCGACCCGGCTTTGCCAGATTGCGAATTTACCCGAATGATGGCCTCAAAGGTGCGGCCAATATCAGCCGGGTCAATCGGCAGATAAGGCACTTCCCAGATGTCCTGATTGGCATCTGCAAGTGCATCAACACCTTTGCGTATGGCGTCCTGATGACTGCCGGAAAAGGCGGTATGCACCAGCTTTCCAGCATAGGGGTGACGCTCATGAACTGGTAGTTGATTGCAAAATTCAGCTGTTTCAATCAGATGGTTGATATCAGAAAAATCAATGTGTGGGTCAACGCCTTGGGTAAACATATTCAAACCCAACGTCACAAGATCGACATTGCCTGTTCGTTCGCCATTGCCAAACAGGGTGCCTTCGACCCGGTCTGCACCAGCCATCAACGCTAATTCGGTAGCGGCCACCGCACAGCCACGGTCATTATGTGGGTGCAGTGACAGGATCACCGCGGCGCGGTTGCTGAAATTGCGATGCATCCATTCGATCTGATCTGCATAAATATTTGGCGATGACATTTCGACCGTCGCTGGCAGATTGATAATGGTTGGTTTGGCGCTTGTTGGTTGCCAGACTTCCATCACCGCTTCACAAACCTCAAGGGCGTAATCCAGTTCGGTGCCGGTAAAGCTTTCCGGACTATATTGCAGACGCAGATGTTCCGCACCCGCCTTGGCCAGATTGTCGGCGACCATTTTGGCACCATCGACAGCAATCTGTTTGACCCCGTCACGGTCGCTTTTGAATACCACGCGCCGTTGCAATGTTGATGTCGAATTATACAGATGCAAAATGGCATTTGGCGCACCGCGCAATGAATCGACCGTGCGCTGAATCAGCTCTTCACGGGCTTGGGTCAGTACCTGTATCGTCACATCATTTGGGATATGACCGCCTTCGATTAATTCGCGCAGAAAATTGAAATCTGTATCAGACGCGGCGGGAAATCCAACCTCGATTTCTTTGAACCCCATTTTCACCAGCAATATGAACATGGTCATTTTGCGGGCGCTGTCCATTGGTTCAATGAGCGCCTGATTGCCGTCACGCAAGTCAACTGAACACCAGATGGGGGCCTTGTCTATTTGGCGACCCGGCCATTGGCGATCATCCAGCTTTGGCCCGATAAAGGGGCGGTATTTTTCGTGGCGCAGGCTCGGCATTGGTTTCGTCTATCCTCTATGCAAACAAGATGATTGCGGTCAGTCGCACCCGGTGGCAATGGCCCCACAGGCACATGCATTTATCACTGGCTTATCCCAATATAGGGTCAAGCGCGCTCGATAAACAGGCAAAAAATACGAAAACAGCATCTGTCATCATCAATAAAAGCGGTATTTAACAAGATTTTGGTGTATAGGAAAGCCGGGACCCGATTTTATTGCAATTTTTGGCCTGCTTGAAAGCTATCAGATCATCAACATGACCGACATTTCACATATCAGAAATTTTTCCATCATTGCGCATATCGATCATGGCAAGTCGACGATTGCCGATCGGTTGATCCAATCTTGTGGCGGCCTGTCAGATCGCGAAATGAAACAGCAGGTGCTTGATAGTATGGATATCGAGCGTGAGCGCGGTATCACCATCAAGGCCCAAACTGTCCGGCTTGATTACCGCGCCAAAGATGGCAAGACATATGTGCTGAATCTCATGGATACGCCGGGACATGTGGATTTTGGTTATGAGGTATCGCGGTCATTAAGCGCGTGTGAAGGCTCGCTTTTGGTGGTTGATGCATCGCAGGGCGTCGAGGCACAAACCTTGGCGAATGTTTATCAGGCGATTGAAGCTGACCATGAAATTGTATCGGTGTTAAATAAGATCGATTTGCCAGCTGCCGAACCAGAGCGGGTCAAGGCGCAAATCGAAGAGGTTATTGGTCTTGATGCCAGCGATGCGATTGCCGCATCTGCCAAAACAGGGCAGGGCATCAACGATATTTTAGAAGCGCTTGTCAAAAAATTGCCAGCCCCAACGGGCGATAGTGAAGCGCCGCTCCAAGCCTTACTTGTGGACAGCTGGTATGACGCGTATCTGGGCGTTATGACCTTGGTACGGGTACGCCATGGTGTGCTGAAAAAAGGTATGAAGATTCGCATGATGGCTACGGGTGCGACGCATGTCATTGAACGCGTTGGTGTGTTTGCCCCGAAACCAGTGGCGATTGACTCGTTAGGGCCAGGCGAAATTGGCTTTATCAATGCGGGCGTTAAACGGGTTGCCGATGCCAAAGTTGGTGACACCATTACCGAAGAACGCCGCCAATGTGAAAAAGCTTTGCCCGGATTTGCCCCATCCGTGCCGGTGGTGTTTTGCGGCTTGTTTCCGGTTGATACGAATGATTTTTCAACGCTTCGTGACGCGCTGGAAAAATTGTCATTGAATGACGCGTCCTTCAGCTTTGAGGCGGAAACATCAGCAGCACTTGGATTTGGGTTTCGTTGCGGGTTTTTAGGGCTGTTGCATATGGAGGTGATCCGCGAACGGCTGAGCCGTGAATTTGACCTTGATTTGATTTCCACTGCCCCGTCAGTTGTCTATCAAATGGAAATGACGGATGGCAAAAGATTTGACCTGCATAACCCAGCTGATATGCCAGATGTCACGCGGTTGGCGTCAATAGAGGAACCATGGATCAAGGCCACCATTATGACGCCAGACGATTTTTTGGGATCGGTGCTGACACTATGTACCGAACGGCGGGGTGAACAGCTTGATCTGACCTATGCTGGCAATCGGGCTATGGTGGTTTATCGTCTGCCGCTAAATGAGGTCGTTTTTGATTTTTATGATCGGCTGAAATCAATTACCCGCGGTTATGCAAGTTTTGATTACGCATTGGATAGCTACCGGCCAGGTGATTTGGTAAAAGTATCTATTCTGGTAAATGGCGACCCAGTCGATGCGTTGTCGATGATTGTGCATCGCGATCAGGCCGAGGGGAAAGGCCGGGCGATATGCTTGCGGCTAAAGGATCTGGTGCCACGGCAGATGTTTAAGGTGGCATTACAGGCGGCGATTGGCGGCAAGGTGATTGCCCGCGAAACTATTGCGGCCCTGCGCAAAGATGTGACCGCGAAATGTTATGGTGGGGATATTACCCGCAAGAAAAAGCTTCTTGAAAAACAAAAAGAGGGCAAGAAAAAGATGCGCCAATTTGGCAAGGTCGACATCCCGCAAAATGCCTTTTTTGAAGCGTTGAAAATGGGCGATAATTAGCCAATTTCAACGGCAATGTTGCCCATCAAAAACACCTCTTTAAAACCATCCCTTTACAGCCAAAGGGCCGCGGGCGTTTTTGTGTTTTGTGTCTTTCTAGCGGTTGGTTACACGTTTTGACGCGCGGCCATCGCGCTGGTTCGGTCGCCCGAAAAACCACAAAATACCAGTCAAGACAAACCCAACCAGTCCGGCAGGCCAGCTTAATAGCGTCGCAATCAGCGGGTGCCATAAAAACGGTGTACAGTCGAGTGCAACAATCAGCCCGCACGGGTCGATATAGCGACTGATAATGGCCTCACTTACCTGCAGAGACCCGGGGTGCATGCCATACCATATTTTACCGATCACCATACTGGCGCTGAACGGGCTGTTGAGGTCTTGCCAGATCACAACACCAGTCAAGCCAGCACAGCATAGAGCCAGAATTTGAAGGATACGTCTCAGCATCCCTCCATCATGATCGGGGTTTTATCTGTTAGCAAGAAGTAATCCAAAACAGCAACTCATAGTTCTAACACAGGCTCAAGCTTTTTTGGTTGGCTCATTCTGCAAAGAATGTGGAATTTAGCTCACAAAAAATCTTATGTGATACGGCATATAGATTTGTTGAAACACGAATAACTAGCTGTTAGTTTTCGGATAAAATAACGTGGAGGGGTGGCCGAGTGGTTTAAGGCGCACGCCTGGAAAGCGTGTTGAGGTTAACGCCTCTCCGGGGTTCGAATCCCCGTCCCTCCGCCACAAGATTCTAGCGTCCGAGAGCAGTTGGTAGTTGTGAGTTAATAAGACCGCGGCAGGCCCAAAACATGTTCGGCAAGATAGCTGAGGATCAAATTGGTCGAAATAGGCGCCACCTGATAGAGCCGGGCCTCGCGGAATTTGCGTTCGACATCATATTCTTCGGCAAAGCCAAACCCGCCATAGGTTTGTACGCACATTTCGGCCGCCGCCCATGACGCATCGGCGCACAGCAATTTGGCAAGGTTTGCCTCTTCCCCCGGGTTGTCGCCAGCCTCATATAGGCGGATGGCCTCATTCAGCATCAGTTCGGCCGCGCGCATTTGGCTATAGGCACGCGCAATTGGGAATTGGATTCCCTGATTTTGGCCAATCGGACGGCCAAAGACGCTTCGTTCATTGGCATAGGCGCTGGCCTTTTCAATAAACCATTTGGCATCGCCAATACATTCGGCCGCGATCAGAATCCGTTCGGCATTCATCCCCGACAAAATATAGCGAAATCCTTTGCCTTCTTCGCCAACAATACTGCTTGCTGGAATCCGCATATCGTCAAAAAATAGCTGGGTGGATGAATGGTTCATCATCGTGCGGATCGGCGTAATGGTCAGCGATTTACCGCGTACCTCGCGCATATCGACCAGAAATACCGACAAGCCATTGGTCTTTTTGGCGCATTGATCAAGCGGCGTGGTGCGGGCCAGCAATAGCAAAAGATCAGAATATTCCGCCCGACTTGTCCAGACTTTTTGACCATTCACAACATAATCATCGCCATCACGCCGCGCCGTGGTGCGCAGCGCTGTGGTATCAGTACCGCTTGTCGGTTCGGTCACGCCAAAGGCCTGAAGCCGCAAACTGCCATCGGCAATGCCCGGCAGATATTCAGCCTTTTGCGCGTCTGACCCATGCCGCAATACCGTACCCATGGTATACATTTGGGCATGACATGCCGCCGCATTGCCGCCAGACCGGTGAATTTCTTCTAAAATCGCCGCACCAGCCGAAATCGGCAGTGACAGCCCACCAAATTCTTCGGGGATCAGCGCCGATAGATAGCCAGCATCGGTCAGCGCCTGTACAAATTTATGTGGATAGGCGCGGTCAGCATCGCAGGCTTGCCAATATTTGCTGTCAAAATCAGCGCATAATTTGGTGACAGCGTCGCGGATTTCTGGATGTTGATGCGGGTAAGAAAACATGAAAATACCTGTTGTGTCTTTGATTGAATATTTGAAAGGCGGGGTTTGAATCCTGTTAGCGGCAATGAGTATTATAGTACTCAAATGAGTAGTATGTTACTCAAGACGTCATAGGCTACGCCAAGAGTCCAAGGGTTGCGAGTCTGAGTAGTATAATACTCAAAACCTGCCGGATGATGCGCCCTATCATCTATGGGCAGGCCGCCGCTGGTCAAGATGTAAAATCCGGTTAATTGGTAAAAAAAGCCAGAAAGCTGGGTGTCCCGCTTTCTGGCTTTTAATAGGTGGAAATGGGCTAGCAGGCGGCGACAGCGCGGCGTGCCATTTCGACAATCAGATGCGCCCGGTAAGCAGGCGAGGCATGAATATCTCCCATCAGCCCGTCTTCTGACATGGTCATGCCATCAAGGCTGGCCGCGTCAAACTTTGCTGTCAGCGCCGCTTCGATATCGCTGGCACGAAACACCCCGTCTTCGCCAGCCCCAGTTACCGCGACCCGCACGCCATCGGCAAATTGTGCGACAAACACCCCGACCATGGCATAGCGAGACGCCGGGTTGGGAAATTTGATATAAGCCGATTTTTGTGGGGTCGGCAGGGTGACAGCGGTGATGATTTCATCCTCATCAAGCGCGGTTTCAAACATTCCGACAAAAAAATCTTCGGCCGCGATATCGCGCTTGCTGGTATGGATGGTACCGCCAAGTGCCAGCACCGCCGCCGGATAACAAGCCGCCGGATCATTATTCGCCACCGACCCGCCAATGGTGCCGCAATTGCGGACCTGCCTGTCACCAATACCGCCAGCCAGCGACGCCAGCCCCGGGTTGGCCGCGGCCACATCTTTATGGTTTGCGACATCTGCGTGACAGGTCATGGCACCAATTTTGATGGCATCGCCAGATTTGCTGATGGAAGACAGGCCGCATCCGGCAAGATCAATCAGCTTGTCCGGGCTGGCCAGACGCTGTTTTAAGGTTGGCAGTAAGGTTTGGCCGCCAGCCAGTAATTTGCCATCATCTGCCGCCGCTAGTTTGGCCGCGGCATCAGCGACATCTGCCGCTTTGACATAGTCTGTTGCATACATGGTTTCTCTCCCCTATTCGGCCGCTTTGGTCTGGGCGTTTTGAATGGCCCGCCATACTTTTTCTGGTGATGCCGGCATTGTCATATCAGTGACGCCAAGCGGCGACAGCGCGTCGACAACGGCATTGATCAGGGCTGGTGGCGAGGCAATCGCCCCGGCTTCGCCGCATCCTTTGACGCCAAGGTCGTTATGGGTGCAGGCCGTGACCGTATAATCCACCTGTAATGATGGGAAATTATCGGCTCGCGGCATGCAATAATCCATATAGGATGCTGTCAGCAACTGGCCATTTTCATCATAATGGGCGTTTTCCAATAGTGCCTGTCCGACGCCTTGTGCGATCCCGCCATGGACCTGGCCCTCGACAATCATCGGGTTGATAAGATTGCCAAAATCATCACAACAGGCCCAGTCGACAAGCGTAACCACGCCGGTTGCTGGGTCGATTTCCACTTCGGCGATATGCGTGCCTGATGGATAGGTGAAATTCAGCGGGTCATAAAAGGCGGTTTCTTCAAGGCCGGGTTCCAGCCGGTCATGCGGGAAATTGTGTGGCACATAGGCCGATAGCGCAATTTCGCCAAATGATTTTTCCTTGTCAGTGCCAGCCACGGCAAATTTGCCATCTTTAAATTCCATATCGGAATCAGCGGCTTCGAGCATATGTGCGGCGATGATCTTGCCTTTTTCAATGACCTTATCAACCGCCTTGGAAATGGCGGTGCCACCAACAGCCAACGACCGCGACCCATAAGTGCCCATGCCAAATGGAATGCGATTTGTATCGCCATGCACAATTTCAACATTGGCAAGCGGAATGCCCAGCTTATCGGCAACAATCTGGGCAAAGGTGGTGTCATGGCCCTGACCATGGCTGTGCGCGCCGGTAAATACCGATACGGTGCCAGTGGGATCAACCCGCACAACGGCGCTTTCATACAGCCCCACCCGGCCACCAAGCGCACCAACCACCGCAGATGGGGCGATGCCGCAGGCCTCGATATAGCTAGACAGGCCAATGCCGCGATATTTGCCGCGTTTGGCCGCCTCTGCCCGGCGCGATTCAAACCCTTTATAATCGATCATTTCAAGCGCCCGGTCGAGCGGGGCTTCATAATCGCCAATGTCATATTGAAGCGCGACCGCGGTCTGATAGGGAAACGCATCTTTCGGGATGAAATTAATCCGGCGGAATTCAGCCGGGTCCATGCCAATCTCTGCCGCGGCAATATTCATCATTCGCTCCAAAAGAAAGGTGGCTTCGGGCCGACCAGCACCGCGATAGGCATCAACCGGCGCGGTTGTTGTCGCCATGCCTTTGACATTGGTATAAATCGCTGGGATCGCATAACAGCCCGACAATAAGGTGCCATGCAGATAGGTTGGCGTCACCACCGCAAAGGCCGATAGATAGCCGCCTAAATTGGCCAATGTATCAACCCGCAGACCAATGATCTTGTTGTTGTCGTCAAGTGCCATCTGCACTTTGTTGATATGGTCACGGCCATGCGCGTCTGACAAAAAGGCTTGGGTGCGATCAGCTGTCCATTTGATTGGCCGCCGCAGCTTTTTTGCCGCCCATGTACAACAGGCTTCTTCGGCGTACAGATAGATTTTTGATCCAAATCCCCCGCCAACATCGGGCGCGACTATCTGCATTTTTGACTCAGGGATATTCAGCACAAAGGCACAAATCACCAGCCGCAGCAAATGCGGGTTTTGGGTGGTCGAATGAAGCACATATGAATCGGCAATATGATCATATTCGGCAACAGCGGCACGTGGTTCCACCGCGTTTGGAATCAACCGATTGTTGCGCAAGGTTGCGCTTACAACATGTTTGGCTTTTGAAAACGCGTCGGCGGTGGCGGCTTCGTCACCAAGTTCCCAGTCAAAATAAGTGTTGTTGGCCATGCCATCATGAATTTCAGCCGCTGTTGCGGCACTGGCAAGATCAACCACAGCTGGCAGTGTTTCATAAGTCACATTTACCAATTCGGCCGCGGCTTGGGCGGTTGCCAGACTATCGGCAACAACCATGGCAACATGATCGCCAACATAGCGCACCTTGTCCTTGGCCAAAATTGGGTGCGGCGGTTCATGTGTTGCGCTACCGTCGCGGTTCGGCACAACCCAGCCACAAATCAGCCCGCCCACACCGTCATCGGCAATATCTTGGCCGGTATAGACAGCGGCAACACCATCCATGGCGGCGGCTTTTTTGATATCGACCGATTTTATCTTGGCATGCGCGACATCAGAGCGCACAAAAAATGCGTGTAATTGGCCAGCCCGGTTTATGTCGTCTGTATAGCGGCCTCTGCCGGTGATGAATTTTCTGTCTTCCTTGCGGCGTACTGATGCGCCGATACCTTCTGCGATTCCCTCTGGCATATCAGCCTCCCATCTTTTGTGCGGCATCCTGAACTGATTTCACAATATTGTGATAGCCGGTACAGCGGCAGATATTGCCCTCCAGCCCCTCACGAATATCCTGTTCGGACAGGTTTTTATTGGTTTCGACAAGTTCAATGGCACTCATAATCATGCCGGGGGTACAAAACCCACATTGCAAGCCGTGATTTTCGTGGAATGCCTGTTGCATGGGGTGAAGTTCATCGCCATTTGCAATGCCTTCGATTGTGGTGACGTCGGCGCCATTTGCTTGGGCCGCAAGCATCGTGCATGATTTTACCGAGGCACCATTGACATGGATCACACAGGCGCCGCATTGGCTGGTGTCACAGCCGATATGCGTACCAGTCAGGCCAAGTGTTTCTCGCAGGAACGTTACAAGAAGCGTGTTATCTGCAACGTCATGGCTTACCGACTGGCCATTTACCTTCATTGATACGGTTGGCATAGTTTTTCTCCCATTTGGACTCTGCCGATAGCAGAGCATTTGTTTTTTCTTTTATAGAAGCTTGTCTTGAATCCGGGGATTTGTAAACATGACTCACCAATTTTTTGGGAGAAAGCTGGATGTCGTGCAAACCGTTTGAAACTGTCGAAATGTTGCAGGCGGCATTGCGCGATGGCGGCTATATCGCCAATGATGGTTTGTCGGTCAGCTTGTTTCTGGCACTGGCAAAGTCACGCCCGCTGTTTTTGGAAGGCGAGGCGGGTGTTGGTAAAACCGAAATTGCCAAAATGCTGGCGGTGTTGTTGGGCCGTGATTTGATCCGGCTGCAATGTTATGAAGGGCTTGATATCGCACAGGCGGCCTATGAATGGAATTACGCACAGCAGTTAGTTGAAATCCAGACGCGCGGTGATGCGGTCACTGCTGAAGATCATCTGTTTACTAAAAAATTCCTGATCGAGCGGCCACTTCTTCGTGCCTTACAGCCACATCCAAATGGCCCGCCTATTTTGCTGATTGACGAGTTGGATCGGGCTGATGAGGCGTTTGAAGCCTATCTTCTGGAATTATTGTCAGATTGGCAGATTACCATTCCGGAACTTGGCGTGATCGCGGCCAACGAACCGCCCATTGTCATTATCACTTCCAACAGAACGCGCGAAATCCATGACGCCTTGAAACGCCGCTGTTTCTATCATTGGGTTGATTTTCCCGACGCTGAGCTTGAATTGGCGATTTTGGCTGAAAAGGCACCCGAAGCGGCTGATGATTTGCAACGTCAGATCGTTGGCTTTGTGCAAGGTTTGCGTCAGCAAAATCTGTTCAAATCACCCGGCGTTGCCGAAACCATCGACTGGGCACAAGCGCTGGTTGAATTAAATTGCGTGGCGCTGGATCCGCAAATGGTGGATTCGACGATGGGCGTGTTATTAAAATATCAGGATGACATCAGCCGCATACAGGGGTCTGAGGCGGCACGTATTTTGGGCGAAGTTCAAGCCAGCATTGTCCAATCGGAAATGTCCAGATAATGACAAACCGGCAACCAGACGGACCAGTTGTCGGCGCGCTACAGCCAAAGCTTGACCAAAATATTATGTTGTTTGTCAGGCTGTTGCGCCGCATTGGATTGCCAGTTGGACCAGCTAGCATGGTTGATGCTGTTGCGGCGGTGACGGTGATTGGGGTCGCCAATAAATCACTATTTTATCATGCGCTTGCCAGTTGTTTGATCAAGCGGCCAGAAGACCAGACATTATTTGCCCAAGCATTTCATTTATTCTGGCAGAACCCAAAATTTATGGAACGTGTCCGCGATTTGCTGTTGCCGCAAATCAAAGTGCCGGGCGTGGATACGGATGACCCGGAAGATATGTTGCGCCGGTTATCTGATGCTTTGGCCGATCCCCCGCCGATCAATCAGGGGGATGACACAACCATTGAAATTGATGCCAGTGCCACCGCATCTGACCGCGCGGTTTCGCAGACCAAAGATTTTGCGATGATGTCGGGTGACGAGATGACCGCGGCGCTGTCCGCGATAAAAAATTTGGCGCCATATTTACCGCAACGACAGGCCCGTCGGTGGCGACAACGAAAGACTGGGGGACAGCTTGCTATCCGCGCGGCGCTACGTGCGGCGAGCCGACAATCTGGTCTGGTGTTGCCAAAATTTCAATCACGCCAGACCAAGCCGCGCCCCTTGGTGATTTTGTGCGATGTGTCAGGGTCAATGGAACATTATAGCCGGGTGATGCTGCATTTTATCCACGGTGTAACCCAGCATCAGCCATCGGTGCATTCGTTTTTATTTGGCATGCATCTAACCACTATCACCCGGCTGATGCGCTACCGTGATGTTGATGAGGCGGTGCAGGCTGTATCAAGCCAAGTTGATGACTGGTCAGGCGGCACTTTAATTGGACGCAATATACAGCGGTTTAACCGTGAATGGTCACGCCGGGTTATGGCCGAGGGCGCGAGTGTGATCATGATCACAGATGGGTTGGACCGCGCCCCAGATGAGGATAAATCCGCCCTGCAAACATTGGATTTTGAAATGGAAAGGTTGCATAAATCAGCCTATCGTTTGATATGGCTTAACCCGTTGCTTCGGTTCGATGGATTTGCACCAAAAAGCCAATCGATCCGCACCATGTTGCCGCATGTTGATCATTTTTTGCCGATGCATTCACTGCAATCCATTCATGACCTTGCCGATAAATTACAGGTAATTGGCAGACACCGTAGCCGGGAATTGGTAACATGGCAGAAACTGGCACGTGATGCGGCGAAGACGGCTGTTCGGCAAACTGTTTATGCCCAGATGAAAACCGCCCCGACACAGTAAGTTAAGATGACCACAGTGAGATAAGATGACCAAAGTGAGATAAGATGACCAAAGGCCAGCAAAACGGAGTATTGATATGATGCCTGATGACCGCGCCGCACCAGCTGTTGCTGATGACGCCTTGTTCGCCGTGGCAAATGAATGGCAGGCCGCCGGACATCGTTTGGTGTTTGCTGTTGTAATCCGCACATGGGGGTCATCACCGCGCCAGATGGGCAGTGTGATGCTGGTGCGCGATGATCTCACCATCGCCGGGTCTGTATCAGGTGGGTGTGTTGAAGGTGCGGTCGTTGATGCAGCACTTGGGATGATGGAAAGCGCTGGCAGTCAGCGGCTGGATTTTGGCGTTGCCGATGCCGCGGCATGGGATGTCGGGCTGTCTTGTGGTGGTGAAATATCAGTGTGGCTGGTTTCGGTGGCTGATGGTTATTTTGACGCAAATCTTGTTCGTCAATCGGCGGCGGCTATGGCGGCGCGCAAAAACGTTGGCTTGCGATTTGATCTTGCAACCGGACAGGTGCAAATGATCACACCGCCAGCGGCAAGCATTTTGGAAGATATGGCATTCACCCTTGTGCAGATGCCGCGACCACAGTTGATTATCACCGGGGCGGTTCATATCAGCCAGCATCTAGCGCCGATGGCCATGCAGCTTGGGTTTCATGTTGTGGTGATTGATCCGCGCCGAATCTTTGCGACGGCTGATCGCTTTCCAGGGATTGTGGTGCATGATTCATGGCCAGATGAGGTTTTGGCAGAGATGGTTCTAGATCAGGACACGGCGCTGGTGACCTTGACGCATGATCCGAAAATTGATGACGCGGCGTTGCATTGGGGGCTTGCCAAACCGTTGTTTTATGTGGCCTGTCTTGGCAGCAGAAAAACCCATGCGGCGCGGCTTGATCGGTTGGCCGCGGCTGGTTTTGATGGGGCCGCTACCAGCCGTATTCATGGCCCGGCTGGGCTAGATATTGGTGCCAAGACACCAGCCGAAATCGCCGTATCAGTCGCGGCTGAATTGGTCAGCGCGTATCGCCAACGTCAAGGAGCGGTGCATGCAGCTGGCTGAATTTGCAACAGCAGATTGTCAGGGGCTGGTAGTGGCACATCGGCAAAATTTTGCAGATGGCAGCATTGCAAAAGGCACCCTATTAACCGCTGATCATCTGGCAGAACTTCGTGCGGCTGGCATACATACATTGATCTGTGCCCGCCCTGATGCTGGTGATGTTCATGAAGATGAAGCCGCGGCACGGTTGGCAAATTTATTGGCCCCAGACAATCTTGATTTTACCATGGCGGCGACAGGCCGGGTCAATATAAAGGTGCCGCGACAAGGTCTGGTCAGGTATGAAAGGGCGCTTATCCGTGCCATTAACGAAATTGACGAACGTATTACATTTGCTTTGGTTCAGCATAATCAATTGCTGGCACCTGGGCAGATGGCGGCAACGTTAAAAATCATTCCATTTTTTGTACCCGATTCATCATTGCGGCAGATCGAAAATCTGCTGGCAGGGGCGCCAGCTTTTGGGTTTCACCCGCTGAAAACGGCGCAGGTGGCATTGATACAAACACGCATTCCCGGCCAGGCTGATCGTTTGTTTGCCGCCACCAAAAAGGTCACTGCAGATCGGCTCGCCATGTTAGGAAGCGAGGTGATGGCAAGCCTGGTTTGTGCACATAATAAACACCAAGTGGCTGAACAGATTCAAAGCTGTATGGCGGACGGCGCAGACATCATTCTGCTTTGCGGCGGGTCGGCGATTATCGACCGACAGGATGAGTTGCCGCAAGCTGTGATTGAAGCTGGGGGGCAGGTGATCCAGCTGGGGTTAGCGGTTGATCCCGGTAATTTGTTGATGTTTGCCAAAATTGGCGATGTGCCGGTGATTGGTATGCCGGGATGCGCGCGCTCGCCAAAATTAAATGGCCTGGATTGGGTGTTACAGCTGGTTCTTGCTGATGTGGATATGACCCGCGGTGAATTTGCCGATATGGCGGCTGGCGGATTATTGATGGAAATTGCCTCGCGTCCGTTGCCGCGTGCCATTGCCACAAAACCGCAACAGCCAGACCGGCTTGCCGGGATGATTCTGGCGGCAGGTCAATCAAGCCGGATGGGGCCAGATAACAAGCTTTTGGCTGAATTTGCTGGCAAGCCATTGGTGCGGCATGTGACAGAAGTGATGCTCAATGCCGGACTAGATGATATGACCGTTGTCATTGGCCATCAGGCAGATCAGGTTGCCGCGGCGTTGGCTGATTTGCCGGTTCATCTGCAATTCAACGCGAATTTTGCCGCCGGGCAAGGCCATTCAGTGGCGGCTGGTGTTGGCGCGCTGGATGGTACGGTCACTGATGTGTTAATTGCGCTTGGGGATATGCCGCTGATTTCTGTTGAAATGGTGCAAAATCTTGTAGAAGCGCATTTGGCATGTGTTGATCATCAGCGCCGTATTACCTTGCCAAGCTGTGATGGCAAGCGTGGCAACCCGGTGATTTGGGGGGGTGCTTTTTTTCCTGAATTAAAACAGTTGCGCGGTGATGCCGGTGGGCGGCAGGTGCTGCAAGATCATCTTGCGGCGCATAATCCAGTGGAAATTTCATCATCTGAAATATTTCGAGATATTGATACCCCGGCAGATTTGCAGGCATTAAACACGGGCACCAGCGGGCGATGAATATGGCGCGCGGCTTATTTTGCCCGGCTCTATTTTGCCCGGCTATCGTTTATACGTTCTATTTTAATGGGCCATGCTTTGCTTGATCAACATCCAACATCATAATCCCGCCGATCAGCGGTTTAGACACATGATGCGCCAGCAACAGGGATAAAATAAACCCTGACAACACGCTGGTGGCGATACCAAACCACACACCGATCACACCAAATTCAAAAACAAACACGTAAAGATAGCTGAAAAACGCCACACCAAAGGCCTGACGGTAAATGCCAATGACCAGTGTCCAAACAGGTTTTTTCAGCGCCTGCAGGAATGAATTGATTGCAAATAGCATCATATAGATTGGCAAAATAAAGCCATCAACGCGCAAATAACTCACCCCGATTTCAATGACGGCTGGATCTGGGGTAAAGCTGCGCATCAAAACTGGTGCGGCGAAATATAAAATAGGGCAGGCCACAAACATAAGCATCCAGCCAAATTTCCAGCAGGTGAACAAGGCTTGGCGGACACGTTGGGCCTCGCCAGCACCAAAATTTTGAGATGCGATTGGCAGCAAGGCGCCGGTCAACCCAAACACTGGCAGTAAAAATAACTGTTCGACGCGCAATGCCACGCCATAGGCGGCGACAGCGGACGGGCCAAATTCTTTTAAATAGATTTGCACGATAAACCCGGCTGTATACATCACAAGCATGGTAAAGGTGGTTGGCAGAAGCTGGGCAAAGATCAATTTATACAGGCGAAGATCGGGCAAGAAGGCGCTAAATTTGTCACTTGCACATAACCCAGATCGCCATAGCTGGCGACCGATATAGACCATCACCCCGGTCTGGCTGATAACGGTTGCGGTGGCAATGCCATTAAATCCCAGCCCGTCAAACATGCCGGGAATGCCAAACAACAAGACCGGGTTCAGTCCCAAATTGGCAAAAAAGGCGCCAATTAATGCCCGTTGCATGGATACGGTATCACCGGTTGCCTGCAAAATACCGTTAAGCCCATAAGCCATGACAAAACTGGGCAGGCTGATGATCAATACCATCATATATCGCAGCCCAGCTTCGCGATAAGCACCATCGGTCGAAATCAGATTCAACAAAGCCGGGGCAAATAGATAGGCCCCTAGCATCAACAAAATCGCACTTAGGCTGGCAAATCCCACACCTTGCCGCGCAACGGTGCTGGCTTCTTCATCATTTTTGCGACCAATGGCGTTGCCCACTAAAGCCGTCATGGCCGCGCCAAGGCCAAATCCAACAGTGACAAAAATAAAAAAGGCTTGAAAAGATATCGCCAGCCCGGCCTGTGCATCGGTGCCGATAAGCCCGGCAAAAAACACATCGACAACATTATATAATGTGCTGAACACCATGCCGATGGCCGCTGGTACCGCTAATGTTCGAAAATGCGTCGCTAGCTGGCCAGTGGTTAAATCATGGCTATGTTTCATCTATGATCTTTCACTAATTGCAGCACCAAAGCCGGGGCCGCGGCGTTTACTGGCCAGCTTCAGAAAGACGATATAGACCACCATCTGACTCGTCACTCAATAATAAAATTGCGCCATCTGGTGCAACGGCAACATCACGCACCCGGCCAATGGTATTTTCCAGAATAATAAATTCCTCTTGCGGGGCACCATTGGCCAACCGCACAAGATACAGGCGTTCAAATTTTAACGACCCGACCAAAAGATGCCCGGCAAATCGGGGAAACATAGCCCCCTGATAGAATGCCATTCCAGATGGGGCGATAGATGGTGTCCAGACCCATGCCGGGTCAACAAGGCCCGGGGCGCTGGTGCCTATACCGATCGTCCCGCCAATATATTCCTTGCCATGGCTGACGGTTGGCCAGCCGTAATTTTGGCCAGCGGTGATAAGATTGATTTCATCACCGCCACGCGGGCCATGTTCATGTGACCATAAGGTGCCAGAGCCCGGATGGATCGCAAGGCCTTGCGGGTTACGGTGACCCTTTGACAGAATTTCGCCGGCCCATCCATCAAGTTTGGGGTTGTCTTGGGGGATGCTGCCATCATGATGCAGCCTGATAATGGCACCAGCATGTAGCGCTGGGTCCTGTGCGTCATATCGTGCGCCGCGCTCACCAAGACTGGCGTAAATATAGTCTCTATCTACTACCAGCCGACAGCCATAATGAATCGCATCGTTAGACGGGTTATTGGCCAAAAATATAGTTTGGCGGTTGGCTAATGCAGTGCCGGAAAGTTCGGCGCGGTCAATGGCGGTCACGCTGCCGCCCTTGACTGGTTTGCTGTAACAGTAAAATAGGGTGGCCGCGCCACCACCTGTTGTTGCAAGCGCAACATCAAGCAGCCCACCTTGACGTTTGGCCTCTATTTCAGGAAGGCCAGTAATGGGCTGGCGCGCACCATCAACAAGGTTAATTTTAAACATCTTGCCGCCACGTTCGTTAACCACCATGGTTGTATCATCTAGAAAATCCATGCCCCACGGATGATCAAGTGGGTCGCCAATTCGTTCGATCAGCGGGGCGGCTGTGGCCGCACTCATCAAACTCAAACCCATAAAATTCAAAAGACAGGCCATGAAGATCGCATAGATAGGTGATTTCATTTTTTGTCTCTCTGCATCATGGAATATCCTGCCATGCCAAGGCGTTTTGGGTTCTGGTTTGATCGGCCGGGCGGTGCCTATCTTTCTTTTATGTATGCTGTTTGCGCGGTGAAACAAGCATCAACCCAAACAGCATGGTGACCAGCGATGCCCAGACCCAAATGGAATGGGTTTCGCCAAAAATTGCGATCCCCCAGAACACACCAGCCAAAGTCACAACATACCCAACTTGACTGGCAAAGAGCGGCCCCGAAATTGCAATACAGGCAACAAAAGCTGAATAAGCTGTGGCGTTGATGACCGCCAATATAACAATCGATGACGTGATCAAGCTGTTAGACAGATCCAGCATAAACATATTATCGGTGGCAATACCAACCGGGGCCAACATTGCCGCAGAACACAAACAGGTGCCGCAAGCCAGCCTGATCGCGCCGATATCATCCGTGCCGCGTTTGGCCAGATAAATATTTTCTATGGCGTAACAAAGCGAACTGAAACAGGCCAGCAATACCCAGATCAAAGAGGCGCTGTCTGGCAGGCTGTTGTCTGGGGCGACAAGCAAAAATATCGACACTGTGCCTAGCATAATGCCTGTTAATCTGGTGGCGGAAAACATCTCTGATCGCATCAGCAAGGCCAATCCATAGGTCAAGATTGGCACCAGCGTAACGGTGATGGCCAAAACGCCTGCCGGTACCCGCGCCGCTGCATAATAAAAACATACACTAGGCACCGCGGTGCCAAGCAATGCGACAATGATATAAAGTTTGATGGCTGGCCAATTCATCGCCAATTGGCGCCCGCGGAAATGGACATAGCCAAGCAATAATAACCCGGCCAATAAAGATTGCCAAAAGGCGATGCCGATAGGGGTTGTGCCATCGGTGGTTGCCAGTTTTGCCACTGAAAATGACAGCCCCCAGGCGACCCCCATATAGGCAAGCCCTATCCAGGGCAAATATCTGCGAAACATGTTGTCATCCGCTATAACCGCCAACCCCGCCACAGTGCGGCGTTAGGGTACGAGCGTCAAGATGAAGTTGTTTGCCGCTTTATTTGCCTTTCATGCGGCGCATTTGATAAGCTGCATTTATGGCTGATGTCATTGATATAAACGCATTGCGGCAATCGATTATGGATGAAATTGCTGAACTGGATCGCTTGCGGCGGCAAGCCCATGAAAGCCGCGCCCTTGTTGCGTTTGACCAGCAATCAGTTGGGCGCTTATCGCGCATGGACGCGATGCAGCAACAAGCAATGCATATCGCGAATGATGCCCGGCGCCAGCAACGTCATATGGCGTTATTGGCCGCGTTAAAACGAATGGATGCTGGGGATTTTGGCTATTGCCATCATTGTGATGAGGAGATTGGTGCCGGGCGTCTGGCTATTGACCCGGCTGTCACGCTTTGTGTGCACTGTACCCAATGATTTGAGTACCTAATGATTAGAGCGCGTAATGATTGTGGCACGTAATGATTAAAGTGCGCAATGAGTTGGGGTGCATATTGATGGGGTTCGTGTTACAAGATGGCACCGCGTGATTTTATGTCACATGGTAACTGCGCGTCTCTTCAGGTATTTCCCGACCATGACCAACAAACAAACCGATCCAAATAGTCAATTCAGTTTTGCCTTGTTGGCGCGCGGCTTTCGCAAAACCTGTCCCAAATGCGGCAAGGGGCCGCTTCTTACAGGCTATTTGAAACCGCAAGCCAGCTGTTCTGCTTGTAAAGAAGATTTCAGCCATATCAGCGCTGATGACGGCCCGGCTTGGTTGACCTTGCTGATTGTTGGCCATGCGGTGGTGCCACTGATGCTATTTTTTGGGCGCAGTGATGTTGTCCCGCTCTGGCTGGCCATTTTGATTTTGGCGGTTGTCACGCTGATTGGCGTTTATTTTATCTTGCCGCGGGCTAAAGGTATTTTTATCGCGCTGATCTGGCTGACGGGTGCCACCGGCCAGAATGAATTTTCCGACTCGCCTGACCTAAAAGACTAAATAATCCAACAAAGATCGGTGGTGGCGGCCTTGCATCTATCAATGCGAGGGGCTTGTGCCTGCCAGAATATGAAATTTCTAATGAATTTTATTCTAAAATGAAAAAATTCTTGTTTTTTTCATTTTTCCTTGTCACGGTTTCTTAAGAGATTAGCAGGTATTTAGACAAGGATGCGAGGCATCATCTATGCTGTTAGAGGTCAATCATCGCCGACATGCTGTATCGCCAGTGCAATCGACTGGGCATATTGGCAGTGATATTCGGGCCTTGCGGCGATCACGCAACTGGACGCTTAGCGATCTTGCAGAACAGCTTGGCCGGTCAGTTGGATGGTTGTCGCAGGTCGAACGTGATGTGACAGAACCGGCGCTTGAAGATATTCGTAAAATAGCCGCGTTATTTAATTTGCCTGTCGGGTTTTTCTTCACCGCGCCAGCCAATCAGGATGAACAGCATCATATTGTGCGGGCTGGGTCTGGGCGGGTGATGAATGACACGTCCAGAGGGTTGCAAGAAATTTTATTGTCACCTGACCTTGGCGGTGCCTTTGAAATCATTCATTCGGTGTTTGCGCCGGGGGCAAAATGCCCAAAGCCGTTTGTCCGCTCAACCGAAGAAGCTGGTTATGTGATTTCCGGTCAGTTTTCTTTGTTTATTGATGACCAGCGATTTGATCTGAACCCGGGGGATAGTTTTCGGTTTTCTGGCGAGACGATCACATGGGTGAATGCGGGTGATGTTGATGCTGTGGTGGTGTGGGTGATTGCCCCCCCTGTATACTAAATTTAAAAATTGGAATTGACATAAAATGACTGAAAGTGATGCGATGACACAAGCTGCCCCCCAAACCAATGACGCTGCACGCCAGCCCACTTCTGCCGTGCCATCAACCGCCCATGTTGTGGTGATTGGTGGCGGTGCTGTTGGATGTTCAGTTCTGTATCATCTGGCCAGCATGGGATGGACCGATTGCGTGCTTCTTGAAAAAAATGAGCTGACATCCGGGTCGACATGGCATGCCGCGGGCAATTGTCCGAATTTTGTCGGGTCATGGACAATGATGAAAATTCAGTCCTATTCGACCAAGCTGTATCGTGAGCTTGGTGCATTGGTGGACTATCCAATGAATTATCACGTCACCGGTGCGATCCGGCTGGCGCATAGCCGCCAGCGGATGGAGGAATTTCGCCATGTCGAGGCGATGGGGCGTCAAATGGGTGTCGAATTTCAGGAAATGTCCAACCGTGAGATGCAGGATATTTACCCATTTCTAGAAACGCATGACCTTTACGGTGGGCAGTGGGACCCGCTTGATGGCGATATTGACCCGGCGCAATTGACCCAAGCGCTGGCCAAAGGTGCGCGCGACCTTGGCGCAAAAATTGTCCGTTTTTGTCCAGTGACCGCGGTCGAACATGTTCAAGATGAATGGGTGATCACCACGCCAAATGGCACAATTAGGGCTGAATATGTGGTGAATGCGGCTGGCTATCGTGCGGCAGAATTGGGCCGGATGTTTGGACGTGATGTACCGTGCGTGTCTTTGGCGCATCAATATCTGATCACTGAACCAATCGCCGAATTAACAGCGCGTGATACAAAGCTGCCGCTGTTGCGCGATCCGGATAGTTCCTATTATTTGCGGCAGGAAAAAGATGGATTATTGCTTGGCCCTTACGAGAAAAATTGCCGCGCCCATTGGGTTGATGCCAGCGATCCTATGCCTGATGATTTTTCGTTCCAGCTTTATAATGACGATCTGGAACGGCTGGAATGGTATATCGAAGATGCCTGTGCGCGGGTGCCGCTTTTGGGTACGGCTGGCATCACCCGGGTGGTGAATGGGCCTATTCCCTATGCGCCAGATGGGCTGCCCTTGATCGGGCCAATGCCGGGTGTGCCAAACGCGTTTGAGGCTTGTGTCTTTACCTTTGGTATTGTGCAGGCTGGCGGTGCTGGCCGATTGCTGGCTGAAATGATTGTCGAAGGTGAAACAGAAAGCGATAGCTGGGCGGTTGACCCGCGGCGCTTTACCGACCATGTGGATCAGGCCTATACCACTGCCAAGGCGATTGAAACATATAGCCATGAATATGCGATGCATTTTCCGCAAATCCAGTGGCCAGCGGGGCGCAAAGCCAAATTATCACCCTTATATGATCGGTTGGCGGCAGCTGGCGCTGAATTTGGCAGCTATGGTGGCTGGGAACGGGCAGATTGGTTCCCTAAAAATGACGCCGACCGGCGCCCCGCTGACAGCTATGATCGGCAACATTGGTTTAACACTGTAGGGGAAGAATGCCGCCATGTAGCCGCGCATGCTGGCATTTTGGAATTAACTGGATTTTCACGGTTCCATCTCAAAGGCGATAGAGCCGCTGATTGGTTGGCATCATTGGTCACCGGCAATTTGCCGCGGGTGGGGCGGATTGGACTGGTGTATTTTGCCTCGGCAAAAGGCAAGGTACTGACGGAAATGTCGGCAACACGGCTGGCTGAAGATGAATTTTTATTGATCACTGGGGCGGGCGCTTATTGGCATGATCGTGACTTGTTGAATGGATATTTGCCAGATACCGGCGACATCACCTTGACCGATACCACCCGCGATTATGCCACCTTGCTTGTCACCGGGCCAAAATCACCGGCGATCATCGCCGCGGCTTCAGGGCTCAGCACAGCGCAGGCAGATTTCCCATGGCTATCGCACCAATCCTGTCAGATTGCCGGGTGCCGGGTTACCGCAATCCGGGTGTCTTTTGCCGGCGAGGCCGGATGGGAAATTCATTGCGACATGGCGGATGTTGTGGCTGTGTATGACGCAGTCATGGCGGCTGGTGCGCCGCACCAGCTTGGTCATTTTGGCATGCTGGCACTTGATTCAATGCGGCTGGAAAAAGGCTATCGATCTTGGAAATCGGATCTGACGTCGGATTATACAATGCTGGAAAGTGGTCTTGGCCGCTGGGTGAAATTTGACAAAGATGATTTTGTCGGACGCGCGGCCCTGCAAGCAGAACATCAGGCCGGGTCACAACGCCAATTTGTGACGTTGACGCTGGATGATCCTGTCGATGGTAATGCCGATCCATTTGGCGAGGCGGTGTATCTCAGCGTGGTGCAATGCGATGGGGTTGATGCCGGGCTGGTGGTTTCGTCTGGCTATGGTCACCGGGTGAATAAGTCAATCGCCATGGCGGTGATTGACAAAGACAAGCTGGTATCCGCCAATCAGATCACCGTGACGGTGCTAGGACGCCCGCGTGCGGCGCATTTGGTGCCAACGCATGTAGTTTATGATCCAAATAACGAAAAGCTAAGAGGGTAGGAACATGGCAGTCCCATCGCATGCGCGTGCGGTCATTATTGGGGGCGGCGTTGTTGGCTGCTCGATCGCGTATCATCTTGGCAAACTTGGCTGGCGTGATGTTGTGTTACTGGAACGCAAACAGTTAACTTGCGGCACAACATGGCATGCCGCTGGTCTAATCGCGCAATTACGCGCCACACAGAATATGACGCGGCTGGCGAAATATTCTCAAGAACTCTATTTCGGTCTTGAGGCTGAAACGGGTGTCGCCACCGGCTTTAAACGCAATGGGTCCATCACCGTTGCGCTGACGGATGAACGCATGGAAGAATTGCGCCGTTCAGCGGCAATGGCCCGGGCGTTTGGTGTTGAAATTGATGAAATCTCTCCTTCTGAGATCGCGTCACGCTATCCCGGTTTGTCGGTTGATGATGCGGTTGGTGGGGTGTGGCTGCCAAAAGACGGTCAGGCTGACCCAGTAAATATCACGCAGGCACTGGCAAAAGGTGCGCGTAATTATGGCGTGGCCATTCATCAGGGCGTAAAGGTCACCGGCATTACCAAAGACGCTGGCCGTGTCACCGGTGTGACCACCGATGCTGGCAATATTACCGCTGACTATGTGGTAAATGCGGGCGGTATGTGGGCGCGTGATATTGGCCATATGGCTGGTGTGGCGGTGCCGCTACATGCTTGTGAACATTTTTATATTGTCACCGAAGCCATGCCAGGTTTAACAGCCAATCTGCCAGTTTTGCGGGTGCCTGACGAATGTGCCTATTACAAAGAGGATGCTGGAAAAATTCTTCTTGGTGCGTTTGAACCAAATTCCAAACCATGGGGCATGGATGGCATTCCTGAAGATTTTGAATTTGACTCCTTGCCCGAAGATTTTGATCATTTTGAACCGATCTTGGCACGGGCTATTGAACGGTTTCCGATGCTGGCAACAGCGGGTATTCAAACCTTTTTCAATGGGCCAGAAAGTTTTACACCAGATGATCGTTATATTCTGGGAGAGGCACCTGAACTTGAAAACTTTTTTGTGGCGGCTGGGTTTAATTCGGTGGGCATTCAGTCGGCTGGTGGTGCGGGTATGGTACTGGCCGAATGGATGGAAACTGGCAATGCGCCAATTGATTTATGGGATGTTGATATTCGCCGGATGCAGCCATTTCAGGCCAACCGCAGCTATTTGCAGGCCCGCGTTTCAGAAACATTAGGCCTATTATATGCGGATCATTTTCCGTATCGGCAATTTGCTTCGGCGCGCGGTGTGCGCCGGTCACCGATACATCATTATCTGGCGGATCAGGGGGCATGTTTTGGCGAGGTGGCCGGTTGGGAACGGGCGAACTGGTTTTTGCCAGAAGCGGCTGTTCATGCTGGCAAGACAGCGGCCTATGAATATAGCTGGAAACGCCAAAACTGGTTCGATTACAGCGCCGCCGAACATCTAGCTGTGCGTCAGTCGGTGGGGCTTTTTGATATGTCTAGCTTTGGCAAAATTAAACTTGTCGGGCGTGACGCCGAAGCTGTTTTACAGCGCATCGCGGCAAATGATGTGGCGGTGCCAGTTGGTAAAATTGTCTATACGCAATTCCTCAATGAATCTGGCCATATCGAGGCAGATGTCACCATTACCCGGCTTGCTGATGATGAATTTCTTGTGGTGACGCCAGCGGCGACGATCCGGCGTGATCTGCATTGGATCAAATTGCATATACCAGATGACGCCCACGCCTATGCCATTGATATGACCGTAGCTGAATCGGTGCTGGTGGTGATGGGGCCGCATGCCCGACAATTTTTGCAACCATTAATCCCGCAAAGTCTGGAAAATGATGATTTTGCTTTTGGTACAATGCAGCCAATTGAAATTGGTCACGCTGTGGGCCGGGCGCACCGGGTCACTTATGTCGGGGAATTAGGCTGGGAACTCTATATTCCAGCGGATATGTCGGGGCATGTTTTTGAAACATTGATGGCACGGCGCAAAGACCACGACTTGGCATTATGCGGGTTACATGCGCTGGATAGTTGCCGGATTGAAAAAGCCTTTCGTCACTTTGGCCATGATATTTCGAATGAGGATCATGTGCTTGAAGCTGGTCTGGGATTTGCCGTCAAGGAAGATAAACCGGTGGGGCGTTTTGGCGGCATGATTGGCGCTGATGCTGTGCGGGCCAAACGCAATGATGGATTGTCACAGCGGTTGATGCAATTCCGCCTGAAAGACCCAGGGCCATTGCTTTATCATAATGAAGCTATTTTGCGTGATGGTGAATTAATTGGCTATCTAACCAGTGGAAATTATGGGCATCATCTTGGTGCCGCGATAGGTCTTGGCTATGTAAAGTGCAAAATGGCTGGGGAAACGGCACAACAACAATTGCAATCAAGCTACCAGATTGATGTGGCTGGTCAGTTGGTTGATGCCGATGTCAGCTTTCGCCCAATGTATGATCCAAAGGCACTTCAGGTGCGATTATAGAAGAGGATAGCCGTGTGATGACTATTGAACGTTTATTTCTGCGATCAAGCCGCCGCAGTGGTGGGCGCGAGGCCCGCCGTACCCTGCGGGCAGCACCTTTGGCTGATGATTTGCGGCCGGTGCGTGCCGGTTTGTCAGGGGGGCAATTCCGGCCATTAGATGACGCCGCGATGAAGGCGATCAATGATACAGTGTTTCAAATTCTTGACGAGATTGGCCTTAGTCAGGCCCCGCAGTCAGGCATTGATTACATGACCAAGGTCGGTGCGATTTTAGGCGAAGATGGGCGGCTTCGTTTTCCACGCAGCCTTGTCGAAGATACGCTAGCAAATTGTGCGCGGCATATCACCCTTTATGGCCAAGACCCAAAACATGACATGCTGTTGTCGGGGTCGCGCGTACATTATGGCACAGCTGGCGCCGCGGTTCATGTTGTTGATGTGATCGGCAATAACTATCGCGAATCCTATCTAGCCGACATTTATGACGCTGCGCGCATTGTCGAAAAGATGGATAACATCCATTTCTTTCAGCGCCCGATGGTGGCACGCGACATCACCGACCCATGCGACCTTGACCTCAATACTATTTATGCGGCGGTCAAGGGGACAACCAAACATGTTGGGGTCAGCTTTACCGAGGCGCATCATATGACCCCGTCAATTGAATTGCTGCACAGCGTTGCTGGCGGCGAGGATAAATGGCGGGCGCGCCCGTTTGTGTCAAACAGCAACTGTTTTGTGGTGCCACCGTTACGCTTTGCCACAGAGTCATGTTTGGTAATGGAAGCGGCGGTTCATGCTGGCATGCCGGTATTGCTGTTATCGGCTGGTCAGGCCGGGGCCACCGCGCCTGCTAGTATTGCTGGGGCCGTGGCGCAGGCCTTGGCCGAGGTGATTGCGGGTCTGGTCTATGTCAATGCAATGAAGCCGGGGCATCCATGTATTTGCGGGACTTGGCCATTTGTATCGGATTTACGAACCGGGGCGATGTCGGGCGGCTCCGGGGAACAGGGGCTGTTAACCGCCGCATGTTCGCAAATGCTGCAATATTATGATTTGCCGGGCGGTGCGGCGGCTGGAATGGCAGATTCAAAAATGCCAGATGCGCAATCTGGATATGAAAAAGGCAGTACATTGGTGATGGCTGGCCTGTCTGGTTTGAATATGGTGTATGAAGCGGCCGGTATGCATGCCTCACTCCTTGGCTTTTGCCTTGAAAGCCTGATCATTGACAATGATATGCTTGGTCAATGTATGCGTTGTGTCCGCGGAATCGAAGTCAATCAAACAACGCTTGATATTCAGGTGATAAAAGATGTTTGCATGGGTGGGCCCGGTCATTATCTGGGGCATGACCAGACAATTTCTCTAATGCAGACCGAATATATCTATCCGTTGATTGGTGATCGTTCCAGCCCGAAAGAATGGGAAGAACTTGGCAAACCAAATCTGATTGAAACAGCCATCAAGCGCAAACAAGAGATTTTGGATCATTTCCACCCAACGCATTTATCTGCCGAAATTGATGCAGATTTGCGGCGCCGATTCAATATTTTGCTTGATGGATAAACCGGATGACTGCCGCGTTGGCTAATTGCGAACCGGCGCCCCGTCATCTAGCATGCTGCTGATCCGTTGGTGCGTCGGTGCGGTTTTTGCCAAGCTGATAAACGCCGCCCGTTCACGTGCATAAAGCGTATCTTCATCTACATCAGCCGCGTCACCGGCGGATTGCACCATAATGCTGGCAATCGCCATGGCCGTGGTTTTGTCATGCGGCATGAAATCACCCTTATCTACACCAGCTTGCATAAAATCAGCCATTTTTTCTGCCAGTGACGCCGACGCCAATTGTGCGTTTGGTGGCTGTGGCGGCTGGTAATTGGCTGCCAATTCACCAACAAGCGCGATCGCCCGGGGCAACAATCGGTCGCGGTTCATGATTGTTTCATCTTGATCAGGCCTAAAATATTGCAGTCTTGCCGATAGTTCAGGTGACGAACCGGTTGCCGCATAGCCAATATTCATCCAACATTTCCATGCTGCTTCATCCCATGATCCGGTTTGTTGATACCAGCGCAGATAGCTTTCTTTAACGCCGCCACCGCTTGGCACCACGCCAACAGCTGATTCAACAAGTCCCAAAACCGAATTGCTGTGAACCACCAGCTTGTCGCAATGTGCCAATACTTCAAAGCCGCCACCCACGCCAAGGCCTGATGGGGCACCAACAACTGGCACAGGGGCATATTTCAGCGCTTTTACGGCCATCTGAAAGCGCCATAAAAAGCCGTCAATGCCGTCCCAATCTTGCGCCTCAATCATCGCCCGAAATGCATTAAGATCAACCCCGGCAGAAAAATGCTGGGCGTCATTATGAACGATTATGCCTTTGCCATGGTCTTTGGCGGCGGCGGCAACGATCTGCATCGATTCATCTGTCAGCGCATTGGCTTTAGAATGAAATTCAATAAGGCGCAAATCTCCATCAAGCACAAATAGGCTAGCGGCATCATTGGTTAACACAGGTGTCAATGTCCGGCGGGTCAAAGAAAAGCGCATCACACCATCTGGCAGATTGACTGGATGGCGCACCCCACATTCATGGCGCACAAGCAATTGGCGTTGGCTGACACTATAGGTCGGGCTGCCATCGGCAAGGATGTTTGGCACCGATAGGTCGCATTCGTCGCAAAGTGCGGCAAAACGTTCACTGCCAATGGCATCAATCATTTCAAACGGGCCGCGTTGCCAGTTAAAGCCAAGCTTCATCGCATCATCGATATTTTGCGGGTTTGTGGTGACATCGGGGATCAGCCCCGCCGCATAATGTAATACCCGGCCGAGCACCCGGCGGCAAAATTGTGCCTGCGGGTCGCGGCCATCTATAATTGGCAACAACGGTTCATCTTGACGGGCGGTGGCTTCGGCCGCGGCAATGGCCGATTTTGGCAAGGCTTTGCTGGCAACGCCATAAGCGGGCAGGCCATTGCCTGTATGCCCGGCAAGCTGGCGGGCCATCCGTAACCCGTTGGCATCGGTCATATAAAATCCGCCTTTGCCTTTATCGCCAGTAAAGCCAGTGGCAATCATCTCGGCAATCATCGGGTTGTCACCGCCAACCGCATGGAACGCGTCACCATCCGGCAAAATTGTGCCTAGCGAGGTCACAACATCAGCCATCAAATCAATGCCGATCAGATCATAAAGGCCAAATACACCAGTTTTTGGAATGCCCATTGGCCGCCCCATCAGCGCATCGGCATCTTCAATTGACAGGCCGCACCGAATGGCTTCATCAATGCCAACCTGAAGCGCAAAGACGCCCACCCGGTTGCCTAAAAACCCGGGCGTATCCGCACAGCGCACCACGCCCTTGCCAAGAACGCGATCGTTAAAATCGGCAAGTCGGTCAATGACGTCATCACGCGTATCGGTGCCGCGCACCAATTCCAAAAGACGCATATAGCGCACCGGATTGAAATAATGGGTGATCGCAAATTTTTGCCGAAACCCGGTCGGCATATCTTCGACAAGCAAGCGGATTGGTATGGTTGAGGTGTTTGAACTGACAATGCAATCGCTGTTGATGGTGTCATGCAAGCGCTGATATAGCGCTTTTTTTATGTCGAGACGTTCAACCACCGCCTCAATGATCCAATCGCAACTGGCAAGCTTGTCAAAATCTTCATCAATAATGCCCGGGGTGATGCGCTCGACATAGCTTTTATGCATCAATTGCGGGGGGTCAGAGGCCAATAGCCGGTCCAAAGCCGCCGCCGCTGGGGCTTTGCTTGTGCCGTCTTTTGCACCAAGGTCAAGCAATAAAACGTGATGTCCGGCATTGGCAATTTGGGCGGCGATGCCGCTTCCCATTGTGCCAGCACCAATGACCGCGATTGATTTAAAAGGGGCGTGTGTCATAAAACAGCTCTGTGATCAGGATTGTTGAAAAAAGGAACGCAAGGCCGCGTTAACTTCGGCCGGGTATTCAGCAGGCAACATATGGCCCGCCCCCGCAATAATTGTCATTTCGGCATGGTTCAGTGTTGTTGCCATCTCACGGCCAAATTTCACCGGTGTCATCCGGTCATTTTCAGCCAAGATGCATAACGCCGGCTGGGTCAGGGATTTTGCCGCTTCAGGTCCATTTTTATAGCGATTGCAAGCGTTCAAATCAGCCCGTAATGCGTCATTGTCATTCAGCGCCATAAGCCGCTGGCCATAGCCAATAAAAGAATGGCCGGGCTGGGTATTATCATGCATATGCGCCATCGGCCCATGGCCCCAACTTGTCATGACATTGATGGCTTTGGCGAGGGCTTTTTCCGACATATCCAAAAGCTGTTGATTGACAGGGATAGCCATCGCCCCGGCGATCAAGGCGACACGTTTGATCCTGTCTGGATAGGCGGCGGCGGCCTCTATCGCCACCAGACACCCTTGTGAATGCCCAACCAATATGGCGGTTTTGACATCAAGACTATCCATTAATGCGATGACCCATGCCGCCATATCTTCAATCGATTCCAGCGGGCTGCCCCCCGACAATCCATGGCCGGGAAAATCCGGGGCGAAAATTCCATAGCCGCGATAGGCAAAATAGCGGCTTTGTAAAACCCATGTCAGATGGTTTTGCCCACTGCCATGAAGCATGATGATCACCTCGCCAGCGGCGTCAAAATTGCGCCCGCCGGTTGCGATATGGATATCAATGCCGTTAAGCTGGTGTTTCATGTGATTGCCCTTTTATCGTCTCTCGTCGGCTTGTATTGGTTTTTTCAGCCTTTGGCGATTTTTGCTGCCGCCCGAAAGCCGGTTTCAAAATCAGCGCGCAGATCATCAAAATCTTCCAGCCCCACTGACAATCTGATCATGTCGTCGGACAATCCGCCTTCGATCATGGCCTCTGCCGAAATATGTGAATGTGTTGTGCTGGCCGGATGAATCACCAGCGTTTTGGCATCACCAACATTGGCAAGATGCGATGCCAGTTCAACCGATTCAATAAAGGCACGACCAGCTTCACGCCCGCCTTTTAATCCGAAAACAATAATCGAACCGGCCCCGCGCGGCATCATGCGTTTGGCAATTTTATGGCCGGGGTGATCATCACGCAACGGATGGCGCACCCATGCCACAGCATCACTTTCTGATAAAAATGCCAGCATCTTTTCAGTGTTGTCCATATGCCGTTGCATCCGCAGCGGCAGGGTTTCCATGCCCTGTAAAATATGAAAGGCATTGGTTGGCGACAGGCTAGGCCCAAAATTATACATCCCCTCTGCCCGAAATTTTGCGGTAAAGGCGGCTGGGCCAAATTCTTCATAGAAATTGATGCCATCCATGGCGTAATGTGGGCCAGCAATTGTCGGGAATTTATCATTCTGGCCCCAGTCGAAATTACCCCCATCAACAACCGCACCGGCAATGGCGATGCCGTGTCCGCCAATCCATTTGGTCAATGAATGAATGATAATATTCGCCCCAAGCGTAAATGGCTTTAACAGCCATGGGGTGTTAAATGTGCAATCAAGCATCAAAGGCACGCCAGCTTTGGCGGTTACTTTTGCCACAGCCTGGACATCCATAATATCAAGCCCGGGGTTGCCAATCACCTCGCCAAAGACGATTTTTGTATTTGGCTGGATGGCGGCTTCGATGGCGGCAACATTTGTTGGATCGACAAAGCTAGTGGTGATGCCAAATCGCGGCAATGTATTTTCCAGAAGATTAATATTCGCCCCATACATGCGGGATGACGCGACAATATGATCGCCTTGTGAACAGATGGTCATAATGGCAACGGCAAGTGCGGCCATGCCAGATGCGGTGGCGGTGGCTGCCACGCCGCCTTCAAGCGCGGCAATACGCTGTTCCAGCACGGCAACGGTCGGGTTTGAAATGCGTGTGTAGAGATGCCCGCCTTGTTCCATATTATACAGTGCGGCGGCATGTTCGGTATCTTTGAACACATAGGATGTGGTTTGATGGATCGGCACCGCGCGTGACCCATGCCGTTCATCCGGTACATGTCCGGCATGCAGGCTTAATGTGTCGAATTTATAGTCGCCGCTCATGATCGCTACCTTTTTGCTTTTGTCATGCTGTTGTCTTTCTGCCCCGATCCGCTGGCCAAGTCAATCAGCGCCGCTGTCAGCATTTTGCAAATAGATCGACCCCATTTTTTCTATCGGCATGTTGCAGATGCCCGGTTGTGACAAGATGGTTTAAATGCGCCCGGGCTTCGCAACTGGCGAAAAACACCTCATGCCCGGTCATCTCAAACGGGAACAGCGCCAGCATGGCGTCATTTGTGCTGGCCGGTTTGTCGCCAATCATCGTGCATAGCTGTTCAAGACGCGCGGCATGATGGGCGGCGAGTTGCGCGGCCCTGACGCCGCCACCAAAATATGGCCAGTCATGCCCGGGAATGATCAGCCAATCCGCCGGGCAATCCATCATGCTGTCAAGATAGTGAAGATAATCTGCCAGCATATCATCATCCAAATCGCGCAATCTGGCCGAAATATTCGGCGAGATTCGCGGCAATAGAAAATCAACACAAATATGCAGTTTGCGGGCGCTGTCGGTCAGGCTCATATGACCGGGCGAATGGCCAGCATCAAACCTGATCTGCCAGCACCCTGCTTTGGTGATAAATTGATCTTTTTCGGTAACAATTGTGACATTGGGCAAATCGCCGACAAGAAACCGGTAATAATTGCCAGCGTTTTGGGCGGCGGCGATATGGGTGTCGGCAAGACCAAACCGCTGATAAGCCGCCCCCATCATGGCCGCATATTCGCCATCGGTTTGCCCCAAACCCCATTGTGCCTGTTTATGTTCCACCGCCCCCATATAGACAGGTGCGCCGGTGCGGGCGGCAAGCGCCCCAGCATAGCCAACATGATCGGCATGATAATGCGACACGATAATCCCGCATATAGGGCGGCCAGCCAACGGCCCATCCAGCAATGCTTGCCATTGGTCGGCGGTTGCCGCGGCGTTAATGCCGCAATCCAGCAATAGCCAGCCATCGTCGGTATCAAAGGCAAAGAGGTTAATATGGTTCAGTCGAAATGGCAGGGTAAAGCGAATCCAATAAAGGTCATCTGCCAGCTTTTGCATGGCACCAGCGGCTGGCGGGGCCAGTGCCAATGCTGTCATCTTGTCATTATCAAGCAAAATTTATGTCCTTTCAGGCTGTGGCAAATCCGGTCTGCCGCCACGCTTCATATACAACAATAGATGCCGCATTTGCTAGATTCAGCGACCGGTTGCCAGCAATCATCGGCAGGCGCAATTTCTGTTCGGCGGTAAAACGGGCATGAATGGTTTCGGGCAATCCGGCTGTTTCCGATCCAAACAAAAACGCATCACCGGCGGTAAATTTCTGGTCAAATAATGACGTTGTGCCATGGCTGGTGATGGCAAAGAGCCGCGCCGAACCGAGAATTTTGACACAATCATCGAGATTTTTATGCAGATGCAGATCGGCCAACGCATGATAATCCAGCCCAGCACGGCGGCATGATTTTTCATCAAGGCGAAAGCCAAGCGGTTCGATCAGATGAAGCTGGGCTCCGGTATTTGCCGACAGCCTGATAATGTTACCGGTATTTGGCGGGATTTGCGGTGCGAACAGAATGATATGAAACATCAGCCACCCAAGCTGCATGATGAAAATGAAGACCCGCCAGCCTACGCAGTGTCGGTGGTTTCGGCAAGCCTTTCGCCGCCTGTTATACCCGCCATGGCGAATCGGCAAATGGACGCAAATTGGCCAGTTTGTACCTCTCACCTTGTCCAAATGGGGTGATACAGTATAGATCTGGACCAGCCAAAAATATGCGCCCGGCCGCTGTCTTTATTACTTTTGTCTTAATTTAATTAGAAATTAGTAAATTATTAATTAATCGAAGAAAAAACTGCCCTAAAAAACCGTAAAAATCGAATTTAAGCCGAAAACATTTACGAAAAATTAGGAATCGCCTGCCTATCCTTGCCTCAGTTCTCAGCCGTAAACAGCGTTGAAGTAAGGAAAAAATATGTGTGTTTTATTACCGGCGTTCCGCCCAGTTGCGCGGACAGAAAATTCCCCTCTACCTTGTTATTTTTGATCCTATCTGACTGGCAAACCAATGTTGGGTTTGGCCGCGATCTGTCTGGTATCTGGCGTGGCCCCGCATGGGCCAGCTGGTGCCGATACCGGTTTATTGGCGTTGGCCCCAGAGGTCACCCGGGCATTGCTGCAGCATCCAGAAGTGGCCGAGGCCAATGCCCGGGTCTGTCAGTCGGTCCACCGGCTTGGCCTGAGCAAGGCCGAATCCCGGCCACAGCTTGGTCTTGAAATCAGCGGCGGCCGACAGATTGTCGAACGGGTCAAAGGCGAAGGCGGCCGCCCCGATAATCGTAGGCCCTCAGAAAGTGGGCGTGACCCAGAAGAAGAAGATTTTTTAAACCCAACTGGGGCGCTTTCTGATGATCAGGTATCGGGGGCGCATAAGCGCGATTACGCGCATCGCTCGCGTGATAATATTTATGATGGCACGCTGTCGGTGCGCTATCGGCTGGTTGATTGGGGGCAGAATAGCGCCGCGATAGAGACCCAGAATCTGCTCTATCAGGTGGCACAGATAGAGGCACAAACAACGCTTGCCGAACGCAGTTTTCAGCTTTTGCGGCTGGCGATGCGGCTTGCCCGTACCGATCAAATGCTGGCCGAACAACAAAAGGCCGCTGATCTGATCGTGCGTGAAACCGCGTCAATTGAGGCACGGGTGCGCGCCGGGGCGGGGCGGCTTGCCGAATTGCGCGAGGCCAAATTGCTGGTGCTTGACGCCGATATAGACATCAACCGCACCCGCGCAAATCGCGACCAGCTGGTGGAACAAATCAAGCTGGATTACGACCTTGGCGCCGATGATGCGGCGCATATATTTGCGGTCTATATGCAGCACCGGCCAGAACCGCTGAAGTTTCTTGAACCAGCCGAACGCGATGGGGTATTGATGGGGATTGTCCAGCGTGTTGCCACCAACACCACCCAGCCGGAAAACCAAATGCCCTATTACGAAACCATCATTGAAATTCCTGAAGTGCGGCTGACAAAATCTGGTATCCAACCAGAGATTACCCCCGGCATGCCGTTGACTGTCGATATTCTGGGCGATAAGCGAACGGTGATGAATTACATCATCACGCCTATTGAAAAATCATGGAAATCAGCGTTTCGCGAACAGTAAATCTGGCTTACGGCCATTCAACCAGAAATAACCAGCCATATGAAATCAACACGGCTGGCACCGCTGAATAGAGTGTCGCCACAATGGCAACACGCGGGGCAATGGCAATGGCCGGGAACAACGCGTCCCCGTCATTGCTAATCGCGTTGCCGATTTGCGCTGATAGGGGGATGATCCCTGACAAATACATTGTGGTCACCAAAACCTGTGGGCCGCATCCGGGCAGAAATCCTATCAAAATAGCGATAAGCGGCGTGTACAGCGCGACACCAGTAAACAGATGTTTTAGATCCAGTCCAAAAATATAGACGGATAATTCAAACACAAGATAGGCGCCAATCACCCAGGTGGTGACAAAATTGGTATCGGCAATGGTCCGGCGGATGATCGTACCGCTATCTGAAAAAGCTTTGTCGCCGGTGACGCCAAATTTTGGTGCCAGCCGCATGGTCAGCGCCAGCACCCCGCCAACCACACCAATAAAGGTGGCAGGCCGGTCAAAAAGCGGGCTGGCGAACAGCGCATCCACATCGACTTGAAACGCCACCAAAACCGCCAGCACAATCCCCGGCATCATGATCATCATCCATAACCGATCAATCCATGGCGTGCTGGCATCTTCATTGCGATCAGTTGGGGCATCGCCCGTCTTTACCGCCCCGCGCAGAAAATCGCCCCCATGTATGGCGTTGATGATCCAGCCGGTGAGCGTGCCAACGACAAATCCCATAACAATGATTGCAAGGCCGGTCAGCGGTTCTTGTGCAATCAGCAAAAAGGCGGCATCACCCATCGTTGCCGTTAACACCGCGACAACGCTGCCAAAACTCAGCCGCCCAGTCACATATTGGGTCACCACAATGATCGCTCCGCCACATCCCGGCAACGCCCCAAGTGCCGCCGCAACCGGCACTTGCCAAATGGTATCGCGCCGAAGCGCCGCGGTGGCATCAATTTTCAAAAATTTTTCAATGCCATAGAAAATCAGAAATGTGCCAGCCACAAAGGTGCTGACCTGAATATACGCATCAGCAACCGAAGCAAAAATGATATCGCCAAGTTCAGAATTTGTCGTCGCCATCGCCAGCCCAGCAATCAAAGCTGGCAATAAAAGCGCAAGCCCATGCAAGGCATGTCTGGATTTTTCCGGCAATGGGGGGCGGCCCAATGTTGTTGCGCTTTGGTGTTTCATATTACAAATTTAGCACTGGCTAACTTTAGTCACAAGCCCTAATAAACACAAGCTGATGAAGCTCTATATAGCGTGCCGCTTGGCAAGTTCAAGAGGCCTTGTCAGTGGTTTCTGGTTGGTGTCATCATAGGGGCTTACCTAGCTGTTTGCTGTCTTGATAGAATTGGATAGAGTTTGATGCCATCTGCCGCGCCTCCGCCCTTTGTTTTATCGACACCAGCTATTTTAATTGGCGCGGCACCAACAGATTTGGCTGGTATTGAGCTTTGCGCGCCAGAGTGGCCGGTATTTGCGGCGGATGGCGGCGTCCATACGGCACTGGCGAATCATCTTCATCCGCGCGCGGTAATTGGTGATATGGATTCAATTGGCGCGATCGATCAGCTTGACCCAGCGATAGCGCTTATTCATCAAGCTGGGCAAGATGATACTGATTTTGAAAAATGCCTAAATCTGATCCATGCACCGCTAATTGTTGGATTTGGATTTTTAGGGGCGCGTCATGACCATATGCTGGCGGTGCTGCATAGCTTGGCCAGCCTTGCCGACAGTCGGCCAGTCATTCTGGTGGGGCAAGATGATGTGATGGTGCGGGTGCGCGGCGATTGTCAGTTTCATCTGCCCATTGATACGCGGGTCTCTCTATGGCCATTAGGCCGGCAAAATTTTATCCAATCACAGGGGCTGGCTTGGCCTGTTGATGGCCTCACAATGGAAATTGGCAAACAGGCTGGCACTTCCAATCGGGTGACCGCGACAAAGGTAAAGATTAAGGCCGGGCCGGGCGATGGCTATATGGTCATTCTGCCAGCCGATTGCCTGCACCCCCTGTTGCAGGCGGCACTTCATTTGGCCAATTTATCCTGACGAGCATTTGTTGCCATCGCCGGGGGGCTTTTGTATACTCGACTCTCGTTGGTTGTCCATCCGGAGTAAAATAATGATAAAGAACCAAAAATTATCTGCGGCGCGTGCCGTGCGTATGCCGACACTTGCCGAAGCCATGCAAGATAGCCTGATGACGCCATCGGCGGCGACAAGCGCTGTAACCAAAGCTGCGTTGGTGGTTTTTGGCAGTCTGCTTCTGGCTGTATCTGCACAGTTCAAAATTCCGCTTTATCCGGTACCAGTCACCGGACAAACACTTGTTGTTTTGCTGATCGGTATGACATACGGGCCGCGCCTTGGTGGGATCACAATGGCGGCCTATCTGTTTGAGGGCGCGCTTGGCTTGCCTGTATTTGCCGGTGCGGGCGCTGGGGCGGCCGTATTGATGGGGCCAACTGGCGGTTATCTGTTTGGATTTTTGCTGGCGGGCGTGGCCATGGGATATCTTGCCGAACGCGGCATGGGCCGCACCGCGGTTTCAACCATTGCGGCGATGGTCATTGGCAATGGTGTGATTTATCTGTGTGGCGCTTTGTGGTTGGCAAACTTTATCGGGTTTGGCCAAGCCATCGCGGCGGGTGTGTTGCCGTTTTTATATGGTGATGCGCTGAAGCTGGTTGTCGCCGCTGGATTGATGCCGTTGGCATGGCGCGCGGTAACATCTGTGAAATAATTTCTGGTCGCGCTGATCAGCAACAAACATATCAGGCCGCGACATTGTTCATGGCACTTTTGCCTTAGATGATGTCTCGGCCAGATTGACATAAAGGGCGCTTGCGTTGTTTTAAAGCGCAACGCCTATTTTTTTTGTGCGACCTGTTTTGGTCTACACAAGCACCATTTGGCTGTTATCGTTCACCGCATGGTCGGCCATTGGCGGGTCGTTGCCAATCTCGTCAAACTGGTCCAGCGAATCTATCACATCCAACACTTCCACCTCGCCAGACGATTCGATAATTTCAAGAAGCCGGGTTTCGGGTGACTCACCTTCATAATGCAAAATGGTGACCGCAATTACCGCGGCAATACTGCTGGTTGTTAATTGGTCTTCTCGTCTTGCAGGCCGTTCAAAAGGGATGACTCGGCAGGGTTGACCTGCATCGCGGTCTGTCATGCGCATGGCGATACTCCATTAACGAAGCGATTGTGAGAGAAATGGAAGGAGACGACATCAAGTTCAGGCGTTTGGCAACGCTGGATATCAATAAGTTGATGTAAACTTGTCCTATCCATACGATATATAGTGTGTATCGATTTGGCGTTCAGGGAAAGAAAAAAATTGCGACAGTCAAAAATAAAGTAAAAATGATAAAAATTTTTTGAATCTCGGACGCCGCACCAAACGCGCCGTCCCGAAAAAATCCCACCATTAAAAAAGCCGCTCATAAAAAAGCCCCGCTAGCGGGGGCTTTTAAAATCACATTAATTGGCTAGTTACCGTGACTAATTGCCAACCCGGCGAACAAAAATTGTTCCTGCTGGCGCGTTATTGACGTTTTTCACGGTATTTGTGGCCTGACTGAAAATAATAGTTTCAACGCCAAAGCTGTCTACCACACTGACCCGTGCGCGTACCTGCTTGCCAACCATGCTCTGGGTCAGGTCAAAACGGCTGACACCAGAAGTTTCGATGGCCCGCCAGTTGCGTCCATCTTCTGATGATTCCCAGCCAATGGTCAGGCTGGCAATGCCATCTTCGTCAGATACCCGGGCAGTGTTGGCGATCAATGTGCTGCCCTCTGCGGCCTCGCCAGCCAACAAGACTTCGCCTTCAACCGGGTCATCTACGTTAGACACGGTTTCAGACGGGCTGGTCAGCAGCATTTCCTTGGTGCCGTGCCTGTCGGTATAAGACACAACAGCCCGGTAAGAATAACCAACGTGACTTTGTGTCAGTTGCAGAACTTCACCGACCGCATTTGGATAGGCTTGCCAGTCTGTTTTTGTGCTGGAACGTTGCCAGATTACCGAATAGGTGCCGACACCATCTTCATCCGCAATCAGGCTGGTATCAACAACAAGCGCACCTTCTTCCCGCGCTTCACCAGTCAGGCGCGGTGCGCCAGTTGGCTTGTCATTTACGTTTTGCACAGGCGTTGACGCCGGGCTAACCAAGGTTTCGAGATTGCCTTGCCCGTCTACATATGAGATTTGCACACGCAATTGCTGGCCAACATTTATCTCGCGCGGGGTAAAAGATTGCTGGACGGCACCGGTCAAATTCATCCAAGCTTTGCCATCGGAAGAAATCTGCCATTGTACCTGCACACTGCCCATGCCGTCAGCATCCATGATGGCGGATGCGTCGACAATCAGTGGGTCATCCTCTATCGCGATAAAACCTGAACCGCTATTTTGTGATGATGAGGTTGATTGCGCTGTAGTTGATGTGGATGTATTTGCGGCGGTGCTGGCAGCGCTGGCAGTATTTGCCGATGTCGTTGCTGACGCTGACGCAGACGCGCTTGTACCGCTCGTGCCACTTGTGCTTTCAGGCAAGCCGCCAGCAAGCGCGGTTGATGCGCTGACAGCCACGGCCCCCAGAACAAGTGATTCCAATAGTTGGCGCATTGATTGTGCCCCCCAAAACTCTAAACACCTAAACGGCATAGCGCCGTTAAACTTTAGCACCTCAATGCGGATGACACACAAACCGTCATCATACATCGAATAACTGTTCGATAAAATCGCCTAAAACATGTCACTTGTCTAGGTTTTATCTTCCTAAATTATCAATTTGGTGCGTTTTTAGCCTTTTTGGTTGGGCAGTTTTGGTCATCCCTAGCAACGCGAGACGCAGCGCAACGGCCATTGCCATGCGCTGCTGGCTGTGGTGGCTGTTTATTTTTGTTCGTCAAGAACCTTGCGGGCGACACGCATGCATTCGACAGCTTGCGGCACGCCGCAATAAATGCCGATCACATGGATGATGGCGCGCAGTTCTTCTCTTGTTACGCCATTGCCGATCGCGCCACGAAAATGCAATTCCCATTCGGACATTTTGCCGAGTGCGCCGATCATAGCCAGATTCATCATCGATCTGGTTTTCGCATCGATGGTTTCGTCACCCCAACCAAAGCCCCAGCACCAAGCGGTCATGGCTTCTTGAAATGGCCTTGAAAAATCATCGGCATTATTCAATGACGCTTCGACATATTCGGCGCCCAGCGTGGCTTTGCGTTTTGCCACGCCTTTTTCAAAAAGATCGTTATCCATCATGTGTATCCATTCATTTCGTTCGATTAATTTCAGTTTTGTTTTGATTATTGACAGCAGGTCTATGCGCAAAACAGCACAACAGTGCGTTGTGCGGGGCTGTCCGTCAAGTCGCTGATCTGCTGAATTTCAGTTAAATGACTAATGTAGTGAAAACTATAGTTTAGTGTGGTATTTTTCCACAGCATCGGCAGATAATTTGGGCATTGAGGCATGAGGTAACGATGATCAAAGTGACCGGCTCAAGCGTGACAGATGGTGAGGTAGAGCTGATTGTAACGGCGGCCCGCTTTTTTCTTGATCGTCTTCTGCCAACCGCCCAGCAAAAAAAGCTGACGCTGAATATAGATGTTACCGACAGACCCGGTCGTACGCCAATCGCGATCAAATGGCTGGTAGGGTCAAGCGGGTTTTTTGGCTGGAAGCCGCCGCGCCATTTTGTGATGACGGTATCGGTTGCCGCTGGTGTCAAAGACGGGTTGGAACTGGCCGCCAATGAAATGGTGCATGTGGCGCAGACGGTGAGTGGCCGTCTAAAAATTCGTCTCAAAAATCGTAAAGTAAATGGCAAGCGAGAAGACGCTTATGCCGCTAGCTGGGCGCATGGCAAATTTGCCTTTGTCGATATGACCCCGCGTGACAATCGGTTGTGGGAGACCGAAGCGCATCAGTTGAAAACACAGCTTGTTGATGAATTTTTGGCATGGTCAGCTGGCCGACTCAAAAAATTGCCAACGCAAAAACAAAAAAAAAATGGCTATGGGCTGTATGCCATTCGCCCGCAAGTCATTGCCGCGCCGGTGGCCATTCCAGCGCGGTCAGCGCCAGTCGCAGACGAGATCTATCAACTGAATGATGTTGTTGATCTGCCAGCTCATAAACCAGATTTTTTGGCAGACACGCCGGTTGTTGGCGAAGCTGAAGACGATCGGCCAGCAGCAGAAGATTTATCGCAGGTATCAGCGCAAGAATCCCGCGCCGCCGCCGCGCCCGAAAATACATCACTGGCAAAAAAGACAAACCTGCCTTTGGTCCAGCAATTGCCAGACCAGAAATTGCCAGACCAGAAATTACCAGACCAGCGTAACATGGTGAACCATCTGGACATTGACAGTGCTGAATTCAAAATTGCAGTACACGTCCCGCGCCTTGGTATGGATCGTATGCTCGATAGCGCGATGCTTCATGGGAAATTGAATGACCTTTTGGAACGGGGGTTGATTCCGCATGATGCGGCACGTGCGGCGTTCCGACAGGCCCAGCAAAATCGTATAGGCAGATAAGCTCGCATCATTATTTGCGTCGATGATGGGGGTGTTTTATGGTGACGCTGTGGTGGCAAATGGGTATGGTGGGGCCAATGGGCCATGTACGCCACATTGCGGCTGTTGCCGCGTATCACAGGTAAAGTGAAATCGATGAATATATTTAAAAGCGTTAAGGAAGAAGTTCTGGTGCCAATTCACCCGGCTGGATGGCCGTTCATCTTTCTGTTCTGGCTTGTCACATTTGTAATCAGCTATTTTTGGTTTCCGTTTATGTTGCCGGGCAGCTTTCTCAGCCTGTGGTGCGTTTATTTTTTCCGTAATCCAAAACGCACAACGCCCATTGGCGAAAATCTTGTGGTGTCGCCAGCGGATGGCCGAGTATTGTCAACCGGCGTGACCGATGTGCCGGAAGATTTGCCGTTGCCTGATGGGGAATGGCGCCGGATTTCGATTTTTATGAATGTGTTCGATGTGCATGTTAACCGCGCACCAGTCGCCGGAAAGGTTGTGGCAACACCCTATCATGCGGGGGCGTTTCTGAATGCCAGCCTTGATAAAGCATCAGAACAAAATGAACGCCAGAACATGGTTCTTGAAATGGCGGATGGCCAGAAAATTGGCGTGGTACAGATTGCCGGCTTGGTGGCCCGCCGCATTATTCTAGAGGCGGCAGTTGGCGACCAGCTCAATGTTGGTCAGCAATATGGTATCATTCGCTTTGGCAGCCGCGTTGATGTTTGGTTGCCAGCGACAACTACGGTGCAAGTGTTGCCGGGTCAGACAATGATTGCCGGTGAAACCATATTGGCCGATTTGTCGGCAACTGTGCCTGAAATTACCCAGAGCATTTATCGCTAATGACCAATCGTTCACCCCACAAACGACGGTTTAGATCAGTATCTATTTTCTGGCTACTGCCAAATATGCTGACCATCGCTGGCTTTGTATCTGGGCTGACGGCGCTCAGATTTGCCCTAGACGGGCGCTGGGCTGGGGTGATTGTGTTGATCGCTGTTGCGGCTGTTTTTGATGCGTTGGATGGGCGCACAGCACGTCGATTTAAAACACAAAGTGCCTTTGGTGCGGCGCTTGACAGCCTGTCTGATCTAGTGGTGTTTGGTGTGGTACCAGCCTTGTGCCTGTTTGTTTGGGCGCTTCAGGATTCAGGCAATATTGCGTGGGCGGCCACATTGTTCTATGCCGTATCTATAGCCTTGCGGCTGGCACGTTTTGATTCAGAATTACCAAACCCGCCTGATTATGCGGCGAATTATTTTACCGGCATCCCCGCGCCAGCGGCCGGGTTTTTGGTGTTGATGCCGATTGTTGTTGATTTGCAATTCGGTCTAGAGATTGTACGGCAAGCCAGCTATGTATCGGTCTGGCTGGTGTTGATTGGTGCCGGTGCGGTCAGTACCTTGCCAACATTTGCGGGCAAAAAATTGAAACTGCCTGTTGATACCGTGTTGCCAGTTCTGGCACTTGTCGGTTTGGTCGGGGCGGCCATTGTGACAGAACCATGGGTAACCTATCTGGTTGTTGCAACGGTCTATGTGATCAGCTTGCCGATTTCAGCCCTTCGGTTTGCCCGCGAAAAATCAGCACAGGCACCGTCTGACTCCTAGCGCGGTACCGGCGGTTTTGCACGTGCAGCAAGGCGTTCACGGTGGAACAGATAAACGCCGCTTCCAATGATGATTGAGCTTCCCACTATGGTCGATGTGGCCGGTACGTCATTGAACACCAGATATCCAAGTATTGTGGCGGTGACAATTTCCAAATATTGGAATGGGGCCAATACACTGGCCGGGGCGTTGCCAGCCGCCCAGACAATAAATATGTGACCAATTGTGGCGGCAAGTCCCATATAGGCGACCCATATCAGTTGCTGGCTGGTTGGCCAGGCAAAACTTGTCCACGGGATTTCAAATATTGGCCCAACAAGCAAGGCAAAACCCAATGTGACGGTAGCAGAAAAGCCAACCATCATTTGCATTTGATAGGGGTGGACTTGACCGGCCAAGCGGCGGGTCAGTGCCACATAGCATGCCATGGCGAGGGCGGTGATCAGCGGCAATAAGGCTGGCCAGCCAAACATAATCAGGCTTGGTTGCAAAATGACCATGACCCCGATTAGCCCTATGGCAATGGCCATGATCCGGCGTAACCGGATCGCTTCGCCCAGAAATAATGCCGATAGGGCTGTCAGCAATAAAGGTTGCACAAAATAGATTGTGATAGCCTCGGCCAATGGCAAATGCTTTAGGGCGGCAAAAAAACAGGCGGTGGCAATCGCCAAAAGAACGCCGCGCGCAAACTGCATGCCAAATGTGCCTTTTGGGATGGCCCACAAACGGCCCCATAGAACAAAAGGCGTCAGCAAAAGAATTTGCATAACAAACCGCATGAAAGTGACCTGAACCGGGTCAAGCGTGCGCCCCAGTAATTTGGCAAACACATCAAGCACCGGCACCAATAGCATGGCAAAGCAAAGTTGCAATATGCCGGTGGTGATGCGAGCGTCTGCACTGTTTGTAGGTGTGAGCGACATGCTGCAAGCTTTTGCCGCAATCGATCCGCAGGTCAATAAAAATCAGCAGATAGCCGCGCCGCTGGCAGGATCAGTCAGGGGTAGATTGCCGACACTATAACGCCTATAGTTATCGCCGTGATCAAGCCCCCACCAGACGGACCGATAGAGTTATGACCAATGGGTTACTGAAAAAATGCCTAAATAATGGCATTCGCATGACAAATCAGCGCCAGATTATCGTTAGCGTTATCGAAAATTCAGAAGATCACCCGGATGTTGATCAGCTGTATCGCCGCGCTGTTGAGGAAGATACCACAATTTCAATTGCGACGGTGTATCGTACCGTCAAATTGCTCGAAGAAGCCGGTGTCATTGACCGTCTTGAATTTGGTGATGGGCGCGCCCGCTATGAAGAATCAGGCGAGCATCATGAACATTTGGTTGATGTTGAAACGGGCGAAGTCATCGAATTTTACCATGCCGAACTTGAAGCATTGAAAGAACAAATTGCCCGCGGGATGGGGTATGAGCTTGTTGACCATCGGCTTGAATTATTTGGTCGCAAAATCAAGTGAATTTGGCCTTTCATGCGGCCTTGTTGTTGGGCTGACAAAATGATTTGGCGGATCGCGGCTGAAAGCCTTATAGTCGCGTCAAGATCATAAAATCGGCGCGAAAGAGGTGGGTATTTTGCCCTTGCGCCGCGCCGTATTCAGGACCAGATAAACATATGCAACAGACCTCTAATACCGGCAATGTGGCGCGGCTTGCCATCGCACAAGCGCTGTCGATGACCACGATGAATGTCAATATCATCAATACGGCGCTTGTTGGCAGTTTGCTGGCCCCAGTGGCGTGGCTGGCCACGCTGGGATTGTCGCTGCAATTTGTGGCGTCAATGCTAACAACGCTGCCCGCGTCTTTATTGATGGTCCGGTTTGGGAGACGCCCAGTCTTTATTGGCGGGGTATTGATTGCCGCTTTTGCCGCCTTTTTTCAAGGCGTTGCGATTATGATCGATCATTTTGTCCTATTTTGTGCTGCGTCAATGGCACTTGGCATCGCGCATGGATGTGCCAGTTTCTATCGCTATGCGGCAACCGATTGTGCCACCGAGGAAGAACGGCCAAAGGCGATATCCTATGTTTTGGCGGGTGGGCTGATGGCGGCGTTATTTGGTCCGGAAATCGCCCGCAATATGGTTGAGTGGGTGCCGGATTACCTCTATGCCGGCTGTTATTTCTCGGTATCTGCGGTGCAGCTCATTTCGCTGCTGGCATTAGCCGGGGTGAAAATTCCAAAACCCACCCTTACCCGAACAGGCGGGCGGCCCATCGGTATATTTATCCGCAACCCGGTATTTGTTGTGGGTATGATCTGCGCGGCTATCGGATATGCCTTGATGAGCTATTTGATGACAGCAACGCCATTGCAGGTGGTAAATGTGGCACAGCTTGGCACATCGGCCAATGCAACGATCATCCAATGGCATGTGGTGGCGATGTTTGCGCCGTCATTTTTTACTGGAAATTTGATCCAACGATTCGGCATCATCAAAATTCTGTTGGCTGGCCTGCTGGCCTATATCGTGGCGATGATCACCGCTTTGGCTGGCGATCAATTCTCGCATTATTTTGTGGCTTTGTTTCTGCTCGGCCTAGGGTGGAATTTCCTTTATATCGGCGGCAGTACATTGGTTGCCAGCGTGGCAACAGCCGAAGAACGTGGCCGCGTTCAGGGTGTGGCTGATCTGGCGACAACGTCATTGGTCGCCATGGCATCTTTGACCGCTGGCGGTTTACACAGCCAGTTTGGCTGGGATGTACTTATTTTGGCTGGTTGCGTGCTGATCGCCATTTTGGCTTGCGGTTTGGGTTGGCTGGGGTTTTATCAACGGCATATTTCATTGCGCACGTCATAACTTGGCGCGGTCTTGATAAAAATTGCAGCAATCTTCCATTCTAACATGTTTAATTATTTCCAATATAGAAATAATTAATTCTCATTTCGTGTTTTATGAAAGGCAAAAAAAAGGTCGTGAGCATGCTCACGACCGAGTCTAGGGAGGAAACACACAAACAAACGTTTGGTGTAAACTCTATATGAGCTTTGCAATAATCTAAGTCAACCCCGGATATAAACAAAAATTATAAAATTTTAGAAAATAATAGTTCATGCGCGCTTGATGGATATTGATATATTTCCTTATTGGAAATTATGACAAGGCTGACCGTGGCAAGGCTGGCAAGGCTGGCAGTGTGGCAAGCAGATCATTTTGATCTAAACCCTTATCGCGCAATTGTGCGATGCTTTCAGCATCATCTCGTTTGGCTAGTCGTTTGCCAGCCGCGTCACATACCAGTTCATGATGCAGATAGTCAGGTGCTGGCAACCCCAGCAATGCCTGCAACAATCTGTGCAGATGCGTAGAGGGCGCTAGATCGATACCGCGGGTGACCAGTGATATGTGATCAAGCGCATCATCCACAACCACCGCCAAATGATAGGATACGCCAATATCGCCGCGGGCAATCACAGCATCGCCAAAAATTTCTGGGGTGATGCGATGGGACCCGGTGAGGTAATCATGCCAGCTAAGCCGCGTGGCGGCGCTTTGTTGTGCTTTATCCATCCGCAAGCGCCAAGCGGCCGCAGTGCCAGTAGCGGCGCGGCGTTGCTGTTCGTTATGTGGCAATAGTTTATCTGTATCGCGGATGCTGGCAGGGGCAGGATGGCCATGCGGCGCGGTCAAAATATCTGCCAATTCTTTGCGGCTGAGAAAACAAGGATAGACAAGATCGAGCTTTTGCAATGTTTTTAACGCCGCCTGATAGGCCGCCAGCCGCTTGGTTTGAAATGGTACCGACCCGTCCCATGTCAGCCCAAGCCAGCGCAAATCATCATAAATGCCGTTTACAAATTGATCGCGGCATCTTGTATGGTCAATATCATCAATGCGCAGGGTAAATTTGCCGCCACTATATCTGGCAAAATGATGGGCAACCTGTGCGGCATAAATATGCCCACGATGCAAAGGCCCGGTGGGGCTGGGCGCAAATCTGGTGTGAAACGGTGCCATTACCAACGGACATCCGGCTGTTTTTCTTGCCTCAGACCTATCGCTTTGCAACACTTTCGTCAATATAACCAGACAGCCCGCGTGAAGATGGGGTCTGCGTTCAAAAATTTTGGCGGTGCGCAGGTACAAAAAAGAGGGAATGATGGAACTTCGTGAATTTGGTGGCCTGACCGGCCCCTATATCCCGCCAGCACATGGCGGCGCCCCGACACAGGTGATGACGTTGCTTCATGGCTGGGGGGCCGATGGCAATGACCTTGCCGATTTGGCACGGCCCTATTCGATCCGGTTTCCGGGTATGGCGTTTTTTGTACCGAACGGGCCAGATCCCTGCAAAATGAACCCGGCTGGCCGCGAATGGTTTGATATTGAAGACCGGGTCAATGGCCCAGATTATGCCACGCCAGTTATAAAGACGGCCATTAATGGGCTATTGTCAGCCTTTGGTTTGACCGAATCTGCACTTGTTCTGGCCGGGTTTTCACAAGGCGGCATGATGGCGCTGCATTGCGGCTTGCGATTGCAACCAGCCCCGGCCGCGATCATCAGTTTTTCCGGCGCGTTATTACGACATGAAGATTTATCAGCGACGCCAAACACCCCCTATCCGCCAGTGCAATTGGTGCATGGGAGTGCTGATCAGGTCGTGCCATGCGCTTTAATGGGCGAGGCGGTGCGGATTTTGCAACCGCTTGGTGTTGTTGTTGATAGTGTCGAGAGGCCCGGTCTTGGCCATGGAATCGACCCGGATGGTCTATCGGCCTCAATTGCATTTTTGGCGTCACATATCACCGATTGATTGGCGCTGACTGGCGCTGACTGCCGCTGGCATTTTTAGGCCTACGACATATAGAGGCGACAAACTGTCGCGCCACAATATATTGATTTGTTGGGGTTGTATTTGTTGCCAGAGCGTGTTTTGCTTTTGTCATCAGACGCGTTTGATCTGGCAAGGGAGTGTGTGATGAACGCAGGGGGATTTGCGCCGGCATTGGCTCTTAACGCAGATTTTCGGCCGCTTAATTATTTTCCGCTTTCACTATGGTCATGGCAGGACACGGTGAAAGCTGTCTGGTCGGATCGGGTGACAATCATTTCCGAATATGACCAGCAAATTTCATCGCCCAGCCTGAAAATGAATTTGCCATCGGTGATTGCGCTCAAAGAATATGTACCGCAAACGCGTAACCCAGCATTTACCCGCTTTAATGTGTTTTTACGTGACCGGTTTTCCTGCCAATATTGCGGCAATGGCTTTGTTGCGTCTGAGTTGACCTTTGACCATGTCATTCCAAAATCACGCGGCGGGCGCACCTCATGGACAAATGTGGTGGCTGCTTGCGGGCCATGTAATTTGCGTAAAGCCAATAAAATGCCCGGCCAATCGGGGATGCATCCATTGGCCATGCCGGTTGCGCCAAATGTTTGGCAATTACAGGAAAATGGGCGGGCCTTTCCGCCAAATTATCTGCATGAATCCTGGCGTGATTACCTGTATTGGGACACTGAATTACAGCAGGATGATGACGAACCTGCCTAGATTTTTTCTGCGATTTTGATCGCGGTACGACAGCCGCGCTGAATTACGCTACGCAACAAATCATAATGTCGTGCCTCGCGCCCCTCATGGTCAACGGCGATATCGCGATGTTCTAGTTCTTCATCACGAAACCGTTCAACAATGGCGTGTAGATCACGTTCATCTTCCCCCAAAATATCAGCTTGTTTTTGATAATGTTCGCCAATCACTTCTTCGACGGCGATGGTACAGGCCATGGCGGCTTTTGGCCCCATCGCGGCGGTCACAACGCCAAGCGTAAACCCAGCCGCGCCCCATAATGGGTCGAGCAATGATGGCCGCACTTTTCGTTCGTTCAACAGGCTGTCAAATGTTTCGAGATGTTCAACTTCCTGATCCATCATATGGCGGATTTCATCGGCCATTTCATGATTGGCCAAGACCGCAAGCTGGCCTTTGTAAATTTGTTGCGCCGCCCGCTCACCAGCATGGTCAACACGCAAAAATCTCTCAATGTCGCGGCGTGAAGTGGTCGGGTTACGTGATGTCATGATGCTACCTTCTTTCCCTGTAATAAGCAGATAAGTGCAATCAAACATATGTCAAGGCTGAACAGGCCATTCCAACCGGCCATTGATAAGCCCAGAAATGACCATGCCACCTCATCGCATCGAACGACAGGTGTTGCCAAAAGACTATCTGTCAGGCTGGTCAGATCACCGCTGTTGGTCAAACTGGCGGTACAGCCTGTCGGGCCTGACCAAAATTGCCATTCAACCCCAGCATGATAGGCCGCCAGAATAACACTGGTCGCGGCGGTTACGGCGATGGCTGCCAGCACAAGACGTGGCATCCGCACAAATAGCACCGCCGCCGCCAGCATAACGATGATGATATGCGGCCAGCGTTGCCACAAACATAGGCTGCAAGGCATCAACCCGCCAACATATTGAAACCATAACGCACCAGCATAAAGGCTGGCTGATATGCCGCCGCATATCAAAATGCCCTGACCAGCGGTGATGGGCGGCAAAAACGGTTTTATTTTGTCAGCCATATTGCCCCCGCAAATAACGCCACAAGCAGTGAAACAAGGCTAATCAGTTTTTTCGCGTCGCCATGATGACGTGCAATCGCGGCAACAACGCCAAATCGCAGCCCGCGGCCAATAAATGACATCACCAAAAACGGCAACAAGCCAAAGCCGCCAATGCCAGCACTCACCGCGATCACTTTATAGGGTAGCGGCGAAAAAGCGCCAAGAAATACCAGCACCAAACCGAACTCAGCAAAGCCAGCTTCAACCGCGGCGAAGGCCGAAGGTGCTGCCAGTGCCACCGGCAGGCTGTCGATCAGCGCGTGGATGTGCAAACCTAAATATGCCCCCAGCGCCCAGCCACCGGCCCCGCCAATCACCGACGCAACGGTGCAGGCAAATGCAATTCGCCGCCATTCATTTGACTTTGCCAGCACCACCGCCACCAAAAGTGGGTCGACCGGAATCGGAATTATAATCGATTCGAGTGCTGAATATAACAGCATCAATCTTGTCGCCAGCGGCGTGCCAGCTGTACGAATGACAAAATCATATTGTTGTTTGATAACTTGCCACAACTTCATATCACATCACCGGTTTTCGATGGCGGTCGCCAAAATGTGACCAGAGGCAGGCGTGGCATTACTGCCAATCACAAAAAGGTTGGGTGGTACGGCTGAAGGGACTTGAACCCCCACTCTGTCACCAGAAGCGGATTTTGAATCCGCCGCGTCTACCATTCCGCCACAGCCGCATAGCCCAACACCAACAGTCTCTACCCAAAATATCAGCGTGAAGCAAGCCTCTGCTGCACTGCGGCGGCGAGTTTTTCCAATTGATGGTCTCGAATGCCGCAAGCCTGCATGCCTTTCACCGTGTCATAAAGATAATCCCGGCACGGCCCATTAAAACCAGCGGCATTCGCGACAACCTCTACAGTCGCCTCAAATGGCATGGGGGGCGCATAGGCTGGGCGTGCAGGATTGGCAACAAAGGCAAGACCGCGTTTCAGGCCAATATTGGTATGCACGGATAATAACCGTGGCTGATAGGCCAATGTCATCATTTCACGGCGCCACAATAAATCCAGCTCGGCAATGGCGTTTTGCGGGTTCAATTGAAAGGCAACGCCCTTGCAAGACCCGCCCCGATCAAGTGATAACACCAAACCGGGGCAGTCAGGTGAACCGCGGCCAATCTTGGTCCATAAACAGAATCGTCGATGATAGCCATATATTGATGCAAGGGCGCGTTGGCGATGATCAATGATCGGGTTGTAAATCAGACTGCCATAGCCAAACACCCAGAAATCTGAAACATCAGTGTTATCGGCAATCACCAGACGGCGTGATTCAAGCAACTGGTCTTCGGTGGCAATGCTTGCCTCGGCACCATCGCGTTCGCGCGCAAGTGATGCCACACGCCAATTTTGTAACGTTTCGCGGGTGATGCCTGGATTTTCCGGTTTTGGACTATCAGATGGTGCCGTCATGTGATGCGGATATCGCCACGGTCTTCAACAGCGTCATTATGATGAATAATGCGTTTTGGATAGGGGATGATGATTTTGTGATCATCCAGCGCCTGTTTTAACCGGCGATTTAGATCATAGCCAAGATCAAAAAAATCGGCATAGGTGGCATGCACCCGCAACCTGATGGTAACGGCACGCTCGTCAAATCCAACCACAATAAATCGGGGTGCTGGGTCTTTTAGCACCCGCGGATCAGATGCCAGCGACATCATCGCGGCTTCGGCTTTGTCTAGATCGCTGGCATGGTCAATGCCAATATCAAGGTCAAGCCGCCGGGTGCCATAACGCGAATGATTGACAATGCTAGATGACCAGATTGATGAATTCGGAACGCTGATAAATACATTGTCAAAAGTGTCGATCACCGTTGTAAATAGCCCGATTTCACGCACCGATCCGGACATGCCAGCGGCCTCAATCCAATCGCCAATTTTAAAGGGACGCAAAAACACCAGCATCAGGCCTGCCGCCACATTTGATAACGTGCCTTGCAACGCCAAACCAATGGCCAAGCCAGCTGCACCAAGCAGGGCGATGATCGAGGTGGTTTCAACACCAAATTTGCCAAGCGCCACAACCAGCGTCAGCGTCATGCCGGCATAGCGCACCAGCGCCCCCAGCAAAGGCACAACGGTATTATCGAGACGTTCAATCTTATTTAATGACTCGACGGTCAGTCTGCCAGCACGGCCTGCCAGCCAAAACCCGATGATTAATGTTAAAATGCCCGCCAAGAGCTGTGTTGAAAACCCAAGCAACACATCAAAATTCTGTTCATCAAGTAAAGTCAGATTTATGAATTGGTTGTCCATAATAATGATCAATCTGTTATCTGCATCACGGGTTGGTCTGTTTTTTTGACCAGACAGGCAACGGGTGATTGGGGTTTTTTAAACGCCCGTTAAACCTATCAAATGCGCACTGCGTTGTGCAATCCTTCTGTTTGACTATTTGGCGTGATAAAGCCGGACCACTCGCGTGGTTTCTTGTAATTCATGCGAACAAAGATTGATATTTTTGGTCGTTCAGCGATATAGTGCCGCCCGATGGTAAAGAATGATAGAAAAATGGCCGAAGTGATCGGTTGGCAGATAGGTGACGCCCCCTTGGGTGGGCCACCACTTGCGGCTGCTATTGGCAATTTTGATGGTGTGCATCGTGGTCATCAACAGGTTGTGGCGGCGGCCTGTGAAGCGGCCAAGCGCGATGGGTTGGTGCCGGCCATTATTACCTTTGACCCCCATCCACGAGAGTTTTTTAGACAGGAAGATGCCCCGTTTCATCTGGCTGACCGCGCCGAGAAAGACCGGCTATTGTCCAATCTTCAGGTGGACCGGATCATTCATGTGTCGTTTGATGAATCGTTGCGCCGGACTGATGCTGAAGATTTTTTGTCATCAGTTCTGCCTGCCCTTGGCGTGAAACAGCTTTATGCCGGGGCCGATTTCGCCTTTGGCCGGGGGCGTGGCGGTCAAATTGACACGATAAATGATTATGGCGCTTCGGTTGGCATTGCGGCGTTCAGCGTGCCGCTATTGCAGGATGAAAATAGCGTGGTGATTTCATCAAGCCGCATCCGCGCGGCGTTGCAAGCTGGCGATCCGGCCGCCGCCGCCGCTATGCTTGGGCGAGACTGGGCGGTGACAGGCACGGTGATCAAAGGTGACCAGCGTGGCCGCAAAATTGGGTTTCCTACGGCCAATATTGCGCTTGAAACCCTCCAGCAACCAGCCTTTGGTGTGTATGCTGTTGAAATTGACATTGATGATGGCAAGGCCGCGCCGCAAAGACGGGCTGGTGGCGTTGCCAATATTGGTATTCGGCCCACATTTGAAAAAAAGGATGTGCTGTGCGAAGCGCATTTATTCGACAGTGATTGCGACCTTTATGGACAGCGATTGCTGGTGCGGCTAAAAGCATTCCTGCGCCCAGAACAGAGATTTGCTGGCATAGATGAATTGCTGGCGCAAATTTCAACCGATGCCGATCACGCTCGGCGCATCCTGTCAGATTTGCATCTGCGTCAGTCTGGCTAGCCCCGGTCATATGATAATTTGAACAGATACCAACAGATACCAAGACAAAGTCCGAAAATAGCCCGTTAAAAGATTGAGCCAGCCATGAATTATAAAGACACTGTATTTTTGCCGCGTACAGATTTTCCCATGCGGGCAGGATTGCCCAAAAAGGAACCGGAAATTCTAGAAAGCTGGCAACAGGTTGACCTTTATCGCAAGCTTCGTGAAACGCGGCAGGGGGCGCCGAAATTCATACTTCATGACGGCCCGCCCTATGCCAACGGACAGCTGCATATTGGCCATGCTCTGAACAAAATTTTGAAAGATGTTGTCAACCGGTCACAATCTATGTTGGGCAAAGATGCCAATTATGTGCCCGGATGGGATTGTCACGGTTTGCCCATCGAATGGAAGATCGAAGAACAATATCGCAAAAAAGGCAAAGACAAAGACGCGGTGCCAACAGCCGAATTCCGTCAGGAATGCCGCGATTTTGCCGCGCATTGGCTGGCGGTTCAGTCGGCTGAATTTCAACGGCTTGGGGTGCTTGGTGACTGGCAGTCGCCCTACACCACAATGGCCTATGAGGCCGAAGCAAAGATTGCCGAAGAGCTTGGCAAAATTCTGATGGATGGCAGCTTGTATCGGGGTGCCAAACCGGTGATGTGGTCACCGGTTGAAAAAACCGCACTCGCCGAGGCGGAAATCGAATATGAAGACCATACCTCGGTCACAATTTATGCACGGTTTCCAGTGCAAACAAGCGCGTTGGACACCTTGCGCGGTGCCAGCATTGTGATCTGGACAACAACGCCTTGGACGATGCCGGGCAACCGCGCCATTGCCTATGGTGATGATATCGCCTACCGCATTATCGAGGTGACAGCGGTCAAAGATGATGTGCTTGTGCGCAAAGGTGACGTTTTATGTCTTGCTGATGAATTATGCGATTCGGTGGCGGATGCGCTTGGCATTGAGGCCATGACCGTTCGTGCGACAGTGGCCGGACATGAATTGGCCGGCACCATTGCGGCCCATCCGATGGCCGCAGATGGATATGATTTTGACGTGCCATTGCTGGCTGGTAGCCATGTCACCACGGAACAAGGTACCGGCTTTGTGCATATTGCCCCGGGCCATGGTGTAGAAGATTATGAATTGGCGCATCTCAAACATGGCATCGCCGTGCCAGAAACCGTTGGAGAAGACGGGTATATTTTGCCGCATCTTCCTCTTTATGGCGGCATGCATGCGCTGCGCGATAATGCCAAAATTGCCGATATGATGGCCGCGCATGGCGGTGTCATTGGCATTGGCAAATTGGTTCATTCCTATCCGCATTCTTGGCGGTCAAAGGCACCGGTGATTTATCGCAACACGGCGCAATGGTTTGTGTCGATGGAATCACATGGGCTGCGCGATATAGCGCTTGGTGAATTGGCAAAAACAGCATTTTACCCGGCGGCTGGACAAAAGCGTCTGACCTCAATGATTGCCCAGCGACCAGACTGGTGTCTGAGCCGCCAGCGTGCATGGGGTGTGCCGCTGACCATTTTTGTTAATAAACAAACTGGCGACCCGTTGCGTGATCCGGCTGTGCATGCCCGTATTGTCGAGGCAATGCGCGCTGAAGGGGCTGATTGCTGGTTCCTGTCTGACGCCAGCCGCTTTTTGGGTGATGACTATAACGCTGATGATTATGAACAAGTGACTGATATTTTGGATGTATGGTTCGATAGCGGGTCGACCCATGCTTTTGTTCTGGAAGACCGGGAAGACCTAGACAGCCCGGCTGATTTATATCTTGAAGGGTCTGATCAGCATCGTGGCTGGTTTCATTCTTCATTATTGCAATCTTGTGCGACCCGTGGTCGCGCGCCTTATAAGGGCGTGTTGACGCATGGCTTTGTGCTTGATGAACATGGCCGCAAAATGTCCAAATCGCTTGGTAATGTCGTTACCCCGCAAGCTGTGATGGAACAAAATGGCGCTGATATTTTGCGTCTCTGGGTGGTGAGTTCAGATTATTATAATGATCTGCGGATCGGCCCGGAAATCATCAAACGCATGACCGATACCTATCGGCGGTTCCGTAACACCTTGCGCTATTTATTGGGTGCGCTCGATGGCTATGATCAGGCTGAACAGGTGGGTTACGATGATATGCCCGATCTTGAAAAATGGGTATTGCACCGGATTGCCACTTTGGATGATCGTATCCGCCGCATGACCGAAACCTATGATTTTCATGGCATTTTTACCGAGTTGCATCAGTTTTGTAACAGCGATCTGTCGGCATTCTATTTTGAAATCAGGAAAGATATGCTGTATTGCGACCTGCCGGCGTCTACAGGTCGGCGGGCCTGCCGGACAGTAATGCATGAATTATTCAACCGGTTAACAGCGTGGTTGGCCCCGATCATTTGTTTTACCGCCGAAGAGGCGTGGCAGGCCTATGTTGGTGACCCGGAAAATTCTGTGCATTTAAGACAATATGATGCGGTGCCTGCCAACTGGCGTAATGTGGATGTTGACGCAAAATGGTCAACCATTCGTCAGGTGCGTCAGGTGGTTATGAGCGCGCTGGAAAAGGCGCGAAATGACGGGGCGATTGGCGCATCACTTCAGGCAGCACCGCTGGTTTATGTCACCCCGGCCATGCAATCGGCGTTTGATGGAAAGGATGTGGCCAGCCTGTTTATTACCTCGGCGGCAACCATTGTGACAGATACGCCGCCAGCCGATGCTTTCCGGCTTGACACGGTGGCTGATGTGGCCGTGGAATTTGCCGTTGCGACAGGCGGTAAATGCGGGCGATGCTGGAAAGTCATGCCCGAAGTGACTGCGGATGATGGTATCTGCAACCGTTGTGAAGATGTGGTTGCAACGCTTGCCTGATAGAACAGCGCCGGAACGAAAGATGTGCCATGACCGAAAATAACGACCACAAAGCGCCAGTGGTACGTCCCATGCGTCTTTGGTTTTGTGCCATATTTTTGCTGATAATGGTGGCCGATCAGGTAACCAAGCAAATCATGCTAGAGTTAATTTTTGATCCGCCACGCCGCATTGAAATTCTGGCCATATTAAATCTTGTACCGGTGTGGAACCGGGGGATGAGTTTTGGTATGTTAGCTGGTGGCGGGGTCTTGGTGCCGATCGGTCTGACCAGTCTGGCTGTTGCGGTATCGGCATGGCTGTTTTGGATGGTGCCGCGTCTATACCGTGTTCAGCGGCTGGCGGCGGCATGTATTGCTGGCGGGGCTATTGGTAATGCTATTGACCGGTTGCGTTTTGGCAAGGTTGTTGATTTTATAGACCTGCATTATGCTGGCCTACATTGGCCAGCGTTTAATCTGGCTGATGCGGCGATAACCATAGGCGCGGTGCTGTGGGGCTACAGTATTTTGCGTGAACAGGAGACAAGTCGGATATGAGCAAGCATATAATGACCGCTGGCATCACAATGGCGTTGCTGATCGGGCTGGCCGGGTGTTCAGATTTTCGCCGCGTGGTGGGAAGTGAAAAATCATCGCCGGATGAATTTGAAGTGGTGGTACGGCCACCATTGTCCTTGCCGCCCGGCTTTACCGACCGGCCTGAAGATATCATTGCCAAGGATAAAAAGGCCACTGGCATCGATGCTGAAACCAGTGCTGAAGCCATGTTGGCTGTTGGTAACAGCGCATCAGGTGATTTTGAACAGCTCTTTGATTTTTCCAATGTGCCTGATGATATTCGTGCCAAAGTTGATGCTGAAACCTATGGCATTCAGCTAGAAAACCGTCTGCCGCTTCAACAGCTGTTTGGTGGCCTGCCAGATATTGGCCCGGTGCTGGATAAGATGGCAGAGGATGCACGTTTGCGCCAAGCCCGCCAAGAAGGCCGCCTGCCAACAGACGAGGCCACCTTGGCAACAGATCCGACAAATGATGAACCAGTGGCGGTTCAATAGCGAGACAATCGATGGATAAAATACGGCAACTTCCCGACCGGTTGATTAACCAGATCGCCGCCGGTGAAGTGGTCGAACGACCGGCAAGTGCGGTCAAAGAACTTGTCGAAAATGCGCTCGATGCCGGTGCAACAAAGCTGGCGATCACGCTAAAATCAGGTGGCATTGACGAAATCACGGTGCGTGATAATGGCCGCGGTATGGGTGCTGATGACATGCAGCTTGCGATCCGCCGCCATGCCACGTCAAAACTGCCTGATGACAGCCTGATTGATATTCGTAGCTTGGGATTTCGCGGCGAGGCATTGCCGTCAATTGGCGCGGTGGCCCGTCTCAGCATCACCTCAACAACGGCTGGGGCGCCGCATGGTTGGCAGTTGGTTGTTGATGCCGGGGTTCAGCATGGGCCAGACCCAGCGGCATTGGCCGGTGGCAGTGTGATTTCGGTAACGCAGCTTTTCAAGGCGGTGCCAGCGCGTTTGAAATTTTTAAAAACCGAACGCACCGAACAGGGTCAGTGTTTGGATGTGATCAAACGGCTGGCGATGGCGTGGCCGCAGGTCGGGTTTCATGTTACCGCGGATGATCGGGTGGTGCTTGATTTACCGCCCGCGATGCCGGATCAGGCTGGCCAGCAACAACGTATCGGCAGCATTATGGGCCGAACATTTGCAGATGAAGCGGCGATTTTGGATGCGGTGCGTGATCAAATTCGCCTGACCGGATTTGCTGGTTTGCCAACAATGAACCGCCCAACAACAGCGCATATGTTTCTATTTGTAAATGGCCGTCCGGTGCATGATCGCAGTTTGCTTGGCGCGATTAGAGCCGGATACGGCGATACATTGCCGCGGGGCAGACATCCGATGGCGGTGCTGTTTATCACCCTGCCGAGTACCGATCTGGATGTAAATGTGCATCCGGCAAAAGCTGAAGTGCGTTTTAAAGATGCCGCCGCGGTGCGCAGTTTGCTGGTGGGGGCATTGTCGGCAAAAATGTGTGATGCCAGCATGATGGCCACCGCCGATAATGGCGCTGCAGCTTTACGCAAATTTGCCGCTCATCCAGAGTCAACAAGTGATGTGGCCGCGCCGGGCAATAGGCCGATAAGCTATCTATCAGCTGGCAATGCAGCGCGTTACGTTGCCGCCCCGCCGCATGTGCCTAGCGATATCAGACATGCCGCGGCGGCGTTTCAACACCCCCGGCCAGATCAGAATCTGCTTGCAGGTCAAGCCCCACCAGCCGCCCCGGTTTTGGCGCCTCAAATAGATGATGAAACCTATCGTCATGACCAGTTAGGCGCGGCCCGTGCCCAGCTCCACAAAACCTATATTGTGGCAGAAACCCATGATGGTATCACCATAATTGACCAGCACGCGGCGCATGAACGTTTGGTTATGGAACAGATGAAAGCAGATATCGCCGGGCATGGGGTGACATCACAACAGCTGTTACTGCCAGAAGTCGTTGCTTTGCCAGACCATTATTGCGCGGCTCTTATAGAGGCATCTGACTGGCTGGCAAAAATGGGGCTTGTGATAGATGGCTTTGGCGAGGGGGCTGTCGTTGTGCGGGCGACACCAGCTTTGCTTGGCACGCCGGATGTCATTCAATTGGTGAAAGACATCGCTGAAGAGCTGGTTGAACTTGGGGATAGTCACAGTTTGGATGACCGGATCAATCATATTTTGGCAACCGTGTCCTGTCATGGGTCGGTGCGGGCTGGGCGCGCCTTAAATGCCGCCGAAATGAATAGGCTTTTGCGCGATATGGAAGCCACGCCGCGTTCTGGCCAGTGCAATCATGGCCGCCCGACATGGGTCAAGCTATCGCTGGCTGATATTGAAAAATTATTCGGTCGCCGCTAGGCCGTTTCCAGCATGGCGGTTGCTCAGCTGCTGGCCCGATAAAAATGCAACGCGGCTTTGCCATAAATGCGGGTTTCATCATGGGCAAAAAATGCGGCAGCAAGCTGGCCGTGATCTATGGCTTCAGATTTATGTGTTTCCAATATAACAATGGCATCTGCCGCCAACCCGCCTAATGATTGCAGGGTGATGGCGGTTTTTTGTCCGCCGCCTGTATGATAGGGGGCATCAGCAAATAATATGGTGGCGGGTGCATGTGGCCAATGCAACAGGCTGGTGGCGTCGCCGGCGATGACCTGGCTATGGCGATGCATATCAAGTTTCTTTATATTTGCCCGCAAAACCAACAGCGCATCCGCGGACTGTTCAATAAAACAGGCTGAAGCCGCGCCACGTGACAAGGCCTCAAGCCCAAGTGCGCCGGTGCCAGCAAAGGCGTCTATGACCACCGCCCCATGCAAGGCTCGGCCAAATCGTCCGCCATCAAGAATATTAAAAAGTGACTCGCGTACCCGATCGGCGGTCGGCCGGGTGTTAGTGGCGTCTAATTTTGTTAATTTTGCGCCGCGGCGGCTTCCGGCTATGATTCGCATGTTCTCCTCTTTTGCTTGCCGTCAGAGTCGCCCGGTCATCATTCGGTCCCGGCGGTGCTAGGCCAAGCTGCTCAGCAACGATACGCGGGCGAATTTCTTCAACCTCGCCATCACCTAGGTCGCCAAGTTGAAACGGCCCGTACGAAACCCGGATCAAGCGGCTGACCTGATGGCCAAGATGTTCCATGATGCGTCGGATTTCGCGGTTTTTGCCTTCGCGGATAGCCATGGTAAGCCAAGCATTGCTGGCCATCTGCCGGTCTAGTTTGGCGATTACCTGACCATAGGTGATGCCGTCAATGGTCACCCCTTTGGCAAGACTGGCAAGTTGTTCTTCATTGATATGGCCTTGGACCCGCACACGATATTTGCGGCTCCAGCCAGTCGATGGCAATTCAAGATGACGGGCAAGATCACCATCATTGGTCAGCAATAAAAGCCCTTCAGAATCAAGATCAAGACGGCCAACTGTCATCACCCGCGGCAAATGGGGCGGCAATTTATCAAAAATGGTTTCCCGATTTTTTTCATCACGCGCGCTGACCACCAAGCCGCACGGTTTATAATAGCGCCACAGCCGCGCTGGCTCGCGTTCAGGAAGCTGTTTGTTATCAACGCTGACAATGTCACTTGGGGAAACATTTAATGCCGGGCTGTCGATAATTTCACCATTCACCGCAACCCGCCCATCACGAATGCGGGCCTCGGCATCACGGCGTGAACAAATGCCAGCTCGCGCAATCCGTTTGGCGATGCGTTCTGGCCGCGTATCCGTATCAAGGGTAAAGCTGGGTTTTTGGTTCATCTGTCACGATGTAAACGGAAACAGGTAAATAGGCAAATTACAAATGCATTTGGAGTTTTGTTGGTTTTATGCGACCACAAGAAGATGAAATCATCAGGCCATATGCATGTTGTAATTGACGCCGCCAAGCGTGCGGCGGCGGCTGGCGAGGTGCCTGTGGCAGCGGCGGTTATAGATGCCAATGGGCAGATTATTACGGTAGCTGAAAACCGCATGAAACGCGATGCCAATGCCACAAGCCATGCTGAATTGCTGGCGCTTCAGGCGGCCATGAGCATCACTGGCAACAGCCGTCTTGATGGGTGTGATTTATGGGTGTCGCTTGAACCATGTGCGATGTGCGCTGGGGCGATTGCGCATGCACGAATAAGGCGGCTGTATTTTGCCGCAACCGATGAAAAGGGCGGCGCTGTTGAATCGGGCGTTCGGTTTTTTGACTCGCCAACATGTCATCACAAGCCAGATATTTATGGCGGTATTCAGGCGGCCGCGGCACAGCAATTATTGACCGATTTTTTTGCCGCGCGTCGCTGATAGACAGCAATAGCGCTACTTGCTGGCAATGTCGCGGCGATAAAACCCCTCTGGCCAGTCGATTTTTGCAACAGCTTCATAGGCGGTGGCACGGGCGGCATCTTGACTATCGCCAAGCCCGGTTACCGCTAAAACCCGTCCGCCAACGGCGGTTAACTGCCCGTCTGCATCATTGGCTGTACCGGCGTGAAACACCAATTGGTCAGTTTGATTATCAGCCGCCTCGATATTTTTAATGACACTGCCTTTTTTGTAGGCCCCGGGATAGCCTTGATTGGCCATCACCACGGTTACCGCGTGGCGACTGTCCCACCGCATGTCAAAATGTCCCAGACTGTTATTGATGGTGGCAAGCATCGCACTGACAATATCAGTTCTTAGCCGGGGCAAAATCACCTGTGCTTCAGGATCGCCAAATCGGCAGTTAAATTCGATGACCTGTGGCCCGCTGTCGGTTAACATCAGCCCAACATATAAAATGCCGCGATAGGGCGTGCCTTCGCTATGCATGCCGCGTGCAACTGGTTTGACGATCCGTTCCATCACCTCAATTTCAAGCTCAGGGTTCAGCCTTGGTGCTGGCGAAATCGCCCCCATACCGCCTGTATTTGGCCCAGTGTTGCCGTCAAAAGCGCGTTTATGGTCTTGCGCGGTTGCCATCAAAATCGCATTTTCGCCGTCAAGAAGCGCAAAGAGTGATGCCTCTGGCCCGCTGATTCTTTGTTCAATCACAAGGCGCGCGCTAGCCGCGCCGAATTGGCCGTCAAGCATCTGTTTGGCGGCGTCCTTTGCTTGTGCGGCGGTGTCGGCAACAATCACGCCTTTGCCAGCGGCAAGCCCGTCAGCTTTGATCACGCAACTGCCAAGCGCATCAATATGCTGGCAGGCGGCGGCGTAATTATCCACCGGATAAAACGCTGGCTGTGGTATGTCATGGCGTTGACAAAATGCCCGGGCAAATTCCTTGGACCCTTCCAGCTTGGCGGCTGTGGCGGTTGGACCAAAGGCAGGGATGTTTCGTTCGTTCAGCTTGTCAACCAACCCTAGAACAAGTGGCACTTCAGGCCCAACAACCACCAGATCAGCTGGCATGTTTGTGGCGTAATTGCAAATCTCATCAATATCATCGGCCGCAATGTCAACCAGCTTTCCATAAGGCGCCATGCCCGGATTGCCGGGGGCAATCACCAATTGCTGGGTCAGCGGCGAGTCTGCGATCGACCAAGCCAGCGCATGTTCACGGCCTCCGCTGCCGATAAGTAAAATCTTCATATTTGCTATCCTTTGGTGTTGCGGCGTCGCCAATATGCCATAGTATGAAGCGGTTATGGAAGAGGGCCAGCCACAAAACATCGGTGAGAACACACCGTATTTCACCATCAGCGAATTATCAAACGCGATCAAAGCCACTGTTGAGGGGGCGTTTGAATTTGTGCGGGTGCGGGCAGAAATTTCCCGGCCAACCCGGGCGGCATCTGGGCATCTTTATTTTACCTTGAAAGATAACTGGTCGACGCTTGCCGCTGTTTGCTGGAAAACTGTTGCCGGTAATTTGGCAGTGCAACCAGAAGAAGGGCTAGAGGTGATTGCATCTGGCCGTTTGACGACCTTTGCCGGACAGTCAAGATATCAAATTGTTGTATCGCAAATGGAAATTGCGGGCGAAGGTGCGCTGTTGAAACAGCTCCAAGAACGCCGTAGGCAATTGGCGGCTGAAGGCTTGTTTGACGCAGATCGCAAGAAAAAAATTCCCAACATGCCAAGTGTGATTGGCGTTGTGACAAGCCCAACAGGTGCGGTGATCCGCGATATTCTGCATCGGTTGAGTGATCGGTTTGGGGTGCGGGTTTTGGTCTGGGGTACATTGGTACAGGGCCCATCTGCCGCCCCACAGGTGGCGGCGGCTATTAATGGATTTGACAGCATGCCAAAAGATGGCCCCTTGCCTCGTCCCGATCTGTTGATTGTGGCGCGTGGTGGTGGCGCGCTGGAAGATCTATGGGCGTTTAATGAAGAAGAGGTCGTGCGCGCCGTTGCCGCTTGCCAGATTCCGGTCATTTCCGCAATTGGCCATGAAACTGACACCACTCTGATTGATTTTGCCGCTGATTTACGCGCCCCAACGCCAACAGCGGCGGCCGAAATGGCGGTGCCAGTAAAATCTGAATTGGTCGCATTAATGGCCGAACTGGATGCCCGCCTGACCCGCGCCACGGCCAACAAAATCAACAACGCATCACAGCTGTTAAAAATGGCAGATCGGGCGTTAAGTGACCCGGGTGAATTGATTGCCCGGCGTGGACAAATGCTGGATTATGCGGTGAGCGGTCTGGCCAATGGATTGGAACAATGGCTATCGGCACGCGCGTTAAGGTTGTCAAATGCCGCCGGGCGTTTGTATCCACCAGAACGCCAGCTGGCCGAAGCCAAAGGCCGCCTGTCAGAATTAAACTTGCGCCTGACAAAATCAATGGCGATTGATTTCGAACGCCGCCAGCAAGCTGTGGCAAATGTCGGCCGGTTGCTGGATGCAAATTCATTTGAACGGGTATTGGACCGTGGATTTGCTTTGGTAACCGATCAGCGCGGGGTGCCAGTCAAACGATCGGCAGAACTGCCAGAACATGCCAATGCCGTGATCCGCTTTGCTGATGGTCAGCGTCACGCAACATTCGATTCAGATGCCGCCTCGACAAGCCCGCGTCCAAAATCCAAGCCCGCACCGCGGCAAGACCAGCGCCAGAAAGATTTGTTCTGAACCTAACAGAGCCTGATCATAGCCTGTTTGAAAGCAAAAAGATGATTTCTGATCAGATCTCTTTGCCCCAGCGGCGGTGCGGCCAGAACCATTGGTCTGGCTGGGCGGCGATCCATGTTGCAAGTTCTTGATTGATGGCGGTTGCCACACCAAGGACGGCATCGTCTGAAGTATCTTTTGGCAGTTTAAGCGGGGCTGATATCGTCACCCGGAACCGGCATCCATCCAGCCGTTCGGTGCGCATAAACATGATCGGCACATGTTTCTTAATGGCAATTTTAATATGGCTGATTGAGGTGTTTGCAGGATGCCCGAAAAATGGCACCGCCATGCCCTCACGCAATTGTTGATCGACCAATAGGCACATGACCTGTTTTTTGCGGATGGCTGTCACCATACCAAGTGCCGCCTCGCGTCCTTTGCGATAAATATCACCGCCATAATGTTGTTGTCGGCGTTCCAGCAAGCCAGCCAAAAGTGGGTTGTTCAACGGGCGATAAATCGCCGCCACCTTTTTACCAACAGACAGCGCCGCCAATGGGCCAACTTCCCAATTGCCGATATGCGCCCCGATCAAAAACCCGCCGCCGTGCAATGCATGCAAATGGTCAAGCCCGACAAATTCAACGCGCTTGGTTGTCGCAAGCCTGCCGATATGCGGATATTCACCCAACACGCGGCCAAGATTATTCCACATATGTTTCAAAATGGCGGTTTGTGCCTGATGATCAACATGCGGAAGCGCAAGTGAGAGATTGCGCCGTGCCCGGCTTTGCCATGGGGTTAAGGGGCCAACAAATCCCAAAAAATACCCCAAAACAGCACTGGCGATTGCGACCGGCAATAGACGGGCGGCAAAAAACAGCAGAAATACAAAGCCAGCTTCTATCGGCCAGATAAAAATCCGGCGAAAATACCGTCCTATGATTTTTGTGATCGGATCTGCCATTAGCTATTTTGGTGCGCGCTGATAGCCGCCTCAACATCTGCGCGTAACGCCCCGCCATCGTCAATCGATAGGGCCACTGGTAAGACGACAGTGCGTTCGCGCCATTCGGCTGGCAAGCGCACCCAGTCTTTTTGGGTTGTCACCAATTGCGCCCCTAGACGCATGGCGTCTTCTTGCAACCTGACTAAATCAGTCTCGCTATAGGGGTGATGATCGGCAAAGGCCAGATAATGTACAAGATTACAGCCAGCTTTACGAAGCGTGGCAAAGAATCTTTTTGGCTGTCCAATACCGGCAAAGGCCAATATTGGTGTGTCGCTAAGTGCGTCAATGGTGGTTTGATCGGGCAATAAACTGGCATGAAACCGCGTCAGGCTGGAGGGTAGTTTCGCGGCTATATTGGTGTCATCATCGCCATTGATCAGGGCAATATCCATCCGTTTTACGCCAGATGCCAGCGATACCCGCAAGGGCCCGGCGGGGATCAAAAAACCATTGCCGATGCCAACGCTGCCATCAAAAATGCCAATAGATAATGTTTTGCTGATGAAGGGGTTTTGCATACCATCATCCATCAAAATCACATCATGAATCCCGCGCAAGCTGATGACATGCGCGCCAGCAACCCGGTCCGGGGCCACCAGAACATCGCGGCCTTCAGCAAGCATCAGCGCTTCGTCACCACAATCATCAATGCTGTGTTGAGATGGATCAACCCACAAAGGGGCGTTCACCGCCGCCCCATAGCCACGGATCAAAATGGCCGGGCGATAGCCAGCCTCGCGCAACCCATCATATAAAAATGCTGTGACAGGGGTTTTGCCAGTTCCGCCAGCGGTGACATTACCAATACAAATCACTGGCAAGGCGGCTGTGCTTTGTCTGGCAAAATGATTGCGTATGGCACTGGCCAAAGCCCAGATGAGCGATAATGGCCATAATAAGATCGACACGATGCCGCGATGATTCCAAAATTCCGGGGTTTTAATCATGGTTCGCGCGATCACTTTTTTTGGTGAATATAGGTCATTTATCTTTACTTAGAACAAGATCAATGGCGCGTGCCGCGACGTTGACCCGTTGATGCGCTAGCGTAACATAATTTTTGGCGGCTTTGGCAAGTTTGGCGCGGCGCTTTGGGTCTTTTTCCAGCTGATGAATTTGCGCGGTGATGGTTTCGGCATCACGGACGTCAAACACCGCATCGGCGGCGGCAAGCCCGTTAAATTCTGCGCTATTTTTGAAAATATGCGGCCCGGTGAAAATTGGCAAGCCAAAGGCGGCGGGTTCTAGCGGGTTATGTCCGCCAGCTGGCACCAATGAGCCACCAAGAAAGACGTAATTGGCAAGGCTGAATAATGTCCCCATTTCACCAAGGCTATCCATGATAAAGATCGTTGTGTTTTGATCAGGCATCGCGCCGTGACTTCGTTGCGGTGCCTGCCCGGCAAGCGCGGCAATGCTGTCGCCGCGGTGAGGATGGCGCGGGGCAATGATCGTCAGCCATCCCGCCCCAAGCATTCTGGCGGCATCAATAATGATCTGATCCTCGCCGTGATGTGTTGACGCGGCAAGAAACACCCGGCGGTTGGCAGCGGCTTTTTGCAAGATTTGCTGCAGATCTGGGTTGGGGGGTTGTATGTCTGGTAATTTTAGCGATCCAACCACCTGTATCTGTTGCGTATGTTTTGCGGTGCCAATTAACTGGCGAAACTGGTCAGCCTGTTGCGGGTCGACAGGTAAAATCAGATCAGCGGCGGCAAATAGCTGTTTGGCAAATGCCGGGCGCTTCATCCATTTTGCCGCGGCTTTGCTTGATAATTGTGATGACGCAAAAATCACCGGAATGCCGAATTGTTTTGATCGCAGAACCAGATTTGGCCAAAAATCAGATTCCATGAAAATAGCCGCAACCGGACACCAATTGGCGAGAAACTGATCGACAAAATCTGGATGGTCCAGTGGCTGCATCACATGGCGCACCGGCAAGCCGGGTTGGTCTGCCATGGCGGCCTCAACCACACCTCGGCCGGTGATGGTATTGGTGGTGATTAAAAATTCATCATCAGGCAAATGATCGGCAAGCGCCCGGGCCAGCCGCAACGCCGCCACCGTTTCTCCAACGCTGACACCATGCAGCCAGATGCGCCGACCAGAATGGGGCGACAATCGATTGACCTTTGTGTCGGTGCGCCCATAGCGCTCAATCCGCCTGCTGGCAAGTTCTTTGCCATTGCGGGTGCGATGCCACAATATAAGCGCGATAAACGGGCGGATTAGACGCCATATCACATTATAGACAAATAAAGTCATCACCCGACTGTGCGCCCACTAACGGCAATGTCAATCATATCGGCTTGTTCGTTCATGGCGGCTTCAATGGCTTTGCGCGCATCTTCTAGCCCGGCTTTATCAAGCTTTTCGATAGGGATTGGTTGGCCCATTACAAATTGGCCCCGGGCAAAAGGTTTGGGAATAATCAATCGGTCCCATCCGCTGGCTCGCCAATATCGGTCCACCGACCAACACATTGGCACAATCGGTTTGCCAGCCATTTGCGCAATTGATACCGGGCCAGCCGCCAGAATGCGTGCCGGGCCACGCGGGCCATCCGGGGTGATGGCAACCGAACGCCCCGCATCAAGAACACGTTTCAACCCACGCAATCCGGATAAAGGGCTGCGGTTTGAACTGCCCCAGACGGTTTTCACACCAAAACAACCAATGGCATGTGACATCATCCGGCCATCAGCATGCGGCGATTGTAACGCAAAGAGGGGAAAGGCGGACGGCCACAGCCATGGCATGGCAAGCAACCGTTCATGCCAGAATACCAAAACAACGCCATCATTTTGGCGCAAGATAGCTTTTATATTTTGGTCATTATGGGCGCGCCATCTCACCGTAACCATCAACATGGCAATGATGGCCCCGGCTGTCCAGCCGACCAATGCGTTGCCTATTGGCGATCGTATGAGTTGTTTGATCATTGACTATGTGCGCTTTCCCATGCGGCCGATGCCCAAAAAGGACAATGCCCAAAAAGGACGATGCCCCGCTTTGTTTTTGTTCTAGGCCAAAATACATAAATAGAAAAGAGGTGCCAAATTGCCGCAGAAGCTGAAGATGCCACACCATCAAGATTGATCGTTTGAATGATCAATAGAATGTCGCTAGATTGGGGCGCTGGTCCCATGGCAATCGGGTTGCCATCATGCCAGTATTTATGGCTGGCAATGCCGATCTTTAAAACCGATCTTTAAAACCGATCAGTGAAATGGGTTAAGTGACAGGGATCATTGGAGTAGAAATATATGTCTGACTTGATCTCACCACAGTCTTCACGCGAAAAGTTGCTGATCATCCAGCCGCTTGTCGGTATCGGTGACATGATCTGGCACAAGCCGTGGATTGATCATCTTTGCAAGAAAAATCACGTCATATTGGCAACCAAGCCAACAGTACAAGCACCAGTTTTATTTGCCGAGACCGATGGGTTGATTGATATTTTGCCGATTGATCGGTCACAACGTGGCAAGCGCGGCCGCCATGATGGCTGGCGTGGGTTTTGGCAATTGGTGGCTGATTTTAAATCAACCGGCGCGTGCCGGGCGCTGATTTTGCATCATAGTCCACGCTACGCCATCGCCGCCTTTTTTGCCGGGATGACGTCAAGATGGGGTTATGGCATTGGGCGTCAACGCTTTTGGTTGAATAAAGGAAAGTTTCTTGAAAAATCGGCGCGCAAAATGCATCCGATCGCCAAAATGCGTATCTATGCAGCAAGCAATGATTTTCCCATTGATCCTGTTTGGCGGCTTCATATTACGCCCGCGGCCAATAAAGCGGCGGATGAATTTATCTCAGCGCATAACATCACCGCGGCCCCGGATATGCTGATCCTAGGCATAGGCGCAATGGATGAGGACCGGTGTTGGCCGCTGGAAAAATTTGCCGAACTGATCACATCACTGGCAACAAAACGTCCGCATCTGATTTGCTGTTTGATGGGGGCGCCATCAGAACAGCCCTTGGTAGAAACAATCATGCATCACCTGCCGCCACATATTCAAGTTGTCAATGCCATTACAAAACTTGATGTCGGCATTGCTTTATTGGCGCGCGCTGGTGGATTTGTTGGGAATGATTCCGGGTTGTTAAATCTAGCGGCGGCGTGCGGCAAGCCAGCGCTTGGCATTTATGCGCAAAGCCGGCCACTTGACTATACGCCAAACTTGCATGCTGTGGTCGTTGATGAACCGATGATTGGCAAGCCCGGACAAATCAAAACAATTACCGCGGCAGATGTATGTACGGCGACGTTGAATATGCTAGACTTGGCATCATCACAGTCGGTTTCAATAAAAACGGCCATGTGATTTCAGTTTTAACAAAGCTGGGTAGCAGGCTGGAAATTGACGAGTAAGGATAGTTTTGCCGATGCACGACACCCCACCACAATCGCTGTCGAACAAGATCATTATGCGCCGCATTTGGCAGGGCTGGGTGGTACCGTATTTGCCGCGTTTGATTGGGGCGTTATTGTTGATGGCATTGGTGGCGGGCACAGCGTCAGCCTATCCATTATTGACCAAATATATTTTTAATGCGCTGGCCGATGGGCGCGCGGCGGAAATTATCTGGCTGGCACCGCCAGTCATTTTTGTGTTTGCGCTGGTAAAAGGTCTGGCACTATTTGCCCAGACAGTGATGGTCAACGCACTGGCATTGCGCGTATCTACCGATTTGCAAAAAGACATGGCCAAAAATCTGATTGAGGCTGATTTGCAGACCATCAGCGGTGAACCAGCTGGCGTGTTTATGTCGCGCATCATGAATGATTTGAATTTGGTGCGTGAAGCATTTGTCCGGCTGGCCAATAATCTGGTGCGTGATAGCCTGACGGTAATTGTGTTGGTTGGCGCGATGTTCTGGCTGGACTGGTTGATGGCATTTGTTGTGCTGGCGGTCTATCCGTTGGCGATGCAGCCGATCATCCGGATCGGCAATCGGCAACGCAAAGCATCTGGCAATTTGCAAACACATATGGAAGATGTGACGTCACTGCTGGCAGAGACACTGCAAGGCACCCGCATGGTCAAGGCCTATCAGCTTGAAGAACAGGAAATAGGCCGAACGCGTGTGGCGTTTGACGGTTTGTATCAGCGACTTGTTGGGTTGCTGACTGGACGCGCAAAAATTGATCCAATTCTTGAAATTGTTGGCGGCGTTGCGGTTGGCGGCGTTGTAGCCTTGGCAAGTTGGCGTGTGGCACGCGGCGACATGCAGGTTGGTGATGTGATTGCCTTTATCACCACGCTCATTTTGCTGGTGCAGCCGGTGCGCGCTATCGGCACGTTAAATGCCGTTACCAATGAAGGCCTTGCCGCGGCTGAACGGATTTTCACCTTGCTTGATACACCACGGCGGGTCAAAGACCGTACCGGGGCGATGCCATTGAACATCAAAGCTGGCCAAATCACTTTTGACGCTGTTGGGTTTTCTTATGGCGATGATGCTGGAGCGGCGCTAAAAAATATCAATTTCAGCGTAAAGCCCGGTCAGACAGTGGCGCTTGTCGGGCCAAGCGGGGCGGGCAAAAGCACCATCATAAATCTACTGCCGCGGTTTTTTGACGTTACATCCGGGCACATTTTAATTGATCAACAGATCATCAGTGATGTCACCATAGATAGCTTGCGCCGCGCCATGGCATTGGTCAGCCAAGACGCTATCTTATTTGATGATACGGTGGCCGCGAATATTGGATTTGGCAAAGCTGGTGCCAGTCAAGATGAGATTGAAACAGCCGCCAAAGGTGCGGCGGCGCATGATTTCATTATGGCATTGCCGGGCGGGTATAATGCGCCGGTTGGGGCCATGGGCAACAGATTATCAGGCGGGCAACGCCAGCGTATTTCAATTGCTCGGGCCTTGCTGAAAGATGCCCCCATCCTGCTTCTTGACGAAGCCACAGCCGCGCTTGATTCAGAATCTGAACGACAGGTTCAAGAGGCCTTAACACGGCTACAGACTGGCCGTACCACGCTCGTTGTGGCGCATCGTCTGGCCACTGTAAGAGAGGCGGATCTGATTGTGGTGATGGAACATGGGCGAATTAGTGAGACTGGCACGCATGACAGCCTGCTTGCCAAAAAGGGCCTGTATGCGCGCCTGTGTCAGTTGCAATTTTTCGCCGATGATATCACTCACGCCGCAAAATAGTGTCGGTTAAGCGGACGGCCCAGCCTTGGGCCTGAAATTGCGCGGTCAATGCGGCGGGGTCATAAATTTGATCGACCCAGTCATAAAAGGCCATGCCATCTTTTTCATAGGGCAAATAAGCGGCAAAAAAAGCGTCTAAAAGCCCAGTTTTTGCCGCTTTGACATGGCCATATTTCCACGCCAATTGGCGAATGGCGATGCTGGCTGGTTGGTTTTCTACAATCAAAAGATATAAGGCCGACATCAGGCCGGCACGGTCTGCACCGGATTTGCAATGCATCAAAACAGGCTTGTTGATTTCGGCAAATAGGGATTTGGCATCATGCAGCATCGATTTGCTGGGGGCGGCGCGTGATCTGGCGGTAAAGTCAAACAGTGTGATGCCTGCCTTGCGACAGGCTTCGGCCTCTAATTGCCAGCCGCCGTCATCACGTGGCCCGCGAAGATTGATGATGGTTTTGATACCTTGGTCGGCAAGTGTGGCAATGCGGCCGGGGCCGGGTTGATTGCTACGCCATACACCATCGGCAATCTGATGCTGATTATGCCAAGCAATCCGCAGAAACCCATGATCCTTGAAAATCAATTCGATCCAGTCAATCGCCCCACGACGTTGGCCGGTTGGGGCGCGCCAGCTCATGATCCGGCCACCGTCATGCCATCAATTCGCAACGAGGGCGCGGCGGTACTATCCCGCATATCGATATCGTTGGCAAGGGTGATATTCATCAGCATATCTTTTAAGTTACCGGCGATTGTGGCTTCGCTGATCGGTTGGGCAATCTTGCCTTTTGATATCCAAAAGCCGCCAGCCCCCCGGCTGTAATCACCTGTGATCATATCAACCGAACTGCCCATCAGTTCGGTGACCAAAAATCCCTCTTCGATATCAGCAATCAAAACATCACGGTCGATTGTGCCATTTTCCAGATAAAAATTACTGCTTCCCGGGTTGGGCGCACTGCCAAGCGAACGTTTGGCATTGCCCATGCTTGAAAGGCCGAGCTTGGCCGCTGATGACAAATCAAGAAACCAGCCTTGCAACACGCCATCTTCAACCATCTTGCGCGTTTGTACTGGGCAACCCTCGGCATCGAACGGGCGTGATCCCATCCCGCGTGGACGCAATGGATCATCGATAAAATGCAAACCATCAGCCGCAATTTTCTTGCCGAGTTGGTCTTTTAGAAAGCTTGTTCCACGGGCAACGGACGCGCCGTTGATGGCGCTGGCCACCGTGCTGACAAGTGATGCCGCGACCCGCCGGTCATAAATAACTGGAAATTTTCCGGTTTTTGCCTTGCTAGCACCAAGCCGTTCAAGCGTACGTTTTGCGGCGCTCTTGCCAACGGCCTCTGCCGTATCAAGATCGGTTTCGAAAACGGCTGAACTATAGTCATAATCGCGTTCCATCTGACCATTTTTTTCGGCAATGACAACCGCGGATACACCATGAGATGACCGCTGATAGCCAGCCGAAAACCCATTGCTGGTGGCGATCAACACATCAACAACGCCATGACCGGCATTGCCGCCATCTGAATTTGTTATGCCATCAACGGATAAAGCCGCCGCTTCAGCCTCGCTGGCGCGTTCTAGCAAGCGATCGGCATCTGGTTGCCCCGGATCAAAAATATCAAGCACCGGTATATGCTGTGCCAATTGATCCGCACTGGCCAATTTTACATACGGGTCTTCTGGTGCCAGTTTGGCCATTGCCACGGCGCGTGCCGCCAGTTCCTTGATATTGTCTGCATCAAGTTGGCTAGTGGAAATGGACGCTGTTTGCTGGCCCACAAAGACCCGCAAGCCGATGTCAAAATCTTCTGACCGTTCAGATGATTCAACTTTGCCATGGCGTACGCTGACACTGGTGCTTTGGCCGCGGGCGAGCATCGCATCAGCGCCGCTTGCCCCAGCAGATTTTGCCGCGTCAAGAAGTTCTGCAATAATAGTTTGATATGTCTGTTTCATGACTAATCACATAATCTGCATAGGCCGATATTTCAACTGCTTGTCGTCAGCAGAGAATAGGTTTATTACTGCGGCATGAGTTTTCGGATATTTATTGATGGTGAGGCGGGCACAACTGGCCTGAAAGTGGCCGCGCGGTTGCAGGCCCACCCGCATGTCGAAATGCTTCATATTGATGAGGCACAGCGCAAAGACCCCGAAGCCCGCCTGCAATTGATGCAGGACAGCGACATTACTATTTTATGTCTGCCCGACGAGGCGGCCCGAGAGGCTGTTGCCTTGGCAGATGGTGATGCATCGATCCGGTTCATTGATGCATCCACAGCGCATAGGGTAGACGATTCTTGGGTCTATGGATTTCCCGAATTAACCGCCACCCAGCGCGGCATGATCGCCGCGGCATCGCGCATTGCCAACCCGGGCTGCTATCCAACCGGGTTTCTGGCATTGGCCAAGCCATTGATCGAGAGTGGCCTGTTGCCTGCTGACAGCCATTTAAGCGTGCCTGCTGTTAGCGGGTATAGCGGCGGCGGCAAATCAATGATTGGCGTCCACGATAATGGCGAATTGGCACCGCACTTTAGTTATGGCACCAATCTGTCACACAAGCACCTTGCCGAAATGACATATTATGCCGGCCTGAAAACACCGCCTATTTTTATGCCTTCGGTTGGCGATTTTTATGCTGGTATGTTGGTGCATCTGCCGCTTCATGCTGATCAGTTTTCAGGCGTGGTACGGGCTGACCAACTCTATCAACTTTATGCAGATTGGTATGCATGGGGGACGCTGGTGTGCATGGGGGCGACCTGTGCCAATGATACAAATACGCCAAATATGCTGGCGGCTGATGCGCTGGCTGATCGGGATTCGATGGAAATTTTTGTGTTTTCTGATGCAAAGTTCCAACAATTTTGGCTGGTTGCGCGGCTTGATAATCTTGGCAAAGGTGCCTCTGGGGCGGCTGTGCAGAATATGAATATCGCGCTTGGCATTGATGAAAGCGTCAGCCTTGCCCGATAATCTGCTTGCTGATTTTGTGCCGCTGGCGCATGGCGACACGTATCTGACGATGTTATCCGATATTGATCGTGCCAGATTATATCCCTATAGCGCACCATCCGAGGGGTATCTGCTTGCCAATCGTGTGCTTTATAATCTTGATCAGAACATGATTGACCGCCATCAATGGATTTTTGATGGCCGCGTTGCGGTGTTGTCGGTTGGATCAAATCGTGCGCCTGTTCAATTGCGCCGCAAATTCGGCGATGCCGCCATCATTCCAGTCACGCCAGCTAGATTGTTTGATTGTGATATTGTGCATGCGGCGATGCTTGGCTTTTATGCGGCAGTGCCATGTACCGCATTTCCTTGTGCTGGCTGTATTGTCAGCTTGAATGTGGCATGGCTTGACGCAGAACAGTTGGAACAGATGCACAGAACCGAGGGCATTGGCGTCGCCTATGATTATGTGATGATGCAGGATGTTGTGCATGATTTGCTGGTGCCGGACCAGCCGGTCTATGGCTATTCGGCACGATCTGGGGTGCTGGATTATGCCGACGGCATACCGGCAGCCCTGCCAGCCATAGCGGCGGTTGGGCGGCGGTTTCCAGCGGTGTCTCAGGCAGATGCCGCGGCGCGTGTCCGCCAACTCACCGGTTGTGATGATTCGCGTTCACATGCCGAATTTATTGCTGATATCCAGCACGACAAATCCGCCCGCGATGCGGTCATTGCTGGCCTCAAAAAATATGCTTTGTTTGCTAAAACCCCGCCGTGGCACGCCGTATCGGTAAGCGTTAGCGGTATTGATGCGTTTTTGTAACAAAGGGCCGTGGGTGGTCAGCCAATAAGACGCGTAATGACCATTGTTGCTGTCAATATTAAACCAGCGTCACGATTTGACCGGAACAGGTGCAATGCAATCGCCGCATTGGTGCCATCAAGACGGTGAATTTGGTAGGCAAGATGCACACCCATCAGGCTGAGACCGCCAAGCCAAAATCCAATGCCAAGCTGTAGATAAAGCCCCAGCGACAGCAACAATAAAGCCAGAGCGTATGCCACGCCAACAGCAATTTTTAAATGCTGAGCAAAGGCCAAAGCCGAAGATTTGATGCCAATCGCCGCATCATCAGCCATATCCTGTACCGCGTAAATTGTATCATATCCAAATACCCACGCCACACAGCCGGCATAGATCGATAAAATTGATAGATCTGGCAGTGATCCGGTGCTGGCCGCCCAGCCAAGCGGGACACCCCAAGAAAATGTCAGACCAAGAACAAATTGTGGAAACCAAGTAACGCGTTTGGCCAACGGATAAACAATGACAAGCGGCGCGGCGGCCAGCCCAACATAAATGGCGATATCTGGCAATTGCCATAAAATGCCAATGCCGATGGCCCCTAGGATGCCCAAAAATATAAATGCGGCACGCAATGAAACAGCCCCCGAAGCCAGCGGTCTTTGCTGGGTTCTTTCAACTTGCTGGTCAAGCCGCCGGTCCCATAAATCATTGATGATACAGCCAGCGGCCCGGGTGATGATCGACCCAGCCAGAAACAAGGCCATAAGCCACCACATGCTGATGATTGACGGGGCGCCAATGGGAATAACCCACCAGCCCGGCAACAATAACAGCCACCAGCCAATTGGCCGGTCAAAACGACCAAGATAGATATAGTCATGCAACCAAAATGGCAAAATGCGCCACCAGCCGGTGGCTGGCATGTCGCTGTGCGGTTGGTGTTGGTGATCTGGTCGCGGCATAGGTGCTAGAGATACCCAAGCTTACGCAAAAAGCCAAATAGATTTGCATCCACGCAGATGTGCTTCTATGTACCAGCGTCTTTATTTCATCCGTGGCTTATGCGCTGGCCTATGCATGGCGTCTTGTCTTGTTTTGGTATCGGGCTTACAACCAGATGATGACAGAGTTTAACGCCAAGACACGGTTATTTGTCGATATGCCGCTGGCAGCGCAGCAGCGCGTAACCTTGCCGGATGCCCACCGCCATTATCTGGTCAATGTGATGCGGCTTGCCGTTGGTGCGCCGCTGACCATGTTTAATGGCCATGATGGGGAATGGGCCGGGCATATCGCCGAAATTAGCAAGAAACAATGCAGCGTTGATATTGCAATGCAGATAAAGCCCCAAATCAATTGTCTTGATTTGTGGTTGCTATTTGCCCCGGTGAAGAAAGCCAGACTTGATTTTATGGCGCAAAAGGCAAGCGAATTGGGGGTGAGTTGCATCTGGCCAGTGCGCACTGATTATTGCCAAATCAGCCGGGTCAAGGATGAAAGATTAGCTGCAAATGCGATTGAGGCGGCTGAACAGACAGAGCGCATGGACATCGCCGCAATCCGTGAATTTGCTGGGTTGTTTTCTGTGCTTGATCAGATGGAAGATGACCGGTTGCTGATCTGGTGTGATGAATCATCTGCAGGCAGCCCGGCGAATAATATTGCGGCGGCATTACAGGCCGCCCCGGCCCATGATAAAGCAGCCATTCTGATTGGCCCAGAAGGCGGGTTTTCCCCATCCGAACGCAAACAGCTGGATGGCCGCAAGAATTGTTTGAAAATTTCTCTTGGCGCGCGCATATTGCGGGCGGATACAGCAGCCATCGCGGCGCTTTCTTGTTACCAATCCATCTGCGGCGATTGGAATGGCAAAATGTCCAGCTAGGGAAGCTGGGCATGATCGCAGGCACATGATCAGGAGCGGATGCTTATGGCCGATAACAGTACAGTGATCACTGATACCAGCCAGCTTGTCGATTGGGTGGCGGCTGGAGCCAAGCCAAAATCGGCGTGGCGCATTGGTACCGAACACGAAAAAATTCTGTTTCATCGCGCTGATTTCAGCCCAGTTGCTTATGAGGGTGCTGATGGTGTTGGCGCGCTGCTTCAATCATTATGCGCCCATATTGGCGACAAAGCTCGGCCGATTATGGAAAAAGGCCATATCATTGGTCTGAAAGATGGTGAGGGCGGATCGGTGACGCTGGAGCCGGGCGGCCAGCTTGAATTATCTGGGGCGCCGCTTGTCAATCTGCATCAGACATGCGCTGAAACCGGGCGGCATCTCAAACATATGCGGGCCGTGACCACGGCGCTTGGGCTGGGCATGCTTGGTATTGGGTATCAACCAAAATGGGGGCGTGACGACATTCCATGGATGCCAAAGGGCCGCTATAAAATCATGCGCAACTATATGCCAAAGGTTGGGCGGTTTGGTCTTGATATGATGTTGCGGTCATGCACGGTACAGGTCAATCTTGACTATGCTGACGAGGTCGATATGCGCCGAAAATTCCGCACCTCGCTTGCCCTGCAACCAGTGGCAACGGCGCTATTTGCCAATTCCCCTTTTCGTGACGGCAAGCCATCTGGCCTGTTATCGACCCGCGCCGAAGCCTGGACCGATACAGATCATGCCAGATGCGGTGTGCCAGCTTGTGTGTTCGACCCCGCCTTTGGCTATGAACAATGGATTGACTATATCCTTGATGTGCCGATGTATTTTCTGCATCGCGGCGAAGATTATATTGATGTGGCTGGGCAGTCTTTCTGCGATTATCTGGCATCGCGTTTGGCTGGTTTTGAAGGCATGCCACCAATTATGGCTGATTTTGAAGACCATATCACCACCGCATTCCCCGAGGTGCGCCTAAAGCAATTTATCGAAATGCGCGGGGCTGATAGTGGCCCATGGGCCAATATTTGCGCCCTGCCCGCATTGTGGGTCGGGATTTTATATGATGACGAGGCATTGGCACAGGCCGAGGCGTTAAGCGCCCATATTACGCCTGATGATGTGATGAATGCGCGGTTATCGGTGGCGACAAATGGGCTGAATGGGCAATTAGCTGATGCGGATGTCTATCATCTGGCGGCCCGACTCGTTGAAATCGCCACCGCTGGGTTGCGCCGCCGCGGTATTTGCGATGATGGCGGCAATGATGAAACCGGATTTTTACAACTGCTAAAAACCATTATTGAAACACGCAAAACCCCAGCCGAGGTGATGCTTGATTTATACCGTCAGGAATGGGACGGCGACATTGATCAGGTCTTTACCGCAAACCAATATTAACCGGGCCTTGCCAACTATCATGCTGTTCGGGTTAAACAGCCCATGGGCGAAATGGTCTGTTGGCTGGGCATGCCCGGCACTGTCGAAAGAGTGATCAATGCCCACCCTGCTTCTTGTTGTCTTTATAAATTTTGTGGGAATCGGCGCGTTGATCCCGGTTCTGCCATACACAGTGATTGAAACCTTGGGGCTTTCGGCAACGGTTATGACCTTGCTATTGGCGTCTTTTGCCATGGCAATGTTTTTGTCTAATCCGCTTTTGGGGCGTCTGTCCGATCATATTGGCAGGCGTCCGGTATTGATTGCCAGTTTGTTAGTCAATGCGCTGGCGCATCTGTGGTTTGCCTTTTCTGATGATATTATCCAGATGTTTGCGGCGCGGATTTTGGCAGGGCTGGCGGCTGGGAATACCGGCGTGATTCAGGCCATTATCGCCGATCGGGTGGCGTCTCATCAACGGGCGCGTTACATGGGTTTGTTTGGCGCTGCTATTGGCACTGGCTTTGTTGCTGGCCCGGCCCTTGGTGGTTTGCTGAGCGGTGTTGGCAGCGGGCCGCTTCATCAGGCACCATTTTTACTGGCGGCTGGATTCTCATTCTTGGCGCTGGCACTGTCTGTTCGTATTGAAGAAAGCGCCGCTCACCGGCAGGTGGCGTCATCGGCAAAGCAACCGCTGGTCAATCGGCTTGCCACAATCATGCGCAGCCCCCTCGCGCTCTATGCGCTTGCCTTCTTTTGCCTGAATTTGTCATTTGCACAGGTAGAGGCTTCATTTGTGCTGTTGCTTCGTGATTATCTGGACTTTGACGCCCGTCAAACCGGATGGCTGTTTACCTATATTGGCGTATGTATCATTTTGGTACAGGGCGGATTAATTAATAGTGCAGTGCGCCGGTTTGGCGAGGTTGGCACGGTGGGGTTTGGTGCCAGCCTGTTGGTCGTGGGGCAAATTTTAACAGCGGTAATGGCGGTGGGGTTGTTGATTGGCAATGGCTATCCGCTGGTGCAAATGCTGATCGTGACCACGGCGGTTTGTTTTGGATTTGGCTTTAGCAACCCGGCGCTGTCTGCCGCGGCAAGCAATGCGGCTGGCAAAACCACGATGGGCGGTGCGCTTGGCATGGTGCAGGGGTTTGGCTCGCTTGGCCAAGTGGGCGGTCTGGTACTGGCAGGCCCGCTATACCATCTAGGCGGGGTGCATTATTCATTTGGCTTTGGGGCGGCGATTACATTGATACTACTTGCCGTTGCGTTTCATCTGCGCCAACGACCGGTATCGGTATAAACCAACATCCATTTAGGCGGCTTCGGTACCGCCAACGGTGATGCCGCCCATTTTTACCGTCGGTTGCCCAACGCCAACTGGCACGCTCTGCCCAGCTTTGCCGCAGGTGCCAATGCCGCTATCAAGCTTGGTATCATTCCCGATCATGGTGATTTTGGACATCGCGTCAGGGCCGTTGCCGATTAGTGTTGCGCCTTTTACCGGGGCGCCAATTTTGCCATTTTCGACAAGATAGGCCTCGGCCGCGGCAAAGACAAATTTGCCCGAGGTGATATCAACCTGCCCGCCACCAAAATTCACCGCATAAATCCCCTTTTTGATCGAGCTTACAATTTCAGCCGGATCATCTTTGCCATTATCCATAAATGTGTTGGTCATGCGCGGCATCGGGGCATGGGCATAGGATTCGCGGCGCCCATTGCCGGTTGCATCCACCCCCATCAGCCGGGCGTTCTGGCGGTCTTGCATATAGCCTTTTAAAATTCCATCTTCGATCAACACATTGCGGCGGCTGGCCGTGCCTTCATCATCAATAGTGATTGACCCGCGCCGATCTGCCATGGTGCCGTCATCAATAACAGTAACACCTTTTGCCGCCACCTGTTCGCCGACCTTGCCGCTAAATACTGACGTTCCTTTGCGGTTAAAATCGCCCTCGAGACCATGGCCAACTGCTTCATGAAGCATTACGCCGGGCCATCCGGCACCAAGCACAACTTCCATCTCGCCAGCGGGTGTTGGTACCGAGTCGAGATTTAGCACGGCAATGCGCAGGGCTTCATCAACCTGGCGCTGCCATGCGTCCGGTGTCAACCATTGGTCAAGCATGACCCGGCCGCCAGCCCCGCTGCTGCCCGATTCCATGCGTCCGTTTTCCTCGACCGCAACCCAAACATTCATTCGCACCAACGGGCGTATATCAGCCATGCGGATACCATCGCCGCGAATAATCTGCACCGCTTGCCACGACCCGGCAAGGCTGGCATTGACCTGTTTGACGCGGCTATCAGCAGACCGTGCATAGCTGTCAATTTCCTGTAAAAGTCTGATTTTTGTTTCGAATGACGTGTGATTAAGCGGGTTATCATCGCTGTAAAGCGGCGCATTGCCGCCAGCGGACGTGCCCAGTGCCGCTTGCCCATGATACCCTTTGGTCACGGCCGACACACTATCGACGGCGCGTTTCAGGGCTGATTCGGATAATTCGCCAGCATGGGCATAGCCATGTGCGTCACCCGCAACAGCGCGCAGACCAAAGCCACTCGATTGGTCATAGCTGGCGGTTTTCAGGCGGCCATCATCAAACATCAGCATTTCAGAATGCCGCATTTCAAGGAATAATTCGCCATCGTCACCTGCCGCTAACGCATCGCTGACGATTTTCTGGGTGCGCCCCAAATCCAGCCCGGTTTTTTCAAAGAAGATACGGTCAGTCTGGTGAAGAAGATCCATGAATTATCCTTTTATAACAGTGCATTGATGGTTTACACATGGTCACATGTTTTGGTTACATAGCTGCCATCAAGATGGGTGGTTTCAACGGAAAATTCAAGCCATTGCCGCGGATTTCTTAGTGCCTTTCTTGGGTTTGATGGTTGGCATGCCTTATGGCATCGCAATAAAAACCGAAAAAAAGTCAAAAATTATAGCGACAGGCTGCCGCACGGGGGTTTTCTATTCGTGCGAAACAGTCTAAACATGGCAAAGCTTGCCTGGTGAATTTTTTCTGGCACCGGCATCGCGTCTGATCTTTTGTTATGGATCACGTTTTTGGGAGAGGTATCCATGCCAATTTCGGCTCAAATCCGCATAATGATTGCGCGGGTCACGACAGCTGGTTCAGCCAGCCCATTTGTAATTTCTGCGCTTGCCGGTTTGTCCGGGGTGATGATCGCGACGTCAGCGCACTCCGCCGCCCCACAGCCATGGCAACTTAACCTGCAGCCGCCAGCTGGCTCGATTGCCGAAATGGCGACCGATTTGCACAATCTATTGCTGGTAGTGATTACAGCCATTTCATTATTTGTTCTGGCATTGCTGATTTATGTCGGGGTGCGGTTCCGTGCGTCGCAAAATCCAAAAGCGTCGAAGACATCGCATAACACGGTCATCGAAATTTTATGGACAGTGATCCCGGTGCTTATTCTGGTCGGGATCGCGGTGCCATCATTCCGCCTTCTTTATTACACCGATCGGACCGCCGATACAGATATGGTCATTAAGGTTACCGGCAATCAGTGGTATTGGAATTACACTTACCCCGACGAAGCCATCAGTTTCGACAGCTACCTTGTCGATGAAGCCGATTTAAAGGCTGGTCAGATTCGGTTGCTGAGCGTTGATAACCCGCTTGTTGTTCCAGAAGGCACCCGCGTCAAATTGCTGGTTACTGGCAATGATGTGATGCATTCATTCTTTGTGCCGTCACTGGCAGTGCAAATTTATGCCTTTATCGGCCGGACCAATGAAGCATGGATTGATGTGCCGGTTGGCGCGCAGACCTATTACGGCCAATGTAACCAGATTTGCGGCACAAACCATGCCTATATGCCAATTGAAATTAAGGCGGTATCGAAGGCTGAATACGCTTTATGGCTGGATAAGGCCAAGCAGGAATTCGCCATGGATATGCCTGTTGTGACAGACGAAGCCATGAAACTGGCATCAGCTGATTAACCGAGGAAAGAGGATTTAACTATGAGTGCGCAAGCCCACGCAGACCACGGTGCTCCTTCAAGTTTTGTTCGCCGTTGGCTGTACTCTACGAATCACAAAGACATCGGTACAATGTATCTGGTGTTTGCCATCCTAGCCGCCTTTATTGGTGGGGGCATGTCAATTTACATGCGGATGGAATTGATGAACCCGGGTGTCCAATATATGGACAGCGGTCATGTCTGGAACGTGTTTACCACGGCACATGGTCTGATCATGGTGTTTTTCGTGGTTATGCCCGGCCTGATTGGTGGATTTGGTAACTGGTTTGTGCCGATCATGATCGGTGCGCCAGATATGGCATTTCCGCGGATGAATAATATCAGCTTCTGGCTGTTGCCGCCTGCTTTTGTGTTGCTGCTTTTGTCAGCGGTAATGGATGGTGGTGCCGGCGTTGGCTGGACCATCTATCCGCCATTGTCGTCAACAGCTGGATCGCCTGGCATGTCAATGGATTTGGCGATTTTCTCGCTCCATCTGGCGGGTGTTTCATCCATTCTTGGCGCGGCGAATTTCATTACAACTATCTTTAACATGCGTACACCGGGCATGACGCTTCATAAAATGCCGTTATTTGCATGGGCAATGCTAATTACTGCGTTTTTGTTGCTGTTAGCGGTGCCGGTTCTGGCTGGTGCCATTACCATGCTGTTGACTGACCGTAATTTTGGCACCACCTTCTTTATTCCAGAAGGCGGCGGCGATCCGATCTTGTTCTTGCACCTGTTCTGGTTCTTTGGTCATCCGGAAGTCTATATTATGATTTTGCCAGCCTTTGGCATTGTCAGCCACATCATCTCAACATTCTCTAAAAAGCCGGTCTTTGGGTATCTGGGCATGGCCTATGCGATGGTGGCGATTGGGTTTGTTGGCTTTATTGTGTGGGCGCACCACATGTATACGGTTGGTCTTGATGTTGACACACGGGCGTATTTCACCGCGGCCACAATGGTGATTGCGGTGCCGACAGGGGTAAAGATCTTCTCATGGATTGCGACCATGTGGGGTGGGTCGATCACTTTCCGTGTACCAATGTTGTGGGCCATTGGCTTTATCTTCCTGTTCACCGTTGGTGGTGTAACCGGTGTGGTATTGTCGAACGCCGGGTTGGATATCGTATTGCACAACACCTATTATGTGATCGCGCATTTCCATTATGTGCTGTCGCTTGGTGCGGTGTTTGGTCTGTTTGCTGGATTCTATTACTGGTTCTCAAAAATGACCGGTTATGAATATTCAGAAGGCGTTGCCAAACTACATTTCTGGGTGACATTTATCGGTGTGAACCTGACATTCTTCCCAATGCACTTTTTGGGTTTGGCAGGTATGCCGCGGCGGTACATTGACTATCCAGATGCGTTTGCAGGCTGGAATCAAGTGGCATCGATTGGGTCATATATCGGCGGATTTGGGGCGATCTTGTTCCTAGTCGTGATCATCGAGGCATTCTTGAGCAAGCGGCGCGCCCAAGCCAACCCATATGGCGAAGGGGCAACAACGCTGGAATGGCAAGTGGCGTCACCGCCGCCGTATCATACCTTTGACGAACTGCCAAAAGTGAAATAAGGCAGCGCGCTGTTGAAAAGGGCAATGTGATGGCGCTTTCATCGCAACAACAAATGGCTGGTGCCACCGATGTGTTATTCGAACCATCGGTGGGCCATTTTTGGTCATTGTTAAAGCCGCGCGTCATGAGTCTGGTGGTGTTCACTGGATTTGCTGGCATGTATGTTGCGCCGGGAAGCCTGCATCCGTTGGTTTTTGCGATTGCGCTTTTTGCGATTGCGGCTGGGGCAGGGGCGTCAGGTGCGATCAACCAATGGTATGACCGGGATATCGATGCGGTGATGAAACGCACAAAAACCCGGCCGATTCCAGCTGGGTTTATGGCACCGGCAGAAGCGCTGACGCTGGGGCTTGTGGTGTCCGCGATTTCGGTGCTTTTGCTTGGCTTGTCGACAAATTGGTTGGCGGCCGGGCTGCTGGCCTTTACGATTTTCTTTTACGCTGTGGTCTATACAGTCTGGCTGAAACGCCGTACGCCGCAAAATATTGTGATCGGCGGTGCCGCCGGTGCATTTCCACCAATGATTGGCTGGACGACGGTCACCGGCACCTTGTCGATTGAGCCAATTTTGCTTTTTGCGATTATTTTCATGTGGACGCCGCCGCATTTCTGGGCGCTGGCATTGGTCAAAAATGATGACTACACACGAGCCAATATCCCGATGTTGCCGGTGGTCGCTGGGGCGGCTGAAACACGCCGCCAAATCGTCATTTACGCCGTGTTAATGGCCCCGCTTGCAGTGGTGCCTGCCTTTATTGGTATGGCGTCTTTAAGCTATGGCATCATCGCTGGTTTGGCGGGGGCGCTGTTTGTCGGGCTGAGCGTAAAATTATGGCACGATGGCACCGATAAGACCGCCATGCAGCTGTTTGGCTATTCGATAATATATCTGTTTTTGGTGTTTTTAGGGCTGGTCGTTGATCGGTTTGTTGCCGGTTGGGTGGGTGTGTAATGGAACCACGCAGCCAGCCAAAAACAGCCACCGAAATGCAACGCATGCGCAAGGGCCGTAATTTGGTTCTTTTGGGTATTATTGCCGGGCTGGTGGTGTTGTTTTACGTGTTAACCTTGGTGAAAATCGGCGGGGCATCATGACCGCAGGCCAAATGACATCGATGCGATTTTCTGGTAACCGCCGCACGCTGGTCATTTTGGCTGGTGTTGTGGGGTTGATGGTGGGCATGGCTTATGCATCTGTGCCGCTGTATAAATTATTTTGTCAGGTAACCGGATATGGTGGCACCACGCAAGCGACCAATGATGCCGCCACGCATATTGTGGCTGGACATCCGGTCACGGTCCGGTTTGATGCGAATGTGAACCGGGCGCTGGATTGGAAATTTGTGCCTGTTGACCCGCATGTCACGGTCAACCCGGGCGAAGAAGTGGTAATCAATTACCGCGCAACAAATATTGGTTCGGCCACGTCGATTGGTACATCAACATTTAATGTGACACCGGCAAAGGCTGGTGCTTATTTTATGAAGATCGATTGTTTTTGTTTTCAAGAGCAAACCCTACAGCCCGGCGAATCGGTTGACATGCCCGTAAGGTTTTTTATCGACCCAGAAATTGTGGCTGATAAAAATGTTGTTGATGTAAAGGACATCACTTTGTCCTATACATTCTTTCCAGCGTTGGTGGAAAATAAGTAATCGTGGAGAGGTGGCCAGCTTGTAATAGACTGGCCAGATTGTGAGGAGACTAAAATGAGCGGTGCAAATAAACACCCCTTTCACCTAGTTGAAGCTAGCCCATGGCCGGCTGTTGGATCGGCCGCGGCCTTTACCGCCGCTGTTGGTGGCGTCATGTATATGCATGAAGTGGCCTATGGCTCGGCTGTTCTTGGACTGGGTTTTGCGCTGGTACTGGCAACCATGTTTATGTGGTGGCGTGATATTATTCGCGAGGCAGAGTATCAAGGACACCATACATCGATTGTTCAAATCGGTATGCGTTATGGGATGATGCTGTTTATTGCGTCAGAAGTGATGTTTTTCGTGGCGTTCTTCTGGGCATTTTTTGACCGGGCGCTGTATCCTAATGATGGGGTGTGGCCGCCTGAAGGCATCACAACCTTTGACCCGTTTGATTTGCCGTTGATCAATACATTGGTTCTGCTGTTGTCAGGCTGTACAGTGACTTGGGCGCACCATGCGCTGCAACATGGCAACCGCAAAGATTTTATGACCGGTCTTGGCATCACAATTTTGCTTGGCATGCTGTTTACCGGCTTGCAGGCTTTGGAATATAGCCATGCACCATTTGGCTTTACCGATGGCGTTTATCCATCGGTCTTTTATATGGCCACCGGATTTCACGGTTTCCACGTTTTGGTTGGCACATTGTTTTTGGCTGTTTGTTGGATGCGTGGTCGTGCGGGACATTTCACCCCGACCCAGCATTTTGGCTTTGAAGCGGCGGCATGGTACTGGCACTTTGTTGACGTGGTGTGGCTGTTCCTGTTTGCTGCGGTCTATTGGTGGGGCGGTTGATCTGCCGCTATCATAGGTTAAAATGATACCGGGGTGTCACGGCGCAATCTATGCCGTGGCACCCCGTTTGGCATGGCGCGGGCCATGATTGTGAGATAATGATTCAATTTCGACCGCTATTTTGGCTGACCGTGGTGACGGTACCCGCTTTGGTGACCCTGATTCTGTTGGGAAGCTGGCAATTACAGCGGCTGCAATGGAAAAACGATCTGGTTGATCAGTTTGAGGCACGTATAGTGGCACCAGCTGTCAGCCCACCATCAGCAGATAGCGTGACGCCCGAACATGCATTTACCAGATTGGCGCTGGTCGGTGAATTTCGCCACGATCAGGAAATTTATCTAACCGGCCGCACCTATGAAGGCAATGCAGGCTTTCATGTTGTCACGCCGTTTTTACTTGCTGATGGCCGGACAATCTTGATCAATCGGGGCTGGGTTTCTGAATCTTACCGCGACCGATCGACCCGTGAATTTTCTCTGGTTACGGGGCAGGTGACGGTGGATGCAATTTTAAGACTGCCCGCCAGCAAAGGCTATTTTGTTCCAGAAAATGATCCAGATGCTGGCTTTTGGTTTACATTGGTGCCATCACAGATTGTTGATTATGTCGGTGTCCCAGCCCCGGTTATCCAGAGCTATTATGCCGATGCGTTGCGCACTTCAGAAGTTATGACATTGCCAATTGGTGCAAAAACCGAATTGAATTTGCGGAATGCGCACCTTAGTTATGCGATGACATGGTATGGTATCGCACTGGCGCTGGTGGGTGTTTATGGCGCGTTCCATTATCAGGCTGGCCGGTTGTGGTTTGGTGGCAAGGCCGAGGGGTAAATCCATGCATTATTACAGCACACGTGGTCAGGATGGGCCGCTTGGATATGAAGACGCGTTGCTGAGTGGTTTGGCGCGCGATGGCGGCTTGTATTTGCCTGAAGACTGGCCAAAATTCAGCCATCAAGATATCGCGGCCATGCAAGGCTTGTCATATGCAGAGCTTGCCGGGCGGATCATGGCACCATTTTGTGTTGGTGAGGTTGATGAAGCTGAATTAACCGTAATGGCACGTGACGCCTATGCAGATTTTGACCATCCTGATATCGCGCCGCTTGTCCATCTGCAGGACCATCTGCATGTCCTAGAATTGTTCCATGGCCCGACCATTGCTTTTAAAGATTATGCGATGCAGTTTCTGGCACGTGCCTTTGACCGGGCGTTGCAAAAGAAACAGCAACATGCGGTTATTGTCGGTGCAACAAGTGGCGATACCGGATCGGCGGCACTTGAGGCATTTAAAGGCCGTGCCGCGGTTGATGTTTTTATTCTGTTTCCTGAAGGCCGCGTGTCACCTGTTCAGCAACGTCAAATGACATCGGTGATTGCTGATGGCGCCCATGCGGTGTCTGTGGCTGGTGATTTTGATGATTGTCAGGCCATTGTCAAAGCCCTTTTTAATGACCTTGAATTTCGCGATCAGGTCAATTTATCGGCGATCAATTCGATCAACTGGGCACGGCTAATGCCGCAGGTTGTGTATTATTTCGCCGCCGCGTTGCGTCTTGGTGCGCCAGCCAAAAAGGTGGCATTTTCTGTGCCAACTGGAAATTTTGGCAATGTGTTTGCTGGCTATGTTGCCGTGCAGATGGGGCTGCCTGTTGAACGTTTGATCATTGCCTCTAACCAGAATGATATTTTACCGCGCTTTTTTGCCAGCGGTGCAATGGTGCGTGAATCGGTGGTGCCGTCACTCAGCCCATCGATGGATATTCAGGTTTCGAGTAATTTTGAACGGTTGCTATTTGAACTTTTGGATCGTGATGGCGGGGCAACTGCCGATGTTATGAAACAATTTGCCGAAACTGGGCAGTTTCATGTCGCTGAGTCGGTACTGGCCCGGGCCAAAGCGTTATTTTCCGCCTATCGCCTTGATGATGACGGCACCATTGCCGAAATTGCCGCCACCGCCAAACAGAATAATATGACAATTGACCCGCATAGCGCGGTTGGTGTGTATGCCGCACGTCAAGCCCATGCAGATGGCACGGTTTCTGTTGATGTGCCTATTGTCTCGCTGGCCTGTGCGCACCCGGCAAAATTTGACGCGGCGGTCACAAAAGCAACCGGTGTTGCCCCGAAATTGCCACCGCATCTGACCGATTTGATGAACCGCCCCGAACGGCAACAGCATGTGGCGGCAACGGTGGAAGCGGTTAAATCACTTGTCTTAGATATGAAGCGGGGCGCATGACAGCACGCCTTAGCAATCTGCCAAACGGCCTGCGTGTGGCGACACGCGAAATGCCGCATGCGATAACAGTATCTATTGGGATCTGGGTCAATGCTGGTGCGCGTGATGAAACAGAAAAAGAGCAGGGCATTGCGCATATGCTTGAACATATGGCGTTTAAAGGCACCAAGCGGCGTGACGCACAAGCCATCGCAACCGAAGTTGAAAATGTTGGCGGCTTTATGAATGCACATACAAGCCGTGAAGAAACGGCCTATTATTTGCGGCTTTTGCCTGAAAATATCGATCTTGGCGTTGATATTCTTACCGACATTTTGACTCAATCGACATTGCCCGATGTTGAAATAGAGCGTGAACGCGGTGTCATCATTCAGGAAATAGGTCAATCTCTTGATACGCCAGATGATCTTGTTTTTGATCTGTTTGCCACGGCTTGCCATGACAATCACAGCCTTGGCCGCCCTATTTTGGGTACGGTTGACAGTGTGTCACATTTCCAGCGGGCTGACCTGAATGGCTTTATGAACCGGTTTTATGGGGCTGGGCAGATGCTCGTTGTAGCATCTGGTGCCATTCGCCATGACGATATTGTTGCGCGAATAGATGCCAGCCTTGGTTCGCTATCAGATGCGGAGACGGCAAAACGCTTGCCGCCCATTTGGACTGCAGGCCGCCAGATCGCTACGCGGGATCTGGAACAATCGCATATTGTTTTTGGGTTGCCTACCAAAGCCGCCACCGCGCCTGATAGATTTGCCCTGATGGCGTTATCGACCTTATATGGCGGCGGCATGTCTTCGCGGCTGTTTCAGCAGGTGCGTGAACAACGTGGCTTGTGCTATTCGATTTTTTCCTTTGCATCGCTCTATTCCGATAGTGGGGTGTTTTCGGTCTATGCTGGCACATCAGCCAGTCAGGCAAATGAAATGCTGACGGTAGCGGCAGATGAACTGGCCAGTATCGCCCAGTCAGTCCACCCGGATGAAGTGGCCCGGGCCAAAGCACAACTGCGCGCCAGCCTTTTAATGAGCCGCGAATCTGTGTCGAATTGCGGCGATGCTCTGGCACGTCAAATTATGTTGTTTGGCGCGCCACAAGATGACGCCATGTTATTAGCCGCTATTGATGATGTTGATGAAAATGCCGTGCGCGATATGGCGGCGCAGTTAATCAGCGATAATCGCCCGGCACTGGCCTGTGTTGGCCCACCAACAAAACTGATGGATAATGATGATTTGGCCGCCCGGCTGACCGCCTAGGCCCGTCCAATGTCGCTTACAAAATGTGCGGGGTCGACCCCTAACATGCTATAGGCGTCTTTCCAGATGTCGTGCGTGCCATCACGAAATACCAAATCGCTGGTCGCTGGCATCGATAGCCATACATTCGCCGCTAATTCACTTTCCAACTGCCCGGCATGCCAGCCAGCGCATCCCAGCGATACAATCGAATGGGCCGGGCCAATGCCGTTGGTAATGTCCCGCAAAATTTCAATACTCGAAGTCAGCCCGATGTCATGCGTCACCGACAGGCTTTCTGGCAGCATATGATCTTGTGTATGCAGAACAAAACCGCGGTCGCTTTCAACCGGCCCGCCGATATGAACCGGTTGGTCAGCACAAAAGCGCGGGGCGCCAATATCAAGCGTTTCATATAGCTTGCCAAGATTCATGCGGGCGGCACGGTGGTTGATGACAACGCCCATTGCAGATTGATCATCATGCTGGCACATGAAGATCACCGCTCTGGCAAACCGTCCATCATCTATTTGCGGGTGCGCAATCAGCAAATGGCCTTGCAAACTGCCGCTTTGGCGGGCCATGCCGGCGCTATCAAAAGATTTTGCGGCGCCGCTTGTATCTTTTCGTAACACCATTATTTACACTAGACAGCAATCATAGTTTAGGTAAAGCAAAACGTGATGTCAGACCTGTCTGCCATACATCTTGGAGCGCATTCATGATGGCAAGATGCCGCGAATCTGCCAGTCTTTTTATTGCCGCCAAATTGCCAAGCTTAACTGCGCGGCTTGCATTGTTTTTTTCCTTGTTCTTTGCCGCCTGCCTGCCGGCCGCCGCCTCTGGCGTCTACAGCAATTGGATTGGTGATCCATCCATTGGTGAAGCACGGTTGATTTCAGCGGTGACGGCCCGCGGTGATCTCGACCATTTGCCACTTGGTCTAGAATTTCGGCTGGCACCAAAGTGGAAAATTTACTGGCGCACGCCGGGTGAGGCCGGTCTGCCGCCGACCATTGATCTGTTGGCAGATGGTGATCCGCTAGAAAGCCGCATAAAATGGCCGGTGCCAAAACGGTTCAACGCTTTTGGGTTCGATAATTACGGCTATGACAACATTGTTATTCTGCCATTGGATGTGTCTGGCTTTGCCGCTGGTGGCACGTTACAGCTAAGCGGTCAGATCGACGCCCTTGTTTGCGCAGATATATGTGTGCCGCTAAGCGGGGTTGTCAAAATGACAATGCCAGCAGGGCCTGCATCCCCGTCGGTTGATGCCCGTGCGATTGCACAGGCGGCGGCATTGGTGCCGCGGCAAGGCGGCAATGCGTCACTGGTGCCTGATCATTTATGGCAAGCGGCAGATGCGCTGTATATGCGGTTTTCCGCACCAGTTTCCATTGATGATATTTTTATTGAGGGCATTGAAGGCGTTGCCTTTAAACGGCCTCATATAGATGGGGCGGATGCAATCATTGCTATTGAAGCACCGTCAGTGCCTGATCTTGCCGGGCGCGACATCACCGCCACCATTGTGGCTGGCAATAGATTTATTGAACAGCGTTTTACGGTTGACGCTGTTGCCCCAGAACTGGCCACCAGCAAGCCCGGGTGGATGATTTTTGTGCTGGCCTTGCTTGGCGGTTTAATTTTGAATTTGATGCCATGCGTGTTGCCAGTGCTGGCAATAAAGATCGGGTCAGTGCTGGATGCCGCCGGACAGCAAAAATCACTGATCCGGGCAAGGTTTTTATCCGCCGCCGCCGGGATCGTCACCAGTTTTGTGATATTGGCCGCGGTGTTGGCGGCGATGCGGCTGGCTGGGGCGCAGATTGGTTGGGGGATTCAATTTCAAAGCCCGGTATTTTTGTCGGTGATGATGTTGCTGATTGGTGTATTTGTCCTGGCTATGCTTGATCGGCTGATTTTGCCAGTACCCGGTTTTGCCCAACGCTGGAGTGCACCCCCCAGCGCTATAGCGTCACCGCGGCGCATGCTTGTTGGTGACTTTCTGACCGGCATGCTGGCCACCATTTTGGCAACCCCTTGTTCGGCACCATTTGTCGGGGTTGCTGTTGGCTTTGCGCTGACCGGGTCGATAGCGGCATTATTTGGTATTTTTATCGCCCTTGGCATTGGATTAGCAGCCCCATGGGTTGTGATCACGCTGGCCCCCGGCTTGATCAGTGCTTTGCCGCGACCGGGGCCATGGATGATCTGGTTAAAACGCGGCCTTGCTTTGTTGCTTGTTGGTACCGCACTGTGGCTTGCATCCATTTTATTTGTCATAGCTGGCCCCATGATCACTGGTGCGATTTTGGTCGGCATCATCATGATCGTGTCTGGGTTGGCCGGGCAAGGCAGAATCTGGGCGCGTCCGATGTCATTTGCTGGCGCGGCAATTCTAGTCTGGCTTTTGGTTTGCCCGCCAGCCATTTTTACCGCCTCTGATGGGGCGGCCGCCACCGGTGAGCCAGCGCATGATATGGATACGCTATGGCAGACATGGCAGCCCGGTATGGTTGGACCGCTAGTTGATGCTGGTCAAACCGTCTTTGTCGATGTCACCGCGGCATGGTGCATTACCTGTCAGGCAAATAAATCCTTGGTGATCGAACAACCCCCGGTGGCCCCTTTTATTCGGGATTTGGTCAGTTCTGGCAAATTAGTGCTGTTGCGGGCTGACTGGACCCGCCCTAGCGACGATATTGCCGCGTTTCTGGCATCTTATCAGCGCTATGGTATCCCTTTTAATATCGTCTATGGGCCGAATGCCACAAACGGCATTCAACTTGGTGAATTATTGACTGATGAATCGGTGCTGGCCGCGATTAATAAGGCGATGTCAAAGCGCTAAAATCAACAGGCTTGCACCAACACAAGCGGCGGTATAAAAGGCGGTGCAGATACGCATTTTGTTTAGGAAAGATAAAGGACCGCGCGTCATGACACAGCCTATTGAGACAATTGCCGTTGGCCAAACAATCCCGCAAGTTAATTTCCAGATGAAACTGGATGACGGCATCGACACATTTTCCACATCTGACTATTTCAAAGATAGCCGTGTTGTGCTTTTTGTTGTGCCGGGGGCATTCACCCCGACTTGTTCGGCCAAGCATCTGCCCGGCTATGTCAAACATGCGGATAAATTCAAAGCCGCTGGAATTGATAAAATCGCCTGTATGGCGGTGAATGATGCGCATGTGATGCGGGCGTGGGCCGAGGCTGGTGATGCTGTTGGCATTATTGATATGATCGCCGATTTCCATACAGAAATGTCTGATGCGCTGGGGCTAACACGCGATATGGGGCCAATTATGGGGCGCCGGGCTGCCCGTTGTGCCATGGTAATTGATCATGGTGTTGTGCAATCCATCTTTATGGAAGAGCCGGGCGCATTTGAGGTATCAAGCGCCGAGCATGTTTTGGCAAGCCTTTAGGCCGACAGCTATTTGTTGCTAGGCGATTGATTCGGCAGCGCCGCGGGCCAATTGGTCACAGCGTTCGTTAAATTCATCGCCAGCATGACCCTTTACCCAGTGCCATGTGATGCGGTGCCGACTGACCGCCTCGTCAAGCTGCTGCCATAAATCCTGATTCGCGACTGGTTTTTTGCTGGCTGTTTTCCAGCCATTTGCTTTCCAACGTGGCATCCAATCTTGCACCCCGTTCATCACATAGCGGCTATCTGTGTGCAAGGCGATTGGCATGGTGCGGGTCACAGCATTCAGCCCCATAATCGCCGCCTTTAGTTCCATACGGTTGTTGGTGGTGGCCTGTTCATGCCCGACAATTTCCCGTTCATTGTCACGCCAGCGCAAAATTGCGGCCCACCCGCCGGGCCCGGGGTTTGACAGGCAAGACCCGTCTGTATGGATCGTTACAATATCGTCTTGATCCGTCACCGCATCTCTCCGTCTAGAGATGACAGGTCAATACCGTAAGCTGAGACACCAGAAACCGACTGGTGAAACCGTAAAATCGCCCAATATTCCATCGGGTCTTTCGGGCTGACGAGGGCGTCTTTCGGCGTATGAATCCAATCATAAAGACGGGTCAGAAAAAACCGCATAGCAGAACCAGCCGCCAATACCGGGATAGCTTGTTTTTCCCCAACAGACAAACGGCGAACAGATTCATAGCCCTGAATAAGGGCGCGTGATTTGGTCATATTAAAACTGCCATCAGCCTCAAAACACCATGAATTCAGACAGATACCTATGTCATAGGCGAGTATGTCTTCACAGGCGAAATAAAAATCAATAAGGCCGGTTAATTTGTCGCCGACAAAAAGAACATTGTTTGGAAACAAATCGGCATGAATGATCCCATGCGGTAGATCGCTTGGCCAGTCAGATAAAATCTGTTCAAGGCGTTTGGTGATGGTCTGGTGCATGCCATCGGCCAGAATATTGGCATCTGACCCAATGCTGCGCAAAAGCGGCGTCCATGATGCTGGGCCAAGGGCGTTGGCACGCTGACGGGATACGCCTTGTGCTTTGACATGAAGTTCCGCCAGACTGGCACCAAGCGCGTGGCATTTGGTTCGGTTTGGAAAGCGTGAAAATGTCCCATCAAGAAATGAAAATAACGCACAAGGCCGCCCGGCAAGTTCATGCAAAATCTGGCCGTCACGCGCCGCCACCGGTAGTGGGCAATTCATGCCAGCGGCAGATAAATGCGTCATCAGTTCAATAAAAAATGGCAGATCATCCGCATCTACCCGTTTTTCATACAGTGTCAGGATAAAATGCGCTGTGGTTGTCCGCAGTAAATAATTTGAATTTTCAACGCCTTCAGCAATGCCGGCAAAGCTCAAAACCTCACCAATATCATAGGCCGTTAAAAATTTGTTCAGCGCCGTGTCATCAACTGTGGTGTAAACCGCCATACTGGTCTCTCAAAATCATTGCGTCAAAATCGATGGCAGCTTGAAATTCACTGTTTCGCGGATATGGCCATGTTCGGTGACGGTCAAATCATAACGATCGGCAAGCGATTGAATGACATCTTGTACCAAAGTTTCTGGTGCAGATGCCCCGGCTGACAGCCCGATATGACCCGCTTTGTCTGCCCGTTCCCATGCAATGGCGTCTTTATCGGCAATCAGCATTGCATCCGCCGCGCCAGCCTGTATTGCCACTTCAACAAGCCGCTGTGAATTTGATGAATTTGACGCGCCAATTACAAGCATCAAATCAACATTGCTGGCGATATCTTTGACAGCCTTTTGGCGGTTGGTGGTGGCATAGCAAATATCCTCGCCCCGCGGGCCGGTGATATCTGGAAAGCGAAATTGCAAAACCGAAATGATTTCAGCCGTATCATCAACCGATAATGTCGTCTGGGTGGCAAATGCCAAATTGCTGTTTTCTGGTGGTTGGACTGTGCGGGCGTCATCTACTGTTTCGATCAAGGTAACTTGGTCGGTGTTGACCTGTCCCATGGTGCCTTCGACTTCGGGGTGGCCGGCATGGCCGATTAACAGCAAGTGGCGGTTATTATCGGCATGGCGCCGGGTTTCGATATGCACTTTGGTGACAAGCGGGCAGGTGGCATCAACAGCAATCATACGGCGCGCATCAGCGGCGGCAACAACCGCACGTGATACACCATGTGCGGAAAACACCACCGGGGCACCTTCCGGCACCTCGTCAAGCTCCTTTACAAAAATGGCACCTTGTGCCGCTAATCCATCGACAACGGTCTTGTTATGTACAATTTCGTGCCGGACATAGACAGGCTTGCCAAATTTCTCGAGTGCGACCTCGACGATTCTTACCGCGCGATCGACACCCGCGCAAAATCCGCGCGGTGCTGCCAATGTCAGTTGTTTTACCATTTTTTTCATAGTGTCTGTTGTTGCCTGTTTCGGGTGTTTAGGTCAATTGCTGTTCTGCAAAAAAACCGCTATCATCGCGCCATGAAACATCTATCGCTATCAGCTTTGCTTGGCTGTCTTGTATTTTTCAGCTCATGTTCATCAGATGATGACATGGTTTTCTGTCCGCCGCTTACCGCACCGCCAGAGGGGGCGCGGGCATTTGTCGTAACAGATGAAAACTGGCAAATTGTTGACGTCAGGCTAAATGGTGTGCGCGCACAATGTACAGCCGAGGCGAATGGTGATGTTTTGGTGGAAGTGAAAGCTGGTCTAAAACTGACCCGCAATCTGGCCGAAAATGCCGGGCCAGATATCGTTGTTGTGCCGATGATGACAGCCATTTTAGATGCCGATGATCAAGTGGTGTCTAATGACAGTTTTGGCTATAAAAACGGCTTTAATGCCGATCTTGATCGGTTATTACCGGTTGTTGAATTTGAATTGGTCGTACCGTCTGGCGGACGTGCTGTGATAAGTTTAACGCCGACTCGCTAGCGAATCGGCGTTAGATAGACATATATCTGTTCGGACCTTTATTCTGGCCGGATCTTTATTCTGGCCATATGGCCAAAATCAATTTAATTCAGCTTTTCGATTTCAGCCGTCGCTTTATCAACAAGGGCAAGGCTGGTCTTGTCATCAAGCTTTGACGAAATGATTTCAGTGGCGGTCGCAATGGCTAGGCTGGCCGCACGATCGCGCAATTCAGCCACCATGCTGGCTTCGGCCGCTTTGATTTTGGCATCAGCTTGCTGTTCCCGGCGTTTTACCGCAGCAACAGCTTTCTTTTCGGCTGTTTCACGGATACGCACGGCTGTCGCTTCGGCAGCTTTGACAATGGCTTTTGCTTCGTCAGCAGCTTCACGGTGCAGACGCTGATAGTTTTTCAGTTCAGCAAGCGCCTCGTCACGAAGTGCCTGTGCTTCGTCAAGGTCAGCCCGTATTTTGGCAGATCTCTCATCAAGCATACCGCCAAGCGCGGCGCCAACTTTGCGCCATACCAACGCAACAAAGACAACAAAACCAACGGCAACCCAGACCGATTCAAGAACGATTCCATGTTCCATTAGTTTGACTCCTGCTTGGCCATTTGCGTGGCCAGCTTGTCTGCTGTTTTGCCAGCTTGTGCCGCGGTGGTCTGTATATTGGCAAGCTGGGCTACCGCTGCCATTGCGGCTTCGGCGGCAACATTGTTCAGATTGGCCATCGCCTCGCTACGTGCTGTAGCAAGCTTGGCTTCAGCTTTTGCCACTTTTTCAGCCAGCTTCTTGGCGATTTTTGCATCGCTTGCCTCAGCCTGCTTGGCGGCTTCAGCGGCCGCTTGCTTGGCTGTTTCTGCCGCGGCTGTCCGGGCGGCGTCAAGGTCGGCTTCATATTCTGCGCGGATGCGGGCGGCGTCTTCACTGGCGGAACGCGCTTTGCCAAGGTCTTCATCAAGCTTGGCCCGACGTTCTTCAAGAACGCTGCCGATACGCGGCGTTACAAATTTTGCCATGAGGGTATAGCCAGCTGTAAACAGCACAACCAACCAAAACAGCTGTGATGGCCATGTGCTGATGTCCAACTGAGGCAAGCCCGCACCAGCGGCCTGTGCGCTCATCGGCATGGCAAGGCCTGCAATCAATAGGCCTGCATGTTGGCATGTCTTCATAGGTTTCATATGTATCCCCTTGCCCGTTAGCCGGGCCATCAAGTGATGATGGCAACCGGCAAACAAGTCATGGAATGTGCAGTGTTCGGCTGTTTTTACAGTGCGAACAAAAGCAGCAGAGCAACAACCAGTGCGAAAAGCGCGATAGCTTCGGTCAGCGCAAAGCCAAGAATACCGATGCCAAACACTTCACTGCGTGCCGCTGGGTTGCGTGCGATTGATGTTACCAGAGCAGAGAAGATGTTACCAATACCAACACCAACACCAGCAAGAGCGATAACGGCCAAACCGGCACCAATCATTTTTGCAGCTTCTACTTCCATATTTATAGTCCTTCCATGAGTTATAGGTCTTAGATAGTCAATTTACACCACGCAGGGTTACACCCCTTGCGGATTCCAATTGCCGTTGCGTCTAGTGAAGATGCAAGGCGTCATTCAAATACATGCAGGTTAAGATGGTGAATACATAGGCCTGCAACGCGGCCACCAAAACTTCGAGACCAGTCAGGCCAATCAGTGCCACAAATGGCAACAGCGACCCCGCCATTGCCAAACCACCTGCCCCGGAAATCATTACCGCGAGGCCAGCAAACACTTTCAACATTGTGTGGCCAGCAAGCATATTTGCGAACAGTCGAACCGACAGGCTGACCGGGCGCACAAAATAAGAAATGACCTCAATCACAATCAAAAAGGGGATCAGCACTTTTGGTGCGCCGGCTGGCACAAAGAAGCTGAAGAAATGCAACCCATGCTTAAACAGCGCAATCAGCGTGACACCAACGAACACAAAAGCCGCCATGGCAAATGTCACAACAATTTGCGATGTGAAGGTGTACGAATATGGAATCAGCCCAAGCATGTTTCCGAAAAGCAGGAATACAAACAGGGTAAAGATGAACGGGAAATATGGGCGGCCTTCATGGCCAACATTGCTCCGCACCATTTCGGCAACAAATTCATACATCATTTCAGCAAGGCCTTGCATCCGGCCTGGGACAAGTTCACCGCGCCGCATAGCGCTGATCAGAAATGCCGCGCTGACACCGATCGCCAGCATCATAAACAAGCTGGAATTGGTGAATGACAGGTCGTAACCACCAAAGGACAGTTCAATCAATGGTTTGATTTCGAACTGGGCTACCGGTGAATGCATTCCCTGAGAACCGCTCATGTCCTGTCGTCTCCCTTACGCTTTGAGTCTGATGCGCCCTTATGCTCATCAAAATAGCCGGCTGCTAATCCGCGGCCGGTAAAAACACGCCACACATTCAGCATACCGGCGATCGCACCAAGGAAAAACATCACCAACAAAAACAGCGGCGATGTTTCCAGCCATCGATCCAGCATCCATCCGATAAAAGTGCCAACAACAACACCAGCAACCAGTTCTGTTGCCACCCGCCCCATAATCGCTGCCATGCCCTCGGGAAGTGCCGACTGCGATGGCCGGTCTTTTTGTTCCCGATCTGCCTGCAACTGGTCCAGACGACGTTCAATATCGGCAAGACGTTTTCCGTCTTTTTGATCATTGATGTCATTCATCTGGCTAATCCCGTCCTCAAGCGCCTTAATTTGTTGCCGCTGGCTGTTTTTTTAGTCATCGGCTGTATGGTGCAAGATTGTGTGGGTATGTGCGGACCTATTCTCGTTGTTAACCTTTTACACGTTTGGACGGTTTGCCATGCGGTGAAACGATTGATTGATCGCAACGAAGACAAACCGGCTTAAATCGCGCCCAAAATAGGGGGGTGAATTGACCTTTGTCAAGCATTCAATGGCTGATCACTGATAGTTCTTTTGCCGCAGGTTTCTGCGGATTATCGCTTGGTGCTGAAACAGCTGTCTGATTCGCGCGCTAAACTTGGTTAAGCCACGGCAATATCACGAATTCTTTCGGCTGTTTGCAGGTCAACTGAGACCAGTTTTGAAATGCCGCGCTGTTCCATTGTGATGCCAAATAACCGGTCCATACGCGCCATTGTCATGCGATGGTGGGTGATAACAAGGAATCGGGTATCTGTTTGCGAGCAAATATCACGAAGCAAATCACAGAATCTGACAACATTTGAATCATCAAGCGGCGCATCGACCTCGTCTAACACACAAATCGGTGCTGGGTTGGTCAAAAATACCGCAAAGATAATGGCTAGCGCTGTCAGCGCCTGTTCGCCACCAGACAATAAAGATAGAGATTGCAGACGTTTGCCTGGTGGGCTGGCTAGAATTTCCAGACCGGCTTCCAACGGGTCATCTGCGTCCGTTAATTGCAACTCGGCGGTGCCGCCACCGAATAATTTATTGAACAGGGCTTTAAAATGCTGGTTCACCTCGGCAAAACTTTTAAGCAGGCGTTCGCGGCCTTCGCGGTTTAATTGAGATATCGCGGCGCGTAATTTGGCGATTGCCGCCAGCAAATCATCGCGTTCGGTTTCCATATCGGTAATGCGTGTTGTGACATCTTCCATTTCGGCTTCGGCGCGCAAATTAACCGGGCCAATATTATCGCGTTCGCGAATCAATTTTTGAACGCGATCTTCCAGCACATCAATGCCTGGCAGGCTTGCCGGATCATCCGTGTCCGCAATGCCAGCCACCGCATCAGGGGCACAATTGAGCTTTTCAAAGATACGCGCTTTTAGGTCGGCCAGTCTGGTGGTACAGCGTTCCTGATGGCCCTCGGCACGGATCTGGATTTCGCGCGCTTCGGCCAATGCTGTGTCTGCGTCGCGTTGCAGGGCTTCGGCTTTGGCCAGTTTATTTTCGGCAAACCGCAAGGCATCGGCTGCTTCTTGCCGGGCGTTTTCAGCCTGTTCTAGCTGGTCGCCAATTTCCATGCGTCTTTTGGCAATGCTACCCGGTAAATCATCAAGCCGTTGTTGTTCTTGCACGCCGTCGGCCAGCCGATTTTCCAGTTCGGCAATCCGTCCGGCGGCACCATCAAGCCGAACTTGCCAGGCATTTGCCTCTTGTTCACAGGTGCGGCGGCGGCTTTCCGCATTTTTGATGGTTTCAGCAAGGCGCGATTGGGCTTGCATGGCGGCGGTTAATGCCTCGCGTGCTGTCTCGGCGGTTTGGCGTGTGCTGGTTTCGGTTGCGCTCAGCGCCGCATCATCGCCCAAACTGGCAATTTCTGCCTCACAATCTGCCAGACTGGTTGCCAAATCATGCAATGTTTGGGTGAGTTCCGCCGCGCGAATTTGTGCCGCTTCTGCTTTCAGCGCATCAGATTCGGCTTGCCGCCGCATTTCTCCGTATTTCTTTTCAGCCGCAAGGCTGGCCGCCCGGCAATCACGTAATCTGGTTTGACATTGGGCAAGGGTGTCTTGCGTCTGCTGTGCGTTGGTCTGGTCTTTTTCAGCTTTTTTGGAACTGGCGGTGAGTTCGCTTTGCAATTGGTCAAGACGTTGGCGTTGACGGATCCGTTCGGCGCTCTTGTTTGCCTTGGAAGCAAGCCGTACAAACCCGTCCCAACGCCATAGGCTGCCATCCTTGCTGGTGATGGCTTGTCCGGGGCGCAGTTGTGCTTGCAGGGTTTCGGCCTGTGTTGGATCCTCAATAACACCAACACCAGCTAGTGCCGTTGTCAGTGCCGGGACACCAGATACATAATCGGCCAAGGCGGTGGTGCCAGCTGGCGGCTCGAGATCGGTTTTTTGCGGTGCTGATTGCCAATAGCCGCGCCGCCCACCACCAACCGGCAGTGATAATTCATCGGCTAGATACGCCGCCAGTGCGGTTTCCATACCATCACGCACCGACAGCTGGTCAATCACCGGGCGTGACTCGCCGTCATCTTGATCGGCAAGCAGATATTGCAGCGCGTCAATTTCGGCTTGCAGTCTAGCGATTTGTGCGGCGCTATCGCGGCGTGCTGTTTCGGTGGCTTCGGCCGCCGCCGTGGCCGCGGTCAATTCTGTATCGGCTGTTTCGAGTGCTTTATTAACCGCGTGGAAATCTGCTTCGGCGGCAATTTGTTCGGTGGCGGCGGCTTCGGCTTGTTTGGCCAATTCATTGGTTGCCAAACTGGCGAGTGATGCGTTTGCCACCGCCTGTCTGGCGGTGATATCATTTTGCCGATTGGTAAGCGCCGCGCGCGTGTTTGCGGCGGCGCGCAATGCCGCACTGGCATCGGCGAGTGCCGTATCAGCCATAGTTGCACTGGCACGGGCCGCTTCTAGATTTTGTGCTGTTTCAGCCTGTCGCGGTGTGGCCTCGGCAATTTCATCAGCAAGATGACGGGCTTCATCATTTAATTGCTGTATGGCGGTGTTGGCATCATCACGAAGACTGGTCTCTCTGGTGATATCCGCGCGCAGCTGGGCTTGCCGGTCGGCGAGTTGTTGTATCGCCTGTTGGAGACGCTCTTCTTCGCGGTCAAGTTCCTCACGGCCAATCGAAAGACGCTGATACGCCACGGCTCTTTCGGCTTCTGCCTGCCGCAACGGCGGCAGTGATGCGCTGATTTCGGCACGGGCGGTGGCGCTTTTTGCGGCCAGTTGCGTGCGATCTTCAACAGCCGATTTTGCTTGCTTTAAATCTGTGTCTGCCACTGTCAATTCGGTGGTGGCGACGCTCCAGCTTGCCAACAGCAATTGGGCTTCAGCCTTGCGGATGCGATCGGCAACGGATTTGTAACGGGCGGCTTGCCGGGCCTGTTTCTTCAGCGATTCGCGTTGCTCAATCAGGCCAGCAATGACATCATCCAGCCGTTCTAGGTTGCTTTCAGCACTACGTAATCGCAATTCGGCCTCGTGCCGCCGAGCATGCAGGCCCCGAATATTCGCGGCTTCTTCAAGAAGTGCCCGCCGATCGGTTGGTTTCGCCCCGACAATCGCACCGATTCGCCCCTGACTGACAATGCCGGATGACCGCGCGCCACTGGCAACATCAGCAAACAGCAACTGTATGTCGCGGGCGCGGGCTGGTTTGGCATTGACATAATAGCTGCTGCCTTTGCCGCGCTCTATTTTGCGGGTGATTTCAATGTCGTCACTATTGTTAAATTCAGCTGGTGCGCTTCGTTTGCGATTATCAAGTTCAAGCGTAATTTCTGCGAGATTTCGGGCTGGGCGCTGTTCGGTGCCAGCAAAAATGACATCGTCCATTTCGCCGCCACGCATTTGCCGGGCAGAGCTTTCCCCCATCACCCACCGCAACCCTTCGACAATATTGGATTTGCCACAGCCATTTGGCCCGACAATGCCGGTCAGACCGCTCTCAATGTCGATTTCAGCGGCTTCGGCAAAAGATTTGAAACCGGCCATTTTCAGGCTACGAAAAATCACAATATCAACTCGTGCAGAAAATTGGGATCAGGTAACAGTGGCGTTAATTTTTTCGGCAAATTCTTCAAATGACAAGCTGCCTGAAATGGTGGTTTTATTGTTGATGACAAAAGATGGTGTGGCTTTGACATCAAAATCTCGGAGCGCGTCTTGACGCATTTGCACAATAGTTTCAAGAAGCGGTCTGTTGCGCATTGTGGCGTCAAATTCGGCACTGCTTATGCCAGCGAGGCGACCTAATTTACGTAATGCGTCTATTGGGTCTGCGGCGCTTGTCCAGCTTGCCTGTTTTTCTAATAGCATGTTCACCAGCGGGTAATATTTCTCACTCGAAACCGTGCGTGCCATCGCATGGGCGCGCAAGGCTAGCCCGTCAAGTGGAAATGCCCGCATTTCAAACCGCACCACACCTTCATCAATCAGCCGTGTTTTGACTTCTGGGAATGTATTGGTGTGAAAGCTGGCACAATGGCTACAGGTCATCGAGAAAAACTCAATGACCTTGATCGGTGCGTCATCTCGGCCAAGCAAACGTGGGGCTTTGACATACGCGATAATATCTGTTTCGGCCAGTGCCGCTCTTGGCATCATGGTGACGGCAAGACCAGTTGCTAGCAAATGACGCCGGGAGATCGGTTTGGTGATGGAATGTGTGTTTGTTTTCATGGCGTCAGCATAGTCGAACAGGAAAACCGGGGCAATGCGGTATCTGCTCTGGCCTGCTATTATTTTGCCATGGACGCGCAGTCTTTTGCCCGCATCTTTTGTGCGCGCGGTTGTTTTGATTGCCATCATGACTGCCTATCTGATTACCATTATAAATGTTGGCACCATTGCCAATTGCGGGCTGGTGTCTATGTCAGTCTGATGGGTGTTTTGATCGGTTGTTGGGGCGGCTGGTTGTCTTTATGTCAACCGGGCCATCAACTGGGTCATCAACTGGGTCATCAACTGGGCCATCAATCGGGCTGCCAAGCCGTCTCAATGCGGCCCGCAATTCAGGCGATTTCACGTCTTTTAATTTATCATCAAGTGTCCAGATATCATGCTGGGTTTGGTTCAACTGGGGGGCTGGTTTTGGGCTGGCTGGTTGCACCGGCGATGAGAGTGTTTGAACCAGACTGATCCGGCTGATGGCGCGGTAGCCAAAATTTGCATTGACCCGATCAATAATGACATCCGACATGGCTTGTGCCTGTGGGCCGCGGCCCGAAGCGATTTGCAATCTAAGCGTGCCATCTGTATGGCTATCACGCGGAAAGGACACCGCATCCGGGCGACACCAAGATGACATATCACCAACAATGTCATGCCAGTGCGACACAATTCGTCCAGTGGCAAAGCCGCGTGCCTTGGCGCTTGGCGCAATCATAGGGTCAATCATGGTTGACAGGCGCTTCATCTTATTTGTGCGCGTTTTTGGCGGTTTGCTCATACGCCCCTTGCCTTGCTTGACCTCAACTGATGGCATAGTAGCATGACATCAACCGCCACCGCTAGCACCGCCCGATCAGCCCAATCAAAAGGATGAAACGCCAGATGAGTTCGGATCTCATGCCGCCATTAAATGCCAGCTTTCCCGGTGATGATCTATTTGACTGGTATGATACGCATGGCCGTGATCTGCCATGGCGGCATCGCTGGCCCGCATTGGCCCCGGTCTATCATCTTTGGTTATCGGAAATCATGCTCCAGCAAACAATTGTTAAAACCGTCATTCCGTATTTTCTAGAATTTACCGGGCGGTGGCCCACTATTGAGGCGCTGGCCGCGGCACCTGTTGACGAGGTGCTGGCCGCTTGGGCTGGACTTGGCTATTATGCTCGGGCGCGCAATCTGCATAAAACTGCACAAATTATCGCGGCGGAACATGGCGGCATATTCCCGGCAGATCAAAAGGCGCTTCTAGGCTTGCCGGGCATTGGCCCCTATACCGCCAGTGCGATTATGGTGATGGGATATGGTCAACCCGGTGTTGTCGTCGATGGCAATATCGAACGGGTGATGAGCCGGTTTTTTGCAATCAAAACGCCGCTTCCAAAAGCAAAAAGGGACATTGCTGCGGCCTATGAACAATGCCGCCCAACGGCCCGACCATCAGATTTTCCGCAGGCCTTGATGGATTTTGCCAATGCGGTTTGTACGCCAAAGGCACCGGCATGTGGCATCTGCCCGCTGGCCAATGCCTGTCGCGGTTATGCAGATGATATGGCCGAACAATTGCCATTTAAGGCCCCAAAACAGCAAAAACCAACGCGCAGTGGTGTGGCGTTTGTCGCCATTAACCAAAATGGTGAGGCGTTTTTGGAACGGCGGCCTGATCAGGGGTTGCTTGGCGGGATGGTGGCGTTTCCGTCAGTTGGCTGGACACAAACAGATTGGTCGGATGCCGATGTTCAAGCCGCAGACAGCGCCGCGCCATTTCCCGCAGATTGGCGCCAGCTTTCCGCACCGGTTCATCATATATTTACGCATTTTGCGTTGGAAATGACAATTTACTACGCCGAAACAAACAGGTCATCATTAGGCACCAACACCGGCTGGTGGCAGGTGCCAGAACCTAGCCAGCTTCCCAGCCTGATGCGCAAGGTCTGGAAACAGGTCGAGACCTCAAAGCATCTGCAGGCCAGACCAAAAAAACCATGACCAATTGCCAGCGCTATTCACGCATTAATGGTTAAAATGCCGCATGCCGGTAAATACCATGGCGATCCCGGCGGCGTTGGCGGCGGCAATGACCTCATCATCGCGCATCGATCCGCCGGGTTGAATAACCGCGGTGGCCCCAGCGGCGACCAAGGCTTCTAGCCCATCAGCAAATGGGAAAAACGCATCTGACGCGGCAACCGCGCCGCTGGTACGTGGTGCATCCCACCCATGATGCGCGGCGGTATCGGCGGCTTTTTGAACGGCAATACGCGCCGCATCAACACGGCTCATCTGACCAGCGCCAATGCCAACGGTGCTTTTATCTTTGGCAAATACAATGGCATTGGATTTGACATGTTTGGTGACCGCCCATGCAAATAGCAAATCATCCAACTGGGCCTCGGTTGGCGCGGTTTTCGTCACGATTTTCAAATCTGATTTTGTGATCATGCCTGCGTCCCGCGTTTGCGCTAAAAACCCGCCAGCAACGGATTTAAATTTGACATAGGCATCAGTTCGATCGGGCATATCACCTGTCAACAGCAGACGTAAATTTGGCTTTGCCGACATAATCTTTACAGCATCTTCACTGGCGTCTGGGGCGATCACAACTTCGGTAAATAAATCAACAACAGCGCTGGCCGTTGCTGTATCAAGCGGCCGGTTCATCGCAACAATCCCGCCAAATGCGCTGACCGGGTCAGCCGCAAATGCCATGTCCCATGCCGCCCGCAAATTACTGGCAGAGGCAACGCCGCAAGGGTTGGCATGTTTGATGATGGCGATGGTCGGGGCGTCAAATTCGGCCACGAGTTCAAACGCCGCGTCCGTATCATTGATGTTATTGTATGACAGCGGTTTGCCTTGTAACTGGTGGGCAGTTGTAACCCCCGGGCGGTGAGTGCCAGTTTTATAAAGGGCGGCTTGTTGGTGGGGGTTTTCGCCATAGCGCAGGGATTCAGTTTTGCTGCCAGCAAGCGAGGTCATGTCAGGTAATCTGTGGTCAAGACGGTTGGCCATCCACCCGGAAATCGCGCTGTCATAGGCGGCGGTGCGGGCAAATGTCTTGGCGGCAAGCCGTTCGCGCATGGCAAAATTAGTGCCGCCATATTGCTGTAATGACTGGGTAAATTCAGAGTAATCAGCCGGGTCGCATAAGACGGTTAAAAAATCATGGTTTTTTGCCGCGGCCCGAAGCATGGCAGGCCCGCCAATATCAATTTTTTCGACCAAAATGTCACGATCATCGGTGCTGGCAAGGGTTGCTTCAAAGGGATAAAGATTGACCACCAGAAGATCGATCCCCTCAATATTCTCTTGCGTCATAGCGTTGAGATGATCGTCAAGATCGCGCCGCGCCAACAAACCGCCATGAATTTTAGGGTGAAGCGTTTTAACGCGCCCGCCCATAATTTCTGGAAAACCGGTCACATCTGCCACGTCAATTACATCTAAACCGGCGTCACGAAGGGTGCGCGCGGTCCCGCCGGTTGATAATATTTCAACATGGCTGGCCTGCAGGGCATGGGCGAGGTCAATCAGGCCGGTCTTATCAGACACCGATAGCAAGGCGCGGCGGATCGGGTGTAAATCTTGTGAAGTCATAAAGGTGAAATCCAGAATCTGTTGGTCTGTCGGTACTGTCGTCTTTATGGCTGAGATGCCCCAGAAAGGCAATTGCAGATCATTTCTGCCGCGGGTCCGGTGCTGTCAGGCATGACCCGCAGAAATGGCATAATCACCCGCCAAAAATCAGCCCCAATAGGCCAGCGCTGGCTAAAATTGTGAACAGCCCCGCATGGCGCCAAAATGTCAGAACACCGCAGATGACGGCAATGGCGATGATCGCTAGGTTGATGGTCGTAACATCCGGCATAAGGATCGAAATGGGTCCATATGGTTCGGTGGCTATTTCGGCAAAAAGGATGTTCAGCACAAACCAAATAAATAAATTGGCAATAACCCCAACGACCGCCGCCATAATAGCCGCCAACGCGCCGCGCAGACGCGGCTGATTCGTCAACCATTCAATATAGGGCGCGCCAACAAAAATCCATAAAAAACAAGGTATAAAGGTCGTCCACAGGGCCACCAACGCACCGGCGATACCATAGGTCAGCCCGCCCGTATGAAAGGCGGTGATAAACCCAACAAATTCGGTCACCAGAATAAGTGGCCCCGGGGTTGATTCGGCAAGGCCAAGACCGTCCATCATTGTGCCGGGCTGTAACCAGCCGAGATGGCCAACCACGTCTTGAGCCATATAGGCGAGCACCGCATAGGCCCCGCCAAATGTGACAACAGCAAGTTGGCTGAAAAAATAGCCAATGGCGGCCAGCTGGTCATCGCCAACAAGTAGATCAATGACAAAAATGGGAACCCACCATAATGCCATCCATTGCATCAGCGTTAGACAACTGGTGCGCGCATCGGGAAGGGGGATATCTGACCGCTGGTCATTTGATGGATGGCTTGCAAAAAATCCATAAAGCGCGGCACTGGCAATGATCAGCGGAAATGGCACATTGGCAAAGAAAATGCCAACAAATCCGGCGATAGCAATCAGCCAATCCATAAAATGTGTCAGCCCGCGTTTCGCCAGCTTGATCAAGGCTTGTAAAACAATAACAGCGATCCCAGCTTTGAGTCCGGTAAACAACGATTCGACCCAGCCGATCGTGCCAAAATAAACATAGCCAATCGCAAGTGCCAGCATTACCAGCGCGCCCGGCAGAATAAATAATCCGCCAGCCAGCAACCCACCGCGCACCCCATGAAGCCGCCAGCCAGAATAGGTCGCGAGCTGCATCGCTTCTGGCCCCGGCAACAACATACAAAAGCTGAGCGCGTTGGTGAATTGCTGTTCGCTGAGCCAGCCTCTTTGTGCCACAATTTCGCGGTGCATAAGGGCAATTTGTGCGGCTGGCCCGCCAAAAGATAACAGCCCGATTTTTGCCCATACGCGGCTAGATTCGGCAATTGATACCGTAGCAATTGATTCTGGGGCAATTGATTCTGGGGCAATTGATACCGGGGCGTCTGGCCCAGCTGCGTTTGGCTCAGATGTATGATGATGTGTGGCCGCGCCGTTTCTTTGTATCTGTTTCATAAGCTGCCACCACCCCGATCACTACTCTGGTCACATAGCATGCGGGGCAGGCCAACACTAGTCTGCGTCCGACCGCGTGAACGCCCATTTAACCGTTGCATTGCCAACCGCGCGCAAATCTGCAAGTGCCAAATTCACCACAATTTGTTGGCAATTCATCCGATTTGTCCCATCAAAAAATAATGAATTATCCAGCGAAGTGGCGGCATTTGAACGAAACACCCAGCCCGCCCGGTTACCGCGGATTTTCAGCAAAACCCGCTGGTTGCGTAACATCGCGGCAGTCACCCGGGGATGAAGATGAAACCGCACCACGGCAAGGCGGGGTATTTCACCCGGCGCGCCAGTATATTCCAAAATATCAGCACCGCGTAAATTACCGCCGCCTGTCGCCAAAAATAAATGACGGTGATGCAAGATGCCGTGCGATGGTTCATAGCCATCATGAGTCGCCACCGCCAGCAAGCCGCCTTCTGCTGGCCCAATTTCAACATTTGATAATTTGGCAAGCCGATTTTCGCCGGGGTTTGACGAATCCTGTCCATCTATGCTGAGCGTGGAATGGGCCTTTGTCGAACATAGCAACCGGTGCAAATTTGGATCGGTGGCAGTTTGCCCGGGATTAATCACCAGCAAATTTTGGCCAACCGCAAATTCAAACGCCAATGTGCCGTATCCGGTTATGGCCGCGCTGGTTTGCGGTGATCCTGAATCCATGATGACGGTAGATCGGCCAGATGAAAAGCGGATAAAGCCGCTATAGGGAGCCTGTTGTAAAACTTTTCCACGCTGTCCGGCGCGTGCCAGCGTTTCTTCGATCGTTTCAATCGCCATCATGCCGGCCCCGTTAAACCGTGCAAATTGGCCATCCGCATGCCGCCACATTCGGCAGATAGACGCCATCTGCGCAATTTTCTTGTCAAGCTGGGTAGCGGTTTCAACGCCAGATGAAGATGCGGCGTTGCGGATTTCAACAAGGTCGCGCATCAGTCTGAGATGTATGTCCGGCATCCGGCTTTTATGTCCGCCATCAGCCTGTGTTACCTGATCAACAAGTGGCAAAACCAGATCAAGGAGCGCGGCCAAGTCATCAGGTTTTGCGTCAAGCGCTGATTGCGCGACAAACAGGCCTTTCAATGCGGTGAGTTGCGCGGTCCGGTCATAAAGCCGCGGCCAATCCAATGCCAGACAGCGGGCTTGTAGCGCAATCGAACGTGTCAATTTAGCTTGAAAATCCTCTGGGGCGGAGGAGGCGTACCAATCATAACAGAAAACCAAATTGGCAACGCGCTGCCCCATGATATCTGGTTGCCAGCTTCCAGCCCGCCAGTTGTTGTTGTCGTCAATCCAGCTTTCGATCAACTGCCGGGCCCGGCTGCGGGCCTGACTGCCACCAAAAGCACGAAGATCGCGCACCCATTCAAATTGATCAAAGCCACGGCTATCATTTCGCCAATTGGTGCTGCTGGTCATGATACGCGACCCAAGACTGGCAGAACCGCGCCAGTAATCTGGTACCACGTGGGAAAGTCTAGATGCCGGGGTGCTGGCAAGTGACCAGTTGAACAAGCTGGTCTTGCGGAAAAGCTGTTCAAACTTTCCGATCCGCCAGAGGTTACCGGTTCTGTGTTTCAAAGTCATAAATCTTGCTGTTGCCCGTGTTATGCGGCGGCACCATCTGGTGATGTGCTGCGCCAGCCCATCTTATGTTACGGACATTAACCGTGCGACAAAAAATCCATCAACGCCACCAATGTCTTCATAGGCGCTTGGCAGAATCCGCAAACAGCCAGTTTCAGTGATCGATCTGGCAAATAGACCGGCATCAGCCGGGGTAATTGGGGCAAGGGCATAACGGCCATCTGCCGCATCCATAATGGCCGCAATTATATCCTCGCCTTCTTCAGGCTGCAGCGAACAGGTGGCATAAATCATCTGCCCCCCCGGTTTTAACCAGCCAAGTGCCGTTGTCGCTAATTCCCATTGAATGGTTTGAAGACTGGTTATGTCGGCACTAGTGCGGCGACCCAGAATATCGGGGCGGCGGCGGACGGTGCCGGTGGCAGAACAGGGGGCATCAAGCAAAATAGCATCAACTGGCGCGTCAGGAACAAAATTACGCCCATCTGACAAGACCAGTTTGGCTGGCATATTCAGCCGCTTTAGATTACGCCGCAACCTGTCTAGCCGTTTGCGGTTGCTATCAATGGCGGTGACGGTTGCCCCAGCGGCAATAAGCTGGGCAGTTTTGCCGCCCGGTGCGGCACAAAGGTCAATCACCTGTTTGCCGTCCAGCTGGTCAAGCAGGCGGGCGGGCATCGCGGCGGCGGCGTCTTGGACCCACCACGCACCTTCGGCAAACCCGGAAAGTTGTGCGGGGTCACCATCAAATTCGCGGCGGATGGTGTGACCATCAAGCACTTGTCCATCAAGCTTTTCTGCCCATGCCGCGGCGTCTTTGGCAACGGAAATATCTAGTGGTGGGGGCAACATGGCCAGTCCAGCAATGCTGTTTGTTGCTGCATCGCCCCAGTAATGTTGCCAGCTACGGCGCAACCAGTCTGGTAGGTTTTCGGCGTCTTCCGTGGTGGCCAGCAAGGTTTCGCCATCGCGTGTAAGGCGCCGCATAACCGCATTGGCAAGGCCGCAGAGTCTTTCAAAACCAGCTTGCCGCATCAATTCAACGGTGCTGTCAACAGCCGCATGCGCGCCAGTTTTCAAAAATAACAGCTGGGCAGCGCCCATACCCAAAATGATATTCGCCGAAGCCTGCGCGCCAAAGGGGCGGCGGGTCATCAATGGCGACAAGATTTTTTCAATTTGCCCGCGCCGGCGCAAATATGTGGTCGCCAATAATTGCACAAACCGGCGGTCACGACTGTCCAATTGTGCCATGCCGTCATGTGCTGCAAGCGCTTTGTCAAGCTGGGTGCCATCCTCAACCGCGGTCAGAATATCAAACACAATGCTGCGACTTTTTACGGTCGATGGGGTTGTAGTCTTAGAGGCGGCATTTTTGCCTTTGTCAGATTTGCTGTTTTGACCGGTTGACGCACCGCTTTTGCCGCGCGGCCGACCAGCAGGCGGGATGGCTTGATTTGTTTTATCGTGGCGCGGCATTTTCTGGTCAGACCTGGTTTTGCTAGGTGCGGCGGCAGACCGTTTGGTTGGCGTTTTCAGGCGCAACACAGGCTTGTCTAATTTTGTGACATTGTCCGTGTGATCTGGGCCTTTAGCCATTGTCATAATCCCGCTTGAAAGGTTCTTAAAAAACGGCATTGGTGGCGGCAATCGCCTATGCCTTGTTTTTATCCATGCCAAGGGGCATATACAGAATTGTGGATAGTGACAAGAAAAAGCCATCATCTGGCCAAGCGCCAAAGTCGCAAAAAGCCGACCAACGCCAGCAAGTGCCAACCAAGGGTGATGAATCGCCAGCAGAATTTTATGGGCCAAAAGGCCCCGAGCCAACAAGATATGGTGATTGGGAACAAAAAGGCCGGTGTACAGATTTTTGAGTGTTTTTGGATCTTGGTGGGCAGATGTGGTGCCAAATCATCTGCTGGCATTGATCAGATAAGGCTGTCATGACAAGAGTGAAATCAGCCATCTTGGTCAGTGCCGCGTTGCGATATGCAGATAAAGAACTGATCGATTGTGTCCTTGTGCATCGCGGTGATGCGGATGCTGGGGCGATTTTTGTTCATATTGATGCGCGTGATGGCCGCCACCAGATTTTGGCCCGCAGCCTCGATTTTGACGGCAGTTACAATTGGCAGGTGATCACCAGCACCGAGTGGGTAGATGCAGATACCGCCAAGACCCGGTTAGACCGGGAATTGGCCCAAGACCCAGATGCATTTGTCGTTGAAGTGAGCGATCCTGCGGCGCGCAATCCGTTTTTAATGCCATAGAGATGCTTTAAGTTGAGCGCGTTTCGGTGTAATGATCAGCTTCGTTCAATGGAAACAATAAATGAAAAAATGGTGTTTAAGCCTGATGATGATGGCTTTTTCTATCATGGGGACTATGGCGATGGCTGATGAATTGAAAATCGAAGTGATGCAGGAAGGTAACGGTGATATTGCCGAACATGGGCAACGAGTGACCGTGCATTATGAAGGCCGTCTGACCGATGACACGGTATTTGATGCTTCTAGACCCAGAGGCCAGCCCTTTGGCTTTACCATTGGGGCGGGGCAGGTCATCCAAGGATGGGAACAAGGTGTTGCTGGCATGAAAGTTGGCGAAATGCGGCGTTTGACCATCCCGGCAGAGCTTGGCTATGGTGTGGCTGGTGCTGGCGGTGTTATCCCGCCGAATGCAACCTTGCTGTTTGATATTGAGTTGCTGGCCGTCTCAATGGCAGTTTCATTGGGGCAGGCAACCCCGGCAGATTTGTTGCAAGCGCAGAAAGACGGGGTCGTTATCGTCGACATCCGGCGCCCTGATGAATGGGCGCAAACAGGCGTGATCGAGGGGGCCGAAACCATCACCGCATTTGAAACGAATGGCAGCCTGCATCCAGAATTTCAGCAAAAATTCATGGCGTTGGTGCCATCACCAGACACGCCCGTTTTATTATATTGCCGGTCGGGAAGCCGAACCACCAATCTTGGTACGGCGTTGGTTGAACAGCTGGGGTTTTCGCAAGTGACGCATTTAAGCGCGGGCATCTTGGGCTGGACAGCAGATGGCTATGAAACCATTGCCTATAAACCCAGATTTGCATAACCATCGGCAAAATTTATAGCCATTGCCGAATAAAAAAGGCCAATATTCTTTATTATGACCCATCAACAGGACATGATTGACCGCCGGATGTGTGTCGCACCGATGATGGGTTGGACAGACCGCCATTGCCGCTATTTTTTGCGGCAACTGGCACCAGACGCCCGTCTGTTTACCGAAATGGTCACCGCCGAGGCGTTGATCCACGGCGATCTGGATAGATTGCTTGGGTATAGCGCGGCTGAATCGCCGCTTGTCCTTCAGCTAGGTGGCAGCCAGCCAGATCGATTGGCCCGGGCTGTTGCACGGGCAGCGCCGTGGGGCTTTGACGAAATCAATTTAAATGTTGGCTGCCCGTCAGATCGGGTGCAGTCGGGTAAATTTGGCGCTTGTTTGATGGCAGAACCAGAATTGGTGGCGGCATGTTGCCGGGCCATGATGGATGAAACGGATGTGCCGGTCACCGTTAAATGCCGCATTGGCATTGATGATATGGATGCGGAAACCGGTTTGGATCGATTTGTCGATACCGTGGCATCCGCCGGCGTGTCGGTGTTTTATCTGCACGCACGAAAGGCATGGTTAAACGGCCTCAGCCCAAAAGAAAACCGTACAATTCCGCCGCTTGATTATGACCGTGCCCGCCGGTTGGCAACACGGCGCGGCGATTTATCAGTGATTCTCAATGGTGGTCTAGAAACAGCTGATCAAGCGATTGCAGAGATGTACGGATGCGCCGGAGTGATGATTGGCCGGGCGGCCTATCGCACACCTTATGTGCTGGCCGAAATGGCCCAGCGTATTTTTGGCAGAGTGCCGCCGCGGCGTGATCATGTGGCGCTGGCGATGGCCGATTATGCAGATACAATGACCAAAACCGGTGTGCCGCTTCACAGCATCACAAGACATATGCTGGGGTTATATGCTGGCCAGTCCGGGGCTAAATATTGGCGGCGGCAGCTTGGTGAAAATGCACGAATGGCAACCGTGCCCGGTGATTTTATCCGTGAAACATCCGCCTTTTGCGAGGCGCTGGCGGCGCGGCGTGCCGCCTGAACAGATGATTTTGGTTTCAACAACGCATGTGATGAGTAAAACGAATGCAACAGCCTGACCCGTCCCCAACACCCAAAGCAGAACTGCCCCAGCCAGAACATAATGGCCGCAAAATGCTGTTTGATTTTGGGCCATTGCTCTTGTTTTTTGGAACAAATTATATTTACAGCGACCTGATGTTGAGTGTGAAAGTTTTGGTCGCGGCGACATTGGTGTCACTGGCCTTGAGCTGGCATTTTGATCGGCAGATTTCATTAATGGCCACGGTTGGCTGTGCGGCTTTGGTGTTTTTTGCTGGGCTAACATTATATTTCGATAATGAGCTATTTATTAAAATCAAACCAACGGTTGTTACCTTGCTCTTTGCCGCATTGATTGCGGGGGGGCGGCTATTGGGGCGCAACCCGTTGGCGGCGATTATTGGCAAACAGATTACCCTTACCGCGCAAGGATGGCGGGCCATTAGCTGGCTCTGGGTGGCGATGTTCGTGACCTCGGCGATTGCCAATGAAGTGGCATGGCGCAGTTTAAGCACAGATGATTGGATCACTTTTAAAGTGTTTGGACTGACGGGCATTTCGTTTTTGTTCTTTGCCCTCAGCGTGCCGATTTTGCAGAAACATCAACGTCAGGACTAGCCTATCTGGTTGAAATAATGCGTGACTAGGGCATGAAATACGCCCTTTTGTCGATCTAAGCATAGATTCAGTCGTCCTGATTTTACTAAAAGGAACCAGTTTCTTCACAAAGTTGTGTTAGAAGAGACCAAAAGCATTGTGCCTGACGGAGAGCGATGACCATGGCTGATGAAGATGAAATTATCCTTGCGGATCTGGATGATGATGAACTTGTCCAGCAGATGCATGACGATCTATATGATGGATTGCAGGATGAGATCGTAGAAGGCGTAAAAATCCTACTTGATCGCAAATGGACGCCCTATGAAGTGCTGACCAAAGCCTTGGTTGAGGGCATGACGATTGTGGGCATTGATTTCCGCGATGGTATTTTGTTCGTGCCAGAAGTTTTGATGGCGGCAAATGCAATGAAAGCTGGCATGGTAATCCTGCGGCCGTTACTGGCTGAAACAGGGGCACCGCGTGTTGGCTCTATGGTGATTGGCACGGTAAAGGGCGATATTCACGATATTGGTAAAAATCTGGTATCGATGATGCTTGAGGGTGCTGGCTTTGATGTGGTTGACCTTGGGATTAATAACCCGGTTGAAAATTATCTTGATGCGCTTGAAGAACATAAGCCGGATATTCTGGGCATGTCCGCCTTGCTCACCACAACCATGCCCTATATGAAAGTTGTGGTTGATGCGATGGTCGAAAAGGGCATCCGCGACGATTATATCGTGCTTGTCGGCGGTGCGCCATTGAACGAAGCCTTTGCCGAATCTGTTGGGGCTGATGCCTATTGCCGTGATGCCGCTGTGGCTGTTGAAACGGCAAAGGAAATGATTCAGGCCAAACGTGACCGTGAACAAGCGGCCGGGTGACGCATCCGAATCTATCGCAACACCGCGTCTTCGCCTTATTGCTTGCGGGGCATTGGCGCGGGAATTGTTGGCGATCATCAACCAATTGCCGCCCGATGTTGCCGATTTAACATGTCTACCGGCAGCATGGCATAATCACCCAGAAAAAATTGTGCCCGGTATAAAGGTAAAGGTCAAAGCCGCCCGCAAAGCTGGCTTCACCCCTGTTGTCATCTATGGTGATTGCGGCACTGGCGGACAGCTTGATACGTTCCTTGATGCAGAAAATATCGCGCGAATCCCCGGCCCGCATTGCTATCACAGCTTTATGGGAGAAGCCGATTTTGATGCGGCAATGGATCAGGAACTGGGGACATTTTTCCTGACCGATTACATGGTTCGTCATTTTGAACGTATTGTGATGAAAGGCATGGGGCTTCGCGATCATCCGCATTTACGTGACATCTATTTTGCTCATTACAAGCGGGTTTTATATATCGCCCAAACAGATGATGCCGCTTTGGTTGAAAAAGCGCGCCAAGCGGCGGCAACATTGCAACTAGACTATGACTATCATTATACTGGGTATGGCGATTATACGGCATTTCTTCACAATTTGTGCAGTCGCCGTCAGCCATCTGTCGCCACCAGCTAAACATATCTTTACCGGGGCAGTTTTAAATTAAGGAGAATTTGCCACATGGCGCATTTGATCACTTTATTCTGGCGCGATATTCCGGCACAGGTTATCGCCGAATCTGGGCGCGGACGTAATCGCCAGCAGGCGAAAATTGAACTGCCGCGCCGTTTTGCCATTGCGATCGATGCGGCGGCGATGAAAGATGGGGCCGACTCCACTGATGATTATCTGGCCGAATGGCGCCGTTCAGAGCCTGTTTCATGCAGCGATGATCTGGATGCAGAAGCGGCCAAGCTAGCGGCGGATATTGAAGCCGACTATCCAGCTGAACGTGTACGAAAACTTGTCGAATCTGGTGGATTTGATCGCGATTAGCCATATTTTACCGGTGGGTAAACGTAATTGATGTCGCAATCGGAAGATAGTGAGGCGTTGGCAAGCCATCTTTTGCTGGCGCAAACGGTCATTCTGCGCGGCGAAATTTGATGCGGGACAGCATCACGGCCACAGCATAAATGGCGAGGTATAATGCAATGCGCAATGATGTTGTTTCAATGGTGCGGAAAGACGAGTCTATGCAAGTGACAATTGAACAAATCCAAAAAGCTGCGGCGCATTGGTCAATCGAAGTGACGCCAGCTGGTGCCACAAAAATTGATAGTTTTGCTGATTGTTTGGCCCCCGGCACCACCGTCAATGTCACATTTTTGCCCGGTAGCGACCCGATGGATACGGTTGCGGTTGCTGAACGGTTGCATAATGAAGGGATGAACCCAGTGCCGCATCTGGCGGCGCGGTCATTGCGTGATACCGACCAGCTTGACACGTTACTAGCCGCCTACACCAGCCGTTGCGGGGTGAATGAGGTGTTGGTGATTGGTGGCGGTGTTGATCAGCCGGTTGGTGCTTTTTCCGATTCGATGCACGTGTTAGACAGCGGTTTAATCCAGCGTTATGGCATCCAAACTGTGGGGGTTGCCGGACATCCAGAAGGCAGTCCCGACATCACCCAAAGCGAAATTGCCGACGCCTTGGCGGCGAAAAATGCATTGGCCAAGCGTGATGGGTTGAATATGTATATCGAAACACAATTTTGTTTCGAGGCAGATATTGTTTTGGCGTGGGAACGCGATGTTAGGGCGGCTGGCAATGCGTTGCCTATTCGTATTGGCATTCCCGGCCCGGCTACCATTAAAACATTGTTCCGATTTGCCCAGATTTCAGGCATTGGCCCGTCTATGCGGTTTATTTCAAAGCAGGCGCGCAATGTTGCCAAATTGATGACGGTTCAGTCACCGCATCTGTTGCTGGCGGATTTGGCCGCCGGGATGGCCACTGATCCCGATTGTCTAATCCAGCATTTTCACTTTTACCCATTTGGCGGGTTTGCCAAGACAGCCGCGTATGCCAGCGCTGTCGCTAATGGTGACATCAAGATTTTGCCGAAAGGCGGATTCGATGTTATAGACACGGCCGCCTAGCCAAGCCGCCTTTTTCCGGAGCGATATGATGACCCGAACTTTACTTTCCTCTGACAAGCAAGAAATCGTGATTGGTTTCGATTCACCATTTTGTGTGATCGGCGAACGGATCAACCCGACTGGGCGGAAATTGCTTGCCGCCGAAATGGCCGCTGGTGACTATTCGCGGGTGATCGCAGACGCCGTAGCACAGGTAGAAGCCGGGGCAACAATGCTTGATGTCAATGCGGGTATTCCGATGGCAGATGAACCAGCTATTCTGGCCGAAGCGATCAAGCTGGTGCAGGATGTTGTTGACGTGCCATTGGCAATTGACAGTTCGATTGTGGCCGCGTTGGAGTCGGGTTTGGCCGTTTATAAAGGCAAGCCACTTGTCAATTCGGTGACCGGCGAGGAAGAACGCCTTGAAACCGTATTGCCACTTGTCAAAAAATACAACGCCGCGGTGGTGGCAATTTCAAACGATGAAACTGGCATCTCGGAAGACCCGAATGTGCGTTATGATGTGGCCAAAAAGATTGTGGAACGCGCGGCTGATTATGGAATCCCACGTGAAGATGTTGTCGTTGATCCATTGATCATGCCGGTGGGTGCCATCAATATGGCTGGCCGTTCAGCGCTTGATTTGATCATCCGGCTTCGCAACGAGTTAAAGGTGAATACCACTTGTGGTGCATCAAATATCTCATTTGGACTGCCAAATCGCCACGGCATGAATGCCGCATTTTTGTCAATGGCCGCGGGGGCTGGCATGACATCAGCCATTATGAACCCATTGCACGCCGAAGAAATGACCGGCATCATGGGGGCCAATGTGATGAACGGAAATGATCCAGAATGTCGCCGCTGGATTCAAAGATTTCGTGAGCCCGTTGCCGCTGGTGAAGGTGGGCGTGAGCGTCGGCAAACCCGCCGCCGCCGCAACGCTTAGATAGTGATAGATCTGGAATGGCCATGCCCGAAGACCAAACTTCAACATCCAGATCATCCGCAACAGATGTGAAAATCGTGTTCACCCCCTCGGGGCGCCAAGGCCGGGTGCCACATGGCACATCGGTTCTTGCGGCGGCACGACAGCTTGGCGTTGATATTGATTCTGTTTGTGGTGGCCGGGCGATGTGCGGGCGCTGTCAGGTCAATGTGGGTGTTGGCGAATTTGCCAAACATGGCATCCGGTCCGGTGCCGACAGCCTAGATGACGTGACCGCGGTTGAAACCCGTTATGCTGACAAACGTGGTTTGGCGGCTGGGCGGCGTTTATCCTGTCAGGCGAAATTATGCGCCGATGTGGTGATTGATGTGCCGCCGGAAAGTCAGGTGCATAACCAGCTTGTTCGCAAAGAGGCTGATGGCAGGCAGATTGAGATGGACCCGATCGTGCGGCTGTGTTTTGTCGAAGTGCGCGAACCGGATATGCATGAACCATCTGGTGACCTGCGCCGCTTGATAGAGTCGGTCGAAACGCAATGGCCAGACCGCGTGACCGGCCCGATCCGCTGTGATTTGCATGTGATCCGAACCTTGCAACCTATTTTGCGTGCTGGCAAATGGCGTGTCACGGTGGCATTGCGCAATGGGACAGACATTATTGCTGTATGGCCCGGCCTGAAAGAACAGGTCGCGGGTGTCGCCATTGATGTGGGATCAACAACCATGTCAGCGCATTTATGCGATATGGTCACGGGTGATGTGCTGGCGTCGACCGGGGCAATGAATCCGCAAATAAGATTTGGTGAAGATCTGATGAGCCGGGTGTCCTATGGCATCATGAACCCGGGGGGTGCGGGCGAAATGACAACCGCCGTGATTGGCGGGCTGCAAACCTTGATTGATGGCGCGGCTGAACAGGCTGGGTTGCACCGCGAAGATGTTGTCGAGATTGTGCTTGTTGGCAATCCAGTCATGCATCATCTCTTGCTTGGCATTGATCCGATAGAATTGGGCGGGGCGCCATTTGCGCTGGCGGTGGATAGTGCTGTTGAACTTCCAGCTTCTGATATTAGGCTTGTTGCCAATCAGGGGGCGCGGGTTTATGTGTTGCCATGCATTGCCGGGCATGTTGGTGCAGATGCCGCGGCCGTGGTCTTGGCAGAAGCCCCGCAAAAGTCAGACGAGATGATGCTGATTGTTGATGTGGGTACCAATGCCGAAATTGTTGTTGGCAATAAACAGCGGTTGCTGGCGGCGTCATCGCCAACCGGTCCGGCATTTGAAGGGGCGCAAATATCATCTGGCCAGCGCGCCGCGCCGGGGGCCATTGAACGTATCCGCATTGATAAAGATACATTAGAGCCGCGTTTCCGGGTAATTGGTGTTGACCAATGGTCAGACGAAGACGGGTTTGACGCGGCCATTGCCAAGACAGGCATCACCGGCATTTGTGGGTCGGGCATTATTGAAGTGCTTGGTGAAATGTATCTGGCCGAAGTGATCACCGCAGACGGGGTGATCGATGGGGCAAAGGCGGCGAAGAGCAACCGTATTGAAAGCGATGGTCGGACCTTTGCCTATCGGATTTCAGATACTGTCAGTGTGACGCAAAATGATGTGCGGGCGATCCAGCTTGCCAAAGCGGCCCTATATGCTGGTTTCAGGCTGTTGATGGATAAAATTAACATTAAATCTGTTGATCGGGTGGTGCTGGCTGGTGCGTTTGGCACGCATATTGACCCCAAATATGCCATGGTATTAGGGATGATACCGGATTGTTTGTTGGACAATGTGCGGGCGGCGGGTAATGCGGCTGGGGCAGGGGCGCGTATGGCGTTGCTGAATCAACAGGCACGGCGTGATATCGAATCAGTTGTCCGCGATATTGAAAAAATTGAAACGGCGGTTGAACCATCTTTTCAAGACCATTTTGTCAAAGCCATGGCGATCCCGCATAAAAGTGACCCTTATGCCAAACTCGCCGCGGCTGTGGCGCTACCAGCGCGTATCTTGACCGATGAAGATGCGCCTGCTTTGGCTGGCGGCAGGCGCCGCGGTGGCAGGCGGCGTACCGCAGATTAATCTTGTTGTGATATCTTGGTATGGCTTGGCGTTTCGGCATCTTTGAGATGCCGCGCGGCAGTTTTTGCGCGGTGCCAGCTTGCCAAAAACAGCCAGATAAGGGCGACAAATGTGATGAAATAGCTCGGCCAGATGAAACCGCCATACCCGCCCATATCTAGAAAACTCATCATCATTCTAGGCCCCTGATCGCAGGCGCATAGCGGCTAATCGCCGTTCTGCCAACAAGGCCCGCATGCGCAGAATAACAACAATAATAAAATATCCATGCGCGCCGATGAGCATCAAAATCAAGGGTGTTAGCATACTGCTATCAATCGCTGGGCCACCGCTACGAAGCAGGCTGGCTGGTTGATGCAATGTATTCCACCAATCGACAGAAAATTTAACGATGGGTACATTAATGACCCCAACCATGGCGAGAAGCGCGGCAGGTCGACTGCCACGTTCCGGGCGATCAAACCCATTGGCCAATGCGATGACCCCAAGATAAAAAAAGAACAATATCAGCATGGATGTAAGACGCGCATCCCAGACCCACCATGCCCCCCACATTGGTTTGCCCCACAAGGCCCCGGTGATCAGTGTCAAAAATGCAAAAACAGCCCCCACCGGGGCAATGGCACGCGCGGCAATATCTGCCAGCGGGTGGCGCCACACAATATAAAACAGGCCGCATAACCCAAGCCCAACATACCCGAACAAGGCCAGCCATGCCGCCGGTACATGGATATAAATAATGCGTACAGTATCGCCTTGCTGATAATCGGCGGGTGATGAAAACAGCCCAAGATACAAGCCATAAGCAAGACAAATCACCGTGATTATGCATATTGGCATAAACAACCGGTTAGAAAGCCGTATAAATCGTGATGGGTTGGCGAGATAATCAAACATGGCCACCAGCTATAGCGGTTTTTGCCAAGTGAGAAAAGCGCCGCTGGGCGAACAAAGACGCATTTTGACCAAAATAGCCATCTAAATGCCGCTTTCGGTTTCGCCGATTTTCAGCGCGGTTGCGGCAACCAGCGGGGCCATTGCCAAGAGCAAGGCCAGCATCGCGCCCAATAGCATCAGATGCGGGCTGATGATACCATCATCGGTGGCGGCGGCCAGCGCGCCAAAAATCAACACTGGCACCGCCAGCGGTAACACCAAAATGGCAATCAATGCACTGCTACGCCGCGCCCCTTCGGCAAGGGCCGCGCCAATGATGCCAAGCAGGGTCAGGGCCATCGTGCCAACCAATAGCGCTGTCATCAACGCAGGCAATTTGGTGGTGGCAATATTTAACATCAATGCCAGAATGGGGGTGATCAGCAACAGGGGCAAGCTGGCGGTCAGCCAATGGGATACAGCTTTAGCCACCGCGTACCAGCCGAGACCAAGCGCGCTTAGGCTGATCTGGTCAAGCCAGCCATCGCGCACATCTTGGGCAAACAACCGATCAAATCCGTTCAGGCTGGAAAGCAAGGCGGCAATCCAGATCATTGGGATGCCGAGGCTTTGCAACATCGCCGATTTCGGGCCGATTGCCAGTGGAAATAACGCGATAATGATGATGAAAAACCCCAGCATCACGACAACGTCTTGACGGTTTTGCCAAGCAATATCCAAATCACGGCTGATCTGCGCAATGAATGGCCGCATGATCATAACCCTATTGCCAGATGGATCGTTGCCGCGGATCTGGCCATTTCGATATGTGTCGCCGCCATGACCGCACCGCCAGCCAGCAGATGGGCGGCGATGGCTGTTTCAAGTCGTGTCTGATTATCCTGGTCGAGGCCAGTGTTGGGTTCATCAAGCAGCCAAAGGCTGGGCGCTGGGGCCAGCAACAACCGCGCTAGGGCCAGCCGGCGGCGTTGACCGCGTGACAATAATTGCACTGGCATATCAGCAAACCTAGCCGCATCAAATCCGGCAAGTGCCTGTTCAATATCAGCGCCGGTCACCATTATGTCATTGACCGCCGCCCAGCTTTGCAGATTTTTCCGGCCGCTGATGGCCCCGGCTAGCCCATCTGCATGACCAATATAAACCCGCGGCAAGTGACATTTTATATGGCCAGACTCGGCTGGCAACCGTTCGGCAATGCTGCGCAACAAAGTTGATTTTCCGGCACCATTTGCGCCGGTTAATATACATAACTCGCCGCGATTTTGCCGATGGGTCAGCCGGTCAATAACCAAACGCTGGCCGCGTAGCACGGTCAATGCGTCAATTTCTAGACATGGCACCGCCGTACCAGATGCAGGTGCCGATGGCTGGGTGTTTCGGTCTGGCGTCATCTGGCCGCCTTCAAAACTAATCTGTTCATACTGTTCTGTTTACCTGCGCAACCTGCAGATGGTCTAGTGCCTTTGATCACTTAGATTGGCGTTTTTATGTTGGTTTTGCGGCAAACCGGTAATTACCCTCTGGAAAAACGCTGCATGGTTATTTATAGTGGTATTGACCATTTGGAGGCGCCCCTCGAGTTGGCCGTTTCACATCTACTGAATGATCGAAGGGAGATCGCTATGTCCGGGACATTGCGCGACGCATGCTATGCAAGCCTTGAAGCTGCTGGCAAAACCTATCACTATTATTCGTTGGCGGAACTTGCCAAGACCTATCCGGAGCTACAAAAACTTCCATTTTCATTGAAAGTATTGCTGGAAAATTTACTGCGCAATCAGGATGGCTCGTCCGTTACAACCAGCGACATTGAGGCGCTGGCAAATTGGGCAGATAGCGGCCATCAAAGTGAAATTGCCTTCCGCCCCGCGCGTATTTTGCTACAGGATTTTACCGGTGTGCCAGCGGTGGTTGATCTGGCCGCCATGCGCGATGCCATGCAATCGATTGGCGGCAATCCAGAAAGAATTAACCCACTGTCACCTGTGGATCTTGTGATTGACCATTCGGTCATGGTTGACCATGCCGGTGGCGCTGATGCGGCGGCAAAAAATGTGGCCTTGGAATTTTCCCGTAATCAGGAACGATATGAATTTTTGCGCTGGGGGGCTTCGGCCTTTGATAATTTCCGTGTGGTGCCGCCAGGCACTGGCATTTGCCATCAGGTGAATTTGGAATATCTGGCACAAACCATCTGGACACGTGATGAAGAAGGTGTCTGTTATGCCTATCCTGACTCGGTGGTCGGTACGGACAGCCACACCACCATGGTCAATGGGTTGGCGGTGCTTGGATGGGGCGTTGGCGGTATCGAAGCCGAAGCGGCAATGCTTGGCCAGCCTATTTCAATGCTGGTACCAGACGTCATTGGGTTTCGTCTTGACGGCGCTCTGCCAGAAGGGGCCACGGCCACTGACCTTGTTCTGATGATTGTTGAAGCACTGCGCAAGCGCGGCGTTGTCGGTAAATTTGTTGAATTTTACGGACCGGGCCTTGATCAACTTTCTTTGGCTGATCGTGCCACCGTTGCCAATATGGCACCTGAATATGGGGCCACTTGCGGGTTTTTCCCAATAGATGATGAAACGTTAAACTATCTTCGTCTGACCGGCCGTGACGACGCCCGGGTGGCGTTGGTTGAGGCCTATGCAAAAGCGCAAGGCATGTGGCGTGATAGCGCCGCGGCCGATCCACAATTTACCGATACATTATCGCTTAACCTTGGTGATGTGGTGCCGTCACTTGCCGGGCCAAAACGGCCGCAAGACCGGGTATCTTTGCCAAATGTGGCGTCATCTTTTGCCGCGACCTTGAAAGACAGCACCGGTCGTACCGCGCCAAAATCTGTGCCTGTTGCCGGTGCCAATTATGAATTGGCTGACGGTGATGTGGTGATCGCGGCCATTACCTCATGCACAAATACATCAAACCCATCGGTATTGGTGGCGGCTGGTCTGCTTGCCAAAGCCGCTAATGAAAAAGGGCTAAAGGTCCAGCCATGGGTGAAAACGTCACTCGCACCTGGCAGTCAGGTTGTATCGGCCTATCTTGATGCCGCCGGATTAACCCCGCATCTTGACGCGCTTGGTTTCAATACTGTTGGCTATGGCTGTACCACCTGTATTGGCAATTCCGGGCCATTGGATGCGGCCTTGGCAGATGCCATCGATGATGCCGACCTTGTGGTCAGTGCGGTGTTGTCTGGCAACCGTAATTTTGAAGGTCGGGTCAGCCCACATGCGGCGGCCAACTATCTGGCATCGCCGCCACTTGTTGTGGCTTACGCGCTGGCCGGTTCGGTGACCAAAGTGATGAATGATGACCCACTTGGCACGGATCAAGATGGCAATGATGTGTATCTGCGCGACCTTTGGCCAAGCAATGAAGATATCCGCAAGGTGGTCGATCAAGTGATTTCGGCAGATATGTTCCGGTCACGCTATGCTGATGTATTCAAAGGCACCAAAGAATGGCAGGCCATCCAGACATCTGGCGGGTTGACCTATAGCTGGAATGATGGGTCTACCTATGTGCAGAATCCGCCTTATTTCGAAGACATGACACGCGAAGTCCCGGATGTTGCCAGCAATATTGAAGGGGCGCGGGTGTTGGCATTGCTTGGCGATTCCATCACCACCGACCATATTTCGCCAGCTGGCAGTATTGCCCTCGAAACACCAGCGGCCAATTTCCTGACAGAACATCAGGTGCGTCCGGTTGATTTCAATTCATTTGGCTCGCGCCGCGGAAATCATCAGGTAATGATGCGGGGTACTTTTGCCAATATCAGATTGAAAAATCTGGCGGCTGAAGGCACCACCGGCGGTTTTGCCCGGCATGTACCATCAGGCGAAGTGGCGCCGCTTTATGATGTGGCAATGCGCTATGCAGATGAAGGGACGCCGTTGGTGATCGTTGGTGGCAAGGAATATGGCACCGGATCAAGCCGCGACTGGGCCGCCAAGGGAACCCGACTTTTGGGAATCAAGGCTGTGATCGTTGAAAGCTTTGAGCGGATTCACCGGTCCAATCTGATTGGTATGGGTGTTTTGCCGTTGCAGTTTCCCGCGGGCGTTACCCGCGAAACATTGGGCATGACTGGAGACGAAACCATCAATCTAACCGGATTATCGGATGGTGTGACGCCAGCTATGACGGTAAAGGCGGAAATCAGTTTTGCTGATGGCCGTGTCGAACATATTGATTTACTAGCACGAATCGATACCGATGGCGAAGCCGCCTATTTCAAAAATGGGGGCATTCTGCAATATGTGTTGCGGCAACTTGCCGCCTAGCATCTAGACGCTATTTTTACCTTTTTAAAAGCCCCTCTTGTCAGTGCTGGCAAGGGGGTCTTTTCATTTTATTGTCACGCCGGCGGTGTCATTGGATCGTCAGTAATGTCACGCATTTTGCCAATACGCCGTGCCGCCAAACTGACATAATTTGCCGATTGTTCGATGCCAACCCATGGCCGTTTCAGTTTTTCTGCGGCAATAGCGGTGGTGCCACTGCCGATAAAGGGGTCTAGCACCAGCCCTTTGGCAACGGCGCTGATGCAACGTTCGGCAAGCGCGACCGGGAATGGTGCTGGATGGCTGTTGTCAGCTTCTTGATTAATGCGCCAGACACAACCTTGTGCATTTGCCTTTGGTGCCAGTTTAAATTTTGGTTTGGTGATCAGATAGATGACTTCGTAATTTGGTAAAAAATATCCAGCATTGAAATTTATCCCGCCAGACCGGCGCCAGATGATAATTTGCCGCACTGGAAATGGCTATACAATGTCATGCCGGTCTTGCAGCAAGCCATTTTGAACACGCCATTTATGGTTGTAAAAAATAGCGCCATCTTGCCGCAATAAACGCATCATTTCAGCCAAGCACAGGCGTTGCCATGCCACATAATCATCATGGCTCATGCAATCTGCATGTTGATCGTAACCTTGTAATAACGACGCATTGTGCCATTTGCCGCCGCGGCCATCGCGCAAGCCATGACCACTGCTGTTGCGCAAATTATAGGGCGGTGAAGTGACAATGACCCGAAATTGTGCGGATGGGAATTGCCGCATCACCTGGAGCGCATCGCCTTTGAATAATCCCCCGGTTTTCTGGATCGTCGGTTGCCGCCGCCGTTGTTTGTAGTAGCCAAATTGCGCCGTCGGCCTCAGCCGACTGAAAATTGCGTCCAAATCCATTGCTGTTTTGATATCGTGGTGGGGTGTTTGGTGATGTTGTCATCACGCTGCCCTGGGCTGGGTTAAATATTCGTTAAATTTACTGGGGTTTTTTAAAAATCTTTTGGCTTTGACTGAGCCGGGTGGACAGGTCCGGCTTTGGTAGATGCCGAGGGGGTAGCTGTGGTTTATCGCTGGACGATCACGCTTAAGCCCGCCTATAGTGTGGCCTCGTTTTCGCGCCATTTTGTCTTCGCTGGTTGCCTGCTGTTATGTCTCGTGCCTTGTCGCAAAATCTTACGCTTGTCTTGGGGCCGACCAATACGGGCAAGACCCATTTGGCGCTTGAACGGATGACCGGCTATGCCAGCGGTATGATCGGCTTTCCTCTGCGGTTGTTGGCGCGGGAAAATTATGATCGGTTGGTTGCCCGTCTTGGGGTCGACAAGGTGGGATTGCTCACCGGTGAAGAACGAATTCTGCCCCCTAGTGCCCGCTATTTATGCTGCACGGTTGAATCAATGCCAGTTGAACCGCTTGCGGCAAGTGATCTGGCCGGGCGCCGGTTTGATTTTGTTGCGGTGGATGAAGTCCAATTGGCTGGTGACCGCGAACGCGGACATATTTTTACCAATCGGATTATGCACGCGCGTGGGGCGTTTGAAACCATGTTGATGGGGGCCGAAACTGCCGCGCCGCTTCTCAAAGCGTTATTGCCTGATGCCCGGTTTGAATTTCGGCAACGCATGTCACAGCTTGTTTATGCTGGTCCAAAAAAATTAACCAGACTGCCGCGGCGCAGCGCGGTGGTGGCGTTCAGCGCGTCAGATGTCTACCAAATTGCCGAATTTGTCAGACGGCAACGCGGTGGTGCGGCCGTGGTAATGGGACGGCTAAGCCCGCGTACCCGCAACGCACAGGTTGATCTATATCAAAATGGCGATGTTGATTTTCTGATCGCGACAGATGCGATTGGCATGGGGCTGAATTTGGATTTGGGCCATGTCGCGCTGGCGGCAGATATTAAATTTGATGGCCGTCATATGCGGGAATTATCGCCAGCAGAAATGGCGCAAATTGCCGGACGTGCTGGCCGCCATGTCAAAGACGGTACCTTTGGTGTAACCGATGGCTGCCGGGTATTGGAACCAGAGGTTATCGAGGCGATCGAACAGCATCGGTTTGCGCCGCTCCGGTCATTTTATTGGCGCAACCGTGATCTGAATTTTGGTTCGATTGATATGCTGATTGAATCGCTAGAAGCGCCGCCACCTTTGCCGTTTCTGTTTCGAAAGGGGGATGCGCTTGACCATCAAGCGTTGATTGCGCTTGCTGGTCGCAAAGAGGTGCGCGCCGCGGTGCAAGGGGCCGGTGATGTCAGGCTGTTGTGGGACGTGGCGTCAATTCCCGATTTTCGGCAGAGTTTACATGAAAGCCATTATGATCTGCTTGCTGGTGTCTATATGGCGCTGGTTTCAAATGGTGTTTTGGCTAAAGATACGGTGGCGCGCGCGATCCAACAGCTTGATCGGGTTGATGGCGATCTAGACACATTGATGACCCGGCTTGCCTATATCCGCACATGGACCTATATCACCAATCGTTCTGACTGGACAGATACGCCTGTTGAATGGCAGACTCGGGCACGGTTTATTGAAGATAAATTGTCCGATCGCCTGCATCAAAGATTATCGGAACGCTTTGTTGATAAACGTGCCGCGCATTTAAGTCGAAAGCTCAAGGAAACGAAAAATTTGATTGCTTCTGTAAAAGATGATGGAACCGTCCTTGTCGAAGGTGAAGAGGTCGGTCAGTTGACCGGATTTGTCTTTCATCCAACGCTTGCAGATGGTGAAGAAAAAGCCACCATTTTGGCCGCCGCAAGACGCGGTCTTCCTGATGAGATTGAACGGCGCGTCCAAGCATTTGTCGCCTCCGCAGACGCGGCTTTTCAAATTGACGAAAAGGGGGGTGTCTGGTGGCGCGAAGCCGCAGTTGCACAGCTTGTAAAGGGTGACTCGCTCTATATGCCGCGGGCAGACCTTACCAGCAGTGATTTGTTGTCGATTGACCAGACCCAGCGGATCCAAGCCCGGCTTGTTCATTTTCTAACCGCGCATATCAAAGCTGTTTTGGGGCGGCTGACAATTTTAGCAACGCCAGATCAAGCAATGCCAGCACCGGCAATAGATGCCAAAACATCAGATGCCGGGGGAAAAAACCCAGCTGGTGACGCCGCGGATGATGGCACAAGCAAAAGCGATAGCCAAGCGGCGGCAGAAACAGCGGCGGTTACGCTGGACCAGCCTATTGTGCCAGCCAGCTTAACCGGGTCGGCCAAAGGCATTGCCTATATTGTGTTTGAACGTCTAGGTTCAGTGCCGACATCAGATATCGCCCATCTTGCCCGCAATATGCATGAAGCAGACAAGCCGATTTTGGCGCGTTTGGGCCTGCGGTTTGGCGTTGAAACGGTCTATATGCCGGAAATGCTCAAACCAGCGCAAATTAGTTTGCGCGGCCTTTTATGGTCGCTTCATGAAGAGGCGTTTTTTGACAGCGCACCGCCGCCAGCGGGCCGGGTCGCCATTGATGCGATCGCGGATGTGCCTGATTTATACTGGCTTGCTATTGGCTATCGCCGTTTGGGTCAACGTGTCATGCGGGTGGATATGGTTGAACGGGTGGCGATGTTGGTGCGCACCGCCGCGCGTGCAGGTCAGTTTAAAATTACCGAAGACATGCTATCGTTGGCTGGGGCAACGCGAGAGGCCATGGGGTTGATGTTGCTTGATCTTGGGTGCCGCGTTGTGGGCGAGGAGATGGCTGAAGACCCTACCAAGCCAGCCATTCAGATTTTTGAAAAGCAAAGAAAACCGCGGGTGGCGCAAAGCCAGCGCCAAGCAAACACAACGCCTCGGTCTGGTGATACTGATGGCCGTGCTAGGGCTAAGGCTAACCGCCGTCCAAAAGCAAAAGCTGCATCTTCGGGGCCTCGCGGCACGCATAAGGCATCGTCCAAACATGCCGCCAAGCCAAATCCAGACTCCCCATTTGCCGTATTGGCCGGGCTAAAACTTAAAAAATGATGGTGGGCATGCTGGTGCCGGGCAATGACGCGAATGAAACGGGACTAAGGCTAGATAAATGGCTCTGGTACGCCCGGTTTTTCAGGACCCGTACGCTGGCATCCAAAGCCATATCAAATGGACGCTTTCGTCTTGATGGCGATCTGATGTCAAAGCCGCATAGACAAGCCAAATGCGGTCAGGTGCTGACGTTCAGTCAGGGGTCGCAGATCCGCGTTGTGCGGATAAAGGCGCTGGGTTCAAGGCGTGGCCCGGCACAAGAAGCCGCCTTGCTTTTTGATGATTTGGCGCCGATTGTAGCGACAACCGAAAATAAAAAACCGTCATCAATGCCCAGTTTTGAAAACCGGCAAGCTGGTGATGGCCGCCCAACGAAGCGGCACCGCCGTGAAACCGACCGACTGAAGGCTGGATTATTAGATATTGAGGATTAACATGCTGACCCAGATTTCAACCTGGATGAAAGATTTTACGTCACAAAATACCGCGATTGCTGAAGATGAAACCAAACTTGCGCGCACGGTTGCCGCGCTTTTGGTAGAAGCCGCCATGGCAGATGGTGACATTGACGAAATTGAATATGCGCATATACAGCATATGCTTGTGACACAGCTCGATCTATCGACAGATGATGCCAACGCCATGCTAGATGAATCAGTGGCGTCACATGAAGACCGTATCGAGATTCACAGCCTGACACGGCATATCCGCAATGATACCGATGCCGCAGACCGTTCGGTTATTCTGGAAATGGTGTGGATGGTGGTGCTGGCGGACGGGAACCTTGATGTGCATGAGTCGCAATTGATGCGCCGTCTGGCTGGTTTATTGTTTTTCGATGATGTCGAATCTGGTCTGGCGGCACAGCGCGCACGCCAGCGCCTCGGTCTTGCCTGATAGCTGTTTCTGCGATACACAAAGGGGCGCGCGGCCCGCGCCAGATGAAATCATACCAACCGATGGGTTCAGCCAGAATGAGGAGATCGGAACGCACATGACCTATATCGTCAATGATAACTGCATCAATTGCAAATATACTGATTGCGTTGAAGTCTGCCCGGTTGATTGTTTTTATGAGGGGGAAAATATGCTGGTCATTCACCCTGATGAATGTATCGACTGCGGCGTGTGTGAACCAGAATGCCCGCCAGAGGCCATTTTGCCCGACTCTGAACCTGGTGCCGAAAAATGGTTGGAATTGAACCGCGAAATGTCTGAAATCTGGCCGAATATAGGGCAGAAAATTGATGCCATGCCAGAGGCTGACAAAATGCGGGACGAGACTGGAAAATATGAAAAATATTTCTCCAAAGCGCCCGGTGCTGGTGCCTAGCGCGCCATACGGTTTGTCGTGCAATAACCATCAATTGCTAGCCGATTGTTTTTTGCCATAAAATCAGCTATAGTCATTCGTGGTGCAAGATAGATTGTCTGGACACTTTACCTGCCAAACTCAGCTGTTGCGTTTGGTCTAGGCTTTTTTGGCTTTGATCGCATTGAAAAACGCCGCTTGTGCGCGGTGGGCTGGCCCATTTTTGATGTAGATTTGTTGGTGATATGTGGCCGACTAGAAGCAGTAAGGAAAATATAATGGCACGAAAAAGTGAAACCGCATTCGAAGAAGGTGACTTTGTTGTTTATCCAACCCATGGGGTCGGACGGATTTTAGGCACGGAAGAACGTGAAGTTGCCGGTACAACGCTGGAAATGCTGGTTGTACGGTTTGAACAGGATCGGATGACATTGCGCGTACCCATGGAAAAAGCCAAGAGTTTGGGGCTGCGCACATTGAGTTCAAAACGCCAGATGGAACAGGCCATCACCACATTGCAAGGCAAAGCCAAAGTGCGGCGTACCATGTGGTCTCGCCGGGCACAGGAATATGAAACCAAGATCAAATCTGGTGATCCGGTATCAATCGCCGAGGTCGTGCGGGATTTGCACCGCCGGGAAAACCAGTCTGAACAATCTTATTCAGAGCGTCAGATGTATCAGGCAGCACTGGAACGGCTGGCCCGTGAATTTGCCGCAATCGAAAAAATTGATCAGGATTTAGCAGCGCTTCGTCTTGAAGATTTGATGGACGCTGCCTAACCGCCCATCCGGTTGCCGTTGGCACACTGACACTGTTTAACGGGCGGCATGGCTGCCCGTTTCGCATTTAGACTCGATGTGGCACGGCGCCTTTTGGTTGGCATTGGTGCTGTATCCCAGATAAATATACTGATGCAAGATTGGGCTTTGAGATCATACGCGCATGATGAATGCATTTATTCAAGAGCATGATTTGTTTCCGGCGGCGTTGCCGTTTCACACCGGACGTCTGTCGCGTGATGGGCATGATTTGTATTTTGAAGAATGCGGGAAGCAGACAGGGCGGCCAATTTTGTTTTTGCATGGCGGTCCTGGTGCTGGCATTGCCCCATCGCACCGCCGCCTTTTTAATCCAGACCGGTTTCGCTGTGTTCTATTTGATCAGCGTGGTTCTGGTCAATCGCGCCCATTTGCCGCGATCGAGTCGAACACCACAGAATTGTTGATCGGCGACATAGAGGCCTTGCGACAGCATCTTGGCATCGAAAAATTTATTTTATTTGGTGGGTCATGGGGCAGTACCCTAGCGTTGGCCTATGCGATCGCCTATCCAGAGCATGTGGAAAGCCTGATTTTGCGCGGTATTTTTTTAGGCACGGCAGACGAGGTATCGTGGTTTCTGCATGACATGGGCCGGTTTTTTCCAGAGGCCTATGACCGATTTCTATCGCATATTCCTGAAGATGAACGTGACGATTTATTGCATGCTTATTATCAGCGTTTGACCAGCAGCAACCCGGCGATCTATCAACCAGCCGCCGATCGCTGGGCATCCTACGAAACATCCTGTTCAACATTGCGCGCGGGAAGCCGTCATATGAGTGGGGCTGCGGCGCTGAGCATGGCGCGGATTGAGGCGCATTATTTTCGGCATAATTGTTTCATGCCAGATTCGCATATCCTGTCAAATATTGACCGGATCAAGCATTTGTCGGCGCATATCATTCAAGGGCGCCATGATGTGATTTGCCCCCCATTTACCGCACAAAAACTGGCCTTAGCATGGGGCAAGAACGCCCAGCTTCAAATGATTGATGAAGCGGGACACTCGACCTTTGAGCGTGGTATCGCGCATGCGTTGCTGGCGGCGCTCGATTCAATCTAACCATCTGTATCATCTGGATTGTCTGGATTTTATTAAAGCGGTGTACACTGCCTATTCAGGCGGGGGCGATATTGTTCCTGCAGATAACCTTTTATTATGCAATTCGGTTAGAGGAATGGTCTAAATGGTAATTTCAACTGAAGGCAGCATTGAACGCAATTTCAGGATTACCAACAACAACGCAATTGATATGCATGTTGGGAAAAGAGTGCGTTTGCGGCGAACATTACTTGGCATGAGCCAAGAACAGCTTGGTACAGAATTAAATATTACCTTTCAGCAAGTGCAAAAATATGAACGCGGCGCGAATCGAATCAGCGCTTCACGTCTCTGGGATATTAGCCAGATTTTAGATGTGCCAATAAGTTATTTTTTTGATGATATGTCGCAAGATACAATGGAAAGTTCACCGCGCCGTGTTGGCCGCAGTGGTGAATCGCTTGATGGCCATGGCGATCAATTGCGTGATCCGATGGCGCGGCGTGAAACATTGGAATTGGTTCGTACCTACTACACAATTGAAAAACCAATCGTTCGAAAACGTATTTCAGAAATGGTGAAATCCATTGCAACCACGCTGTCGGACGAATAACCTAGGGCCTATCTCAACAGATAGGCTTTGGGCAGTATGAACGACGGAACAGATCAGAACACAAAAACAGCAACGCTGAGTTTTGAGGATGCGTTAACGGAACTTGAGGGGATTGTCGCCTCGCTGGAACGCGGTGAAGTCTCGCTTGATGCCGCCATTAGTGCTTTTGAACGTGGCACTGAATTAAAGACCCTGTGTCAGGCCTGCCTTGAAGAGGCGCGCATGAAGGTTGAGAAAATAAAAATTCCTGAAGCTGGTGGTCCGCCGCGTGATGCATCTGCATTTGATGCTGACGAAACCTGACAAAAACGATGGATGGGTTTCTAGTCCAGCTTGGTGACGATGCGTCTGCCTGTGAAACATATATGAAAACGCTGCTAGACCGTGAAGACGGGCCTGCCACGCAACTTCGAAACGCCATGGCCTATGGTGTTTTGAATGGTGGCAAGCGCATGCGGGCGGCGTTGGTATTTGGCGCCGCGCGTATGGCCAGCGGCGCGCGTCATGACGCCGCCCCGACAGAGGCAATGTTGCGCACCGCGGCGGCGATTGAATTTTTGCACGCCTATTCGCTGGTGCATGATGATTTGCCAGCTATGGATGATGCCACCACCAGACGGGGAAAACCAAGCTGTCATATAGAATTTGACGAGGCAACGGCAATACTGGCAGGCGATGCGTTGCAGACAATGGCCTTTGAAATTTTGGCTGATCCACGGACACATCGTGACGCGGCAATACGAATCCAGCTTGTTACCACCCTTGCCAAAGCGGCAGGCCTGCAGGGTATGGCTGGCGGTCAAATGCTAGATTTGCAGGCAGAAAACAGGCCATTTAACCTTGCCGAAACCCAGCAGATGCAAATGATGAAAACCGGTGCGCTACTGTCTTGTGCGGTGGTTTGTGGCGGCATCGTGGGCGGCGCGTCTGCCAAATTGCTTGCCGCACAAACGGCGTTTGCCCAGCATCTAGGGCTGGCCTTTCAGATAGCCGATGATCTTCTTGATTATGCGGGTGATGCCAGTGTCATGGGCAAGCCATCAGGCCAAGATGCAGATCGGGGAAAAGCTGGATTTGTAGCGCTGATGGGGGTGGATGAGGCAAGGCAAGTGGCACAGCGAATGATTGCAGATGCCAACGCAGAACTTGCGCCATGGAAAAATTTGGCTGAATATATGCAAAATCTCGCGACATTCGCTATTACACGCAATTCGTGATAAACTAATAAAAGTGTCAGTTCATAAAAAGCTGATGAATGGTCAAAAGAACGGGGGATGCAGGTCGGCAATGCCGTATCTGGTCTTTGTGGCCGTGTTAAACACAGGACGATTGTTTTATGCGTACACCGTTACTTGATCGGATCACCGCGATAGATGATTTGCGCCGTCTGCCAGAAGCCGACCTACAGCGTTTGGCTGATGAATTGCGCGCGGAAACGATTTCTGCGGTATCAAAAACCGGCGGCCATCTTGGCGCTGGGCTTGGTGTTGTAGAATTGACAGTGGCGTTACATTACGTATTTGCAACGCCGCATGATCGGCTGATATGGGATGTGGGCCATCAGGCCTATCCACATAAAATTTTGACTGGCCGCCGAGACCGCATAACCAGTTTGCGGCAAAAAGGTGGGTTATCAGGCTTTACCAAACGGGCCGAATCCGAATTTGATCCATTTGGTGCAGGCCATTCATCAACCTCTATTTCAGCCGGTTTGGGCATGGCCGTTGGCAGTGCAATGAATGGCACGAAACGCAATGTGATCGCGGTCATTGGCGATGGATCGATGAGCGCTGGCATGGCCTATGAGGCGATGAATAATGCAGGCGCATCAGACAGTCGCTTGATTGTCATATTAAACGACAATGATATGTCGATTTCACAGCCAGTTGGGGCGATGAGCACCTATTTATCGCGGCTCATTACTTCTGCACCTTATCATTCGATTCGGGATCTGGTGCGCGAAGTCGCCAGCCGATTCCCCGCCGAAATAGAGCGTACAGCCCGGCGTGCCAGAGACGTCGCACGTGATCTGATCGGTGCGAATTCTGTATTCAGTCAACTTGGCTTTACCCATATTGGCCCAATTGATGGGCATGATATGTCGCATCTTTTGCCAGTGTTGAAAAATTTGCGTGATACCCCGCAAAATGGACCGGTATTGGTGCATGTTGTCACCGAAAAGGGCCATGGTCATCCATTTGCTGGCCCATCAGCCGAAAAATATCATGCGGTGCCAAAATTTGACGTGGTCACTGGCACACAGCAAAAATCAACTGGTAATATACCAAGCTACACGGCGGTATTTGCCGATAGTTTGATCACTGCAGCGGCCAACGATGATAAAATTGTCGCCATTACCGCGGCGATGCCATCTGGCACCGGGCTGGATAAGGTAAAAGCGCAATTTCCAAATCGGGTTTTTGATGTGGGAATCGCTGAACAACATGCTGTCACGTTTGCTGCCGGACTGGCGTGCGAGGGGTTAAAGCCATTTTGCGCGCTTTATTCCACATTCCTGCAACGCGGCTATGACCAGCTTGTGCATGATGTTGCCGTGCAAAATCTGCCGGTGCGCTTTGCCATTGACCGGGCCGGTGTTGTGGGCGCGGATGGTGCCACGCATGCTGGGGTTTACGATATTGCGTTTTTATCCTGTTTGCCAAATATGGTGGTTATGTGTCCGTCTGATGAAGCAGAATTGACGCATATGGTGGCAACAGCCGCGGCCTATGATAGTGGGCCGATTGCGCTACGGTACCCGCGCGGCAATGGTGTCGGTGTAACACTGCCGGAACAGGGCGAAATTCTGCCAATTGGCAAAGGCCGGGTAATACAAACAGGGGATGATATTGCCATTTTGTCTATTGGGACACGCCTTGCCGCTTGTCTTGAGGCGGCGGAAAAAATGGCGGCTGGCGGGATCAATATAACGGTGGCAGATGCCCGATTTGCCAAGCCGCTTGACGGTGATCTTTTGGCCGCGCTAGCGACCAGCCATAAACATATTCTGATTGTTGAAGAGGGCAGCCCGGGCGGGTTTGCCGCGCATACGATAAATTACCTTGCCAATCATGGATATTTGGATCACGGGTGCCGGGTCCGTAGCTTGACCTTGCCAGATGTCTTTATTGATCATGATAGTCAGGACGGCCAATTGGCCAGTGCTGGGCTAGATGCGGCCGGGATTCTGGCTAGCTTGCAGTCACTGACCGATGTTTCGTCATCGGCTGATCTGGTATCGCCTCTGCCAGTAAAGACTGGTACATCCAAACCTCAATAACGCCCATCTGCATGGCCAAGACCATTGATGATATGCCAGTTGACGGCACCCGCCAGCGCCTTGATATTCTGCTTGTTGGGCGCGGTCTGGCGGCATCAAGAGACCGGGCGCGGGACCTAATCATCAGCGGTGCTGTTACGGTCGATGGTCAACTGGTGCAAAAGCCAGCCAAGGCTTGTGCCGGTACATCTGTGATTGAGATTAAACTGGGTGGCAATCCATGGGTGAGCCGGGCAGGGCTGAAACTAGCGGGTGCCATAACCGGCTTTAACGAACTTGATGTTAGCGGGTGCAAGGCACTTGATATCGGTGCCAGCACTGGCGGGTTTACCGATGTTTTGCTGGCACATGGTGCGGATCATGTTGTCGCTGTTGATGTGGGGCATGGGCAATTGCATCAACGGCTGGCGGCAGATGACCGGGTGACTGTTTTAGACGACACCAAAGCCCGATATCTTACCGCGTCAATCTTGCCCTATCTGCCAGATATCATTGTCTGTGATGCGTCTTTTATTTCGTTGCAAAAGCTGTTGCCAGCCGCGCTTGGGCTGGCAAAAGCCGGGGCCAGATTGGTGGCGCTGGTCAAGCCACAATTCGAAGTAGGCAAAGGCCTTGTTGGCAAGGGGGGGATTGTGCGTGACCCGGCGTTGCATCAGCAGGTTGTGACCGGCGTTGTGCATTGGCTGGAGACAGATATGCACTGGCATGTCTTGCAAACAATGCCATCACCAATTACCGGGCCTGATGGCAATGTTGAATTTTTACTGTTGGCAAAAAAGCCTGACTAGCTAGCGGCGCGGCGCATTCAAGATGCCGGTTTGTGCATGATGCCGCATCAGCATATCGACAAGCACCAATGCCATCATGGCCTCGGCCACTGGCACCCCGCGAATGCCAACGCATGGGTCATGCCGACCTTTTGTCACGACATCGACATTTTTCCCGTCAAGGTCAATCGACTGGCGCGGTGTGAGGATAGATGATGTTGGTTTGATTGCCACGCGCACCACAATTTGCTGGCCAGATGAAATGCCGCCTAGAATGCCGCCCGATTGGTTGCCGATAAATTGTGGCTGATCAGGGCTGTTGCCGGCCCGCATCTGGTCACCGGCAAGATGCCCTTTTATCGCTGAAAGCGCAAAGCCGCCACCGATTTCAACACCTTTGGCGGCGTTTATGCTCATCATGGCACTGGCAAGTTCACTGTCCAGCTTTCCGTAAATCGGCTGTCCAAGGCCAGCGGGGATACCATCGGCGACAATTTCCAAAATAGCCCCAGCCGAAGATCCAGATTTGCGCACATGATCAAGATAGTCTGCCCATTTATTGGCAGCATCCGCATCAGCGCAAAAAAACGGATTTTTGGCACATTCATTCCAATCGATATTTTCACGATTGATGGCATGCGGGCCGATTTGTGTCACCATACCGCGCACCCGGTAATCTGCCCCCAAAGCTTGTTTCAGAACAAGATCAGCAATCGCACCAGCGGCCACACGGACAGCCGTTTCGCGTGCTGATGACCGGCCACCCCCGCGATGGTCACGGATGCCATATTTTGCCTGATAGGTGTAATCGGCGTGGCCGGGCCTGAATTGTTTGGCGATTTCACCATAATCTTTTGATCGTTGATCTTTGTTACGGATCAATAGGCCGATAGGGGTACCAGTGGTTTTGCCTTCAAACACACCTGATAAAATTTCAACTTCATCATCTTCTTGTCGCTGGGTGACAAATTTGCTTGTCCCCGGGCGGCGGCGGTCAAGATAAGGCTGGATCAAGCCCTCGTTCAGCGGCAGGTTCGGCGGCACGCCATCGACCACACAGCCAATTGCGGTGCCGTGGCTTTCGCCAAAGCTGGTAAAGCTGAACAGCTTGCCAAAACTATTATCAGTCATCTTTGACAACAGAAATATCGGGGGCATCAACAGCTTTCATGCCAACAACATGATAGCCGCAATCAACATGGTGGGTTTCGCCGGTCACACCAGACGACAAATCAGACAAAAGATACATACCGGCCCCGCCGACATCGTCGAGTGTCACATTCCGCTTGAGTGGTGAATTATATTGGTTCCATTTTAAGATATAGCGAAAATCGCCAATGCCGGATGCGGCCAGCGTTTTCATTGGGCCAGCCGACAGGCCATTGACCCGAATATTCCGCCCGCCAAGGTCAACCGCCAAATAGCGGATAGAGGCTTCAAGCGCGGCTTTTGCCACACCCATCACATTATAATGCGGCATGACACGCTCTGCGCCATAATATGTCAGTGTCAGCATGCTGCCGCCATCATTCATCATCGCGGCGGCGCGTTTTGCAACGGCGGTGAAGGAATAGACAGAAATATCCATGGTGCGCTGAAAATTCTGCCGACTGGTATCGACATAGCCGCCCTTTAGTTCTTCCTTGTCTGAATAGGCAATCGCATGCAGCACAAAATCCAGCTTGCCCCATTTTTCTGCCAAGGTTGAAAACACCGCATCCATGCTGGCTTCATCGGTGACATCACATGGCATCACAAGGTCACTGCCAACCGAAGCGGCAAGTGGGGTGACACGTTTTTGCAGCGCTTCACCTTGAAAGGTAAAGGCCAATTCGGCGCCCTGTTCGGCAAGCTTGGCGGCGATTCCCCACGCGATTGAGCGGTCATTTGCGACCCCCATAATCAAGCCTTTTTTTCCGTGCATAACGCCGTGTGAAGTTCCGGTTTGCGTCATTGATCTACTGCCCTTGCCACTGGATTTTTGTTTTAGTGCCATCATCAGCACAGCCGCCATGCTGTGCTGTTTTCAACCGGCTAAACATACACCTGATAGTCGAAAAATCCAATAGCTACACTTTATGTGATGCGATGCTGTGCCAATTTTTGGGACCGGATCGCTTGGCTGACCGTGTTGAAAAATTATCCTGCCTTTTGTTGCAGATGCGTTTTATACTTCCCATATCTTGAATAATCGAACGATATGTGGCGCATATGGGCCTTGTTCTATCACCAAAGATGGGCGCCACCCCCAAATAGAGATGGGCGCCACCCCCAAATAAGGATATCTACATATGGAAATAGCGGCTGGTACCAACCCTTTTAATTTGTTTCAAAGCTGGTTTGACGAGGCCGTGGCGGCGGAAATCAACGATCCTGATGCCATCGCGTTGGCTTCGGTGAATGCGGATGGCATGCCTTCGGTTCGCATGGTGCTATTGCGGCAATGGTCGGAAGATGGGTTTTTATTTTTCACGAATTATGAAAGCCGCAAGGCTGGAGAATTGCTGGCAACTGGCAAGGCCGCATTTTGTATGCATTGGAAAAGCCTGCGCAAACAAATTCGGGCAACTGGACAGGTGCGCAAGGCGACCGCCGCGCAATCAGATGCCTATTTTGATTCACGTGGCCGCGGCAGCCAGATTGGCGCGTGGGCTTCTGACCAATCACGCCCGCTTTCAAGCCGTGCGGCGTTAATGGCCAAAGTTGATGAATTTGACAAAAAATTTCCAGATTCGGTGCAACGGCCGCCACATTGGGGCGGGTTTTGTCTGGTGCCTGATGAAATTGAATTTTGGGCGGATGGCGAACATCGATTGCATGACCGGTTCCGGTTCACCCGCAGGGCAGATGGCTGGCATATTTTGCGGCTAAACCCCTAGGTCAACCGCCAAAGCAAAGCGGAAACATGCGACTTGTTTGACGGTATTTGACCGGGGTGATCGCCCAAATCTGTCAAAATACGGTCGTTTGCTAGACGCTTTTATGCCGAAGATTGCGTAAAATTCAAACCCGGTCTGGAAAAATGGCCAATTGCCATAATGTTTCACATGAGGGTGTTTCAATGAAATCGCATGCGCGCGTGGTTGTTATTGGTGGGGGTGTGGTTGGTGTCAGCACACTTTACCATTTAGCGAAAAAAGGTTGGAAGGACGTTGTTCTTTTCGAACGGAAAGAGCTGACATCCGGGTCAACATGGCATGCGGCGGGGCTGTTGCCACTTTTCAACATGTCATATTCCGTTGGACAGATTCACAAATATTCGGTGAAATTTTACCAAGAGTTACAAGAAGAAACCGGCATGAATGTCGGGTTTCGGAATGTGTCTAATATCCGCCTTGCTTCGACCAAGGACCGGATGGATGAATATCGGCAATATGCCGGTGTTGCCAGCACGATCGGTGTCGATGTGCAGATTTTGACACCTGATGAGATCAAGCATTATTGGCCAATGTGTAACACTGATGGGCTGATTGGCGGGATTCGTCATCCAGGTGATGGCTATATACAGCCAGCCGATTTGACACAGGCGTTGGCGCGTGGTGCGCGTGATCGCGGCGCTGAAATATACCGCAATACCACGGTAACGGAGATTGAACGCACCGCCGCTGGTGAATGGAAAGTGACCACCGACAAGGGTGAGATCACTTGCGAACATGTTGTCAGCGCATCTGGCAATTTTGCACGTAAAACAGGCAAAATGGTTGGGTTGAATATTCCGGTTATCCCGGTTGAGCATCAATATATCGTTACCGAAGCGCACCCGGACATCAAAGCGCGGCATGCAGAAGGGGCGCCAGAGATGGGCGTGCTTCGCGATTCTGATGGCCAGTGGTATATGCGTGAAGAAGCTGGAGGTTTGATTTTGGGGCCTTATGAAAAGGGCGCGCCAGTTTGTTATGTCGATGGGCCAAGTGACGATTCAGAATATGAATTGTTTCAAGAAGATTTGGAACGTCTTGAACCGCATATTCTGTCTGCCATGGAACGTGTCCCGGCCTTTGGTGAGGTGGGTGTCAAAAAAGTCTATAACGGGGCCATTGCCTATACGCCGGATGGCAATCCGATTGTTGGGCCAGCGTGGGATTTGCCTAATTTCTGGCTCAATGAAGGCCATAGTTTTGGCATCACCGCGGCTGGTGGAGCGGGATGGCAATTGGCAGAATGGATTGTCGAGGGTGAGCCAACCATTGATATGCTGGGGGTCGATCCGCGCCGCTATGGCAGCTATACATCTGAATCCTATCTAAAAGTGAAAAATGAAGAAGCCTATGCCAATGTGTTCACCACACATTACCCGGATGAAGAACGTCCGGCGGCACGGCCACTCCGTACCGCACCATGCTATGACAGGTTGAAAAATCTGGGCGCGGTGTTTGGTCAGAAATTTGGCTGGGAACGCGCCAATTGGTTTGCACCAGAAGGTGTGCCACAGGAAGATCACTGGTCATTCCGCCGTTCAAACTGGTTTGAACATGTTGGGAATGAAGTTCGCAATGTTGCTGAAAATGCAGGTTTGCTTGATATGTCAGCATTTGCCAAGGCACGGATTTCCGGACCTGGGGCAGAAGCGTTTTTGGATTATCTGGTGGCAAATAAGCTGCCGCAAAAAATTGGCCGGGTGGCGCTTTGCCATGCGTTGACCGATCGCGGTGGGGTGCATTCAGAATTCACCATTCAACGTGAAAGCAATGACAGTTTCTATCTGGTTTCGGCTGGTGCGGGGCAAAGGCTAGATCATGACTGGATCAAAAAGCATATGCCAGATGATGGCTCGGTGCGTTTTGACAATCTGACAAATGCCGTCGGGGTGCTGGTTCTAGCTGGGCCAAAATCACGCGATATTTTGCAAAAATTAACCCGTACAGATTTGAGCAATGCTGCGTTCCCATGGTTGTCGAGTAAATTAATTGAGGTCGGCCTTGCCCCAGCGATGGCCTTTCGGATGAATTTTGTCGGTGAATTGGGCTGGGAACTGCATCATCCCATTGAATATCAGAACCATATTTTCGATGCGATTATGGCGGCTGGGGCAGAATTTGGGATCAAACCTTTTGGTATTCGTGCGATGGATGCCATGCGGCTGGAAAAATCATATCGTCTTGTTGGCACTGAATTATCGATTGAATATGCCGCCCTCGAAAGCGGACTTCACCGCTTTGTGCATCTGAACAAGGGTGAGTTCAAAGGGCGGCAAAAACTCAGCCAATGGCAAGAAAGCGGATTTGCCAACACAATGGTAACATTGGAAGTGCATGACACGACCGATGCTGATGCGATTGGCGGTAATCCGATTAGGTTGCCAGATGGTGAGGTCATTGGGCGCGCAACGGGTGGCGGCTATGGGTTCCGGTTGAATAAATCACTGGCACTGGCAATGGTCAGACCAGATTTGGCGGCTGTTGGCACTGAATTGATGATTGATGTTTTGGATCAACGCTTGCGGGCAACGGTTTTAGAAGAATCGCCCTACGACCCAGATAACCAGCGTTTGCGCGCTTAATCTATAGCTGTTAGATAGGAAATTATCATGAGTGAAACCGCACAAGATCGTCGGACTCGCCGCGGCGGCGGCCGTGATGCACGTCGGCAATTGCGTTCAAATAGCACCGCTACCGTCACCCCATTTATCATTCGCAAACTTGAGCCATTTGATATTTTGAGTGATGAAGGGGCAGAAATTATTGAAAACAATGCCGAAGTCATTCTAGAAGAAATTGGTATAGATTTTCGTGACGACCCAGAAGCGCTGAAAATTTTGCGCGATGTGGGGTGTGACGTGAAGGGTGAACGTGTGCATTTTCCGCGTGGTTTGGCGCGCCAATTATGTAGCACCGCACCAGCCAGCTATACACAACATGCGCGCAATCCGGAAAGAACCGTTGAAATTGGCGGTAAAAATACCGTCTTTGCGCCGGTCTATGGACCGCCATTTGTGCGCGATCTGAATAATGAACGCCGCTATGCAACGATGGAAGATTTTCGCAATTTTGTGAAAATTGTCTATATGCATCCTGGGTTTCATCATTCAGGGGGTACGATTTGTGAACCGGTAGACCTGCCGGTAACAAAGCGTCATCTTGAAATGATCTATGCGCACCAGCGTCTTTCCGACAAGCCATATATGGGATCGGTGACCGCGCCAAGCCGCGCACAAGACACGGTCGATATGTCCAAAATCCTGTTTGGTGAAGAATTCGTGGCAAATAACACAGTGATCAGCAGCCTGATCAATGCCAATTCACCAATGACGTGGGATGATACCATGCTGGGGGCGCTAAAGGTATATGCCCGCAACAAGCAGGCGGTGGTCATTTCACCATTTATTCTGGCGGGGGCGATGTCGCCTGTATCGGTCGCCGGCACTTTGGCCCAAACACTTGCTGAGGCGATGAGCGGCATTGCCTTTACCCAAGCGGTTAACCCCGGTGCGCCGGTCGTTTTTGGCAGTTTTGCCAGTTCAATGTCGATGCAAACCGGGGCACCAACATTTGGCACGCCTGAACCAGCAAAAGTGCTGTATGGATGTGCCAAGCTGGCGCGCCGTCTTGGTGTGCCGTTCCGGTCAGGTGGGTCGCTCACCGGATCAAAAACAGCGGATGCGCAAGCGGCGTATGAGTCCACCCAAACCTTGTCCCCAACGGTTCTTGGTGGGGTCAATTTTGTTCTGCATGCGGCCGGATGGATGGAAGGCGGATTGGTTGCAGACTATGCAAAACTGATCCTTGATGCTGATCAGCTAACGATGGTTCCAAAGCTGGTAAACGGTATTGATCTGACTGATAATGGTCAGGCGATGGATGCGTTACGCGAAACTGGCCCGGGGCAGCATTTTCTGGGGTCAGCCCATACGCAGGCCAATTTTGAAGATGCGTTTTGGCGCTCTGAACTGGCCGATAACACCACCTATGAACAATGGTCATCAGACGGCAGTGTCGAAAGTGCCGATCGCGCGCGCAAGAAATTTGCCGATATGTTAGAGCGTTATGTTGCGCCTGAAATTGACCCGGCTATTGACGAAGCCTTGCGAGCCTTTGTTGCGCGGCGGATGGAAGAGTTGCCAGATTCAGACTATTAAACATGGGCGCTGATTTGGCGATCATGGATAAATAACAGGACCAAAAATAAGCGCCTAACTGGCGCTTATTTATTAAATTTTACCCCATATTCCAATGCGGCATCTAAGAGCCAGTCATGCAGATAAGACGCAAAGCTGGTGCGGCAAATGACAATAAATTCATCATCTGCCAACGCCATGATGGTGACCGCGGCGTGCGATAGCAGGGTCTGTGCGGCATCACCGGATGTAAAGCTGCTGTGATGCAGATCAAGCGCGCATCCTTTGGCCAGTACCTGCCTAACGGCGGCCCCTTTCAGGTGAAAGGCGGCAAGGGCATCGGTTATATTTGTAACCGCCGCATGCCGATTGCCGAATGAAGCTTGAATTGAACTGGCCAGTTCTTCGTCTTTTCCGGCTTCACATATGATCATAAATTCATCTGGGCCAAGCCAGACAGCATGCCGTTCGCCAGCTGAGGTGAATGTATTGGCGGCAGGCGGGAACATACAGCCAGTGATGGATTTTACCATTTTGCCAGCTGATTTATCGGCGCGCATATTAAGTTTGCCAAGATGCGCCAGTTCGCAAAAGACCAAACCGGGTTTGCCGCTATTTGGATTGGGATGCATTGTCATGGCCTTTCCATGCAACGCAGTGCGGCCCGGCAAACTGGTCGATTTTTGTGACGTGCTAGCCATTGATGCGCTCTCCCTTTGGATCAAAAAACACGGTATCAACCACTTCGGCTTCTATCACGCGGCCATCAAGTAATGGGAAAAACACCGTTTGTCCGTGCATATTGTGTCCACCTTTCAACAAAGCCATGGCAATTGAATAGCCCAGATTTGGCGAATGGTAGGACGATGTCACCTGACCAAGCATATCCATTGGCAAAGGCTGGTTTGGATCACGAACCGCATGCGCGCCTTCGGGAATGACCTGTTGTGGGTCTTTGGTTTTCAGCCCGACAAGCTGTTTGCGATCATCATAGGCCATAGTGGTGCGGGCCAATGCACGTTTGCCGATAAAATCGGGCTTGGCTTTAGAAATGATCCAGTCCATACCCAGATCATGCGGTGTCACTGACCCATCAGTTTCTTGCCCCACAATGATAAAGCCTTTTTCCGCACGCAACACATGCATGGCTTCGGTTCCATAAGGGGTGATGCCATGTGCCGCCCCAGATTTCATCAAATGTGTCCACAACGCCAGACCGTGACGTGCGGCAACGTTGATTTCATAGGATAACTCGCCGGTAAAGGAAATGCGGAACACCCGCGCTGGCAAGCCCCCAATATGACAGTTTTGCATCGACATAAAGGGAAAGCTGGTTGGTGACAGATCGATATCAATACCAGCATCTTGCAAAATCTTATTGGCATTCGGCCCGGACAAGGTGGCAACTGCCCATTGTTCGGTCACAGATGTCAAATACACCTGCAAATCAGGCCATTCGGTTTGCAGCCATTCTTCCAGCCAGTCCAGCACGCCAGCGGCACCGCCCGTTGTCGTGGTCATATGAAAATGGTTTTTGCCCAATCTGGTGGTCACACCATCATCCATGACCATGCCATCATCCTTGAGCATCAGCCCATACCGGCACCGGCCAACGGCAAGTTTGCTCCAACCATTTGTGTAAACTCGGTCAAGGAATTCAGCCGCATCAGGGCCGCGAATGTCAATTTTGCCAAGCGTCGAGGCATCAAGCAGGCCAGCGGTTGTACGGGCGGCCAAGACCTCGCGGTTGACAGCTTCGGCCATGGTTTCACCTTCTTGTGGGTAATACCAAGCACGCATCCACTGCCCGACATGTTCAAATGTTGCACCGTGACTGCGATGCCAGTCATCCATGCGGGTGAGTCTAACCGGATCAAATAAATGACCAATATCGCGGCCAGCGATTGCCCCTAAATTTGACGGTGTATATGGCATGCGTAACGTTGTGGTGCCAACCTCGGGAATTTCATTGCCAAGCGCATCAGCCAGAATAGCCAACGCATTAATATTTGATGTTTTGCCCTGATCAGTGCCCATACCGGTTGTGGTATAACGCTTTAAATGCTCGACGGACTGATAGCCTTCACGCGCTGCCAGTCTAACATCATTTGCGGTGACATCATTTTGAAAATCGACAAAGGCTTTTGGACCAGCCCCTTCGGCATGACCATTAGGGATGTTCCATGCCGCCAGCGGCGTCCAGCTTTGTTTCGGCATGGCCACGCTTGGGCTGTCCGCCATGGTGTTTTTAAAGCCGGCCGCACTTGCCGCGCGTGCGCCGCAACGGATGCCTTCTTTGATGGCGCTGGCCAGATCAAACGTGCCATTGCCGGCCCCGGCGTTAAAGCTTGCCTCATGTGTGGTTGATGGCTTGAAACAGAGTTTTTTGTCATCCCATTGTAATTTACCGCGCGCCTGCGAGTGCAGGTGAACAGCTGGTGACAGCCCGCCTGACATGGCAATTACATCACAATCACGGTGGATGAAATCACCGGCAATGGCGGTGGCTGTATCGTCAATCGGGGCGATTTCTACCCGCGCAACACGGTGATTGCCATGTGCGGTGATCACCGCATGCCCGGCCAATATCTCAATGCCAGCATTTGTTGCCGCGCGGATTAAAGCACCTTTTGGCTCGGCCCGTAAATCAACAATCGTTACGCGCGCTCCGGCGTCATGCAGGGCCATGCCGGTGCGATAGGCATCATCATTATTTGTCATAACAATGGCGCGCTGGCCCGGCAGGGCTGCATAGCGGTTGATATAGGTGCGCACCGCCCCGGCCAACATAACGCCCGGCAGGTCATTGCCAGCAAATACCAATGGCCGTTCATGCGCGCCTTGTGCCAATACCGTTTGTTTGGCGCGGACTTTCCAGAGCCGTTGGCGCGGCAGATGCGCTGGGCGTTCCGGCAAATGGTCGGTCACACGTTCGTTTAAAGTCAGATAATTTGAATCCATGTAGCCAAAGACAGTTGTTCTTGGCAACATGGTGACGTTTGGCATTGCCGCCATCTCGTCAATGATTTTTGCAATCCAATCAAGTGCGGGTGTGCCATCAATAGAAATGTTTGCTTCACCAAGCAACCAGCCGCCAAATTCATTTTGTTCATCGGCAATGATCACACGGGCACCGCTGCGGGCGGCTTGTAACGCCGCCATCAGTCCAGCAGCCCCACCACCAGCCACCAAAACATCGCAATGCGTATGGGTTTTTTCATAGCGGTCCGGGTCATTATGGTCATCGGCGGCTTTGCCAAGTCCGGCGGCGTGACGGATGACATGTTCATATTTCATCCACATTGACGCTGGCCACATAAAGGTCTTGTAGTAAAACCCGGCTGGGAAAAACCGTGCCAGAACTGAATTAATTGCACCAATGTCGAGGGACAATGATGGTACACGGTTTTGGCTTTCCGCATATAAGCCGTCAAAGATTTCAATTTGTGTGGCCCGAAGATTCGGTTCGGCATAGGCACCTTTACCCAGCCTAATCAGCGCATTTGGTTCTTCTGAACCGGCCGATAAGATGCCGCGCGGCCGGTGATATTTGAACGAGCGTCCAACAAGATGCACGCCATTTGCCAGCAGGGCAGATGCCAATGTGTCGCCGGCATAGCCGCTGTATGATGTGCCATCAAAGGTAAAGCTAATCTTGCGCTTTTGGTCAACGCGGCTGTTCTTTGTCAGGCGCGCGATTTGAGAGGTTGATTTGCCAATTTTAAACATCATTTGGCTCCTCTGGCTTTACCAGCATTTTTCACGGTAGTGCGGGCTGGTTTGGCGGCATGTTCGGCCGCAGTGTCGCGGCGCCAGCTTGCGCTATAGGCAGATTTTGCGGCGGCTGTTTTTGGCAAAGCGCCCATCGGATAGATTTCAACAATTTCGTGGCTAACGGTATCACGCGCCATGTTGAACCAACGACGGCACCCAGCACTATGCCGCCAGCGTTCTAGAAACAATCCTTTTGGGTTGTCCCGCATAAACAGATAGTCAGCAAATTCGGCTTCACTGATTTTGTTTTCGGCAAGTGGGCGGGCAATATGCGCCTCGCCGCCACATGAAAATTCGGTTTCATCGCGCGGGCCACAAAATGGACAATCAATTAACATCATAGCAAATTCTCCTGCCAAACCAATTAATGCGCGACACCAGCAGCGCCATGTTCATCAATCAGCAAGCCTGACCGGAACCGATCTAATGTATAGGGGGCGGCAATTTTATTTGGCCGGTCATTGGCGATCAAATCGGCAAATACATGGCCAGACCCCGGCGTTGCTTTAAATCCGCCTGTTCCCCAGCCACAGTCAAAATACAGCCCTTCAATGTCGGTCTTGGAAATGATTGGTGACGCATCTGGGCAGGTATCCACAATGCCCCCCCAATGACGCAACATCCGCAATCTTGATAATACCGGGAATAATTCAACGGCCGCAGCCAACATATGTTCTGGAACCGGGAATGAACCGCGCTGGGCATAGGAATTATATTTATCAACACCAGCACCAAGAACCATTTCGCCCTTGTCGGATTGGCTGATATACATATGCACGGCGTTTGACATAATCACCGTGTCAAGAATGGGCTTGATCGGTTCTGATACCAGCGCCTGCAATGGTCGGCTGGCAATCGGCAGGCGAATGCCAGCCATCGCCGCAACAACGCTTGAATGTCCAGCGACAACACACCCCACTTTTTTGGTTTTGATAAAGCCACGGCTTGTTTCAACACCAACAATTTTGCGGCCCTGACGACGCAGGCCCGTGACTTCACATTTCTGAATAATATCAACGCCCAGATCATCAGCAGCCCGTGCATAGCCCCACGCCACCGCATCATGACGGGCGGTGCCGCCGCGCCGCTGCAAGAACCCGCCCATCACTGGATAGCGGATGGACTGATCAATATTGATGGTTGGTACAAATTTTTTAATTTCAGCTGGGCCAAGAATTTCAGAATCAATACCGTTCAACCGGATGGCGTGGACCCGCCGCGACATTTCGCGCAATTCATGTTCGCTATGGGCAATGGTCAAAACCCCGCGCTGGCTGAACATCACATTGAAATTCAGATCTTGGCTCAGCCCTTCCCATAATTTCATTGAATGTTCATAGATGGCGGCTGACTCGTCCCACAAATAATTTGACCGGATGATTGTGGTGTTGCGGCCGGTGTTGCCACCGCCAAGCCAACCTTTTTCGATCACGGCAATATTGGTCATGCCATGCACAGCCGCCAGATAATAGGCCGTAGCCAGACCGTGGCCGCCACCGCCAATGATCACCGCATCATATTCAGATTTTGGTTCCGCATCACGCCACGCCCGCTGCCAGTCCTGATGATAGGACATTGAATTTTTGGCAACCGCAAAGGCTGAATAACGTGGCTTGCCACCCGGCAATCCGCGCTGTCCCCGATCTGGCTGATTATCTGCCATGTCACACCCTCTTACCCGGCGGGTTTTTAGGCCGCAAAACCGCGACGCGCCCGCTTGTCAAACTTTGTCTCGTATGGACGATATTCTGAACAGATGCCGGCATAAACCCTATCTTCGCACCGACCTTACATTTGTCTCAATCGACATGGCGTTGTATTAGTTGGTTTCGGTGATCTTGTCGATATCCTGCAAGCGATTTTCAGTATTTATTTAAGCTGTTTTGTCCGGCCAATTTGGTCAATTTTTATTGCGGTGAACCGGATGATTGCGGGCGCAGCATCGGCTGTTTTGACAGGCGATGTGGCTTGACCGGTAGAGTTGAACTGCGGCACAATGAATCGCGCAAAAATAACATGACTGGCATATCACTGGCATACCACTGGCAAACCATAGGCGGCATCAAATGAAAACGCCGCGCTGGTCATTTGGTGCGGAGATAAAATAATGGCTGTAATAAATTCGATTGCTGATAGACAGGAAGAAATGCGCGGTTGGCGACATCTGATGCATCAGCACCCTGAAATCTCTTATGAAGAGGTGTGGACGTCAAATTTTATTGCCGAAAAATTAACATCATTCGGCATAGAGGTGCGTCGGGGCATGGGCAAGACCGGTGTCGTTGGGGTGTTGCGCGGTAATGGGAGATCAGATGCGGCTATTGGATTGCGGGCGGATATGGATGCCTTGCCGATGCAGGAAATGAACACATTTGCGCATAAATCTGAAACCCCCGGGCGGATGCACGCATGTGGGCATGATGGCCATTGCACAATGTTGTTAGGGGCGGCGCAATATCTTGCTGAAACCCGCAATTTTGATGGAACGGTTTATTTTGTTTTTCAGCCTGCTGAAGAAGGCGGGTGCGGCGGCGAAGCCATGATTAAAGACGGGCTTTTTGACAAGTTCCAGATGCGCTCAATATGGGGCATGCATAATTGGCCGGGCATGGATGTTGGTAAAGTTGGTGTGCATGATGGCGCGTGTATGGCCGCAGCGGATATGTTTGAAATCCAGCTGACGGGGATTGGCGGCCATGCCGCGATGCCGGATATGGGTATTGACCCAATCCCTTGTGGGGCGGCACTTGTGCAATCTTTGCAAACAATTGTATCGCGCCGCGTACCCCCCTTACAGCCAGCGGTTGTCTCGGTCACTATTTTTGAAGCTGGCAGTGCCTTGAATGTCATTCCAGATACGGTGCGGCTTGGCGGTACGGCGCGTTCATTTTCGCCAGAAATTCGCAGCCTTTTGCAAACAGCCATCCAAGATGTGGCGGAAAGTACGGCCAAGGCCTATGGCTGTAAAATTGCATTTGAATGGGAACCGGGCTATCCGCCAACCATCAATCATGCCGAATCGGCGGCGCGTGCGACCGCCATTGCCAGCCATATTGTTGGTGCAGATAATATTATCGCTAATCCCGAACCATCGATGGGCGCCGAAGATTTTGCCTTTATGCTGGCAGAAAAACCGGGTGCCTATATCTGGCTGGGGGCTGGTCCAGCCAAAGAAGGGGCGATGTTACATAATGCCAATTACGATTTTAATGACGAGCTGTTAGCAACTGGGGCCAGCTATTGGGCACAGCTTGTCGAAAGCGAATTGCCAAAATAATTACCCGCTAAACCTATCTGGCAGCACCAGCGCCAATGACAGACCAAGAGGGGTCTGCGCTGTGAATCCGCTTGACCTATTGGCGGGTTTTAACTAGAACAAAACATGAACAAAAATCATAATAATGCTGCTGGAGACGTGCTGTGATGATCAATAAACAGCGGGATTTTGGCGCTAAAGATTTCTATAAAAACAGCGCTAATTATCAGATTAAAAACAATTATTTGGAACATCTTAAAACCCAGATTGCCGGGATTGATGGGCGTATTTCGCGCCAGATCATGCCATTGGCTGTTGATTCTCTGGATTCGGCTTTGTCGGGTGGTCTGGCCCTTGGCCGGGTCCATATGATGTTCGGTATGATGCAGGCGCATGGGGCGGTAACTGGGTTTGTGACAGCGCTTCTTATGCGGCTTTTTGCACATTTATCGGCTGTTGGTACATCAACTGGCCCGATTGTGTGGTGTCCGGCCAGCAGCCTTGGTGGGGCTGGCATGTTATATGGTCATGGGCTGGCGGCTTTGGGGTTGGATCCGGCGCGGTTGCTGATTGTTGATACGCCGCACCCATCACACCGTATGGCGGCGCTTGATGATATTGCGCGCACCGATGGGCTGACGGCGGTTGTCGCTGAATATGATGGCATGCAAAAATCATCAGATTATTGGATGCGGTTAATGCGGCGCATCCAATTAGCGGCTGAATCAAGCCGGGTTACAGTGTTTCTGCTTGGGGCGCCATTGGTGGCAAATGGCTGTGAAACCGTTTGGCATATAGCCCCCACTAATATAATCCCCGGCCATATGGCTCCCGGCAATATGGCTTCAGTTGATAAAATGCCCGGCCATATCCCCCATAACGGGCCGCACAGATCTTTCACATCGCCAAGCCAATCATGGTGCCCGGGATGGCAAATCACATTAAAACGTGCCCGGGGCGGCTATCCATTTCAGGGGCATATAGGGTGGGAGGCATGGTCTGGACGGTTTATCGAACTGGCGGCTATGGGGCATGATCACGCGTCTGAACAGATGCTGTTTGATCGAGACGCCGCGCCATTGCCAGCCGCCCGCCAGAATCTGACAACACATCAGGCGATGTCACAAGCGGTATAATCATCTGTTGCGGGGCGCATGATGGCTGTTACATATCGTCATATCATCTATATCTATTTTCCTTATTTGGCGGCGTCACGCATATATCGTAACGCTGGGCCATCTGGTCAGCCTATGGTGTTTGTGCAATCGGTGAATGGTGTTGACAGGCTGGTGGCTTGTTGTGGCTTGGCGCGCCGCTATGGGCTGGTTGCTGGCATGCAGCTTGCCGATGCCCGCGCGTTATGTCCAACATTACACAGCCATAATCATAATGCCGCTAGTGACCGTGCAGATTTGCAACATTTGGCCTTGTGGGCGCGGCGCTATTCGCCCTTAACCGGGGTTGATGAACGGGCCAATGGCATCTGGCTGGATGTGGCTGGTGCGGAACATTTATTTGGTGATGTGCGCGGTCTTATGCTGGATTGTGCGCGGCGCTTGCGCCGGTCTGGCTTGCGGCCGCGATTTGCCGCGGCGCCAACTTGTGGTGCGGCATGGGCGTTGGCGCATTATGCCCGCCCCGGTATTCATATTGTGAATCAGCCCAAGACGAACCAGCTTAGGGCAAACCAGTCTAGGGCGAACCAGCCTAATCAGCCATTTTCTGGTGCGGCGCGTCCAGTTGCCCCGCCGCGTACCAAGATACAGCAGATATTAGCACCATTACCGCTGGCGGCATTGCGTATTGACCAGTATATAGATGCCGCCCTGCACCGTGCGGGCCTGCACGTCATTGGAGATATTATGATGATGCCGCGGGCCCCATTGGCGACCCGGTTTGGGGATGATCTGTTGCGCCGGCTAGATCAGGCATCTGGTGATATTCAAGAAAGTTTTTCCCCGCTTGCCCCGACACAACCAATGATTGTAAGCCGGAATTTTGCCGAGCCAATTGCCGCCGCAAGTGATGTTGTTGCCATGATCAGCTATCTTGCGGATGAAATAGCGCGGCTATTATATCATACCGGAATGGCGGCGCGGCGGCTAGAGCTGGGATGGCAGCTTGTTGATGGGGGGCGATATCGCCATGATATCCATTTATCACTTCCTAGCCGCCAAGCGGCATTATTCCATCGTTTATTGGCCGGGGTTAGTGACCGCATCAATCCGGAATTTGGCATTGAGGCAGGCTGGATGCGGGCGCATGATTGTAGCCCTCTGGCCCCGCTAGACCAGCCATTACATCATATGGCCCCATCCAGCAATGTGACCATTGATGAAAATTACGCCAGCTTGATTGATCGTTTGGTGGCACGTCTTGGCTATGGGTCAGTGGTGCATCTACAGCCGCAGGCCAGCTGGCAACCAGAATCTGCCCAACAGACCCGCTTGCCTGAAATGGCAATGCCGGCGTCATCTGTTGCGGGGGCAGGCTGGCTTGCCTCGGCGCAATCTGTCACCGCGCCGCCGCGCCCTATTCGGTTGTTGGCCCATCCGCATCCTATTGATGTGGTGGCGCTATTGCCAGATCATCCGCCAGCGCAATTTATATGGCAACGCCGTACACATAAAATTGTCAAAGCCACTGGCCCAGAACGTATTGCCCCGCCATGGTGGGAGGCACCTGCTGGCACCAAAAGCCGTGATTATTTTCGCGTGCAGGATCATCAAGGGGCATGTTTTTGGCTATATCGTGATGGCTTGCCGGAACGTGGGGAAATGGCGGCGTGGTTTCTGCATGGGTTTTTTGCCTGATGACAGCCCCGGTCATCCAACATGCGGCCCTTGGCTGTTATAGTAATTTCAGCTTTTTAACCGGTGCCGCGCATCCAGCAGAAATGGTTGAAACAGCGGCAACGCTGGGCTGGCAGGCCATTGGCCTTGCTGACATTAATTCATATGCGGGCATTGTTCGTGCCCATATAGCGGCGCGTGACGCGGCGATTCGGCTGATTGTGGGGGTGCGGGTACGGCCTGTTGATGGGCCAGATATTTTGGTACACCCATGTGACCGGCAGGCCTATGAAGATTTATCGGTGTTGTTGAGCGAGGCCAATTTGCGCGGCCAAAAAGCCGCCCCCCGTCTATATCTTGCTGATTTGTCGCGCTTGCCAGCCAGCACCGCTTTTGTGGTGGTCCCGCCTTGTCACCCGGATGCTGGCTATCATCGCAAGCTACAGCAAATCTGCCAGCTTGTGAGAGGCCGGTTATGGGCTGGGGCCTGTTTGTATCGTGATGGTGCTGATGAGGCGCGTCTATCATTGCTGGCGGCTGAATCGGCGGCGCTTGATTTGCCGTTGGCGGCATTAAGCAACGCCTTGTATCACCGGCCAGACCGCAGGCCACTGGCAGATGTGCTGTGCTGTATTCGTGAAAAACAGACCATCGATCAGGCCGGATATCTATTGTCGCGCAATGCAGAACGCCAGCTATTGTCGCCTGATGAAATGGCGCGGCGCTGGCGGCATTATCCCCAAGCGCTGGAACAGGCCGCGCTGATTGCTGACTTATGCCAGTTTTCTTTGGATGAGTTATCATATGAATATCCAGATGAGCTAGCCCCGGGTGGCCGAACGGCCATGCAGGAATTGACCTATCACACATGGCAAGGCGCAAAAAAACGATTTCCTGATGGGGTTGATGATCGTGTCAAAACATATCTCCAGCATGAATTGGCGCTGATTGAAAAGCTTCAATTTGCGCCTTATTTCCTGACGGTTTTTGATATTGTGCGGTTTGCCCGCAGCCGCGGTATTTTATGTCAGGGGCGCGGTTCGGCGGCAAATTCGGCGGTATGTTATTGTCTGGGGATTACCGCTGTTGACCCGGCGCGTGCCCAGCCATTATTTGAACGGTTTATCAGCGAGGCGCGCGGCGAACCGCCAGATATTGATGTTGATTTTGAACATGAACGCCGAGAAGAGGTGATTCAATATATCTATACAAAATATGGTCGCCAGCGTGCGGGCTTGGCGGCAACGGTGATCACCTACCGGCGCAAAAGCGCGCTGCGCGAAGTGGCCAAGGTGTTTGGCCTGAGCCGTGATGTGCAATCGGCGCTGGCTGGCGAGGTCTGGGGCCGTGAAAAAACCGGTTTTGATACACAGGCGCTGGTGGCGGCTGGGCTTGATGCCACCGACCGGCGGTTGCGTCTTGTGGTGCGTCTTGTTGATGAATTATGCCGGTTTCCGCGCCATTTATCGCAACATGTTGGCGGCTTTGTGATCACCCGCGGGCGGCTAGATCATCTGTGTCCGATCAGCCCAGCGGCGATGCCGGGGCGCACCGTTATTGAATGGGACAAGGATGATCTTGATGCTTTGGGATTGCTCAAGGTGGATATCCTTGCGCTTGGTATGCTCAGCTGTATTCGCCGGGCGTTTGATTTATTACAACTCCATTATCATCGACATTTGACGTTGGCCTCGGTGCCGCCGGAAGATTCGGCCACCTATGATATGTTGTGCCGGGGCCATTCGGTGGGTGTGTTTCAGGTGGAATCGCGCGCCCAGATGGCGATGTTGCCGCGCCTGCAACCGCGTTGTTTTCATGATCTTGTTGTGCAGGTGGCGATTGTCCGGCCGGGGCCAATTCAAGGCGATATGGTGCATCCTTATTTGCGCCGCCGTGCCGGGCTGGAACGCGTGACCTATCCATCAGCAGAATTGCAAACGGTGTTGCAACGCACGCTTGGCGTGCCATTATTTCAGGAACAGGCCATGCAGATTGCGATGGTCGCGGCTGGCTTTACTGGTAGTGAAGCAGACCAGTTGCGCCGGGCCATGGCCACATTTAAAAAACATGGCGAAATCAGCCGGTTTCACGACAAAATGGTCAGCGGCATGACAAAGCGCGGCTATGACGCCGATTTTGCCGAACGTTGTTTTCGCCAGATTGAGGGGTTTGGCACCTATGGGTTTCCAGAATCACATGCCGCCAGCTTTGCCTTGCTGGTGTATGTGTCGGCATGGATAAAATGCCATTACCCGGATGTGTTTATCTGTGCCTTGTTAAATGCCCAACCATTGGGGTTTTATGCCCCGGCCCAGCTCATTGCCGAAGCCAAACGTAGCGGCGTAACCATATTGCCGGTCGATATCAACCATTCAGACTGGGATAGCCGGCTGGTGGCTGTTGCCGATGCCCCTACGACTGGTCCAGCATCCCGCCATGCGTTGCGGTTGGGGTTGCGTCTTGTCAAAGGGCTGGCCCGCGGCGAGGCGGAACGTATCGCCGCCAGCCGTGACCCGGCATTTGCCAGCATGGACGAGGTGATGCAACGTGCTGATGTGTCGGCGCGGGCGATACAGGCAATTGCCGCGGCAGATGGTTGTGCCAGCCTTGGGCTGAACCGCCGTCAGGCGTTGTGGCAGGTCCGCCGATTGGGCCGCCAGCGCCATCATGAATCGCCGTTATTTGCAGCCGCCCATTTGCAAGATGCCCAGTTGCAAGATGACCAGCCACAAAAAGCCACCACAACAATAGGCAAGGAACCACAAGTCACCTTGCCAGTGGCCAGCCCGGGGCATGAAGTGGCCGAAGATTATCGCAGTCTGGGGCTGTCGCTCAAAGCCCATCCGCTGGATATGCTGGCAACGCCGCTGGCCGCCGCTGGCTGGCAATTATGCCATGTAATTGCCAAACATCGAGATGGCCAGCGGTTACGTCTTGCCGGGCTTGTCACCATGCGGCAACGCCCCGGCACCGCGGGCGGCACGGTGTTTTTGACAATCGAAGACGGGCAAGGGCAGGCCAATGTGATCATTTGGCCAAAGCTGACGGTGACCTATCGCGAGGCGTTATTACGGTCGCAAATTATCGGCCTTGTCGGCCGCGTGCAAAAGGCACAAGCGGTCACGCATTTTATCGCTGAATCACTGTTTAACCTGAATGGGTTTTTACATCATCTTGATGATAATGCGATAAAGACAGCCGGGTCTGTGCGAATGAAAAGCCGTGATTTCAGGTGATTTGTGACAGCGCAATTTCTGCGTTAGGTTATTGGCGATAATGATCAGGCCGGGCACCCTATAGAATTTATAGAGTGCAATTTATGGAGAATGATATGACCGAAAATCCAGATATGATGCCAAATATAATGCCAGAAATGGTGATCGCCACAACAGCTGACAAAATTTATACCGGCGGCTGTCATTGCGGCGCGGCGCGGTTTCGGGTGACCGGGCCAGTTGGCAAAATTTTAATTTGCCATTGTTATGATTGTAGGCGTACCGCTGGATTGAGCTGGGCCGGCATTGACGCGGCGCTAGACCGCTTTGATCTTGTCAAAGACGCCAGCTTGAAATGGTATGATAGCTCGGCCATTGCCAAGCGCGGCTTTTGCGGTGATTGCGGGGCATCTTTATTCTATCAGCTTCATACCGCATCCGTGATCGCCATTGCGCCCGGTATGTTTGACCAATCTGACCAGTTCGAAGTTGCCGGACAAATTTATGCGGCAAGCCACCCGGCATGGGGGCCATGTTATCTGAGAGGCTTGCCACATCTTGACGATGTGTGGAACGCGCCAAGCTGATATCAGCCAACGCCTAGCCGTTGCTGGTGGGGGTGCGAAGCGCAATACACGCGCTGCCCTCGGCAAATAATGCAGCACAAGCAGACCGGGCCTGACCTTCATCCAAATCATTAAACCGTACCCGCCATAATGGCATCTCGCCGCGGGTGACAAGGGTCAGATTCGCCGGCGTCATGCCAAGCACTGTATCGGCCATGCGGCGGGCGCGAATGGCCGCTTTATGCGCGTTGACACGTTGGGCAAAATTGCCAATTTGCACGCTCCAATGCGCTTGGTCATCTGGCGTTATTGCTAGGCTGGCGGTGGTTGTCAGGCTGGCAGTGGTTGTCACTGTGTCTAGAAATTCTGGTTTGTCATCGGCCACCATGGTATCGGCCAGACGTTTGACAGTGATTTGTTTTGGTTGCGGAATGGTTTCTGGGACGTCGCTGACGCGTGTTGGTGCCGATGTTGGTAATTTTGTTGGCAGTGCGGCCAATTGCTGGCGCGCTTGTGCCGGTTTGATGCGTTTGAATTGGCGCTCTAGAATATCCATCATATGGGCATCGCGGCTGCGCGATGTTTTGCCGCCAAATACCACACCAATCAGCCTGACATTGTTACGCGTAACAGTGGCAACAAGGTTAAAACCAGATGCGTTGATATAGCCTGTTTTAATGCCGTCAGTACCATCAAATTGGCTCAATAATTTATTATGGTTGCCAAATTTGCGCCCATTCCAATTAAAGCTTTTGGTGCTGAAATATTTAAAATATTGCGGAAAATCACGCCGCATGGCGATGGCAAGGCGGGCCATATCGCGGGCGGTGCTTCGCTGACTGCTGTGTGGCAAGCCAGAGGCATTACGAAAAGTCGTACGGTTCATGCCAAGTGCGCGGGCTTTGCGGGTCATGCGTTTGGCAAAGGCACGCTCGGTCCCGGCAAGCTTTTCAGCCACAGCTGTCGCCACGTCATTGGCAGATTTTGTCACCAACGCATAGATGGCTTGTTCGGCGCTGATGCTTTGGCCAGGTTTTAAATATAATTTTGACGGGGACCGCCCAGCCGCGACCTTTGATACCGGTATGCGGCTTTTCAATGTCAGACGACCGGCGGCGATATCTTCAAACAATAGATATAATGTCATGATTTTGGTGAGTGAGGCCGGATAGCGCAAACTGTCTGCATTGCGTGCGAATAACACGCGGCCGCTGTCTTCTTCGATCACGATGGCGGCGTATTTGGCCGCATTTGCCGGGGTGCTGGCCCCAGCCAAGGCAATAAACGCCATCACGAAAAGCCAAATCATGTTGCGGGCGGTAACAGATATGATCTTTGATGGTACCCCATTGATCGGGTGACTTGCTGCCATTACGGCGTGCTCCGCATCAGATTGTCAATAACATCCCCACAAACAGCAAGAATCATACCTGAATTAGCTTTCAACTCAAGGAACTAAAAAAGAAATTTTAGATAAACCGATTTTTGCCGTATTTTTACCAAGAAAGGCGGGTTTTTTTAATTTTGGCCCTTTTCGAATCAAAATAAATGCCAATATCATTAGGACGATGGTGCGGCATGTGGTTCACGGCGCATGCGGCGTTCGCACCGGTGGTGTTGACATAGACAGTTTTATGAAGATGACGACATGGCAGATGACGACATGGCAGATGACGACATGGCAAATGATGATAGGCAAAATGGTGGTGGACAGTCTCAGCTGGTTCTAGACAGTCGCACCAAAACCAAAAAACCATCTATGTACAAAGTGATCATGCTTAATGACGACTATACACCGATGGAATTTGTCGTCCATGTATTGCAGCAATTTTTCGGGCGGTCCAGCAGTGAGGCGACCAAGATTATGATGAATGTGCATCAACGCGGTGTTGGTGTGTGCGGGATCTATAGTTTTGAGGTTGCTGAAAGCAAAGCACAAAAGACCATGCAATATGCCAGACAGAACGAACACCCGTTACAATTGCAGTTAGAAAAGGAATAGCTATCATGCTGTCACGCGAACTCGAAGAAACATTGCGCCGTGCGATGTCGAACGCGGCATCACGATCACATGAATTTGCCACGCTGGAACATTTGCTGGTGGCGCTGACTGATGATGCCGATGCGCGTGAAGTGTTGACAGCCTGTAATGTCGATATATCTGCACTTCTGGAAAAGCTGCATGAATATATTGAAGTGGAGCTGGCTTCGATTGTCAGCCACAGTGATGAACTTGACGTCCAGCCAACGGCCAGTTTTCAACGGGTTATTCAGCGCGCCATTATCCATACACAATCATCTGGGCGCGAAGTGGCGACGGGTGCCAATGTTTTGGTCTCAATTTTTTCTGAACGCGAAAGCCATGCGGTCTGGTTTCTAAAATCATTGAATATGACAAGGCTTGATGCGGTGTCTTTTATCAGCCATGGCAGCAGCAGTAACGTGGCGCGCGGTACCGAAGACCCAATCGAGAGCGACGCCGCCGAAGCTGATGGCAAAGACCCGTTAAGCCAATATGCGGTGAATTTGATCACCAAGGCCGCCGCTGGCAGAATTGACCCATTAATTGGACGGGACCGCGAACTTGATCGCACCATTCAAGTGTTGTGCAGACGCACCAAAAATAACCCGCTTTATGTCGGTGACCCCGGCGTTGGCAAAACCGCCATTGCCGAGGGGCTGGCCTTGCGAATTTATGAAGGTGATGTGCCAGATGTATTGTCAACAGCGGTCATTTATGCGCTCGATATGGGCCAGCTTCTAGCAGGCACCCGCTATCGTGGTGATTTTGAAGAACGGTTAAAGGCGGTGATGAAGGCGGTGGCAGATGATGAAAATGCCATTCTATTCATTGATGAAATCCATACCGTTATCGGTGCTGGTGCCACATCGGGCGGGGCCATGGATGCGTCTAACCTGTTAAAACCAGCGTTGCAGGAAGGCACGCTTCGCTGTATCGGATCAACGACCTACAAGGAATATCGGGGTCATTTTGAAAAGGACCGGGCGCTGGTGCGGCGGTTCCAGAAAATCGATGTTGCCGAACCAACAGTGGCTGATACGATCAAAATCCTTAATGGTCTGAAAAGCCGTTATGAGGCACATCACAAAGTGCGCTTTACCGGGGCCGCGCTCAAAACGGCTGTTGATTTATCAGCCCGTTATATCAATGACAGAAAATTGCCTGACAAGGCGATTGACGTGATTGACGAAGCCGCCGCGGCGCAGAATTTGTTGCCACCATCGCGGCGCCGCCAGACAATCGGTCAAAAGGAAGTTGAAGCCACCGTCGCGACCATGGCGCGCATCCCGGCAAAGCATGTCAGCCGTGATGACAAGGCCGTTCTAGCATCGCTTGAAAGTGATCTGAAACGCATGGTGTTTGGTCAAGATCAGGCCATTACAGCACTGGCATCGGCGATCAAATTATCCCGTGCCGGCTTGCGTGATGTCGAAAAACCGGTTGGCAATTATCTGTTTTCCGGCCCCACAGGCGTTGGCAAAACCGAAGTGGCCAAACAGCTGGCTGAGGCGTTGGGAATCAAGCTGATGCGGTTTGATATGTCTGAATATATGGAACGCCACACCGTGTCGCGGCTGATTGGTGCGCCGCCCGGATATGTAGGGTTTGATCAGGGCGGCTTGTTGACTGATGCGGTCGACCAGACGCCGCATGCGGTGCTGCTTCTAGACGAAATTGAAAAAGCCCACCCCGATCTTTTCAATATTTTGCTACAGGTTATGGATCATGGCAAATTGACCGACAATAACGGCAAGTCGGTTGATTTTCGTAACGTTATTTTGATTATGACAAGCAATGCCGGGGCGCAGGAATTGTCGAAATCTGCCATCGGGTTTAACCGTACGCATAATGAAGGCGCGGATGTTGAAGCCATCGAAAAAATATTCACACCAGAATTTCGCAACCGGCTTGATGCGATCATACCGTTTGCCCCGCTTGGTCAGGACGTGATCCGTCTGGTGGTGGATAAATTTATCATGCAGCTTGATGCCCAACTGGCCGATCGCAATGTTGAAATAGAGCTGACTGAGGCGGCATTAGACTGGCTTGGTGCGCGTGGCTATGATGAAAAATATGGGGCCCGGCCACTTGCCCGTGTGGTGCAGGAACATATTAAAAAACCGCTTGCAGATGAGCTGTTATTTGGCGGGTTAACCGGTGGCGGTCTAGCCGTTGTTGACGTTATCGATGGAAAGTTGCAGGTGTCGGTGAAAGCCCCGCCGCCAAAGGCGCTTCCCGGCAAACGGCAATCGGCTTTGCCAGCGCCGCAAGCCGACTAACAAGACGCATCACTGCCTGGTTTTTTTAAACGGACTTGCCAAAGCAATCTGGTTTTGTTCATCAGCAACGCCATCTGTTTCGGCACCTAAAAACCGGGCAATCGCGGTGCGAAACCCGTCATGCGGTATCCAATGGGCGGAATAGGTGGTGACAGGTAAATAACCGCGCTGGACCTTGTGAAAGCCTTGCGCCCCAGCCTCTACACGGCGCAATTTATGCGCAATGGCAAAATCGATTGCCTGATAATAGCAGGCCTCAAAATGTAGATTTTGTATATGCGTGGTCGCGCCCCAGTTACGCCCATAGAGGGTATCTGCACCGATAAAATTCAACGCGCCGCCAATCAACGCGCCGTCATAGATGGCCATCACCAATAATATGCGGTCGGCCATGGTGTTGTAGACAATGTCAAAAAAGGCCCGGGTCAAATAGGCACCACCCCATTTGCGATCGATTGTTGACAGATAAAAGCGGTAAAAATGATCTATGTGATGCGGCTTTATATCTGCCCCGGTGAGTGCCAGCATCTCGACACCGGCGTCATGGACATTGGCGCGTTCTTTGCGGATATTTTTACGTTTGCGTGATGATAGATTGTCTAAAAAGGCATCAAAATTTTCATAACCGTCATTATGCCAATGAAATTGCGTACCGCGGCGGATCAGCCAGCCAGCATCCGCCAATAACGCTGTGTCTTCGGCAGGCAAAAAATTGATATGACTAGAAGATAGTTGATTTTGTTCGGCCAGTGATGCAAGTCCGCGCGCCATGGCGGCCTTTTGCGCGGCGTCTCCGTTTGTGACCAATAAACGCGGGCCAGTTGCCGGGGTAAAGGGTACAGCGCTTAGTGATTTTGGATAATATGCCCCGCCCGCCCGTTCAAACGCATGCGCCCAGCTGTGATCAAAAATATACTCGCCATAAGAATGCTGTTTTAGATAATGCGGCGCAACGCCAAGCAATTTGTTGCTGGTGTCGTATAGGGCCAAATGCGCGATGTTCCAGCCACTCGCTGCACCAACAGCCCCACCATCTTCCAAAGCGGATAAAAAATCATATTGGATAAAGGGGTTTTCTGTCCCAGCCAATCTGTTCCAATCGGCCGGGTCGATGGCATGAATGCTGTTATGAACATCTAGGCGAAAGGCGTCACTGCTCATGAATTGCCAGACTAAGATAACCGCCCCGGCAAGGGGGCCTTGCCGCGGCATAAAAGTTGCGATCTTGTGTCGATGACACGCTACTGAATTTCAAAAATACCGTCTATTTCAACAAGACATCCAAGCGGCAGGGCATTAGAGCCAACAGCAAAGCGTGCATGCCGCCCAGCATCACCAAACGCCTCAACCATCAGATCTGATGCGGCATTGACAACTGTGGGCTGGCTATGAAAATCATTGGCTGAAGCAACAAAAGCGCCAAGTTTTACAACCTGCTTCACCCGGTCAAGATCACCGCCACAAGCCACTTTTAGCTGGGCCAACAGATTAATGGCGCAAATCCGCGCTTGACCTTGGGCATCTTCAACGCTGGCATCAACGCCAACGGTGCCAGTGATTTGCAGCTTGCCATCGACAAATGGCACCTGACCAGACACGAATACCAGATTGCCGGTTTTGGTAAATGGCAAATAATTGGCCGCTGGGGTCGGGGCATCAGGAATTTTGACGCCGATTTTATTCAATCTTTCTTCAACTTTGCTCATCATCTTCTCGTCTGGTTTTTGCGGCATCATCAGCCGATAGTTTGCCGCGGTGTGGGTTTTGTTTTGCGTTCAAAACCTCGCATAGCCGGCGCGGTGCTGCAAGTAAAATGACAGCAGCGCACCCGCCAAAGAAAAAGGCCCCGGCATAGAGCGCGGGGCCAGTTCTGCAGGTTGCTCTGCAGGGAGAGACTTAACTGCACCCTGTGGTGCCACCACAAGTGTTGCATTTTAAACAGGTGCCATTCCGCACCAATGTAAAGTTTTGACATTCTGGGCAGGCCTCGCCCTCATAACCCTGCATACGCGCCTGTTTTACCCGTTCGGCTGTTTGGTCAGCAACCGCACCAACAATCACCTCTGCGGCGGTGTCAGCGGCTGTGATCGCCACTGGTTGGTCTTTGGCAAGCATGGTTTCTGCGTCGGTGTCATATGACTTTGCGACCGCCGCGGACCCATCGTTGGAATAGACCACCAGCCCTTGTTTGCGGATATAGCCCCGGCTGGTGACTTTATTCACCAAATCTGATTGGGTTTCGCCCGAACCAGTTGTGGTTACATCCAAATCATCGACATTGACATGACCAAGATCACTGCGATCTAGATAGGAAATGGCCAATTCGCGGAATGTATAATCCAGAATTGATGTCGACATTTTAATGGCGTCATTGCCAGTCACAATACCCTGAGGCTCAAATCTAGTGAATGTATAGGCCTCGACAAATTCTTCCAGCGGGACACCATATTGCAAACCAATTGATACAGCGATGGCAAAATTGTTCATCAATGAGCGGAAAGCGGCGCCTTCTTTATGCATATCAATGAAGACCTCGCCAATACGGCCATCTTCATATTCGCCGGTCCGCAGATAGACCTTATGACCGCCAACCGTAGCTTTTTGCGTGTAGCCTTTACGCCGATGTGGCAACCGCTCACGCTCAGCTTTGCTGATGATGCGCTCGACAACTTTTTCGATCACTTGCGGTGATGATGTTGCCACCATTGGTGCTTCGGCTTCATCATCTTCATCATCAATTTCATCAATAAGACCTGATGACAATGGTTGGCTGAGCTTGGATCCATCACGATATAAGGCGTTGGCTTTCAATCCCAATTGCCACGATTTCATATAGGCGTCACCGCATTCCTGCACGCTTGCAGAATTTGGCATATTGATGGTTTTGGAAATGGCACCTGAAATAAATGGCTGTGCCGCCGCCATCATGGTGATATGGCTATCGACAGACAGGAACCGTTTGCCGATACGCCCGCACACATTCGCACAATCAAAAATTGGCAGATGCGCTTCATCAAGATGAGGGGCACCTTCCAGAGTCATGGCCCCGCAAACATGAATATTCGCAGCTTCAATTTCGTCTTTGCTAAAGCCAAGATGGTCCAGCATGTTAAATTCGAAATCATTCAATTGCGCGTCAGTGATGCCCAATTTGTCCTTGCAGAAATCAGCCCCAAGGGTGAATTGGTTGAAGGCAAATTTGATGTCAAATGCACTGCCCAGAGCGGCTTCAATTTTGTCAATCTCTGCATCGCCAAAGCCTTTGTCTTTTAGGGCATTGATTGAAACTGACTGGCAGTTTTTCAGGCTGCCCGCACCAACGGCATAGCCAATAACATCGTCAATTTGGCTTTGTGAATACCCAAGCCCTTCTAATGCCTCTGGTACCACCCGGTTGATGATTTTGAAATACCCACCGCCGGCAAGTTTCTTAAATTTGACGATGGCAAAATCTGGCTCGATGCCGGTTGTGTCACAATCCATGACCAAACCGATGGTGCCGGTCGGGGCAATCACGGTGGCTTGTGCGTTGCGATAGCCGTGTTTTTTGCCAAGTGACACAGCTTGGTCCCACGCCTTGGCAGCGGCGCTGACAAGGGCTTTGTCCGGGCATGAGGCGGTGTCAAGTGGCACCGGCAGGATGCTTAACCCTTCATAACCGCTAGCCTTGCCTTCAGCTGCCAATTGGTGGTTTTTCATCACCCGCAACATATGTTTGGCGTTTCTCTTGTAGTTTGGAAACGCCCCAACTTCGCTGGCCATTTCGGCTGATGTGGCATAGGCAATGCCCGTCATAACCGCCGAGATTGCACCGCAAATGGCGCGGCCTTCGTCACTGTCATAGGAATGTCCTGCCGCCATCAACAAGCCGCCAATATTGGCAAAGCCAAGACCCAGGGTGCGGTATTCATAGGATAGTTGTGCGATTTCCTTTGACGGGAATTGCGCCATCAATACAGAAATTTCGAGTGTAACTGTCCATAAGCGCACCGCATGTTCAAATGCCGGAATATCAAATTCACCATCAGCATCGCGGAATTGCATCAGATTCAATGACGCCAAATTACAGGCGGTATCGTCAAGGAACATATATTCCGAACATGGGTTTGATGCGTTGATCCGCCCACCTTCAGGGCAGGTATGCCATTCATTAATGGTGCTGTCATATTGCAAGCCCGGGTCAGCACAGGCCCATGCCGCATAGGCAATTTTTTCCCACAAATCTTTTGCCTTGATACGGCTGGCCACACTGCCGTCACGCCGCTTGATCAATTCCCAGTCGCCGTCATCAAGCACAGTTTGCAGATAATCGTTGCTTACCCGTACCGAGTTATTTGAATTTTGCCCGGCAACAGTCAGATAGGCTTCTGAATCCCAATCTGTGTCATAGGTCTTAAATTCAATATCGGTATAGCCTTGCTGTGCAAACTGAATCACCCGCTGGACATAATTTTCCGGGATCATTGATTTGCGGGCCGCTAGAATGGCTTTTTTGAGGTCTTTATTGACCTTTGGATCAAACCGATCGTCTTCGCCATAGGCTGTGGTTAGCTGGCACGCCGCCATCACCGCGCCCATATGTTTTTGTGCCAGTTTTGACCCGGCAACCAATGCGGCGACCTTTTGTTCTTCAACAACTTTCCAGTCAACATAGGCTTCGATATCCGGATGGTCGATATCGACCGTCACCATTTTCGCCGCCCGGCGGGTGGTGCCGCCCGATTTGATGGCCCCAGCCGCCCGGTCACCAATCCGCAAAAAGCTCATCAAACCAGATGATTTGCCGCCACCAGACAGGCTTTCGCCTTCGCCCCGCAACCGGCTGAAGTTGGACCCGGTGCCAGATCCATATTTAAACAGCCGTGCTTCGCGCACCCACAAATCCATAATACCGCCTTCATTCACCAAATCATCACTGACGGACTGGATGAAACAGGCATGTGGCTGTGGATGTTCATAAGCACCGGTAGAGCGAGTTAACTTGCCGCTTTTATAATCGACATAAAAATGCCCTTGGCTCGGGCCATCAATGCCATAGGCCCAATGCATGCCGGTGTTAAACCATTGCGGTGAATTTGGTGCCGCCTTCTGGGTGGCCAGCATGTGCCGCATTTCGTCGAAATAGGTCTTGGCGTCGCTCTCGTCAGAAAAATAACCGCCTTTCCATCCCCAATAGGTCCAGGTGCCTGCCAACCGGTCAAACACCTGCTTGGCAGATGTTTCTCCGCTATAGCGCTGATCTTCAGGCAGTTTTGCAAGTGCTTTTGTATCAGCCTCACTGCGCCACAACCAAGATGGAACAGCGTTTTCTTCGACCGGCTTTAGCGCCGCAGGTACGCCAGCTTTGCGAAAATATTTTTGTGCCAGAATATCTGTAGCTACCTGCGAAAACTGTGCGGGCACTTCAATATTTTCAGCGCGGAACACAATGGTGCCATCTGGGTTGCGAATCTCACTTGTCGCGTGTCTAAATTTTATGTTCGCATATGCCGCTTGGCCATCCGCCGTGAACCGTCTTTCAAAACGCATCTATCTTACTTCCTTTGTTGCCGCTTGACTCACATGAGGTGGGTGAGTTTTTGTCTTTATTTTTCCGAAACTTGTGCTGAATAATTCGCGCTAAGCAACAACATATAGCGTTGCTCCGAGGTATAAACTACATCATCTAGCGGCTTCCGGTAAATAGACAAATCACAAAAAAAGCTATTTTTTATCCAGTTTTGAACAAATTTATGTATTGAAATGATAGCTATTCGCCGCGTGGTTGTAGCCGTTTTTGGGACAAGTCATTGTCCATGTTGATTTATCTTAAGCGGTGGGCGGCGGATGAGATGTTCGTCATTTATGATCACGGTTGTGCCGGGGGGTTATGCCGGGGGTTGTAGCTGGGTTGACTGATGGCTTAGCGGTCATGTGAGGCGGCGGCAAAATCGTCACATTGTGGTAAAGGTGGCTGGACGAGATTGTTTGCTTTCGCCTATACTCGCCGCCAGCGCATGGCGGCTAAGACCGCCTGCCAGACGGTCAATTCGAACAGCACTGACACGCTGTGTTTGAAATGGCCGCCGATTACATATCTTTATTGTGGGGTATCCTATGGATTTGGTCACCTTGATCACGTTGAAATTAACCGCCACCGAAGTGGGGTGTGATTCGTTTGGCAATCGCTATTATGAAGAACGTCAGGCCCGCCCGGGCAAGCCGCCGCGCCGTTACGTGCGCTATAATGGCATGACCGAAGCGTCAAAAGTGCCAGCTGATTGGCATGGGTGGCTGCATCATACCGAATCAAGCCCGCCCCCTGAAGGCGGTTATGCCCGGCATGAGTGGCAACAGGACCATCAGCCAAACACCACTGGCACAAGATACGCGCACCGGCCTGCCGGACATGTGTTAAAAGGCGGCAAGCGCGCTGCTGCCACTGGCGACTATGAACCATGGACGCCATCTTAAATCCGGGCGTGCTAGGACCGGGCTGTAATTGAGGAGTTGAGGCATGCAGCGGAACACCCTAGAGACCGTAATGGGAGCTATTGTTTTGGCGGCGGCGGCCGGGTTCATGACGCTGGCTTATGAAGCGGCTGATATCCAAGGCAATGGCGGCTATGAGATCATTGCCGAGTTTGGGTCAACAGGCGGGTTATCGGTTGGTGATGATGTGCGTATTTCAGGCATTAAAGTTGGTCGTATCACCGACCAGAGCCTTGACCCTGTGACCTATAGCGCCCGCATCGCAATGGCGATTGCGCCTGATGTCCAGATCCCGGCTGATAGCAGCGCCCGCATCACCGCTGCCTCATTGCTTGGTGGTAATTATTTAGAATTGATGCCGGGGGCCGATAGTCAAATGCTGGCATCTGGCGCGGTGATTTATGACACCCGCGACCCGGTCAGCATCAGCGATCTTTTAGGAAAAATGGTGTTTTCATCTGGCAATAATGCCGCGGCCCAATAGCCACAGCCCCGGTTTTATGCGCATCGTCCTTGCCCCAACAATAGCGGTTATGTTTCTGGCTTGTTTTGCGGCATCGGCGCAAACAACAATCTGGTTGGATGGGCGCGTGGTGACCATGCAGGCGCTTGATAAAATTACCGCGCGCATATCCACCCTTTCCGCCCCGGTTGGCGAATCCCGGCAGTTTGGCACCTTGGAGGTAACGGTGCAGCGATGTGCCTTTCATCCGCCTGAAGAAACACCAGAAAATGCCGCTTTTGTTGTTATTCGTGATCTTGGCTATGACCCGTCTGTTGCGCCAGCCGAGGTGTTTTCCGGGTGGATGTTTTCATCAAGCCCAGCCATTTCAGCACTCGAACATCCGGTATATGATATCACGCTTCTTGCTTGCAGTGCGGATTAGCCAGCCGCCAGCATCGCAGTTACCATTGGCAGGCTTGGTGCGGCAAGATTAAGGTCGGCCTCTGCCGCCAATGCGTCTGCTAGACGTCGTTGAAATTCAATGCGCGGCACGTCTATCACACCAAATTGTTTGAGATGTTCGTTGGTAAATTGCGCATCCAAAAGCCGGAAACCGCCATGACGCAAGCGGGCCATTAGATGCACCAGTGCAATTTTTGACGCATCAGTTTGGCGCGAAAACATCGACTCGCCGAAAAAGGCCGCACGTAACCGCACCCCATAAAGCCCGCCAACCAAATGACCCTCAAGCCAGACCTCGACCGAATGGGCAAATCCCATTTTATGCAAGGCAATATAAAGCTGGCGTATATCTGCATTTATCCAAGTGTCGGTACGTGTCGAACTGCGTGCGGCGCAGGCGGTAATGACTGCGGCAAAATCCTGATCAATGGTGATGTCATAGGGGTGTTGCCGGACGCGGCGTTGTAGACGGCGCGGAATGTGAAGCCCATTTCCAAGCGAATCATCAAGCGGGATCAGGCCGCGCATATCTGGATCATAAAAACGTATGTCTTTGCTGTTATGGCTTTCTGCCATAGGGAACAGGCCCAGCGCATAGGCTTTTATGATTGTTTCGGGTGCATACACATAGCTTTGCGCCACGGCATTATCTCGGGCATTGCCTATTGGTTTTAGGTCTTTGGTAAAAAGACTTCTTCCAGCCACCTAATATTATAGCTTCCATCTTTGATCGCTGGCGCATCGACCAGTCGCTTGTGCAGCGTCAGCGTTGTGGGAATTGGTTCGACAACAAATTCTTCCAAAGCCCGTTTTAACCGGGCAAGACAATGTGCGCGATCATCACCATGCACAATCAGTTTGGCGATCAGGCTGTCATAATAGGGCGGCACCGCATATCCAGAATATAAACAGGATTCAATCCGCACGCCGGGGCCGCCAGCCGCATGAAACGAGGTCACTTTGCCGGGGGTTGGCATAAATGTTTCTGGATGTTCCGCATTGATACGGCATTCAATGGCATGGCCGGTAAAGGCGACATCTTCTTGGGTGAAAGACAGCGGGTGTCCGGCGGCAATGCGAATTTGCTCACGCACCAAATCAACGCCGGTAATTTCTTCGGTGATTGGATGTTCAACCTGTAATCTGGTATTCATTTCGATAAAGAAGAATTCACCATCCTCAAACAGGAATTCCATGGTGCCAACACCCAGATAGCCCATTTTGCGTGTGGCCTCGGCCGCGATGGTGCCAATTTTGTTACGCATCTCGGCGGTCAAGGCTGGCGAGGGGGCTTCTTCGAATAATTTTTGATGGCGCCGCTGCACCGAACATTCGCGTTCGCCAAGTTGCACAACATTGCCATGCGAGTCGGCAATCACCTGTACTTCGATATGGCGTGGCTGGCCAAGATAGCGTTCCATATATACGGTGTCATCGCCAAAGGCGGCTTTGGCTTCGGACCGGGCGGCGCTGAATGCTTCGGCCAGATGATCTTCAGTTTCGGCAACTTTCATGCCGCGTCCACCGCCACCTGATGCAGCTTTGACAAGAAGCGGATAGCCAACTTCGGCGCCAATTTTCTTGGCATCTTCAATTGTGTGGACAGCCCCCGGTGACCCCGGTACCAGCGGCAAGCCAGCCGCGGCGGCAGTGATTTTTGCTTCTACCTTATCGCCCATAGCGCGGATGTGGTGGGGTTCTGGCCCGATAAATGTCAGCCCATGCGCCGCAACAATTTCGGCAAAATCGGCGTTTTCCGATAAAAATCCAACGCCCGGATGCACCGCATCTGCGCCAGTGATTGCAACGGCTGATAAAATTGCTGGCACATTTAAATAGGAATCGGCACTGCTCGGCGGGCCAATACAAACCGATTCATCAGCCAGCCGTACGGGCATCGAGTCGGCATCGGCTGTTGAATGCACAACAACGCTGGGGATGTTCATTTCTTTGCAGGCACGCAGCACCCGCAACGCCACATCCCCCCGATTGGTAATCAAAATTTTTTTGAACATGACGGTTATTCTATGATGGCCAGCGCTTCGCCAAATTCAATTGGCTGGGCATTTTGAACAAAAATTTTGGTTACCTTGCCAGCGGTTGGGGCGATGATTGGGTTCATCACTTTCATGGCCTCAACAATAAACAGGGTCTGACCGGCTTTGACTGTGTCGCCTTCAGATACGAATTCAGCGGCACCGGGTTCTGGGGCGGTATAGACAGTGCCAACCATTGGTGAAGTGACAGCCCCTTTATGGTCAGCTGGGTTCGCCACGGCGGCAGGTTCGGCCGGGGCGGGCGTTGGCGCGGCAGCGGCGAGTGCTGACACTGCCGGGGCAGCCGCCATAACAGGCGTCGCACCTGTGACCCGCGATAAACGAATAGCCACCGCGTCGGTTTCATATTCTAGTTCGGCAAGGCCAGATTTATCTAAAATATCTGCCAGTTCCTGAACCAATTTTGTTTCAGAACGCGCGGAAGCGGTTTTTGATGAAGCTGCCATTAGAATTAAGTCTCCAAATGTAAATGCGAAATGGCGTCGATCGCCATATAATAGGATGTTGCGCCAAATCCGGCAATAACACCCTTGGCAATCGCCGAAATAAGGGATGTGTGCCGGAATGTCTCACGCGCGTGGATGTTTGATAGATGCACTTCAATAACGCCGCCCGGAAACAAAGATAGAGCATCGCGCAATGCCACCGATGTATGGGTCAACCCCGCGGCATTTATCACAATCCAGTCCACCGATCCGGCAAGCGATTGTATTTTGGTGATCAACTCGCCTTCAAGGTTTGACTGGTACCAGTCAATCTCTAATTGCTTTTCACTGGCCAATCTGCGGCATTCGGCTTCGATATCAGCCAGCGTTTGATGTCCATATATCTCTGGCTCACGCATGCCAAGCATGTTGAGATTGGGGCCATTCAAAACTGCGATGCTGCAAATAGGTGCCATGGTGTAAGATACTATACTTGTTTGCGGGGGCGAGAAAAGAGTTTAGCCTGGTTTGTTGCGTTCTTCGGTAATTAATTTGACAAGTTCGTCAAGCCCAATGGCGCCGGGAACAATTGTATTTCCAACCACTAGACCGGGCGTGCCATTGATTTCAAGCGCCGCCGCCGCCTCGCGGGTGCGCTGGATAATGGACGCCGTTTTCGGGCTTTCCATGTCTATTTTGAGTTGTTTTTCATCCACGCCAGCTTGCGCGGCCAAGCGCATCACAACGTCTTCAGTGATTTGGCCGCGATAGGTCATCATGGCAACGTGATAGGCACCAAATTTACCCTGCATTTCAGCGGCGATAGCGGCCTTGGCCGCCACCAGTGATGATTGGCTTAAAATCGGAAATTCCTTAATCACCAGCCGGACATCGGGATTGTCGCCCAAAAGCTGTTGAATGGGTTCAAAAACACGTTTGCAATACCCACAATTATAATCGGAAAATTCATATAATGTGATGCTGCCATTGGGGTTGCCCATGACCGGGTCGCCCTGATCATCACGCACCTTGGCAAGCCCGGTTTGTTTGCGTTCTGCCTCTTCACGGGCGGCCAGCGCAATCAGCGTATCGCGCACCACTTCTGGATTGTTGCGGATGAAATCTTCAATAACCTTATTCAGTTCGGCGCGATCTGATGCATCTAGATCAGCCTTGGCAAAAGGCGGTGCCATGATTGTGAGTACAAGGCAAATAGCAAAGATTATGCGCATGAATATGTTCCTGTCGGTTCAACCGCAAAAGCCAAAGATACCGCGTCTATTTTGATGCGGTCTTTCAAGTTATATAGAAAGCCATCACGATTGCAAATTATCACTCTTTTAACGCGCCATATCGGTACAAAATATCATTGGCGCGATTTTTTATCTCGTCACGAACGGACCCGTGCGACAAAGATCGTTTGGCCATTTTGATGGCCTGTTGTGTGTCACCAGTCATTAAGGCTTCATCGGCAAGCGTGATATCGGCATCGGCAAGCTGACCAGCCCGCCCATAGGCAATGGCAAGCTGGCGGTAAGCAAAGGTCCATTTTGGTTCGCCATCACGGGCCTGTTCCAATGCGGATATGGCGTCATTGAGGTCTGTTGCCTTGCCGCTTGCAATCAGCGCCCGGCCGTAATTTAGTAAAATTTGCGGGCTGTCAGGGCGAATGGAAATGGCCCGTTCATAGGCCTTTGCCGCCGCATCTGGCTTTGCCATGGACAGCAAAACATCGCCGCGAAATTCGTGAAAAAAGGCATCCTTCGGTGCCATTTCAATCAGATTGTCAATGACCGTCATCGCCGCTTCAAGTTCGCCGCGCCGATAAAGTGCGATTGATTTGGCGTATAAATGGGCAAGCACGCCAGCATCATCAAATTGTGCCAGAACGGATTGAGGCGGTTCAACATAGGCGCGCATCTTGGTTTCTAGCCGGTCCACCAAAGCCAGTATCTCATCGCTGATGGGGGTTGTTTGCCCGGTCTGGCGGCTGACATGATCCTGATAGATGCTGAGCCGTTCGGCGGCATCAGGGTGTGTTTGGTAATAGCGTGATTGGCGGCTTTCAGGAAGCGCCCGCTGGGCGGCCATACGTTGCATCATATCGCGCAGGCCACTGGCAGAAATGCCGGATTTGTCCAGCAGTGAGAGACCGATTTCATCGGCGACAGCTTCATCATAACGAATGGTTTGCAATAGCTTTCTGGTGACCTGATCTTGTCCGCCAATCAGCACGCCTGCCGCCGCATCTCCGCCGCCGCCTGCCGCAACCGCAATCGCCGCCAGTGCCGCAAGTGCATTGGCTGAATTGGCATCGGCAATTGCGGCATCACGGCGCGGCACATGCCCGGCCTTTAAATGGCCGATCTCATGCGCCATAACACCGATGATTTCCTCGGCTGATTTGGCGTTTAACAGCAGTCCGGAATGCACATAAATAATTTGTTCGCCAGCCACAAACGCATTGTAATTTGGATCAATGATAAACCTGACGGCTATCGAATTTGGCGGATAGCCCGCCGCCTCGACCAGCGGTGCCATCAATCTTTGCAGGCCAGCCTCTAGCTCGGTATCGCGAATCATGCCAGCGCATGCCGCTATCGGCAAAGTCACAAACAGCAGCATCGCCGCAATATATCTGGCGGTTTGTCGTATCATCGTGATCATCTTGGTCATCATGTCTGACATAAATTTATGGCCTGTTTGTGGCGGCTCTGATATACCCGTGCCGGACACGCGGATGCGTACCCGTTCCCACTTTTCAGCATCGCATGGGTTCACCTGAACATACAATGACCTTAAAGATTGGCAAAACAAACCAAATTCCAGCATTCCTTGCTATGCAGGTGATGCAGGACGCCCAACGTCTCGAAGCGATAGGTCACGACATCATGCATCTTGAGGTTGGCCAGCCGTCAACCCCGCCACCAGATGCGGTGAACCGGGCGTTGACCGCGGCACTGGGGCGCACCGCGACGCATGGGTATTCGGTGGCATTAGGCCACCCCGCTTTACGCCAGCGCATTTCTGCCCATTATCAAGATTGGTACGGCATAACACCGGACTGGAACCAGATTGCTGTCACCCCTGGATCATCACTTGGGTTTGCCATTTCGTTTCTGGCAGCTTTTGATGCCGGTGATCATATCGCGATTGCGACACCGGGCTATCCGGCCTATCGCAATTTGATGGCGGCGCTGGGGTTGGTGCCTGATTTGATACCGGCACGTGCTGACCAAGCGTGGATGCCGGATCTTGAAGCGTTGTCGAAATCCGGCACATTGCCTGACGGTATTTTGCTGGCTAGCCCGGCAAATCCAACCGGCGTGGTGATTGGTGATGATGATTTGGCGGATATTTGCGCTTGGTGCGCGCGCCATGGTGTGCGGTTGATTATGGATGAAATCTACCATGGGCTGACCTATGGTGGGCGCGGCACAACAGCGCTGAAATTCAATCAAAATGCCATCATCATTAATTCATTTTCGAAATATTTTTGTATGACGGGCTGGCGGCTTGGATGGGTCATTTTGCCTGATGATCTTGTCGATAACGCCGAAAAAATCGCGCAAAATTTATTTATTTCGGCGCCGACTCCTAACCAATATGGGGCGCTGGCGGCATTTGATTGCTATGCCGAATTTGATGCGCATTTGCCGCGATATCAGGACAATCGCGATCGCTTGCTTGCCGGGTTGCCAGCAGAATTTCTAGGCCAACACGCGCCTGCTGACGGTGCTTTTTATCTCTATGCTGATATCGGTGCCATCAGCAACAATGCCGGTGATTTTGCCCGGCGTATGCTGCATGAGGCCGGTGTTGCGGTGACGCCCGGCATTGATTTTGATCAGACCGAAGGGGGGCGTTACCTGCGCCTGTCCTATGCTGGCAGTTCCCGCACCATCACCACCGCCATTGACCGGATCAATGGCTGGCTGCCAACCATAAAATAGGCTGGCTTCCATGTGGGTGACGAGGCTGAACCAGCTATTCGCCGCGTGACCACCAGCCGCGTTTGCGCGCGTCCGGTGCCGCACTGCCAACATCAATGACATCTTGCGGGGCTGAACTAATCGGCGCACGATTTGCGGCATGGCTGACGGTTTCGGCGCTTCTATTTGCTGCGGCCGCACCGGCATCACCTGTCTTATCGGCCGCCGATTTTTTTGCCTTTTTCGCTGATGATTTTCGTGCTGGCTTTTTCGCGTCGGTGCCGCTGCCCGCATCATCAGATGCGGCGTCATCTGCGCCGGTCTGGCTTTTCACCTTTGGCTTGCGACCACGGGCGGGTTTTTTGGCGTCTGCTTTTACCGCTTTGGTGCCATCTGATCCATCCTCATCAGATACAGCAGATGTTTTGGCTGGTTTTTTTGCGGCTTTTTTGCGCGCTGATTTACCGTCAGATTTGCTGTCTTTTACCGCCGCATCACCATCTGGGCTGGCGGTATCGACCGCCGCGTCTGGTGCTGGGTCACCGCTGGCTGGTGATGGTTCGGTCTGGCCAGACTCATCGCGTTTATTTTCGGCACCGTCATTTCTGGCAACGCGCCGACCACGACCGCGGCCAAGTGCCGCTTTCTTTGGCTTTGCGTCATCATCGATGGTGGTTGTTGCGGTATGATCTGCATGGTCGCCAGCCGCGTCATCTGCCGCGACATCACCATTGCTGGCGGTTTCGATTTGTTGATTATCCTCGCCATTACGCTTACCGCGACGCCGCCGCCCCCCACGGCGGCCACGACGACGCCGTTTTGGCTGGTCTTCATCCCCGTCCGCATCATCGCTAAATTGGCTGGTGCTATCTGCCTCGTCAGTTTCATCGTCATTGTCCGCATTGTCATCAGATTGGGTGGTCTTTTGCGGCTGACGGTGATTTTGACGACCATTTTGACGCGGCTGTGATTTGCCCTGAAATCCTTCACGCTCTACACGGTATTCAGGCGCAATCAAGCTGTCATCTGAATGCAGAATAATTGTCAAACCAAACCGGCTTTCAATATCGGCCAATGACGCGCGTTTATGGTTCAGAATAAACAGCGCGATATCACGATGTACGGTGATGTGCAAAACATCCATTTTGCCTTTTTGTGCTTCGTCTTCGATTGATCTTAGCACCTGCATAGCGGCGGTATCGATAGACCTTATCCGGCCTGTCCCCTCGCAATGTGGGCAGAGATTGCTGATTGATTCATTGATGCTCAGCCGCAAACGCTGGCGCGACATTTCAAGCAGTCCAAAATGGCTGATCGACCCGATTTGGACCCGTGCACGGTCGTTGCGCATGGCATCTTTCATTCGCCGTTCGACAGCATGCTGATTGCGGCTGTCTTCCATGTCGATAAAATCAACAACGATCAGCCCTGACATGTCGCGCAACCGCAATTGCCGGGCCAGTTCTTCGGCCGCTTCAAGATTGGTTTTTAGCGCGGTTTCTTCAATATTTCTCTCGCGCGTTGATTTGCCTGAATTCACATCAACAGCGACCAAGGCTTCGGTTTGGTTAATCACCAGATAACCACCCGATTTCAGCGTTACCTGTGGGCTTTGAATGGTGTCCATCTGGCTTTCAACGTTGAAATGCTGGAAAATTGGCTGACTTTCCGAGAATTTCTTGACGTTTTTCACATGGCTGGGGATCAGCATTTTCATCTGATTGCGGGCGGTTTTATAGGCCTCTTCGCCCTCAACCAGCACCTCGTCCACCTCGCTTGTATACATATCACGAATCGAACGTTTGATCAGATCGCCTTCTTCATGGATCAAGCAAGGGGCCTGTGATTCCAATGTGCGGTTGCGAATTTCATCCCATAATTTCGACAGATAGGCATAATCACGGGCAATTTCCGTTTTGGTGCGTTTGGCACCAGCGGTGCGCACAATCACTGCCATGCCTTTGGCTATATCTAGGCCACCAACAACTGTTTTTAGCCGCTTTCGATCGGCTGGGTTGGTGATTTTACGGCTGACGCCGCCGCCCCGGCTGTTGTTTGGCATCAGAACACAATAGCGCCCGGCTAGTGATAAATAGGTGGTCAACGCCGCGCCTTTGTTGCCGCGCTCTTCTTTGACAACTTGTACCAACATGATCTGTTTTCTAGAGATCACTTCTTGGATTTTATATTTTTTTATCTGACGCTTTGGGCGGATATCCTCGTCTTCGGCACTTTCGCCGCCGACTGTTTCCGGGGTGCCATCTTCGGGCGCGTCTTCGGCGTCATCATCATGAGACGTACCTTCAGCCTCGATTAAAGCTTCGCGGTCTTCAATCGGGATGCGGTAATAATCGGGATGAATTTCACTAAAGGCCAGAAAGCCCTGACGATTGCCGCCATATTCGACAAATGCAGCCTGCAACGAAGGTTCAACACGTGTCACCCGTGCAAGATATACATTTCCCTTTAATTGTTTGCGGTGTTCTGTTTCATAGTCAAAATCATCAATGCGGGTGCCGCTAAGCAACACCACCCGGGTTTCTTCGGTTTGGCGGGCATCGATTAATATACGCTTTGTCATTAATGTATCTCTCTCCGGCCATCTCGTGCTGAATTTGCCTTGTTAATGGCAATGGCGATGATGAAGGCAGGTATGTTGTAGCCGGATACAATGCGCAAAGACCGCCCGCATTACAGGCCGCGCTTTCATAGCGGCTCTGATGATCTGCGTGGGCGTTGTGTGTCATTGGACTGATCCGATAGTTGTTATATTACGCGGTTGGTTAGCCGGTGGTGCTGCCATGGTATGCGGGGCCGTTTTGGGGCCGCGTCGATTATCAAGTTAATCGCGCTTTGGCGCATAGTGCGGCGGGGCAACGCCGGCAAAAAATTCACAAATAAAGGCGCTGATGGTCTGTTTGGCCTCATAAAGCCCGGCTTTTTTGCCGGTTTTGAATTGAGAACAAACACATCTCAACACCTTGTATATTTTTATATACACGCTGTTAAATGCCTTTGCCAAGCCACTAATGCTCATTTTGTGATTTACCTGATTTTTACTTTGTTGCTGTTCTCGGATCGGCTAGGTTGCGGTGGTCGAAAAACATGATATAAACAGGGCAGCGCCGATATGCCAGTGTTAAAAAGCATAAATCTGATATGTCTGATTATGCCGTATTTGCGCGGTCTTTCGGCATATTTTGAACCTATGGCGCTGGTGCTGGTGACGTGGCTGTGCGTTATGTTGACGGCCGTGACCAGCCCGTTGGCACAAAATTCAGTGACCGGTATGCGTATCGGCGCGGTGTCAGTTGACGAGTCGCCGGGGCTGCGGCTGGTTGTTGAAACGCGGTCACCGTTACAGGCACAATTATCATTGCTGACTGACCCGTATCGGCTGGTGATCGATATGCCGGATGCCAGTTGGCAGGTGGATGGTTTGCCGCAACGTGGCGATCTTGGCATAGGGCTGGCCAGAGCCTATCGGTTCGGATCGCCTAAGCCAGATATCGGGCGATTGGTGATTGAGCTTGACCAGCCAGCTGCCCCCCTACGTGCCTTTACCTTGCCACCAGCATCGGGCGGTGAGAGATTTGTTGTTGATCTTGTAAATGTTGGTGACACTGCCTTTATGGTGGCGGCGGCGGCATTGAACAAAAGCCAAGGTGCCACATTTGCGGCGCCCCCGGCCGATTTAACCACCGCCAACAGCCCGACAAAGGCCGTTAGCCAGCAGATGAAACTGCCAAAATCAAAACGGGCATTTCAGGCAAAGCAATCTTCTGCGGCCAGCAAACCAGCTATTGACCCAGCCTTGGTGCCAACTCGTAAGAACCGGCGCTGGGTCGTATTTATAGATGCTGGCCATGGCGGGAAGGACCCGGGTGCCATTGGCAAATCCGGCACACAGGAAAAGGCGATCACACTGGCCGCGGCGCGTGATCTGGCAACGCAATTAGCGGCGACTGGCAAAATACAACCTATTTTGGCGCGCCGTGATGACCGGTATTTACGGCTTCGCGAACGGATACGTTTGGCACGCCGCCAGCAAGCGGATGTGTTTATCTCGCTTCATGCCGATTCAGCGCAATCAGCAAAGGCACGCGGCATATCTGTCTTTACCCTGTCCGATACGGCCTCGGACAAGGAAGCGGCGGCGCTGGCCCGCAAAGAAAATAAGGCGGATCTTATTGGCGGGCCTGATCTTGGTGCCGAAGACCCAGATGCGGCGGGTGAATTATTGCGGATGTTTCAACGCGAATCGATGAACCAGTCATCGCATTTAGCCGCCGCCATTTTGGCACAAATCCGTGATATGCCCGGCGGTGACCGACGCGGCCATCGTTTTGCTGGCTTTGCGGTTTTAAAAGCCCCCGATATGCCATCTGTTCTTGTTGAAATGGGCTTTTTGTCGAACCGCGATGATGAAAAGAATTTGCGTAATTCTGACTATCTACGCAAGCTGAATAGCCGCCTGACAAAGGCGATTATTAATTATTTGAATGCCTATGGCCCGAAATTATAATAATGAAAGCCAATTTTCCTGATGGTTTTGATGCTGATGAGACAGGCGAAAGCGGCATAGGTTATGCAGGGTGTTTGCCACATATGCGCCAAAATTACCATTTAACGTAAGCGATTATGTTCAGATTTATTTCTTTTTTCATGTCACTGGTATTTTTGGGGGTGGTAATGGCTGCCGCCATGGTGCTGTGGGTGTTCTGGACCTATGGGCGTGATTTGCCTGATTATCAGCAACTGGCGAATTATGAGCCACCAGTCGTGACCAGAATACATGCGGGTGACGGGGCGTTGCTGGCTGAATATGCAAATGAAAAGCGGTTGTTTGTGCCGGTGCGGGCGATGCCGCCACAGCTTGTTGAGGCATTTGTATCGGCTGAAGATAAAGGATTTTATCAGCATTTTGGGGTTGATTTGCGGGCCTTGGCGCGCGCCGCTGTAACCAATCTTTTGAATTACGGCACTGGCCGCCGCCCCATTGGGGCATCGACCATTACCCAGCAGGTGACAAAAAACTTTCTGCTGACCAATGAATTATCCATAGAGCGCAAAATTAAAGAAGCCATTTTGTCGCTTCGGATGGAACGTGCATTTAGTAAAAATCAGATTTTGGAACTTTATCTCAATGAGATTTATCTTGGTATGGGCAGCTATGGTGTGGCGGCGGCGGCGCTCAATTATTTTGATAAACCATTAGATCAATTGGCGCTTGCTGAAATTGCGTATCTTGCCGCCTTGCCAAAGGCGCCGAATAATTATCACCCGGTACGCAACAACCGCGCCGCATTAGCCCGCCGCAATTGGGTTTTGGATGAAATGCGGCAAAATGGATATATCACCGAGGCCGAGGCAGAGGCAGCCAAATCTGAACCTTTGTTGCTGCAGCGCCAATCTGGTTTTGACGCGGCAAACGCGCCCTATTTTACCGAAGAAGTCAGGCGCCAGCTTCTGGATCAATTTGGCCAAACCGCCCTTTATGATGGTGGGCTGTCTGTGCGCACCACACTTGATCCGCATCTGCAGCAACTGGCAGATGACGCGCTGGAACGCGGCCTAGAGGCGCTTGATCGCCGGCAGGGGTGGCGGGGTCCGTTGGGGCGGATGCCCGATGGCGCAGATATTGATGCCACGTTAGATGAATATACAAAAAAATTGCGGCCGAATCATTATGCGGCGCTGATCACCAAAGTCACCCGGCGGTCAGCTGAAATTTATGTACAGGGGCGCAATGCCAAGATACCGTTTCAACTGGCATTTTGGGCCTATCCACCACGTGACGAAGACGGGGTGCGCCCGCCGCCATTGAATGATTTACGAAAGTCATTGGCGGTGAATGACATTGTTATTGTGCAACCGCCCGGCTTTACCCCGGATTTGATCAGAAATGGATTTGTGCCAGAGAGCGAAGATTTTGCACTGGGGCAACGCCCGGCGGTTGAAGGGGCGATTGTTGCCATGGACCCGCATACTGGGCGGTTGCTGGCCATGACCGGGGGCTATAATTATGCCGAATCCGAATTTAACCGGGCAACACAGGCCATGCGCCAACCCGGGTCAGCTTTTAAACCATTTGTCTATCTGGCGGCGCTTGATGCTGGCTTCAGCCCGACAACACGGATTTTGGACGCGCCGCTGGTTGTTGATCAGGGGCCGGGCAAACCAAAATGGAAGCCAGCCAACTATACAAAACGGTTTTATGGCCCGTCGATTATGCGCCTTGGTATCGAAAAATCGCGTAACCTTATGACCGCTAGACTGGCAATGAATTTGGGCATGGACACAGTGCAGGAATATGCCCGGCGGTTTGGTCTGAATGATAATTTACCGCCGCTATTGTCGATGTCACTTGGGGCTGGTGAAACCACCTTGTTACGTCTGACGGCTGCCTATGGCATGTTGGTCAATGGCGGGCATAAAATCACCCCTAGCTTGATTGACCGTATTCAAGACCGGCATGGCAAAACCATCTATCGTCATGATCGCCGGCAATGCTCGAAATGCGACCGCGTTAATGATATGCGCAAAGTACCGCTATTATCTGATGACCGGCCGCAAATTACCTCGCCAGCATCGGCGTTTCAAATGGTGTCGATGCTCGAAGGTGTGGTTAAACGTGGCACCGGCCGATATATCAGTGATCTTGGGCTGGCGGTCGCTGGTAAAACCGGTACGACAAATGATAATACCAACGGGTGGTTTATCGGCTTTACGCCGGATTTGGTTGTGGGCGTGTTTGTTGGCTATGATTTGCCGCGTCCACTAGGCAAAAGCGAAACCGGATCGACTGTGGCGGTGCCTATTTTTGGTGACTTTATGACCCGATCACAAATTGATAAGCCGGTGATCCCGTTTCGCCGACCGAATGATATTTTGTTGATCCCAGTGCATGCTGAAACAGGCGAGCGTGTTTTGCCCGGAGATAAAAACGCCATTATTGAGGTTTTTAAACCTGACCAGCGGCCCGGTGGGGCGCTGATCGATGTGCCGCAATCTGGAAATGATGCCGGTGGTACGGTGACTGGCGGGGCGCTCACAACACAAGGTCTCTATTAAAAAAACACCAGGCCTTTGGTAAAAATTTCATCCCATGGTGCCATGCTTTCGGGCTTGCCACACAGAATATGACGGGCTAGGAACAAACAGCCGTCTTTGGTGTATTGCAATCAAGTGCGACAGGACAAAATCATGCAGGCGGAAACACTTGCGAAAATCGAGATTATTCAATCCTCATTGGAATTACTGCGCAAGCATGTCAATTTCGATGATGCACAGCACCGGCTTGCCGCGCTTCAAGCCCAAACAACGGCGTCTGACTTTTGGAATGATCAAGCAGAGGCACAACGTGTCATGCGGGAAAAAAACCAGCTTGAACGCCAGTTGCAGGCCATTACGTCTTTGCAGAGCGAGATGACAGATGCTGTTGACCTGATTGAGCTTGGCGCGGCTGAAGGCGATAATGAAATTGTTGCCGAGGCCGAGGCCACATTAGCATCGCTTGTCATAATTGCAGAAAAACGCCAGCTGGAAAGCCTGTTGTCGGGCGAGGCCGACAGCAATGATTGCTTTGTTGAAATTCATGCAGGTGCGGGGGGTACCGAGGCACAGGATTGGGCACAGATGTTGCTGCGAATGTACAGCCGTTGGTGCGACACGCGCGGTTTCAAGATTGAGATGATTGAAGAAAGTGCCGGTGAAGAAGCGGGCATCAAATCCGTCACCATGCGGGTGAATGGCGACACCGCATATGGCTGGATGAAAACCGAATCTGGGGTGCATCGGCTTGTCAGAATTTCGCCTTATGATAGTTCGGCGCGGCGCCACACAAGCTTTGCCAGTGTCTGGGTTTATCCGGTTGTTGACGACAATATCGAAGTTGAAATCGAAGAAAAAGATTTGCGGATTGATACCTATCGTGCGTCGGGGGCGGGCGGCCAGCATGTGAACAAAACTGACTCGGCCATTCGCATTACGCATTTGCCAACCAATATTGTTGTCCAATGTCAAAATGACAGATCGCAACATCGTAACCGGGCAACGGCATTTAACATGCTAAAAGCGCGTCTTTATGAACTGGAATTACAGCGGCGTGAAGAAGCCGCCAATGATGCGGCCGCCAGCAAAACTGAAATTGGCTGGGGCAACCAAATTCGGTCTTATGTGTTGCATCCCTACCAAATGGTGAAAGATTTGCGTACATCTGTTGAAAAGGGAAATGCGCAAGGTGTGCTAGATGGTGACCTTGACGATTTTATTGCCGCAAGTTTGGCGTCACGTGTCGGCAATCAGCGCTAGCGGGTTGGGGCAACCAAATCATCGCGTTCGGCAAGTGGCCCATAAAACGCAGATGAAAATTTGGCAGCACGGCGCGCCGCAATATTAAATGGCGGTTTGAGATCCCCGTGAAAATATTGTGTGACAAGCCGGTGCCAACTGCCGACCGGGTCAAGCCTGTCCAGCCCGCATACATAATCGAACCAGCGTTTACCAACCGCCACATGCCCAACTTCATCTGTCATGATGATGTCGAGCGCCGCGGCGCTATCTGGATCGCCAACATTTGTTAGTTTTTCAATCATGGCTGGTGTGACATCCAACCCCCGCGCTTCAAGCACCAATGGTGCAATAGCCAATCGTGCCAGCAGATCATGTTTGGTGGCATCCGCCGCTTGCCAAAGTCCATCATGGGCTGGCAAATCACCATAAGCGGCACCTAATTGGGCGAGACGGTCACTTAACAATAAAAAATGTCGAGACTCGTCATCTGCAACGCCAAGCCAATCACTGTAAAAATCTTTTGGCAGAGCCTGACCAATAAACCGGCAGGCCATATCAAGTGCCAAATCAATGGCGTTCAGCTCTATATGGGCAATGGCATGAAGAAGCGCGATACGGCCAGCACTGCCAGCGGTAATGCGGCGGCGCGGTACGCCGCGGGGCGGCAACAGGGTTGGTTTGACAGGCCGCGCCGGTCGATCTGGCGGCGGGGTGCGGCCAAGTTCGTTAAATTGATTGGCACGCCATGCGGCAACAATATCCCGTGTCGCATGGGCCTTTTCATGCGGGTTCGCTGTTTCAAGCGCGGCAACAATCGCGGATGATAATGTTGATCGATGCGGCATCGGTTACATGGTTTGGACAAATGCTAGCACCTCGGCGGCATGGCCATCGACCTTTACTTTTGGCCAGACCGAGGCGACTTTGCCATTGGCGTCAATGACAAAGGTTGCCCGCTGAATGCCCATATAGGTTCGGCCATACATGGATTTTTCGATCCACACACCAAATTGTTCACATATATCAGTGTCATGATCAGCGCCAAGATGACATTTGAGGTCATATTTTGCACGAAATTTGGCTTGTTTCTGCGGGGTGTCCTTTGAAATACCAATCACTTCGGCATCAGCGGCGGCAAATGCTTCGATCAGATCGGAAAACTGGATGGATTCTTTTGTACAGCCAGAGGTGTCGGCGCGCGGAAAAAAGAAAACGACTATCTTTTTGCCATCATGCGGGGCTAGGGAATAGCGGTCGGTATCCGTCGGTATGTCGGTGGCAGGCACAATATCGCCAACAGCAAGCATGCGTGTCTCCTTTGGGTGGGCCAGCGAAGCTTTGCAAGATGACGTGGCCGGCACAAGTTAGATTATGATGCAGAATAGATAGTTATTATGCGGTAGACTGCAAGACAGGCGATGCGCATCATGGTAAAAACAAGGTCTTTAGTGGTTAGATAAGGCGTAAATGTGTCAGCGATCGGTGTGTTAACAACAGCCAGATTTTGGAAAGTACTGGGCGGTGCGATTTTCGGGTTGCTCGGCCTATGCGTTGTTGCTGGTTTCGCCTTTGTCCAGCAAGCGGGCGGATTGTCTCAACTGGTTGAACAACAGCTGAACAAGGTTTCAGACAGGCTTGTTGTGGCGGTGTCGGATGCCAGTTTGGGCGCGCAGATGTCTTTGCGGCCGCTCACGCTAAAAATTGACAACATGCGCATAGAACTGGACCAGAGCAAGATTTTGGTACCAACCGCAGAATTTGAATTTGGCTTTGCCAGCTTGCTGACAAGACAACCAGAAAAACTGATACTGCGCGGTCTAGATCTTGATTTGGTGAAAACTGAACATGGCTGGAACATCCCTAAAATCATGGGGGTGACGGGGGCTTTGTTGGATCGGTCCGGGCAAGCTGGCAAGATCGCATACAGCCTGGCCATGCGTAAAATTGGCATTGATGTCGCCAGTATGACGCTCAGCGATGCAACAGGTATCCTGCCAAAAGTCAGATTTTCAGATTTATTTTTTGACTTTGCATCACTGACAAATGGCAGTCTGGTTGGCAGCATACGTGGTCGTCATGACACCGGCATGAAAGATGCGGGTGATTTTACTGCAACCCTCACCGGCTGGCCTGGGGGGAGCCGATTTGCAGTTGATATGACAGCACAGAAACTGCGGCTAACTGATTTTGCTGGGTATATCGATAAAATCCCCGATGAATTAAAAACGCTTGGCACCGTGTCTGGGCATGTTGGAATTAATGTTGAAGAGTCTGAAATTGCCAATTTAGAGGCTGATATCACATTGCAAGATGGTGTGCTTGCCGCATCTGGCAGGCTCACCGATCCCGCTTTTCAATCGGCAGATATCATTGGCACTTATGCACGTAACCAAAAAGCGCTCAATATAGCCAAGCTTGAAATCACCATGGCTGATGGCCGAGACCTCGCCTTTGTTGGCGGTATTGATAATATTGGTACATCATCTGTGTCGTTTGCTGGTGGTTTGAAAGTTGATAATCTTGCGTTGCGCACAATTTTGGCAGACTGGCCGGACATGGTTGCTGTCGATTATAAAGCCCTGATTGGATCGCATGTTGATGGGGGGTTTCTGCAGGACGGAAATGCGCAGATCGCTGGCCGGTATAATCCAGCCAATGGCACGCTTAGCCTATCGCGGTTTGATTTTGACGGATATTTTTCTGGGTTACGTGTGAATATTGCCACCGATCAATATCGCCGCGCGGTGGGAACAGTTGATGGCAATTTTGCTATCCGCATGGGTGGTCAGGGCAAAATTGATGAACTCGACATCACCGCCACAGTTTCTGATGGGTCTATATTGCTGGTGGGCCTGGATGCCCCGGTGCTTATGCCTGCGGCGAATCTACAGGCACAATTTACCAACAGCCGCATTCTTACCGGCGGCTTAACAGCCGATTTTGGACCTAGCGGCAAAATTTCATTATCGGCAAATGGCACCATCAATGATGACAATATGATTGAAACATCGGCTATGGATATAAATGCAGATGATTTTGATGCCGCCTTATTTACCGGCTTATGGCCAGCACCAGCCGCAACAGCAACCCGCGGTTGGCTTCGTCAACATATGTCATCTGGGCGGATGCGCGATGCCAAACTGTCTTTTCGTACCAGCTATGATGCTGAGATCGGCGGACATAAACTGCAAGATATAAATGGCAATTGGCGCTTGCATGACACCACCCTTGGCTGGTCGGATCAATCACCGCCATTTACCAACCTTTATGCAGACCTATCGGTCGATAATGCAGAATTTGTGGCGAATATCACAAATGCCAATTTTGGTGGGATGAGTGTCCAGCATGGCAATGTGACGATTTCGCCAATTGTTGGCGATGCCATACGACAGGCCGCGTTATCAATCTCCATCAAAGGTGGGCTAGGCAAAGCCATAGACCATGCCAAAGCATCAGGCCTTAAAAGATTGGCGACTATTGATGTGACTGACGTGACCGCATCCGGCGAAGCCGAGATGATCTTACAAGCTGCATTTCCTCTTGGAGAAAAATTCAATGCGCTGAAAGCCATCCAAAAGCTTGACGCAACGATCAGCAATGGGTCCTTTGCGAATTTGCCCGGGGGTATGCATATTGATGATGCTGAGTTGGTGGCGGCGTTTGATAAAGACCGTTCCGATATCAGCGGCACCGCATCATTTATGGGGGCGCCAGCTGAATTTAGCGTACAATTTGACCGGGAAAAAGAAAGCGTCAAAGCTGTTGGTTTGGCGTCACCGTCACCTCAATTGGCGGCGGTGCTGGCACGCCGGATGGACCTGCGGCTTGATGGACGACTTGGCGGCAAGCTGGAATATACCGGTAATCTGGCCAAAAACACAGGTGAAGTTAAAATCGCCGCCCCGCTCAGCGGTGTGTCGATAGATGTGCCAGTTTTGAATTGGGCAAAACTACCAGCCGAGGCTGGTCAGGCCAGTATGGTGATTGATTTGCGCGCTGGTGAATTGGCGGCGGTTAATGATATCGACATTGTCGCCGGTAGTTTGGTTGCACAAGGCCAAGTGGTATTCGACACAGCTGGTGACCTGCAAGCTGGTTTTTTTGAACGTGTGGCCTGGCCTGGCAATGATGTTCGGGATCTGATTATTGAATCCAATCAGGACAAATCATGGCAGGTTGGCGCCAACGCTAAAATCATTGATCTGGTGTCATTACGGCGCAACAAAGGGGTGAGTGGCGGCGAAACGGTGAATTTTGATTTCACCGCTGATCAAATCATTGTCGATAACCAGATCAGCTTGTCGGGACAATTGGTCGGGGCAAGGTCGGCGCAAGGGGCGGGTGAGGCAGAATTTTCTGGCAGCTTGCTTGTGCGCGGCGAACCGCTGATTACCGAGGCGCAGTTCGGCATTGTTTTTGGTACGGGTGATGAAACTATTAAAGGCGTTGGGTTAATAGGTGGCGGTGAAACAAACTTCAATTTTACCGATGACGCAGATGGCAAACCAAAGCTTGTTCTGACCTCAAAAAATGGCGGCCGTATGCTGTCGGGTCTTGATATCACCGATACGGTGCGCGGCGGAGATGTCAGGCTTGAGACCATATTTGATGGTGATGATTACAGAGATTATGACACGCGCATCGACATTGAAGATTTTGCGGTTGTCGAGGCACCGCGTGCGGTCAAAGCGTTATCGGTGCTAAGTCTGGCCGGTCTTTATGCGCTTGTCGAGGGGGACGGCACCGCCTTTAAACACGGTCATGCAGAACTCGAAACTCGAGGGTCTGCTGTCAATATCAAAGCCCTCAAAGCCAGCGGTGATGCGGTGGCTGTATCAATGATTGGGGTTTATGACCGCACAAGCAAGCAAGTTGACGTGAGCGGCAATCTGGTGCCAGTCAGCCAGATTAGTAACATTGTCGGCAAACTACCGCTTCTCGGCAATGTGCTGACGGGTCTGGATAAAAGTGGTATTTTTGCCACCCAGTTTCGGGTGACTGGCCCGTCTGATGATATGAAAACAGCGGTGAACCCTGCCTCTATAGCCCCGGGATTATTGCGCGATTTAATCAGTCCAAACTGGCTTGCCAAAGAAAGTGACCGATTATTCAATGAAACGCCTGATGAAGCTGATGAGGCCGAACCGCAGACCGATGAGTCGTCATCAAACCAATAAGAAAGAGAACCAAATGCGGGCAGAATCAAATGCCAGAAGAGTCAAATACGAGCAGAATTAGCCAAGCACAATAAGGGCATGGCGTTTTTTTCCAGCTGAAATTTTTGCCTTACCATCAACAAAATCAGATTGTTTCAATCCAGCCTCTTCATCGGTGATGGCATGGTCATTTAGCCGGGCACCCCCACCACGAATTAACCGTCTTGCTTCGCCATTTGATTTTGCAAATCCAACAAGGTTAAGCGCGGCAATCATGCTCAGCCCATTGGCCTCACCCCGGTCAATTTCAACCTGCGGCAGACCATCCGCCACGCCCTTATCGCCAAATGTTGTTTGGGCTGTGGCCTCGGCGGCTTTTGCCGCAGCTTCGCCATGACAAAGGGTGGTGGCACAGTTGGCAAGAATGATTTTGGCATCATTAATTTCAGCGCCTTGCAAGGCGCCAAGCCGGCGCACTTCATCCATTGGCAGTTCGGTGAACAATCCCAAAAATCTCTGAACATCAGCATCTTCTGTATTGCGCCAGAATTGCCAAAAATCGAACGGAGACAAGCGTTCTTCGTTCAGCCAAATTGCCCCATTGGCAGATTTGCCCATTTTTGCCCCGGATGATGTGGTGATCAGCGGCGATGTCAGGCCAAATACCTCTTGGCCATCAACGCGCCGGGTCAAATCAATGCCGGTGACAATATTGCCCCATTGATCTGAGCCGCCAAGCTGCATCATACAGCCATAGCGACGCCGTAACTCGAGAAAGTCATAAGCCTGCAAAATGGCATAGTTAAATTCAAGAAAGGATAAATTCTGTTCGCGATCAAGCCGCAATTTTACCGATTCCATGCCCATCATACGATTGATGGAAAAATGCGCGCCAAAATCGCGCAAGAACCTGATGTAATGCAATGTGTCAAGCCAGTCGGCATTATCCACCATCAGCGCATCTGCCGGGGCATCGCCAAAAGTTAGATATTTTTCAAAGACCTGTTTGATGCCGTTTTTATTGGTCTCAATATCCTGATCAGACAGCAAAGGCCGCGCACTATCCTTGCCGGATGGGTCGCCAACTTTGGTGGTGCCGCCGCCCATCAGAACGATTGGTTTATGACCGCATTTTTGCAAAATCCGAAGCATCATAATCTGCACCAGCGAGCCAACATGCAAACTATCTGCGGTGCAGTCAAAGCCAATATAGGTGGGGATGATGCTGGTGGCGGCATGCGCATCAATCGCATCCAAATCAGTTGCCTGATGGATGTAGCCACGCTCGCTGAAAATTTGGATAAGGTCAGATTTATGGGTCATTAAAATGTGTTCCGTTGCGGCTTTGGTTATGCCAGCGGGTCAAAATCCGGGTCGGCAAGCGCGTCATCGACAAGTGCCGCGTCTAGATATGTGGATACCCGCGAGATCATCGGTTCTAGATGGTCGGTGAAGAAATGATTGGCACCCGGCACAATATCAATTTCGATATTGACCCCTTTTTGGATAGAGAGACGATCGACAAGCTTATAAATCGCATCTGGTGGCACCTGTTCATCCTGTTCACCATTGATGATCAAACCAGACGCCGGACAGGGTGCCAGAAATGAAAAATCATGCGTTGTGGCTGGCGGTGTGACCGAGATAAACCCATGGATTTCAGGCCGCCGCATCATTAATTGCATGCCGATCCATGCACCAAATGAGAAGCCAGCAATCCAGCATTGCCGCGATGCTGGGTTTTGCGCCTGTAGCCAATCCATAGCGGTGGCGGCATCTGATAATTCGCCTTCGCCGCTGTCATATTCACCCTGACTGCGCCCAACCCCACGAAAATTAAACCGCATCACGGCAAATCCACGTGCCTGAAAATGCTTGTATAGCGCATAGGTCACACGGTTATTCATCGTGCCACCTTTATCAGGTTCGGGATGTAAAATTAACGCGGTCGGTGCGTCAGGGGCCTCGCTTGGCATATAGCGACATTCAAGCCGTCCTTCTGGACCGTTTATAATGACCTCAGGCATATCTTTTTTCCGATCATCTTGTACTGTTGCAGAAATGGCTTATATCGTAATATGTAAGACAGGCCAAGCGAGGTTTCACTTCTTTGCTGGCAGACAGATAATTCACAAGCTGAGTACCGGTTGCCGCAAGCGATTACACCCTTTGTAAAGCTTGCTGTGGCTATAGAGACCCTTAAAAAACCAATAGGCGCAAAAATGTTTACAAATCTTCGCCGAGACCTAAATGCTATCCTTGAGCGTGACCCCGCGGCAAGCAACAAATGGGCTGTGGTTTTTCTATATCCAAGCTTTCAGGTGATGCTGGCCTATCGGTTGTCACATCATATCTGGAATTTCGGGTTCAAGTTTATTGCCCGGTTGATTATGCAGATGGCGCGCATTTTGACCGGTATTGAAATTCACCCTGCCGCCAAAATCGGTGCTGGATTTTTTGTCGATCATGGCATGGGTACCGTTATTGGTGAAACCGCGGAAATTGGCCGCGATGTCACCTTGTATCATGACGTTACATTAGGCGGGGTGATGCCAGCGGTTGATTCTGATAAACAGCGGGCGTCAAAGCGGCATCCAACGCTTGGTGATTATGTGATTGTTGGTGCTGGCGCGCAGATTTTGGGACCAATTACAGTGCATCGTTGTGCACGGGTAGGCGGTAATTCGGTTGTGACCAAAGATGTTCCAGAAGGTGCCACTGTTGTTGGTGTGCCAGCGCGGCAGATGACCAAAACCACCGTGTCCAGCACGCCAAGCGCAAATTTCAGCCCTTATGCGGTGCCAGATGATCGCGAAAGCGACCCACGTGAACGGACCATCACGGCGCTTGTTGATGAGGTGCAAAGCCAGCGTGCCCGTCTTACAGCGCTTGAAGAACAATTGGCAAGTGCGGCTGTGTCATCGGCGGCAACAAAATCAACCGCAAAAACAACACCGCGTCGCGGCAAAACGACAAGCTAGGCGAGATTGTCCAAATCACGCCCATGATGTCTGTGCAGCCGCTCTATCTTGATAATAATGCCACCGCGCCATTGCGCGAAGCGGCCATGATCGCCATGCAAGAGGCAATGGGCCCACCAGCGAACCCGTCTTCGGTGCATGGGTTTGGCCGTGCCGCAAGGTTGCAGGTTGAAGAGGCGCGAATGGCGGTGGCTGGACTTGCCGGATGCCGGGCCGGCGATGTTGTTTTTACCAGTGGCGGTACCGAGGCAAATAACCTTGTTCTTGGCCAATATCGCCATATCATCACAACACAAATAGAGCATGATTCGGTGCGTGCCGCACATGCCAATATACGCTTTGTCAAAGTGTTGCCAGATGGCCGCGTTGATTGTGATGATTTGCGCCGCCATGTCATGGCTGTACCAGACGCAGAACGGGCGACTAGTTTGATATCCATCATGGCCGCCAATAATGAAACTGGCGTTTTACAACCACTTGATAATATTTCCGAAATCGCCGCTGAGGCGGGCATCATGCTGCATAGTGATATGGTTCAGTTCTTTGGCAAGCACAGCATGGATTTTTCGTCATCAGGCATTGGATATGCCAGCCTGTCAGCCCATAAAATCGGTGGTCCGGCTGGCGTTGGCGCGCTGCTGGTAAGGCCGGGCTGTGCGCTGTCTAGCCTGCTTAAAGGCGGTGGTCAGGAACAGGGCCGCCGGTCCGGAACAGAAAATTTAATTGGCATTGCCGGATTTGGGGCCGCCGCCACTGCCGCCAATGGCGATCGTGCGCATTACGCCAAGATGGCAGGCTGGCGCGATGCGTTTGAAGCGCGGGTGATGGCGGCGCTGCCATCGGTGCAAATTTTTGGCAAATCGGCGCCGCGGCTTGGCAATACAAGCTGTATCGCGGCTGGGCCAAAGACGGCCGAAACCATGGTTATGGCGTTTGATATTGCCGGCATAGCGGTCAGCGCTGGGGCCGCCTGTTCATCTGGTAAGGTGCAAAGCAGTCATGTATTACAGGCAATGGGCGCAGGTGAGGCGGCGGCGCGCGCCATCCGCGTGTCTGGCGGCTGGGCAACAAAACAGGCTGATTTTGAAACAGTTGCAGATGTGTTTGTGCGTCTATACAAGCAAACCAGTTAAATCATAGCACCAGTGGTTTTTGCTGGCGCGACAATTTTCGAGCGTGGCAGAGAGCTGCCCGCTGTTGTAAGCACAAGCAGGAGTATGTAAAACCATGCCAAATATTATTTTTGTAAAGCCGGATGGAAGCGAGCATACGATCGCTGTTGAGAATGGCACCACGGTGATGGAAGCTGGCCGCGATGCCAATCTAGGTATCGAGGGGACATGCGGCGGATGCTTGTCTTGTGCAACCTGTCATGTCATTGTTGACGCGGCATGGTTTGCAAAGACTGGCGCGCCAAGTGAAGATGAAGTTGATATGCTTGATTTAGCATTTGGCCTAAGCGAAACATCCAGATTGGGATGCCAGATTGAGATGTCAGATGATCTAGATGGGTTGAAGGTTGCTATCCCTGATGATATCTAGAGCGCCAGCGCATACATAGGATCAAACGAACTGATGCACACGGCAAAATCCAAAATGGAAGCACCTGCCGACGGCGTGATGAACTCGCTAGGCTTTGCCAAAGCCCCGGCAGATACGCGGGTCGTTGTGGCAATGTCGGGTGGGGTTGATTCATCCGTGACCGCGGCTTTGCTTCATGATGAAGGCTATGAAGTGATTGGGATCACCTTGCAGCTTTATGATCATGGGGTTGCGGTGCAGGCCAAAGGCGCGTGTTGTGCGGGCATCGATATTCATGACGCCCGCACCGTCTCGGCCCGGCTTGGTATCCCACATTATGTACTGGATTATGAAAGCCGGTTTCATGATCAGGTGATGCAAGATTTTGCCGATAGCTATCTGCGGGGTGAAACACCCATTCCCTGTGTCAGATGCAATCAAACAGTGAAATTTACCGATTTATTGGCAACTGCGCGTGACCTTGGTGCAGATTGTCTGGCCACCGGGCATTATGTACAACGCCTTGAAACAGGCCGCACTTTGTCGCTTGCACGAGGGGCAGACCCGGCAAAAGACCAATCTTATTTTTTGTTTGCCACAACGCCTGAACAACTAGCATTTCTGCGATTTCCGCTTGGCGGTATGAGCAAAGACGAAACCCGTGATTTGGCCCGGCGATACGGGTTGGCGGTTTCAGAAAAGCCAGATAGCCAAGATATTTGTTTTGTGCCGAATGGCCGCTATGGCGATGTTGTGCGGCGTTTGCGCCCCGGGGCGGTTGATGCGGGCGATATCCGGCATCTTGATGGCACTGTGCTGGGCCGTCACAATGGCGTTATTGATTATACCATCGGCCAGCGTCGCGGGCTGGGTATTGGCGGACGCAAAGACGCTGATGAGTCAGAAGGGCCGCTATATGTTGTTGCTATTGATGCTGAAAGCAATACCGTGCTTGTCGGGCCGCAAACGGCATTGGCCTGCCGCGAAGTGCATCTTCATGATGTGAACTGGATCAATGGACAGCCAGAGGATGGTGCCAGAGTGCTGGCACGATTACGCAACACGGCACCGGCGGCACATGCACGCATCTATTGTGATCGCCCGCAAGAGGCACCCGCCATCATCATTCTTGATGAGCCACAATTTGGTATTGCCGCTGGTCAGGCGGCGGCTCTCTATGATGGTGATGATGCCGATATTTTGCTTGGTGGTGGCTGGATTTCAGAGGCACCTCTGGCGGCAGATACCTAGCCGCCACATTGCCGAATAAGGTCAAGCTTGTTTGATGCGGTTCTATTCAGGCTTGTGCGCGTGAAAAAATGCGCGGCCTTGCTAAGATAATCGGTATTCATGTCGTTGTGTTAACGGCAATGATGAATGAATTACTAAAAATCCAGCAGGATATGGGCGCGCCGCAACAACAGCAACGCCGCAAGCAAATTGTCACTCGTGATGAGGATGAGGCTGATATCTTGGCTGATCCTAATGACTGGGTGGCCGATTTGCCAAAATTTGGCATTTATCATCGTGGCTATACAACCAATCATTGGTTGCAGGTATTCCGGCCCCTATAACATCATTGGATGTACCATCATCAAACGTACCATCATTGGGCGCGCAATCGTTGGAATTTTTTAAAAGCTATACCGCCGACAATAGAGACAATTTTCTGACCAGAAACGCTTTCTGGCGCGTTGGTCGCACCTTGGCAAAAAATTTGCACATCATTTTAGTCTAAATTAGCATTGGACATGAATTACGAGGTGATGCCGGTGATGCCGTCAAAGGATGATATAATGCACCAGAGTGAGGAAGCGACAAAAGACCATGGGTCTGCCGACGCACTGGTTGCATCTGTTTTGCCGGATAATCACGTGGCCGGTGCCAATGAGTTAAGTGCCAATGAGTTAAGTGCTGTTGAGTTAAGTGCTGATGAGGGGGGGCGCGCGCCCATCTCTTCAGATCACAACATGCCACAAGAATTTACTTTTTTTCAAAAAAAGAAACACTCGGGTAAGGTGGGTTTGGCCCCATCTGTTGCCTATGCCAGTACCGCACAGGTTACAGCCTTTGCCGCACGACTTGACAGCGCCGTCACGGTCAATGCCAAAACACAGCGCCATATTGCCGAATTAATGACATTGATGTCAGACGTGGCGCGCACCATTACAGCAGATGTAACAAAGCCAGCACGCCAAAAATTGCGGCGGTCAAAATGGTTGTTTTATGGGTGTTTGGTGGGTTTTGGCGTGGGGTGGTTTTTGCTCTTCCCATCTGGACACAACCTCGTATCACAGCTGATGGCATTTTTGACCAGATAATTATCCACAGCTTGAATTATTTCTAAGATACAGAAATAATTGACAGAATCGTGATTTTATATTAACTTATCCACAAGTGATCTTAACCAAGATGGTGGACCTAAACAGTGCGTCTGGTTTCGCAGCAGCATATCGTTCCGCAACAATTATCGCTTGATTTAGGTGAAGCTGAATCATATCAACAGCTTGGCCAGACAGCAATTAACCAGACTGGCATCGAACGGTCTGTTGTGTTTCCAAAAAATATCAAGATCTATGATGTGGCTGATTTTCAGCGGCGCGTATCACAACTTTTTGCGCCGTTAAATATCCAGATTGATTTTCGCGTCACCCGTCATAACCGGGTTGAAATGCGGTGGTCATTTCCACAAGAGGCCGTGCATTACCAACGCCAAGATGGTGCCAAAGCTGAATTATTGTTATCGCCTGAAGAGAATGAAGCGTTTGAAACGCTGGTTCTGTCATTTGCTGGGGCGACGCATTAACGCATACCTGAAATTACAAATTTGATAAAATACAAATCGGTGATGCCGCTTGGCCGTTCTGGTTTGCTGCCATCAATCACCGGCTTGATGGCGTCAAGTAGTTTACTTTCTAGGGCTTTTCGTTTTGCTACCGTATTCACATCAGCATGGACTTGCTCGGCAAGAACCAAATTGATAGCTGATCGCATTTTTGGCGTAAATGTCGTTAGTTTTTCGATCAGCCGTTCGCCGCGCAATGTTGTTTCATAGGTGGCAATAGCAATTTCCACGGTCATCATACCGTTCCCATCGGCAAAATTAACCACAAAGGGCAGGGGAAAGGAAAAATATCTAAATTGGGAAAAGTCAAATGTACCATCTTCATTCACCACCATTTCGGTGGCATTGTCAGCGCCATTTTCGGTGGCGTTATCGGCCGCAGTCGACGCCTCTTCCTGTTGTTTTTTGTTCATCAGACTGTGGATGTCTTCAACCGGTGGTGGCGGTTCTGTCAGGCTGATATATCCAACAACAAAAAACCCGATAATCACGCTGATTGTCGTGCCAATTAGTAGAGGCAGAAAGAGCCTGGAAAGTGACAGGCGTTTTTTTGGTTTTTGCTGTTCAGCCTCGTTTTCAGCCATGGTGCGTCTCGTTAAATTTTGCCAGCCAGCATGTCAATAAGAGCCACCATAAAACCGGTTACTTGATAGAAGATGCCGGTGATCACCGCGGTGCCAAGCCAGTAATAAACCGCACCAAAACCAATCACGCATAGCGCGGCACCCACCATCCATTTTTTTGTGCTTTTGCGTTTCTTTGGTTCGGCGACAGCTTGGCTTTTGGCGGTGATGTCGCGCAATTTTTGCAATAATGTATGCAGGTCGCGTTGCTGATTTTTGATCTGGTCTTCTAAACTCTGAAGCCGCGCTTCTAATGTTTCGAAGTCGCTTTGGGGGATTGTGTCTTGGCCAGCTAGTTGCGTCTCGGCACTGATTGGTGAACGCGGTACCTCTGATACGCTATCAACATGGGCGGGGCTATCAATATGGGCGGTGCGATCAATATGAGCGGGGCTATCATCATGGAGTTGGGCATGATCGGTGCCGATAGCGGGGATCTGTGTCACGGTGCCAGATGTCGGCGGCGTATCGGCATATGCGCCAGCTTCGGCAGAGTGAACAAGGGCGATTTTCGCCGCTTCGATTTGCTCTTTTAATTTTGCATTCGACATCATGTTCCCCGTCGCTTTATTTTCATTTTGGGATGCGATTTTTGTTCCCCGACCCGTTTATAAGCATTTTTAATGCCAAGCCTGATTTTGCAACGCAGGCTAATAGGTCTTTGGTTTGTTATCGCGATAATCATATCCAATGATGGCGCATTGTTTGACTTTGCGGAAGTTGGTCAGTTGGTGATTGATGATTTTGGTCCATGTGGCCTGTCCCAGCCTTTGCAACAAGGCCCCGCCAATTTGCTGAACCATTATTTCACATGGCCCGCTTTCAGATGGGCCGACAGCCTCACCTTTTGCCCCACAAATTGCCGCGCTATTGCCAATGATGGCAGAGGTGTCATCCAGCCAATAGACAGAGACCCCAGCAATGTCCCGTGCAGTCCGGTTCTTTATTTGCAAGGATAATTTATAGCCAACAGATGGCATGCCGCGTTCATCACTGCCAAATTCAAGGCGGATATTACAAGGCGTTGTTGGCAGGTGGCTATGCGTATCAGCCATCGACGGCATAGCTGTAAATAAACAAAATCCAGCAACCAGCAAGCAAGCGGATAATCGACGAAACTGGGTTTTTGTTGGCCAATTTACCAAGCGGTATGACAGATTTATTGTCGGCATGACAGGGGTTCCTATATTGGCACAGTATCTGCAAGGGTTGAATAGCTATATATCGGTGTCTAATTTAGCAGAATCAAATTGACTGTGCCATATGTGGGAGTGTTGCGGCAGCATTGTCGTGCGGTAGACAAATCCCGGGCACCCGTAAGGCAAATGAGAGGGTTAAAATCATGGCTGAGGAAGACGTCAGCGAAGCTGATTTGAGCGGTCGGTTAGCGACTGTTCTTGAAGAAATTCGGGATGTGATGGAAAAACGCAAACAGCGTATTGAAGAGCTGCGTCAAGAGATTACCAATATCGAAAATGATAATGATGAACTCGAAAAGACGATCAGCGAATTGCTGGATAGCTTTGGCTAGGCGTTAATCGTCATCCCCATCTGTGACAGCATGACCTTGAATGGCTGTGGCGCCAAGATTTTCGGTCAATTCTGGATGGGCGTTTATAAAGCCGCGCAATTTTTCGTCAGCAAGCGCTTCGGCGGCTTCATTTGTGTCGGCATCAATTTCCATAACGCCATCAATAATCCAGTGCACTTTAACTTTCATTTGCGCCTCCTGCCTCTTTCGGATTGAACGGCGCAAAGTTATATTTTTCAAACAGCTCTCTTGCCTCTGTTTGCAAACGCGCCAATTCTTTTGCCTCTATATCGCCTTCTGTGTCATCGCGCCGGTCGATCATATCTGGAATGTTTAGCGCAACGGCAATCGAATACCAAATATAGGCCGTGCTATAATCGGGTTCTTCCAGAATCGTCAGATGATAGTCAGCAAATTGGGAAATCGCATTGATATCGCCATTTTCAAGTCGTGATTGCAGATTTTCACCCACTCGCGCCCGCACCGTTTTGACATCATCTTCGGTCAATGTGTCCAGTATGTCACTGGCAATATCCTCGGCCTCTTCAATGCCGCCAAGCTGGGCAAGCCAGCCCCAATACAATGCGTCCAGATAGTTGCGTGGCCGGCCTTTGCCAGCTTGTAATAATACCGCCATATTATACTGGGCATCATGTTTGGCGTTGTTGGCTTGCTCTTCAAACAAAGTCAAAGCCCGGCTGTAATCGCGCGCTTTTACGGCTTTAACGGCCGCGCTGAACGCCTCATTATCACTACGCGAGTCGGCATTTGCGCCGACCATAGACAAGCAAAGGGTCAGGCTAATCAGCAGAACTAATTTAGAAAAATATGTGTTTTTGGTGTGCATGACGCGCACCCTATCGGCCTGCCATCATCACAAGCTGAAGATACAACACCCGGGCTTTAAATTTTGAATTTGGGTTTTGTTCATAGACAACAATGCGCGGCCTGTCAGATGTTTTGCGTTGGAATTCAATCGACATTGTGCTGGGGATAAATATACCGTGGGATTCAAGGGTGCCAACTGGGTCGCGATCAAAGGCTTTGTGAAATTCGTTGTCAATCCAGGTGCGCGCCAATGCCTTGCCCAAAATATCAGGCAGATGTTGTCGTACATCTTCACGGTCGGTGAAATGACGTTCGCCCTCATACAGCGAAAAGGCCGTGGTGACGGCCCCGTCCTTGCGGACAGCTGGCAGCTTTTTGCTCACAGGAACCAACGATGTGTTCTTTGTGTTCGGCATCACTTTCCCTTAATTCAGTTTTGATAATATGAGGCATTAACATTTTCTAAACAAGTGACTTTTTATGCGCTAATTACAGGAAAAACCCACCTTTGCCTGGTTACGGTGGCACCTTGGCATATATTTTGCTGAAGCCTGCTGTAGCGTGAAAAGGGTTTTATTCATGATTTCGGTTATCAGAAGCGGTATTGACGCGGCCTTGAACGATTTGGGTGTAACGTCCAATAACATTGCCAACGCAAAGACAACGGGCTTTAAAAAGCGGCAGGCGACCTTTGCCGATATCTATGGCAATACCGATGCCATTAAAATGTCTGGGGCGCGGATTGGCATGGGGTCTTTGACCGCAGAAAACCGTATTTTGAACGCTCAAGGCACATTGCAGCAAACCGGCGATGTTCTCGATCTGGCGATTGAAGGGCAAGGCTTGTTCACGCTGATTGATGCGGGTCGCCCTGATGAAAAACTATATACACGCGATGGGTCATTCACGGTCAATGCCGATGGGCTGATCGCGAATGCAGAAGGCATGCAATTGATGTCGGCACTTGGCGCGCCGATCAATGTGCCAATGACAGCAACAGGCACGCTTGATGGACAGTCATTTGAACGGGTGCCGTTGACCGGTGTCGCCATTCGCAATGATGGCACGGTTGAGGCATCATACGGTGCCAGCCGGGTGTTTAATGTTGGGCAAGTTGGCTTGTCTATGTTTGCGGATCCGAATCGATTGACACCGATTGGCCAGAACTATTTTAAAGAAAACGCCAAATCGGGTGCTGGGGTTATAGGGGCGCCAATTGAACAGGGGCGTGGCAAAGTGCATTCTGGTGCGCTTGAAATGTCGAACATTGATATGACATCTGAATTGACCGATCTGATGCGGGCGCAACAGGCCTTTTCAGGATCATCAAGATTGTTACAAGCAGAAAGTGAAATGACCCGTAAACTGACCCAGTAATGGGGCAGGGTTATGGGTAATAGCCGTTATTTAATGGGTAAACTCCAGTAAATATCGGTAACTGCCGTATCCAGTGACTCATCAATAAATAACAAGCCATCTTGCGATACTGATAATCTATCGACAACGGTCATGACCAGTGTCACCGGCCGCGGCGCTGGGTGCCGCAAATGGGCGGCTAATTCATCAAAACTGTTTGATGCCAGCGATATTTGTGCCTGCATAACCGGTCGATCCGCTGGGATATGAATTGACCCAAATGGTGATTGCCCAACCGTGCCATCAGGCCGGATGACCACAACGCATGATCCGCGCGCAATATTTATCAATGAACAGGATAGCTGAAGCTGCGTGATGCCATCATTATGATGCAAATGCTGCTCTGCAGATTGCAACGACATTTGGATGGTGTTTAGCGAGTCAAATTCTGGCCGCGGCATTGTTACCCGACATGTTGTGCATTGGTTATGTATGACCGCAAATTGGCGATCGCCGATTTTTTAATTTGCGAAACGCGTCCTGTTGAAATTTCCATAACCTCGGCAATCTCAAATACGTTCAATTCTTCGATATAATAAAGTTGGATAACCAGTGTTTCGCGCTCTGACAAGGTGTGTAGCGCGCTTTTCAAAAGCTGTTTCAGTTCTTCATTGCCCAGCTTTTCTTCTGGGCTATCTTCTTCAGATGCATACCAGATGGAATATTGGTCATAGACATCAGCCAGTGATTCATGCGTATTTGCCTGAAAGGCTTGTTCCCATTCGTGCAATTCATGCTCGCTCATCCCCATGTCTGTGGCAATTTCTTGCTGGGTTGGCTGACGCATCAATTTTGTCTGCAGGCCTTGAACGACTTTATTATATTTCTTTTTGATCTGAATTGTTGTGCGGCACAGGTTTGAACTTTTGCGTAAATAATCAATAATCGCGCCTTTGATTCTGATACTGGCATAGGTGGCAAATGTCGCGCCTTCTTTGCGCGTATATTGCTGGGCCGCATTGACCAGACCGGTAAAGCCAATCTGCATGATGTCTTCAATTTCGGTCGTATGCCGGGTGCGGCCATGCACCTGCCAGGCGATTTTGCGGACAAGATCGCTATGCGTTTTGATCAACTCGTCAACATCAGTCTTCTGTTTGGCGTAATGATCTTGCACTGCAACGCTCATTTTTGTGCCCCATTAAAAAACTTCACACCATTATGGCGGCTATGAGATGTTTTCATCATCTTCAACGCCAGCGTTTCATATGCCTTTGCCAGCGGTGATTTTGGCTGGCTTATGCTGATCGGCTTGCGTTGCACAATCGACCGTCTGATGACAGGGGATTGCGGCACCATACCAACGTAATGCAATTTTATGTCCAAAAAGCGCATTGTGATGTCACGAAATTTATTAAAGTTGGTTTCTGCCGTTTTTGCGTTGTCGGCCATATTGACCATCACCGCAAAATCAGTGACGCCATTTTCTAAATGTGCAGCTTTTACAAGTGCATAGGCATCAAGAAAGCTGGTTGGCTCGGCAACCAGAACAATTAATGCAAGATCGACAGCATTGACAAAAAAAAGTGCGCTATCAGAGGCGCCAGCCGGACTATCGACGATCAGATAGTCAATATCATCCTCAAGTGATGAAATGCCAGACAGCATCTTGTAGCGTGCCTGATTATCAAGATTGAGAAGTTCGGTCAGCCCAGACCCACCGGCGATAAATTTCAATCCTGTTGGGGTTTCTGTCATCGTATCGACAATGTTGGTGGTGCCTTTCAGATAGTCACCCGTCGTTGTTTTCGGGTTTGACCCCAGCATGATATGGGCATTGGCCATGCCAAAATCAGCGTCAAAGAGAACAACGCGTTTGCCAAGCTTTTGAAGCGATATGGCGAGGTTAACCGCGGTGTTGGTCTTGCCAACGCCGCCCTTGCCACTGGTGACTGCTATCGATACCGCCATATTACTTACTCTGATCCTATAAGCGCAGGGGCTGTGCCAGCGTGACTGAAATTTTCCTGTAGATATTGCAGCAAGATGTTTTCAGACGCAAATACTGCGGGGTCTATGACCGATTTAGTGCCAGACAAAAGGGCAATTTTTGTATTGTTTTCTGCAAGTGCGGAAAATTCTGCTGGTTTGGTCTCGCATTCGTCAAGTTTGGTGAGCGCGACAAGGGGATGAATCGCATGAAACCGTTTGATTGTTGTGCTGATCATGCTGTGGCTGGTGCTGCCAGGGATGGCTAGCAACGTGCCAACCTCAGACGCGCCTAGATGTGACTGGATGCTGTGTACTTTTTCAACAGCATCCGCACTGTCACTCGCCACATCAATGACCATAAAGTCATAATCTGTCATTTTGTTGAAATCTCCGACAGGTGTTGACAGACCCAGCGTCACTGTTGGCAGATTCAACAAACGGCCAAAGCTTTGTAATTGATGGTTTGTGGTGCCATTTTGCCCATTCAGGCTTGCCAAAACAATTTCTTTGCTTGGGTTTTGGTCGCGCAACATGGCGGCGATTTTAGCAACCATGGTGGTGCGGCCAGTGCCAGACGCGCCAACAACAAAGATCAGCCGTTTTTGCAGAATGGTCGCGCTGGTGGGATGGACAAGCTGGCTTGCCAGTGCTTGCAGAAACCGCTCGCATCCATCGCTATAGCTGTAGCCAGCATAATGTGTTTGCAAATCCTGCAAAATTTTCTGGCTAAAACCAGCGCGCTGTAATGTCACCCGGGTGCTTGGCGATAATGCCGGGTTAATCCCATCAAGATCGGTCAGCACCATGCCTGTCAGCATATCCTGCAAGGCGGCTAGGTCGCGCCTGACACCAGCAAGCTCGTTTTGGTGTGCCATGCTTTCGGCTGGTGGGGCCGTGTCTTGGTCGCGGCGCGGTGTTTTGCCAATCATTTGATTGGTGAATAATGTGCCAAATCCAGCTGTACTGGCCCGTGCCGGTTCGGCCGGTTTGGCTGTTGACTCGGTGGTGGCTTCCATGACGATTTTGCCATGTTGCTTCTTTGTCGAGACAATCATGGCATCTGGGCCAAGTCGATCCCAGATTTCGTCCATAGCCGTTGCGGTATCAGCAGCTGTCACAGTTACATTTGGCATTTGTCATCCTCCTTTTTGGATGAGAGATGGGCGCATTGCCCTATTTTTCTTCCAATTTTGCGTCATCAGCACCGCTGATTGTGGCCACAACATTGATTTTGCGATTGTCCGGCAATTCGGTGAATCCAAGCACCGCCAGATCGTCAATATGCTGGCGCAGAACATTCGATAATTGCCGCCGGATTTGCGGCGAAACCACCATAATGGCTTGCCGCCCGTCAGCTGATGAACGCTCTGATGCTTCTGCCACTGATTTGATTAGCCGCTCAGCCAGATTGCTATCAAGAAGCAAGCCGCCATCGGCGCTCTGCCGCGACATTGAAATCAACATATGTTCCAGCTCAGAACTCAGCGTAATCACTGGCAATGGCTGGTTAAGCGGCGCAATTTGCTGAACAAGCAAGCCAGCAAGGCAGGGGCGCAATGCCTCGGCTGAATCGACAATGCTCAGATTGCGTCCAGCCAGATTTGCTAGCGTTTCCAGAATTTTGCGCAAATCGCTAATTGGCACACGCTCGGTCAGCAACTCGCTTAAAATGCCAGTGAGGGCATGAAGCGGCACAAGCTTTGGAATAACGCTCTCAACCAGGCTTGGTGAGGTTTGGGCAAGATTGTCCAAAAGCCGCTGAACATCATCCTGTCCAATTAATTCATGCGCAAATTTGTACATCACCTGCGAAACATGTGTCGCCAGAACCGATTCCGGTTCGACAACCACATAGCCATTGCTTTCGGCTTCAGCTTCCTGATGGCGTTCGATCCAGATCGCATCCATGCCAAAGCTTGGGTCTTTGACCTCAATGCCTGAAATTTTGATATTGGTGGCATCACCCGGAATTGCCAGCTTGCGGTTGGGAAAAATCTTGTCTTCGCCAACAATGGTCTGACCGATCCGGATGCGGTAATCATTTGCGCCTAATGACATGTCATCGCGCACCCGCACGGGCGGCACAACAAATCCAAGGGCGCGCGATACCTGCTTGCGAATGCCGGTGATCCGATTGATCAGAGGGCCGCCGGTATCCTCGTCAACCATTTCAATCAAGCCATAGCCAAGCTGAACTGAGACTGGCGAGTTATCGGTAACATCAGCCAGATTAATCTGGTCTGGTGCCGCCGGGGTTTCATCTTCTGCGGCCGCTTCAAGGGCTGCCATTTCATCCGGTGCGGCCTGTTCGCGCCGCCGCATATAATAACCAATGGCACCAGCAATAAATGCCGCTGTCAGAAATAATGCGTTTGGCATGCCGGGTACAAAGCCGATCAGAAATAACACCGCTGATACCGGCAACCATGCCCGTGACAGGCCAACCTGTTCACCAATATGGGCGGCCATATCTTGTGTTGTTGATACCCGCGTTACAATAATGGCGGTGGCAATGGCCAGCATCAGTGACGGAATTTGCGCCACCAAGCCATCACCAATTGAGAGCAAAATATATGATTCTGATGCCTGTCCCAGTGACAGCTCATGTTGGGCAAGTCCGATGATCAACCCACCAATGATATTGATGGCCAAAATCAAAATGCCGGCAATGGCATCACCTTTTACAAATTTTGAGGCACCATCCATAGCGCCGTAAAAATCAGCTTCCTTGGCAATGTCATCACGGCGCTCTTTGGCCTGTTCATTGGTCAGCACGCCAGCATTCAAATCAGCGTCAATCGCCATTTGTTTGCCGGGCATAGCGTCAAGTGTAAAGCGGGCCGAGACCTCTGATACCCGGCCAGCACCTTTGGTGATCACAACCAGATTGATAATCACCAAAATGACAAAGACAAAAATACCCACCGCATAATTGCCAGCAATGACAAATTCGCCAAAAGCTTCAATTACCTTGCCAGCAGATGACGTGCCTTCATGTCCCTCGCTCAAGATAATACGGGTGGAAGCGACATTCAGGCCCAGCCGAAACACAGTGGCGATCAATAACAGGCTGGGAAAACTTGAAAAATCAAGGGGCCGATAGGTGTGTAGAGCCACCATCAGCACCAATAAAGACACTAAAATATTTGTGACAAAAAATGTATCAAGAAGAAAGGCCGGCAGGGGTAGCACCATCATTGCGACAAGCACCAAAATGCCAACGGGCATCACCAAAGTTGACAGGCTGCCACCGATCGCCCCGAGGCTAAATCTTTGAAGTGTCATATTCATGACGCCGCTCCCGTCACCATGTTTTGAGATGATGATAAATTGACAGCCAGAGACAGTGTCCAACCTGTCCAAAAATAATCTAACGGTATGTTTTTAAACATTTTACTGTCTTGCTCTGCCTGATTGACCCAGCCCTTAGTAAAAGGCGCCTAGACCAGAAAGGCAAAATCTGTGCCAGTTCGTGATCTGATGCATAAAGCTGGTCGCAAGATGGGTGCGGGGAAACCGTATAAAGACCTGTTTTTTCGCAGATTTTGAGGGCGGCGATCATCGGCATGTATAGGGCGGCACGATCTTTACCAATGATTGGCATAAAAAATGCATATTTTGCCCGGTACCTTTTTTTGACGTACGGAGCTTTACATGCGCATTTCTATCAAATCTTTAGCTGTCCTTGCGAGTGGGGTTGCGGTGCTTGGTGCTTGCCAACACACAACAATCGCCGATACCAACGCTGGGTCCAACATGGCGGCTGTTGAAGCCTCGCAGACACAATCAATGATCAATCTCAAAGATGTGCTGGACGCCAGCACAGCAAATATTCCGACATTAACTGCGGTTGGGTATGCGGTGACATCGTCACAGCCAGGCCGCAGTGAATCACAAAAACGCCTGATGGCCATCCGGTCGGCACGAATGGCGGCCATGCGTGACCTTGCCGAACAAATCCACGGATTGCAGGTTAACTCAAGCACCACAGTTATCGATTTGGTGGTGCAGAATGATACATTCCGCGGCGTTGTCGCCGGAACAATTCGGGGGGCGCGTACTGTGCGGATTAACCCAACCGGTGCTGATACCTATGAAGTTGTTTTGGAAATCGACCGCGAAACCATTGGCTATTTACTGCAGACAGCGCGGCAAACGGTGTAGCGAAAGATGACTGGTTTCATTGGCAGGCTTTGTCTGTTCATTTTTATAATGCTGAGCTGGCCCTTGCAGGCCGCAGACGATCAGTTGCAGATGATTACAGCAACTGGCCGGGCGGTTATTTCGCATAGTGACGCTTTGAATGAAGCTAAAAATGCGGCACTTGAAGATGCGTTGTATTTAGCGGCGCTGTCAGGTGGCGCAAAAATTGACGGGTTCAGTTCTATCCAAGCAGACACTGCCCTTGATGATCATTTTGTGGTACGTCCGTCTTCGGAAATTTTGGACTATAACATCATCGATGAAATGCATGATGACCAGCATTATCAGGTCACTGTTCAGGCGGCAGTAGGAACGGTTGAGCGTGAAGGATGTCAAAATCGGATGGTTGGCCATATCAGTATGTTCGCGCCGTCATACAGCTTAACGCGTCATGTGCCGGGATGGTTGTCAACAACGCCGCAATTAATGGTGCGCACGCTGTATGATCGAATGGCATCACAGCCAGAACTGACGTTGACAAATTATGCCGGAACAAAGCTTGATGTTGGTGCGCTTCTCAAAGATGCCAGATATGATTACCAAACATTGACTTCGTCGCGCCCGAACGTGGCTGATGGTGATTTTGCCTTTGCAACCGAGATAAGCTTTGGCAGTGCGCGCGTTGATAAAGGGTTGCATCAACAGCATTTTTTGGATGTAACAATCACCAGCCATATGTTCAGCGGCAGTCGTTACCAAAATCTTGGTGATGTGACACATTCTAGTCGTATTAAAACTGGTGGCACCTCTATCAACCAGACAATCAGCACATTGGCGGCGCCGAAACGGTCTGATATTCAAGAGGCATTGTTGCAACTTGTTGATACGCATGCCAAAGCGCTGTCGCAGACCATGTTATGTCTGCCTCTATCGGCGACAATGACACAGCGCGATGATGGTCTTTATGTCAGCATTGGCGCGCGGCAGGGGCTAGGCCCAAATCATTTGGCGGTGGTGTCAGGCCATATGACTCCATGGACAATTTTGCGAGTGACCAAGTCAGATGCAAATGGTGCGACATTAATGCCGCTTAACCGGCAGCGCAATTTGGCCAAATTAAATGGCCAAACAGTGACGTTTTTGGAGTTTAACTAATGCATGTTCATGTTTTGATTGGCTCAATGTTGGTGGCGGCAAGTCTTGCGGCTGAAGCTGGTGAACCTATTGTTGTGCTTGAATATGGCCAGCGTGGTGGCAGCCATGAATATGCCGATGATATCAGCAATCATCCATTTCGCATGGATCCCAATTATCAAGAGTCGCATAAAGTGATGCCTGATGAAACGCTGGGCCATATTATGCAGGCCTATTATGGTGGCAGTGGGCTGAATATGACATTTGTTGAAATGGCGATTGTTCAATTTAACAAGCATGCTTTTGTGCGTGGCAACCCCAATTTTCTGTATGCTGACAAAACATTACATTTGCCATCAGTGAACCAGATTCAGGCGCTGGCACTGGGTAAAAAAGAAAAGGTTCAGCAAGGCGAGAGTTATGGCGAGCGGCAAAATGAAATCTTTTTCTTCGGTGGGTAAATTACTCATCCGTGCGGGGATGATATCAGCAATATGCGCGATGCCTCCGGCGATGGCAGGTGATTTGATCAGCGGCGCCCAGCTAAAGGATCATGTGCGGTCCGTCCTGATGGCGCGTGGGTTGGAAAGCCACCCAGTGATTTCGGACACCCGCCAGTTTCGCGCTTGCGGATCCCCATTGCAGGTCACGCCAATGTTTGGTGGCTATAAAACGGTACGTTTAACCTGCCCAGATGCTGACGGGTTCAAAATTGCTGTTCGCACGCAAATTGATAGTTTTGTCGATGATGAAGAAACCAAAACTGCGCCAAATCTGGATCGTGAGGCTGGATTTGCTAACTTTGTTGTGGTGACAAAAAGCCTGCAGACAGGGGAAATTATTGGTGCTGATGATGTTAGGCTTGTCAGCCGTGATGCCAACCCCGGCGTTGGTTATTTTCGTGATATTAATGATGTTGTTGGTCGCAAGGCAAAACGGGCCATCAATATCAATCAAATCATTCGCACCCGGCATCTAGAACTTGATTATGCGATCCAGAAAGATCAGTCTGTGATTATCGAGTCAAAAATTGGCCCGGTAACGGTTGTCAGCGCAGGTATTGCCGTTGATGACGCGCAACTTGGTGAGCTTGTAAAAGTCAAAAATAATTCAAGCGGACTGGTCGTTGAGGGTGTTGCAATTTCTGAAAAAAAAATTCGCATTCGGGCTAAATAATTTGAATAACGCGTCGTTACGGCAATCATTGGAGGTCAACTGAGATGGTTGAGAGCATTAAAAACACCATTAGCCGCATGGAGCCACGCAAGGCAAACAATAACCATGCGGCGCCGCAAACAGCAAATAAATCAGCCGCAACTGCATCATCAACCGATAGTGTAGAGCTGAAATCAGCTGAAAATATGTCCGCGATCAAAGAAATGGCAGCTTCGGCGCCAATTGACCGGACCAATGTAAATCGGATTAAAGACGCAATTAAACGCGGCGAATACCCGATCGATATTGATCGTATTTCAGATGCGCTGCTTGAGGCGTATAAGGAAATGAAAAGCTAGTATCAGATAGTTACTATGTCTGATCCGGCTCCTATCGACGATATGTTACAGCGTGTCGAGCAAATGCTTGACGCGCTCGATGTGTCTGACCTGTCTTCGACAGAGTTTCGGGACGGTTGCGATCAACTAGAGCGTTATCTTAACGACCAAAAAGCATCTCTGATGGCTGGCGGCGCGCTATCAGAACCGCATAAGAGCCGTGTGGCCGTCATCATTGAACGGCTGGCCGGGTTGCAAAAACGCGCCGAAACAAGGGCCAATATTCCAACCGGACTGCAAAAATATATTGCCGAACAGTCGGATTAAGTCGCATACTCACTCGGCCTAATGCACTGGCCATTATGGTCAGTTACGTAGTGGTGATGTGAATGATGGCAAATCTTACAGAGTTTTTACACAACCCCGGCACCCTGACAATCGTCGCAGTGGTGCTTGTTCTGGTTTTTATAACAGCGCTGGTTTTTGCGGCGTTGCTTGGGCGTCAGCGCCGCTCACTTGAACAGTTGCGAGACATTTCCGATAGTCTGTCGCACCTTCAAGAAAGCTTTGTCAGAACCAATCTGAATCTGGAATCCGTGGCGAACAGATTGCAAAATCTAGAATCGCAATATGCTGAATTTTCAGAAAATTATGAACTTAGTAAGGTAGAGCTGGCGCGATTGGCAGAAGCTATGGGCGGCGAGAGCCAGTTGACCAAAGCCATTGATTTGGCGCGTGGCGGGGCCAATGCCGAAGAAATCACGCTGGCCACCGGGCTTGGCGAGGACGAAGCCAGCGCCATTGTTAAATTTCACGGGTCACCAAAACGCTGATCCAGTATTATAGCTATCCAGAATTTCAGTTACCCAGACTTATATCTACATCGTGAAGACAGATTTAGAACAGGCAAGCACCGCATAGCGATTGCCGCGTTTGACCCGTACGGTGCCAGTGTCACGTTCAATCTCGATGCGGGTATCATCCATTTTTGTGGTGATTGAAGATTTGCTGGATGACAGGATCTTTACCTCTTTTTCATGGCCATAACCGATGATCTTTGCCATATCACCAACTCCAGTGTCATTCAGGATTATCTCTGCAATGCCAAAGGCGCCGCTATTGCATTTATATTTTTCATGACGGAATCGTTCTGTCGGGCAGGCCGTCAGGCCCACGCCGCATATGGCTAGAAGAATAAAATGGGGCAGCCGCTGGTGCATCATGAGGTCGGTGCTTTTGGCGCTTCATCCGCGTCAGCTTCTTGCGACTGGTCGGCTTCTGTCTCGGCATCAGCTTCGCTTAGTTCTTGCGGTGCGTCAGCGTTGGTACCTTCATCTGATTTTGGGGATGCGGATCTATCATTATCAACCGCCTCTGCCGTTTCGTCACTGTTATTTGCATTGGCATCACTATCGGTGAAATCATCATCATGATGATCGATAATATTGCCATCCTCGTCCACCCGAACGGCCTTTCCTGAACGGATCAGTTTATCCGCATCTTGGGTTTGTGCATCTATAATAGTGCCAGCCAAAAAGCGCACACCATTCACCTCGCCCGGTTCAGTCATTTGTATGCGTGACCATTGTTCTGTTTCAATTGGTGCGTCGCCATCTTCAGTTATAGATGGTTCGCTGGCCGTCGTTAAATTTAGGCTGAGCGTTGTTGTATCGAGTCCCGGCAATGATGTTAATGACGGGTTACGGTTGAATTCTTTGAGATTGGCGACGCGGTGGCGCAATAGATATATGCGCGCCGCTAAAATGCCTAGTCGGCGCAATTCATCAGTCTCGTTAGACAGCGCCATGGTCATGAAATTAGTCATGTCTTCAAGCGGTGCGCCGCTGAATTTTTCGATCAGCGCGTCGCGGATCCGAACCGTCTCGGGCGCAAGTGAAATTGATGACCCTGGGCCGGTGCCATTACTAAGAGATGCTTTGCTCATTTTTTTACCTCTCGCTGATTTTGGCATCCTATTTGCAAAATTTACACCAAATCGCCCTCTGGCGCTCACTTAATTATTAAGTCCTTAACAACGGATTTCTAATAGAAATGAACAAAATTGGCTCATATTTGAACTTTCATGCACAGGCGCTGGCCCTTCGCTCGCGCCGTAATGAAGTGCTTGCGTCAAATATTGCCAATGCAGCCACACCTAATTTCAAGGCGCGCGATTTAGATTTTGATGCGGAAATCCGGCACCATATTGGCGTCGGCCCCCTTCGCACAACAGATGATCGGCATTTACCAACCACAGTTAATCCAGTACGCGATCGCATGCTTTACCGCGATCCGATTAACCCATCAATGGATGGCAATACAGTGGAAATGGCGGTCGAGCAGATGGAATTTTCTGAAAACGTCATTCGGTATCAAACCACATTGAGCTTTCTGAACAACCGGATCAATGGGCTGATGTCAGCGATCAGAGGTGAATAATGAGCGACATTAAAAACATCTTTGATATTTCTGGCCGCGCCATGGCGTCACAGCTTGTGCGTTTGAACACGGTGGCAAGTAATCTGGCAAATGCAGGTACGGTGTCTGGAACCAAAGAAGAGGCGTTCCGTTCCTTAAAACCTGTCTTTGCGACAAAGTTTGCTGACTCTTTTGAGAAGAATGGTGTCTCTACCGTCGATGTTGTCGGTATTGAGCGCGTTGATCGCGATCCGGTGCGGGCGCACATGCCCAATCACCCGTCTGCTGATGCTGATGGCTATGTCTATCGCGCGGCCGTCGATGAAAATGAAGAAATGATCGAAATGGTGGAAGCAAGCCGCCAATACCAGAACAACGTTGAGGTGATCTCGACATTACGCGCATTGATGATGCGCACAATTAATATGGGCAAATAGGGTTCAATTCAGGAGACCTAGACGATGAGTACAATTGACAGCAGCAATTCTCTGAACACGATTTTGGACAAGCTTGGCATTCAAAAGCCAGCGAAAGAGACGGGTGCGTCTGACAAGCTCGGCCAAGCCGACTTCCTGAAATTGATGACAACACAGTTGCAAAATCAAGATCCATTCGCGCCTATGGAAAATGCCGAATTTATTGCCCAGATGGCACAATTTTCCACAGTGACAGGGATCACCGAAATCAGTGAATCATTAAAAGGCATGTCGGATCGGCTTTCTGAATTCCGCATTGCCACAGCCGCCAATATGCTTGGTCATTCGGTCTTGGTGCCGGGCAGTACAGCTTATCCAGATAGCGATGGCAGCATTTCTGGTGCGATTGACATTCCGGCAGCCTCTGCCAACACGAATATTGTGTACCGATCAGAGGCAGGCGAAATTTTGCATACGCAAGAACTTGGTGCACAGTCTGCTGGTCTGGTTGGCTTTAGCTGGCAGGACATTCCGCAAGAGGTGCTGAGCCAAAATGCATCAATCAAAGTTGAAGCCTATGCAGATACAGGCAAAGGGTTAACGTCAGTCGGCGCATCGGTCTATAGCGAGGTTTTAGCGGCGTCAACAGGCACCGCAGCCTCAGACGTTGTCTATGATGTGCGTGGCTATGGTGATGTCAAAGCCAGCGATGTTGTCCGGTTCAAGAATTAATCTCAAGTTCAAAAAAGCGTACGCGAAAAAATAAAGCGCCCAGCAGGAGTTAAATCGAATGTCATTTTATACCGCATTGACAGGTTTGAATGGTTCACAGGCTGATATTTCAGCAACTTCAAACAATATTGCAAACGTTGGCACGACCGGCTTTAAGCGAAGCCGTGCTGAATTTGGTGACATTTTCGCGACATCGCCATTGCAGAACGCGTCATCCTCGATTGGTTCTGGTACGATTTTGAAGGGGATTAAGCAGCAATTTACCCAAGGTAACATTTCGCCTCTTTTGAACGCGCTTGATCTGGCGATTTCTGGTCAGGGCTTTTTTACCCTAAAGCCTTCTTTGACCTCAGCACAAAAAGTGTATACGCGAAATGGTTCGCTGAACGTGAATAACGACCGCTATGTTGTCGATTCCGCCGGGCAGTATCTGCTGGTTTATCCGGTGAACGATGATGGTTCGGTTACGGCCAAAGACCTTGATAGCGCGCTGCCTCTGCAATTGCCGGTTACATCAGGTGACCCGCAAGCGACCAGTAACATTTCACTTGGTGTGAACGTTCCAGCGGCGGCTGATGTGGTGCCTGATCGTCCGGAATTTGCCGATGGCTATACCTTTGATCCGGCTGATCCAAATACATTTACCAACTCAACATCAATCACCATCTTTGATGATTTGGGTAACCCGACAATCGCCACTATGTATTTTATTAAAACCCAGTCAGCATCGGCGAATGATCCAACAAACAAATATGATACCCGCTTGGTGATCAATGATACGGTTATTGACCCTGACCTGGTATCGTCAGTTGATGATGCGGGCAATCAGATTTTTATTGACCGGTTTGGTATGCAGACCACTGAAGTGCCAGATGATAACTACTTCCTCGAAGGCAAAGGTTCAGCGCTTTACAAAAAAGATGATTTGCAAACGCTCGTTGACTCACAACCGGCCAAATTAACAGGCGAACAAACAGAATTTGACTTTGGTGAAGAAGGTGACCGACTTGTTGAAATCGTCACTGATCCAATTCAATTCAATGCGACCCGGGAAAGTGGCGATGCTGATAGCCGCGTCTATTGGGGCAAGAATTTCTTAACCGTAAATGTTGATAATGGAGACCAACCAGTAAATATCGATTTGCGCCCTGGCAAATATAACGCCACACAATTAGCAGCTGAAGTTGAGCGGGCGATCAATGCTGCTTATGGGGACGACAGCAAAATTCAGGTTGTGCAGAATGTTGATGATACACTCAGCATCAACCTGTTTAAGCTCAATGCTGATGGGTCATCGACTGGTTTGGCGACGGCTGTTTCGGTTGATTTACTATCTGATAGCTATGTGTCAACGGTTGAAGGTATTACTTTAACAGGCGCGTCACCTGACTTTACCAGAGAGCAGTTTCTTGCTCATGCCCAAGCCAAAATAAACTCGGCATTGAATGATTATGCTGTTGACGCAACTACTGACGTTGTTGATGGAGCCAGTGCATTGGGCGTCGCCAATCAGTTGTTTGCTCGATCTGTTGGAACTCAAATGGACGGCATCCTCACTGAAACTCAGATCGTGAATCTCAAGCACGCTAAATCGACGTCAAGCACACCAACCACAGCCTCAACAAGTGTAACCGATCGGTACATGGTTTATTCCTATCAAGGTAAACGTCCAAATCTGAGCGTTTATGATAATAAGACACAGGTTAATACGACGGGTACGACTGTGTCTTTTGATGCAACGCAAAATACGATGACAATTAATTTCGCATCAGCGCCAAGCAATATCTCAATCAATGAGAAAATCAGAATTGCCGGTGATTTCACAACCGCTGATGCAACCGCGGCATCTTACATTAATGGCCGTGAATTCACCGTCAGCAACGTAAGTGGATCAAGTATTACCATTAACACGACAGGCTTGTCCTTCCCAGATGATAGTTTTGCGCTCACGGAAACAGATATTTATGTGATGAGCGATGAGTCAGAGTCTGTTGAGGCGTTTTTTGAGGGCTCAAGCAACGTTTATGAAGGAGCTCAGGTAAATTTCAGCAGTGAAAAAATTGTAATTCGCGAAATTGGTGATGCAAACAAACATGCATATACCAATTCGCAAATGGCTATGACTGGAACTCATACATTTGGCAATGGCAGTGGTCTTGCATCGCTAAGCCTCACAAATCTTGCAACCACAGGCGGTTCTGGAACAGGGGCAACATTTGATGTTGATATTGATGCAAGTGGCAACGCTACAGTATCACTAAACACTGCTGGAAGTGGATATATTGTGGGAGATCAAATCACAATTGACGGTGCAAGTCTCACCGGTGGCACTTCAACAACAGACGATATTGTGTTCACTGTTACATCTATTGATGGAATTCTAAGTATTAACAGTGCTCAATTCACAATAACGCAGGCAATTGGCAACTCTACCTTAGACTCTCTTGATATTCTTGGGTTGCGTACCAGTGGAAGCGCAAATGATTTGACCACTAAGACTGATTGGGTTGATGAGAAAGCCCCAGCTATCAAAGTCATCTATAATAAAAATACCCAAAAGCTGGAGTTTACTGTCGACAGAACTATTTTGGGAACAGGGACGGAAAGTAATTTCAACTCGTTTTCTGTTTTTGGATCAACAAACGCTGAATCTACAAACAACCTTGGTATTCCAACCCAGGATGATGCTTCCACAGTTTTAATCCGAGGTGGTGAAGTATTAAGCACGGAGCCGTTTGTAGCTGATGGTGAAGAAATTCAATTGAACGACAAGCGCTATGGTGTCACCGTTAAATACAATAGTGACACGCAGACATTTACTTTTGCAAGTGGTACCACCGGCGAACTAATTGAAGCTAATGGTGCGTTGGGGGTGGATTCACAGCAAAAAGCGTCGGGCATTGTGGTTGGACGCTATTCTTTGTCAGAAGAAGATGGGTCAATCATTGATGCAACAGATCATTTTAGTGGGGATAACCACCTTATGTCTGTCGGCGTGTCTAAAAATGATATGATTGCCACAGCTGGGACTGGTCTGGCCTCAACGGCAGCGGTATCAATTGGTGACGCGGCAAATGAAGATTTGACCAGCGTGTTCCGCATGACTAATGCCAATGGCGAAAATATTTTTAACGTCTCAGTAAATGGTATCAGCGGTGTGATTGAAATTCCAACTGGCTTTTACGTTGGATCTACATTGGCCGAAGCTTTGCAAAGCCGGATTAACCAAATTCAGGACCCAGTAACTGGGGATACGGTTGGTGGCGTAACGGTGAAATATGACTCAACATCGAACAACTTCACCTTTACCACCGGCACCACCGGCAACAGCTCGACCATTAAGGTTAAAAGTGCGGCGCGGTTTGGTCTAGATGACGTAGCCTTGGGTGTGGGTACGGTGCCGCAAATTTATAATCTTGTGCAAGCCACCAATGAAGATGGGGTTGCGCTTTATGTGGATGCCAGAGGCAATGTTGTCACAACACCGCCTGATAATCTGGTGACCGGCTATTACCCGCTTTATATTGATGAAGGCGAACTGACTTTTGATAATGGTGGTCGCATCATCAGCCCGAAAAATCTGGTGCATTACGAACGCCAGGAAGAAGGCTTTTCAATCGCACTGGATATTGATTTTGGGCAATCAACACAGTTTGCCCAGCCATTTTCGGTGTTGAATGTGGAACAGGATGGTTTTACCTCTGGCCGACTGGATGGTTTGGAAATTGATGCATCCGGTACCATTCGTGCGAACTACACAAATGGCCAAAATAACCCGTTGGGCAAGATCGTTTTGGCAAACTTTAACAACCAAAATGGTTTGAAACAAATTGGTAACGCGACCTATGTGGAAACAGCCGTTTCTGGTGCCGCGCAAGTTGGTGAGGCCGGTTCAGAAGGCTACGGAAATATCCTTTCAGGTTCGCTGGAACGCTCAAATGTAGATATTACCGAAGAATTGGTGAATTTGATCACGGCGCAGCGAAACTTCCAAGCCTCTGCCAAAGCGATTGAAACAACAACAACCCTGACCACGACGATCATCAATATCCGATAGTCATAGTACCAAAGCCATCTAGCGAGATAGAGAGACATGGATAAATTAATCCACACAGCGTTAAACTCGATGCATTCAGCGCGGCTGAAACAAGCAACAAGTGCGCAAAATCTTTCAAATGCGCAGGTGGCTGGTTATCGCGGGGATGAAATTGGCGGGCGGTTTGGTTCGGTTTATCTGCAATCGGACAACCAGCTTCAAACACGGGTATTTTCAAAGAAGAGTGAACCCGGGCTATTTTCATCCAAACAAGGTGAAATGCGCTTAACCGAGCAACAAACTGATGTGGCGATCGAGGGTAATGGTTATTTTATCATTGAAAATCAGGCCGGTGAATTAGGTATGAGCCGCCGCGGTGATTTCACTATTTCGCTTGACGGAACGCTGATCAACCGGTCTGGCGACATCGTTTTGGATACCAGTCTTGTTCCGATGACGATTCCGCCTTTTAGAGAAATTTTCATTGCCGAAAATGGTCAAGTGTTTATCCAACCACTAGGGGGCGAACCTGGTGTCAGGCAATTGGTCAACCAGATTGCCGCCTCATCAGGTGAGGGGCTCAATCTGAAAAAAGATACGGATGGCACCATTCGCCCGGAGGGCGGCTTTGTCCGCGAGGAATTCAACGCAGACCAAAATGTCCGGTTAAAACAGGGTTATCTGGAAGCAAGCAACGTCAGTGTGTTTGATGAATTGGTCAATAATGTTGATATTCAGAAGCAATATCAGCTGAATGTGAAGTTGATTTCACTTGCAAAACAATTGGATGAAGCAGGCGCAAGCTTATTAAAACTGCCAAACGGCTAAACCAATATTTGGCACAGTTATTGCTGAGTAGAAGCTCTATGTTTGAGGTAAGGAGCTCTCAGCGAAATGTCTACATTTGCCATGCATGTCGCCAAAACTGGCCTGAATTCACAACAAATTAAAATGCAGGTGATTGCCAACAATCTGGCAAACGTGAATACCACCGGTTTTAAGGCGGATCGCGCCAATTTTGAATCGCTACTTTACCAGATTTTACGCGGTGCTGGCGACAATACGTCAGAAAATACCAGCCTTACTTCTGGCCTCTCTGTTGGTACCGGTACGCGCCTTCTCAATACCAGCAAACTGCATACACAAGGCAGCTTGATCAACACAGGCAACTCACTTGATATTTCGATTGAGGGTGATGGGTTTTTCCAAGTGTTATTGCCAGATGGCCGGGTTGGCTATACGAGAAGCGGTGCCTTTTCTAGAAATGCTGAAGGCACGGTGGTGACTGCCAGCGGCTATCCCCTGCAGCCTGAAATCACCATTCCGCCAGAGGCCCTGTCGATCAATATTGCATCTGACGGCATTGTGACTGTGCAGTTGCCAGGCGCGGTTGATGCCGAAGAAGTTGGCCAGATCACGCTTGCTGATTTTCCTAATAGGCAGGGTCTGCAACCAAATGGAGAGAGCATGCTGATGGAAACACCGGCTAGCGGTGCGCCCATCGTTGCGGCGCCATTTGCAGAAGGCATGGGCCGAACCGTGCAAGGCGCACTGGAAAGTTCCAACGTTAATGTGGTGCAAGAGCTGGTCGATATGATTGAAACGCAAAGAGCCTATGAGGTGAGTTCAAAAACCATCACATCTGTTGACGAAATGATGCGTTATCTGGCGCAGAATGTGTAACGTCTGACTAGGGTAGAGGGGCGTTATTATGTCATCATTCGCATCAAAATTTGTGGTTGCCGCTCTATTGACGCAGACTTTGGGTGGTTGTTCCACTTATGTATCCCAGCTTGAAGGTCAAGCGTTTGAACCGGTCGACCCAGCCGTGAGTCTGGCCAGCGAACAACCAGCAAATGGGGCAATTTTCCGCGCTGGGCAAAGTGGGCTTTTTGCTACAGACCAGCGGGCGCGCCGTGTTGGTGACATTTTAACGGTTACCTTTAACGAAATTTTTGCGGCGACCAAGGCGCAAACCGCGGCCTCAAGCAAGGCTGATGCCTTTGCCGTAACCCTGCCAACGGGCCTGCCAAATATCCTTACAGGCGGGTTTGCTACAGATGATAGCGGGGTGAATGGCGGCGGTTTAACAGCTGGGACAAACCGAACATTTTCTGGTGCTGGCAACGCTGCTCAGTCAAACAGCTTTACCGGGTCGCTGGCGGTGACGGTCACTCGCGTCTTTCCAAATGGCAATATGGAAGTGGCAGGCCAAAAAGAAATTACCCTTAACAATGGCAATGAATATGTACGGGTAAAAGGCATTGTCCGCCCAGAAGATATTTCCGCCACAAATATTGTGTCATCGACCCGGCTGGCCGATGCGCAAATTCGCTACACAGGGTCTGGCCATCTGGCTGATGCGTCAAAGCCCGGATGGCTGAGCCAATTTATGCGCGCCATCTCTCCATTTTAAACGCTGTGCTGCCAGGATCACATAAATGATAAGCCGTCTGAAATTTATCTTTGTTGCTTTGCTGGCTAGTCTTGCTGTGTCATCTGCCGTGCAGGCCGATCGTTTAAAAGATCTGACATCGATTGCTGGTGTACGGTCAAACCAGCTTGTTGGGTATGGTTTGGTTGTTGGCCTTGCTGGCACGGGTGACGGCAATGCAAGCCTGACACAACAAGCCATGCAGTCCATGATCAGCCAGTTTGGCGTGGTCACCGATGCGGCCAATATTAATGGCAAGAACGCGGCGTCTGTGATTGTAACAGCCGAATTACCGCCTTTTATTAAACCCGGCCAAAGGCTGGATATTGTTGTATCAACCGCCGGTCAGGCAAAATCATTGCGCGGCGGTACATTGCTGATGACGCCCTTGCTGGGTGCTGATGGCGAAACCTATGCGGTGGCACAAGGCAATTTGATGGTTGGCGGCTTAGGCGTTGCAGGGGGTGACGGATCATCATTAACGGTAAATATTCCGACCGTCGGACGTATCCCCGGCGGTGCCAGCGTAGAGCGGATGATTGATACGCCATTTTTAACCGATGAAAATATCATGCTGAATTTGCATCAGGGTGACTTTAGCACGACGACAAAAGTCAGCGAGGCCATTAATGATGTGTTTGGTGATGGTGTTGCCGTGCCGCTTGATTCAACAACGGTTAAAGTGCGTGCGCCAATGGACCCGGCACAAAAAGTGTCATTTGTCAGCCTGCTTGAAAATATCGAAGTTGAACCGGACCGGCCGCGTGCCAAAGTTGTGGTCAATGCCCGTACCGGCACGATTGTGATTGGCGGTGATGTGCGTGTTTCACCAGCCGCCGTAACGCATGGGTCTCTCACGGTTAAAGTCGAAGAAGATGTTCAGGTCACGCAAACCCAGACAGCGGCGATTGCAGATGGGGTGGCGGCGATTGCAGATGGGGCGGCGATAGCAAACCCAGACACACAAATAACCGTAACCGAGGAACAGGCAAGCACCTTTGTTTTTGACCCCGGTGTTGAACTGTCATCAATTGTTGATGCGTTGAACTCGGTGGGTGGCAGCCCATCCGACCTTGTCGCCATTTTAGAAGCATTGCGCGAAGCCGGGTCTTTGCGCGCTGAATTGATTGTGATCTAGGGGGAGATGCTTATGGATGGACTAGCCTCAATCAGCCCAAAGATGGCGGCCAGTTTGGCACAAGCTGACGACCGGCCAACCGATTTGCAAGCCGCGGCCGAACAGTTTGAAGCGCTGTTTATCCTCCAGCTTTTGAAACAGGCACGTTCAGCCAAATTGGCTGATGATATTTTAGGAAGCGAAGCCGGGGATACCTATACCGAAATGCTTGATCAGGAACGTGCAAAGCAGTTGTCGCAACAAATGAATCTTGGCATTGCCGAAGCCTTGGTTGCCCAATTTGGCGGCCTTGTCAATGACAAGTCAGGCGGGTAAGGACTGATAACCCGATGCCAAGTCTATTTGATGTTGGAAAAAGTGCAATTCAGGCTTACCGCCAATCGCTGGCGGTAACCGGCCAGAATATTGCCAACATAAATACCGACGGATATGTCCGCCGCGAAGCTGACCTGCAGGAAGTAACAGCAAGCCAAGGCGGGATAACGACACTTGCCAATCAGGCTGGCCTTGGGGTTCGGGTTGCCGATATCAATCGTTCATTTGACGCATTTCTTGCCGATCGCAAATTATCGGCAAATGCGAATTTTGAACGGATGAACAGCTATTTTAAACAACTACAACAAGTTGAAAATATGTTGTTGCCTGCCGATGCTGATCTTGGCACACAGATCGGCAATTTTTTCCGTTCATTAAGTGATGTATCTGCCGCACCAAGTGATCTGGCGCCTCGTGCCGTGGCACTAGAGCAGGGCCGCAGTCTGGCGGCCGCATTTAATTCAACCTATTTACAGCTTGATAAATTCAAGACGTCAACCATTGCGCAAATGCAGCAAGCTGTTGACGGGCTGAACCTGCTGACCAAAGAGTTGGCATCAGTCAATGAACGGATTATGTCATCTGGTCAAAGTGGCAAATCACCAAACTCATTTTTGGATTTGCGCGATAGTCTGATCGAAGATATTTCTGCGCTTGCCGATGTTTCGGTCAGCTATACGGACCGTGGGATCGCTAATTTGACAATCGGGTCATCTGGTGTCGGCCCAAGTCTTGTTGAAGGAAGGAAGGTAACGGCCATCGGCTTTATGGAGCGCCCCGACCGCATTGGTGGATTGCAGATCATCCTAAATCCACTATCGTCAAAAACGCCAACAAGCCAATTGTCGGCCGGCATGATTGCAGGTTTGAGTCAGGCCTATGAGACGATCGATACAGTCATCAGGCAGGTTGACCAACTGGCAACAGAAATCACCACAGATTTAAACGCACAGCATCGCCGCGGTGTTGCCATGGATGGGTTGCGCGGCCTTGATATGTTTTCGGCCGCCTCGGTAGCTATCCAAAAAAGTCCAGCAAACCCAGCTGAGGTTGACGCCGAAATCATTGTTACTGATCCAACCATCTTGCCGCCATCAGCGATGACTGTCACCTATGACCAACAGCGTGATATGTGGGATTTAACTGGGCCAGATTTGCCGGAAACAATTTCGGGCAAATCTTTACTGCAAGGCCCCGGTTTTGAATTACGGGTAACCGGCCCCGCGGTCAATGGCAATAGTTTTGAAATTGTGCCGGGCAAAAATGCGGCGGCTAATATGCGGTTTTTGCTGGCACGCCCACAGGATTTTGCCGCGGCAAGCCCGGATCTTGTCACAGCCGCCAATACAAATAAAAGCGAGGCCACGCTAGATGTTACACGGATAGAACCATCTGTTTATCCGGAAACCAAATCCATTGCCGATACATTGTCCAATTCATTGACCCCGGTTGAGGCCAAAGAATTTATCCGAGATGGGCTGGTGACAATGATACCGGCTGGGACCAAAACGGTTGATTTGGCATCTTTTACCAAACAAGCATCGGCGAAATTTCAGGTATCTGATCTGGCCTTGCAAAATGTGACAAACCTGTCATTTACGCGTGTTGGGTCCAGCAATGACGGGCCGCACAGTTTTGATATTTCCTATGCGGCGGCCTATCCAAATGATACTTCGGGCAATTATTGGCAAGATGCCAAAGATATTGCGTCTGTTCTGAATAGCGGTTTGTTGCGTAGTTCAGCCAACTTGTCATTGGCAGACCTTGGCATGATGGCTAGCGGCCACGGGGGCAGCCTCACGGTGACTTCGGCCTCTGGTGATTTTGATACCTCAAGTCTGGGTATTCCCACACTTTCAACAGGTGCTGGCGTGACAACCGCGGCGGTATCGGCCGCGGTTAATGCCTCAGATTTGCAAATTTTTACCCGCGAGGGTCGGCATTTGGCAGGGGTCGGATTTACCGATGCACAGATCACCGAATTTATGACAAGCGCCAATGGGTTTGATGACTCGGCTGTTTATAACGCGCAATATCTGAACTATACTGATAATGCCTACCGCGGCATTGATATGAATGTCAGCTTTTCCGGCGGCATGTATGAATTAGAAATTGGCAGCGATGGGGTGGCACCGGCGCTGGCACAAAGCAGTACAATTTTGCCAGCGAATGCAACAAGCGCCTATACGATGACGGTGGGTCTATCGCATGGGGCCACGCACGCGATTGATATTGATGCGGGTGCCTCTGCGGCGGCGGCGGCGGCGTCAATGAATGCGGTTTTGCAAAATAGTGGCATTCGGGCTGATGCCAATACAAGGGTAGAGCTGTTCGACTTTCAAGCTAATGGTGTGGTGACGTTTGAATTAGAAGCGGCCAACCGTATCCCCATTGAAATTTCAGCTGATGTGACAACAACAAATCTCAGCAATCTGGCCATTGCTATTAATAAGGTCAACGCTGACACCGGAATTACCGCGGTTGTTGCCAGCGATAATAGCCGGATCATACTGACCAGTGATGCTGGCGATGATATCGCGATTAGTCATCTCAGTGATAATAGCCCCCAGTTTTTTGGCCGGTTGGTAGATAAAGATGCCGTTGCCTTATCAACTCCAGTAGGGACAGTGAATGCAACTGGTGCATTCAAAACTGCACTGACAACAACAAATGTAGTGACCGACGCATTGGTGGCCGGTGCCACTGTGTCAACAACATCTGCATCAGGTGCAGGTGCTGATCTGAACCTAGCGCGTGATACATCCGGTGCCTATAGTTTGACCATCACATCTGGTGGGGCGGGCGCCGCCAGCCCCTATGTCGTTGGCGACAGTTTTACCATCGACGGCACGCTTGTTGGTGGCAGCAGCACAACGCATGATGTGACGATCACGGTGACATCGGTGAATGCCAATGGTGTGATCACTGGCGCGACCGCAAGTGGGTTTGCCCCTGGCATATCTCAAGCCCAAACAACAATTACACCAACCACAACATCCGGGCTTGGCACTGGGGCGTCTTTTGACATCACCATGGCAGACGGTGTTGCCACCATTGCCGTCAATAATGCTGGTGATGGTTATGATGTGAATGACACCATCACGGTCTTGGGATCGGCCATTGGCGGTACAGATGGCGTGAATGATATGACCCTGACAGTGGCCAGCCTGGCATCAAACAGCATGGTCAGTTTCGGGGCAACAGTGAATAACGCGACCATTGATGCGGCGCGTTTTTCAGGTGGCATTTCGATGGTGTCATCAGATGCCTTTAGCCTCACCACAACATCCGGCACATTGAACGCACAGCAAAATGCCGCTGTTGGTGGCTTTGCCAATATCAAATCAAATGCAACTGGTGACACTAAATTAGTAACATTTGATGTAAATACAACGGTTGAAAGTGGTGGTTCTGGTCTGGACGGCCTGCGTGCGATCTCGCCGACAGCCACATATGGCATAACGCTGCCTACGGGCAGAAGTGACATTTCCTTTACCGCCACTGTCAATGCAAGTGATCTATCGGTGATTTCAAGTGACACCGTCAATGCGGCTTTGATTAAGGAATTGCGCGATCAGGCACCGCTGGCATCATTATCTGCTGGGGTAACCGCCTCTGCCGCGCAAGTTGTAACCTATAGTTTCCAGCGCACTGAAGCGGTGGTGCCAGCCGATGATACAGTGACATTGCAAATAAACGGGCAATCAGTGGCTGTTGATTTGAATGATATTGACGGGTTGGGTACCGCGGCAAGCAGTGAAGCTGATGTAACAGCCGCCATCGTGCGCGCTGTTAATAATGCAGGCCTTGACATAACCGCGACAACATCTGGTACAGCGCCGGTTTATGGCGTGACCTTGACAGCGGATGTTGTTGGCGAGGTGTTTACCGTTGAGGCCTTTAGTTTTAATGACCTCAATCAAATTGTGCCGCAAACACAATTTGGTCTGGAATCTGAAGTGGCGGCGCGAAGCCTGCCCGCCGACGGCACATCAGTTGCCATTAAATTTGATGATCAGATGTATCAGCTGCAAATGCAGGATGGAGAGGTGGTTGTTAGCGGCCCCGAAGCTGGCCGTGTCACTGCCTATTTTGACAGTGATAGCCGGTTACAGATTTTCGGCGGCGGGTCTTTGTCTGGTGCGGTTTTGAGCGTGGCCAGTGATACCGAAATTTCGGGCAACAGCACTGGTGCGGCTAGTTTTGGCCTAACAAATTCAACAAACCGTCTGGCTGGGCAGGTCATCACCCTGTCAGCGGGGATGGATGATCTAACGCTAAACTTTGATACAACCGATGTCACAGTGTCATTGAGCATGGGCGGTGTGATCACAACAAGCCCGTCATCTGTCGCCGGATTGACATTGCGTTGGGAGGCCGCCACGGCAACAACTGGCCGGTTGATTGCCGAATATGATGCCAGTGCCAATAGTATGGTCATTGACAGCCCGTCTAATGCGCTTGGCTTTAAAACAGCCGATCGCGAGGTCAGTCTTCAAAATGGTGCGATCAAAGTAAAATCTACCGATAATGTCGCCTTTGAAATGACCGCCACCGCCACAAGCATTGCGGGTAGCCGCGTGTCGATGGATGATTTGCCATTTGAAGATTTGCTGGTTTTTGCGACAGGGGCCGGGGCCAGAAGCCTTGGCGCTGAATATAGTACGCCCGTTATGGTTGAAGACACCACAACCTATGAAATTCGTACGGTTGGCACGTCCGGCAATATGATTGAAATCTGGGATGCTGATACCCAGCATTCATTGGCAACACGTGTAGTCAGTGGTGACCGACAAACAAGCTATGGTGGATTTGAATTTACGCTATATGGCCGGGCGGAAGATGGTGACAAATTTACCCTGCAACAAGATGCGGCCGGTTCTAGTGACGGGCGCAACCTTGATCTGATCATTGCGCTGGAAAAGGGCAATAAAAACGAAGCTGGAAATTTAGGGTTTCAGGAAATGTTTGGCGCGATGATTGCAGAGGTTGGATCATCTGTGCAGTCAAGCAAGATTGCGGTTGAGGTGCAGGAAGAAAATTTGATGGCCGCCCGTGAAGCCGAAGCAGAATTCGCCGGGGTGAATCTTGATAGTGAAGCAGCGGCCCTTATTGAATTTCAGCAAGCCTATCAGGCATCAGCCAGAATTTTGTCGACAGCGCGTGAATTATTTCAATCACTCATGGAAGTGGTTTAGGAGATAAATTATGCAGGTGAGTACAAAGTTACTTAATCAGCAACAGATTAATCAATTCGGCAAGCTGAATGCCAATATTGCTGATGCTCAGGAACGTATTTCGACTGGCAAGAGCATTTTGCGTGCGTCAGATGATCCAGTTGCCGCGGTTAATTTATCGGTGGCAAAAGAGCAAAGTAAATTACTGTCACAGTTTCAGCGCAATATTGATGCGGCAGAAACCCGGCTCAATATCACTGACCAAACCTTGCAAGAAACGGTTAATGTTCTGGTACGTTTTAGCGAACTCAGCACAATGGCCAGAAATGGCGCGTTAAATGAAGAAGGCCATCTTGCCATTTCAACAGAAATGAAGCAGTTGAAAGAGGTGCTTCTTGGCCTTGCCAATACAACAGATGCCAATGGTGTTGGTATTTTTGGCGGCTATAATGGGATCAGTCGACCATTTGAAATGGGTGTTGATGGCCGGGTTGAATATCTTGGCAACCGCGGACAGAACCATCTGCAGATTTCAGAAAACATGACAGTGGCCACCAATATTGATGGCGGTTCTGCGTTTATGCGGGTTGATACAGACGGCACCCGCCGCAGCCTGTTTGATATTGTGGATAGTACAATTAATACGGTGGAAAGTGCCTCAGCCATTGTGTCAGAGGCTAATGCCAACTGGTATGCGGAGCTGGATTTTGAATTGCCAAGCCGGATGGAAGAATGGTCATTTGATCTTCATGGTAGCCTTGGGTCAGCGAATATCAGCGCCTCGATTAATGAGGGCGGATTGCAAAATCTTGTTGATGCCATCAATGCGGTATCTGCGCAAACCGGCACAACGGCCATGGTCAGCCCCGACGGGTTTTCAATTGCCCTGCAAGATGATCAAAACGGCAATATCACCATCAGAAATGTCCAAATTGAGGGCACCGATTCAGCCAATGATCAGGTCACGTCTTATATGACATTTACTGGCCGTGATGGTGACGGTGTTGCCACCACAAAAGCGTTAAAAATGACTGACTCAGACCAGCTCATTTCTGCCAGCATTGGCAATATCCAGTCAGCCATCGATAATTTATCCCTGCAGCGCGCTTATGTTGGTGGCCAGCTCAGCAAAAGCGCAACCCAGTCAGATGTGATTGGGGCGCGTAAATTGGCCGTGGATAAAGATGTGTCACGTTTGGGTGATGCGGATCTGGCAGAGCTGGTGACCAACCTTCAGGCACAATTGACCAATCTCAATGCGGCCCAAGCGGCTTTTGCAAAAATTGGCCAGCAGAGCTTGTTTGATTATATCAGATAAGCGGCACGCGCCTTTTACCAATAGATTGTGTCATTTTAGAGCGTTTTCAAGCGGGGGGATGTCCCCCGTTTTTTTTGGCATTTTGCATGGGGCGAAAATTGGCATGGATATTGCTGGGATTAGGGAAATGTCAAACTTTTGAGGCAATCGAAATGTTAACAAGATATATGCAATTTATGGTCGGCCGCGACAGTCTAGTCGTTCCACCACCGCAATTAGCTGATGTTTCAATTGCCTCTTCGGTACGAAATTTTGTGTCGAATTTCACCATTAACAAAACTTGGCACGCAGATTGCAGAAAATCTGTAGTGTCAAAAATTTTGGATTGGCTAGTACAATGAGTAAGATCAATACAAATATGGCAGGGGTTACCACCCTCTATCATCTTCGCAATAAAGAAGACGCGATGAATCAGGCGTTAGAACGCATTTCATCGGGCTTGCGCATTAATAATGCTGTTGACGATGCCGCAGGTGCATCATTGGTTAACCGCATGACTTCGCAGGTCAAAGGTCTTGAAGCCGCGATCCGAAATGCAGCTGATGCGGTGTCTTTGACACAGACAGCAGAAGGCGCGCTGGGTGAGGTGTCATCGATCCTTCACCGGATGCGTGAACTTGCGGTGCAGGCGGCCAACGGTGTGTATACCGGCCAGGACAGACAAGCGATCCAAAATGAAGTTGGACAGCTTCAGCTTGAACTGGCACGTATTGCTGAAAACAGTACGTTTAACGCGGTGAAAATGCTCAATGGTGATTTTACAAATACTGCCTTCCAAATTGGATTCCAACCCGGTGACTCGGCCATATTGTCTATCGAAAATGTGGATCCAACTGGTTTAGGCGAGTATCTTGTCGACACGGACCAATTGAAAAATTCAAGCTCAACATTCTTTCCTGCTGCCTTTCCATCTGTCGCCAACAACAAGGCTGGTTTAACTTCAAAAATCGTCGAAAGTGAAGACCTGACAATATACGGAAATGTGGGCAACGCAACGATTGATATTAATGGTGGTGCGAGTGCCAGAGAAATTGCTGCGGCGATCACTGCACGCAAGGGTGAAACTGGTGTCTATGCAGATGCGCAGACACGTATGAATGTTACATTTTCTGAGCTTACGGCTGGCAGTGCGGCAGCACCTGATACAGTGTCATTTAACCTTTATGGTAAAAATGAAACTGCTGTATTGATAGCGGCTAATGTTGACTTTGGCATAGCATCTGGTCAGTCGGCTAATCTGTCGGAACTTGCTGCAGCGATTAATGGCACTTCAGGCAAAACTGGTATTACTGCGTCACTGAGCATTGATAAATCAACCATGACCCTGATTTCCGATGATGGCTATGATATCGTTGTCGAAAATTATGCACTTGTTGGTGTGACCGGCCCTACAATGAATATTTCTGGCGCAGATGAAGATTATGCCAATTTGACTGATGGCACTTCGGTATTTACTGACAGTGGTGGCACCGCCACAACTACGAGTTTATATTCTCCCATCGAGCTAACTGCGGGAACTGATCCAGATACGGTTGGAGTTTCAGGAACGATTAAATTTCACTCACCATTTGTGTTTTCAGTATCAACTGACGCTCAAGGAACCGATGTTGCTCCGCTTGCAACTGTGAACCAGACGAATGCTAATAGTGCAGGAGCGCTGACGGTGACCACCAACGAAATCACCAGCTTGGTAGTCGTGCCAGATACTACTGGATCCAGTGTAGCCCTCGCCGGCGGTGGTGCAAATGGCAGTGCAACTGGCATGACCATTGAATTCAGAACTGATGGTGCCGGCGGTATTACAACACCTGTCCGCATTCTTAACATGGGATCTGGATTTAATTATGGAGATGTCATTTCAGTTCAAGATTATCTGATCGACAGTTCTATTGACCCAACTGCAGTTGGATATACAGCGGCATATGTCGACATTACTCTAACTCATCCAACTGACAGCACAATTACAACAGCAATTTCAGCACCCGGCGGCTTATTCTCGGGCAACCCTTCAGGTGCATCATTAAGTTCTGTTTCAGAGTTGGATGTGTTGAATGTCTCCAATTCTCTAAAAATGCTGACAGCAGTGGATGGTGCATTGGTAAGGATTGACCTTGAGCGGTCTGACCTTGGTGCGACCATGTCGCGAATGGAACACACCATCAGCAACCTGTCGAACATTGTGATGAACACAAAAGCTGCACGCTCACGGATTAATGACGCTGACATTGCATATGAGTCAACTGAGTTGAGCAAGGCACAAGTTCTCAACCAGGCGGCCCAAGCCATGCTGGCACAGGCCAATAAAGCCCAGCAATCAATTCTGCAACTGTTGAACTAGTCATAATAACAAAAAGCTCTTGTAAAAAGAGCTTGGCTATCCACTCACTTTTAATGCGGCCCTTCGGGGCCGCATTTTCTTTAGTGGCAGTTTCGTGGCTGTCTGTTGGCATATGGTTTGCAAAATATTTGGTTGGTAGTCGCACCGTTACATCCCCCAATCGTCAATGAGGGCCGGTTATTTTGATGGATGAAGTAAAACACCCACATACTGAACCTGCTGGGCAGATTGATGTGTCATCGGTCAAACATTGCCTGCAACAGGGTGATGCCAAATTAGCTTTGCAATATTGTCATGAATTACTGGCCCGTGACCCACAGCATATTCAAACCTTGTTGTTTGCCGCCCTTGCATCGCGCAGTTTAAGGTGGCTTGATGACGCGCTGGATTTTATCAATTGCGCGCTTGCGCTGGCGCCCAACCAGCCAGCGATCCATAGCCTGACGGGTGATATATTGCTCCTGCAAAAGCGGCCAGAGCAAGCACTTGGCGCGTTACTGCAGGCAAAAAAACTCGGTGATAATTCGGCGCAAATTAATTTTAATATTGGGTCTGCCTATCTCGCCCTTGGCATTCATGAAGACGCAAAAAATTATTTTGATCAGGCGCTGTCCATCGCTCCCCAGATGGTGGCGGCCCATGTTAATAAAGGCTTGGCGGAACATTCATTAATGAATTTGGATTCGGCTTTAGATTGTTTTGATACAGCGCTTTGCATTGATCCCGGCAACATTGATGCGCAATGGAATAAATCGCATGTTTTACTGACCCTCGGCAGGTATGAAGAGGGGTTTAGGCTATATGAAACCAGATGGAAACATCCACAAATCCAGCTGAAAAAGCGAAAATTTGATAGCCGTTTATGGTTGGGTCAAGAACCTTTGTCAGGCAAAACGATCTTGTTATTTGCTGAGGGCGGTTTTGGCGACACGATCCAATTTATCCGCTATGCAAAATTATTTGCACCGGATGTGAAGCTAATCATCCAGTGCCAAGTGCCATTGATCGAACTTGTCAAGGGCATGGGGCTTGGCGCAGAAGTCATCGCACCGGGACACACACCGCCGCAGCATGATTTTCATTGTCCGTTGATGAGCCTGCCACTGGCTTTTAGCACAATGATCGATACGGTGCCTCAATTTGATAGCTATATGTATGCCTCAGATAAGCATTTAAAAAAATGGGGCGCGTTTATTGGTCAGATGGCTGGGCCAAAGGTTGGTATTGTGGCGCGGGGTAGTCGAAGTTATGCAAATGATAAAAACCGCAGTTTTGACCTGAAAGCACTGGTTGCCCTACTGCCACAACATGCCAGCTTTGTTGTGTTGCAAAAGGAGTTGTCTGATGATGAGCGCGCTTTTGTTGACAGTTGTGATAAAATCATCGCACCTGGTGAGGCGCTTGAAAGTTTTTCCGATACGGCGGCGATATGCACACATCTTGACCAAGTTATAAGCGTCGACACAGGTGTTGCTCATTTATCAGGCGCGCTCGGCATTCCAACAACTGTGTTGTTAGCCTATCGCCCAGATTGGCGCTGGGGCGCAAATCGAAAAATTACAAATTGGTACCCCAATTGTTTCTTGATTCGGCAATCTCGACCTGACGATTGGGAGTCCGTATTAACGGCTTTGCAACATGACTTTGTTTTCTATAAATCAACCTACTACTCAAAAATAAAACCTTAGTATTTCATATTAAAGATTAACGCAGTGTCCGTGTAGCTATTGAGCTCGCTTCTTCGTTGTATTCTCGGCATGGATCGAGCGGGCTCCTTTAACGGGCGGTTTGTTGTGATATGACACTTCATTGACTAGCTTTGCACATTTTAGCCGTCGTTAAATTTTTTGTAAATCATTAGCTGTGGTCGGGAGTGGTTAGGTTATGGCTTATCAAAAAAGAGTTTAAATCATTAAGTGCAATAATTTGACATATCGCTGTAACAATTCATTCTCAATTGTTTCTTGAATTATTCCAAGATACGGAAAGTTATGCGTCCGTGCGGAAAATTTTCTGCTCTGCGTAATCTAATTTATAGTCGTAGCAACCCAGGGTAAGATATTTGCGCGTGTCAGTAATTAATCCAAGAATTTTGTTGTCATGAGGATTGCTGAGTAGCAGATCACATTGGGCTTGAGCGTTTCTAGTTACTATTATTAACCATTTTTGGATTTCAGATTTATCAAGCATGGTTGCCATTGTCTCAATGCGTCGCCAATTTTGAAGAAACCTTGGTTTGTAATTGTTGATTAATATTGGATCGTTTTTTTGCGCAATTTCAATTGCTGCGCCTATTTGAAATATAATAAACCTATCCCACAAATGGTATTTGTGATATTTAAAAAATTGTGAGGGTAAATTAGTCAGTGGCAAGCCCAATGAAATTAACCTTTTGAAGTCATCAACAACAAAAAGGTAACGCTCACCCATATTTTCATTTTGCCAACGTTTTTCCGTTTTTATTTGATCAGCTCTCGATTGTTCACGTACCAGTGGTTCATCCAGAAAAATCCCCACCTTTTCATGTAGATTCTGCAAAAAATAACTAGAGTGAAAAAAAGCAGAGTAGGGCGTAGTTGATAATTCTTTGCCCTTCATTATTTCTGCTCGTTGATGAATTTCAATCAGGGTTGCCACAAATTCTTTTTTT